>CAYMAS010000003.1:0-156485 GCA_964388485.1 uncultured Tepidisphaerales bacterium | reverse complement strand
AACCGACACCAACCGCTTGACTTCCAAGACAGCCGCTGCGCTCGGGATGACGGAGGGGGAACGCGAGCAGAGCCAGTGCAAGTCGTTCTACACCCGCACCACGTCCACCGAGCCGCGTCGCGGGGCGTCGCCGGTGAGGTGGCCCAAGGCCCGGTCGTGGGCGACGTGGTAGTGGCTTGCCAGCTGGGACCAATCGAACTGGGAGCTCTGGGCCTCGACCTTGTTCCGCACCGTGATTCGCTGGCGGCGGTTGAACTTCGAGAAGTTGAACAAGTAGTCCGCCAACTCCTCGACGCTCTCGCCGAACGACTGACGCGACCGCTCGAGCACCTTCACGGGCGGCACGTCAATGACGTGGGCTCGAGTGTTGACCAGGTCATCGCGATTGAGCGCGTAGCTGCCGAAGCCGGATAAATCCGTCGTCACGCTCGGCAACCCGCTGGCCATCGCCTCCATCGGGGTGTATCCCCACGGTTCGTAGTAACTCGGGAAGACGCCCACGTGGCAGCCGCGGACGAACTGGCCGTAGTCGAGGCTGATGAGCGGGCTCGTGCTCGAAAGAAACTGCGGGTGAAAAACGACCTTCACCGGGTCCGCCCGATCGTTGATGAGGCCGCGGTGCCGCAGGTGTTGGAGGATCGGGTCGCCCGCGTCGTCGATCAGGTCGTGCGTGACGACCGACGGGAACCGACTGACGCGGGCAGCGTTGATCGCACGCTTGAGCTTGATTTCCGCGTCCTCGTCGATGAGGTCGCCGCGCCTGGCCATCAGGCCGCGACTGGCTGACTCGTAGAGCCGCTCGCTGATGCCTTCGAGCACCTCGTCGCACGTTCGCCGCAGCTCGTCAAGCTGTGCCTGGTTGGCCAGCGTCTCGACGTTCACATTGCGAACCGGGGCCCGCGTGATGATGAAGGCGACGATCGTCGGCACGTTCTCGCCGTCGACGTCGCGAGCCCAACGCAGCTTCTGATTGAGCCGCCACAGGCCTTCAATGAAAAGGTCCAGGCCCTTGTTCTTGTACTCGTACCGGCCGCTCGTGAAGAGGTAGAGCGTGCGGTCGAGGTCGAACGGCTCGCTCGGGAAGAAGTGCCCGCGGACGAAGTTGTGGATCTCCTGCTTGTAAAGGTCGTGGAGGTGGTGGAACTCGTGCGGCGCGTCGAACCGCTCGAGGTCCAGGCCGTTGGGCAGGATCTCATCCGCCCGCCGGCCCAAGAGGTGCTCGGCTTCGCGGTCGGTCACTTCGCTGACGGTGGTGAAGACCGTGGCCGAGTGCGCGGCGGCCTTTTCGATGCGGTGCCGCGGGCCGATGGTGTATTTGTCGGCCTCCTTGTCCGCGTCGTAGAAGGGCAGATGGTCGTAGAACTTGGGATCATCGCCCGCCAGATAACGCCCCAGCAGCGTCGCGTGGGTCGTGAAGACCGTCTGAATCGGCAGCTTGCGGTGAGCGATCCGCGGCAAAGCCACGCCGGCCATCCACTCGTGAAAGTGCGCCATCGTCGCACGGCCCAGCCCCTGGTTCACCTCTGCGGCGGCGGCGAGAAACTCGGTCACGCAGAAGCCGAAGCTGATGACCTGATTGACCTCCGTGTCGTTCGGCTCGGTGTCGATGCCGTGGTCGGCGGCGAGGAAGTACTTGTCCTCGTGCAGCCGATCGAAGCGTTGCCGATAGTCGAGCAAAATGGTGCGGGGGCGACCGGGAACGAGCCATCGGCCGTGCTTGGCATCGACGCCGTAGCGACGGGCGGTATCGATGATGTCACGGAAGACGCCGTCGGGCCGGTCCTCTTCGAACTCCCCCGCCACCGTCGCCGGGTCATACGGGCCGATGAGGGCATAGCGATCACCCCAGCGTTCCTGCATGGCGCGGGCTTTGGTGCGAAGGACGGTGTAGATGCCGCCGAGTTGCCAGCAGACTTCCCAGCCTACTTCAAAGAAGAGGGCGGATCGGGCGACGCTGTCGACGGTCGGGCCGCGGCGTCCGACGGCCGCACCTTTGGCATCGGCGTCGCGGGGCAGGGTGCTTCGGGGTGAGATTGGCAAGGTGCTTCGTGGTGAGATTGAAGCCGCAGGACCGTCCATGACCGGAGCATAAGCCGTTGGCGGATGAACTGCATGCCGATGGATTCTCGGTCGTCGCGTCTCAGTCGACGCCGCCGACGGCTGGTGCTAGAGTGCCCGCCCGTTGCTGACGCATCGGACCCGTTGCCCAGGTGGCGGAATTGGCAGACGCGCTACCTTGAGGTGGTAGTGTCCACTTAAACGGACGTGCTGGTTCGAATCCAGTCCTGGGTACTGAAGCCGCTCCGACCTGGAGTGGCTTCTTTTCATTGGAGGACGCTTCTCATCGCATCGCATCGCAAGCGATGCCGCTCCATGCTGATGCCTCCGGAGCGGCGTCGCTTGCGACGCGCTTCCGTCAACCCTCCAAAAGCACACACCTCTCTTCGAACCACCAGCGCTGCCGCGGAAGCCCCGCTTTCACCGGGTTGTTCCCGACATACCGCAACGCCCCGGCGAGCCAGTGCCGCTCTGTCACCCAACGACACCGAAACCGCCTTGCCCACAGCGGGTTCGTGATGTCGCATTCCGCATCAAGAAACGGATGCAATCTCTCCGACCGCATCGTCTGCGTGACGCGAGCCTTGAGATGCCCCGCCGCCTTGCCACAGGAACGATCGTCGGCAGGTGCCATGAGCAGATGGACGTGCGTCGGCAGGACAGCACAACGCCAAACTCGGTAGTTGCCCTCGCGTTTTGCAGCATCCAGACCGCGAGCGACCGCACGAGCCTGAGCACCATCGAGCACCACCGGCTTCTCCTTCAGCACCGCCTGCGTGTTCTGTCGCCAGGCTCGACTGACGGTTCGGTGGGCGACGGAGCGTTCTCCATCCGCGAGATGCTTGGTGCCGCCGCCGCCCGCACGCAAGAGTTGACGATTTCGGACGAAGCTCGAACCGCTGCCACGAGGATCATTCGGGAGCCAGAACCCGTAAAAGCCGAAGATGAAGTGCCAAGCGAGGGTCTGGCGTGGCATGGGAGCACGGTACCGCGTCGCAAGCGACGCCGCTCCGGTCAACTCTTCAACGTTGAGGTTCGACGCAGGTCGAGCCAGAGGTAGAGCGACGCGATCAGCCACACCGTGCCCGCGCCTGCCATCTGCGTCCACTCCCGGAGCACCAGCAGCATCGGCACCAAAAACATCGTCACCTGCCACACGAGCGCCACCGCCAGGCGGAACTGGTCGGCGGTGGCTTCGCGGCGGCTGGTGGCGGTCTTCCAGCCGCGAGGCCACAAGCCCCACGGGCGAATCTGGTCGAAGAACCGACGCAGCGTCGTCGCGTCCGTCTGCGTCGTCGACAGCGTCACCGCAACAGACACGACGCCGCTCACCAGAAGCAGCAACGCGATCTGCACCGGCTCCTGCACACCGCCGAGCATCACCCAGCCGAACTGGCCATTGATCCAGACCAGAAGACTCGTCGCAAAGCCCGCCAACACGCCCGCCGCAAAGCCGTAGCCGTTGAACCGACTCCAGAACCAACGCAACGCGAACGGCACCAGAAAACCCGGGAAAAACGCCACCACGATCCCGATCCAGATGTCCAACACGCCCGCGCCGATGGCGAGCATCGAGAGCGTGATGACGAGACCGACCGCCACGATCAAAGCGCTGGCGGCGTAGCCGACGCGGACCTCCGTCTTGGGTCCGACGCGACCCGTCAACGGATTCCACAGGTCCTTGACGACGTAGCTGGCCCCGGCGTTGATGGTGGAGTCGAACGTGCTCATGCTCGCCGCCAACAACGCCGCGACGGCCAGCCCGCGGATGCCGGCCGGGAAGAGGTCGCTCAGCAGCAGGCCGCTCAGGATCGCTTCGGGATCCTCCTCGCCGATGCCGCTGTGGATGGCGAGAATCGCGAAGCCGACGACCATCGGCCAGCGGAAGGTAAAGAGGACCGCCCAGAGCATCGAGAGCTTGACGGTGTCCTCATCGCTCGCGGCGGCGTAGTAGCGCTGGGCCATGTACGCGCTGCCGCCGGAGCCGCCAAGGCCTTCGAGGATGCCCTTGGCGGCGAAGAAGAGCAACGCGAGCCAGAACAGGTTGCCGTAGTCGCTGCCGTCGAGCGTCATCTGCGGCCACGCGCTGTTGCTCGCCATGCCGGGCCACTGCTCGGGCGTGATCTCCGGCACCACGCCGAACGCCCGCACCGCCACGTAAATCGCAAACCCGCCGATGAGCCCCGCCTGGAAGACGTCCGTCCAGATCACTCCGTACAACCCGCTCGCCAGCGTGTACGTCAACGCAATTACCGCCAACACCACCGCCGCCGTCGTCGGCGAAACATCCTCCACGAATGCGGCGACGAACTCGGCGGCACCGGTGAGGAAGAACGTCACCATCAGCACCGTGATGACGAGGTACGTCAACGCCGCCGTGTATCGCGCCAGTCGCCCCGCCAGGCCGTCGCCGAAGCGAAGCTGCATCCACTGGGCGGTCGTCGTCACCTGGCTGCGGCGGTGCCATTTGCCCATGAACGCGAGCCACACCGCGATCGGCAACACGACGCCGCCCCGCATCTCGATGAAGAAGCCCTGGATCCCGAACTGGTAGACGAGCGCGATGATCGCCACGGTGCCGGCGACGTCGAGGTTGCTGCTCATGCCGCTGGCACCCAACGCCCACCAGGGCGTTTTGCGACCGGCGAGGAAGTACTCGTCGCCGCTCCGCCCCGCCCGCCGCGTCAGCACGGCACCAATGACGATGAGTGACAGCAGATACGTGCCGACGACGACGTAGTCGATGACCTCCATGGCCACAGGACCCTACCAGCCGCCGCTTCGTGCTGCACGAGAGGCGAGCGATGACGGAGGCGGGCTCTCTGCGCAAGTCGCTCCAGCCGGTGCAGACGAATTCCGGTCCAGCGGCAACGCTCAAGTGCCGACACAAGAAGCATCGGTTCGCTCGTCTCGATCATCCTTCCGGTTCACAACCGTCCGCGGCTGTTGCGGCAGACGCTGGCGTCGCTGGTGTCGCAGTCGCATCGGCATTGGGAAGCCGTTGTCGTCGACGACCATTCGCAGGACCCGCACCGGACTCAGCAGGCCCAGGCGTGTGCGACCGATGAGCGAATCCGCCTGATCCCGTCACCCGCTGATCGACGCGGTGCCGCGGCGGCGAGAAACGTCGGCCTCGAAGCCGCCCGCGGCGACTACGCCCTGTTTCTCGACAGCGACGACCTGCTCGACCCCGGCTGTCTGATCGGCCGGCTCGATCGCCTCGAAGCCGACCCACAGCTCGGCTTCGTCGTCTCGGGTGCACGTCTCTTCACGAAGCGGCCGTTCGACTCGGATCGACGCTTCAACTGGGCCTACCCGGAGCCGGACCTGGACCGGTTCCTGACTCTCGACTACCCGTGGCAGACCAGCGGCCCGTTGTGGCGAAGCGAGGTGGTCCGACAACTCGGCGGCTGGGACGAGACATTGCCGAGTTGGCAGGATGTCGATCTGCACGTCCGCGCCTTGGCCGCACGCGTGCCGTACCTCGTCAACCTGCACCCCGACTACCACTACCGCCACGCCGAGGCGTTGCCGGCGGGCGAGCATCCGCGCTTCGGCTGCCAGGCGACATCGGTGGGCCACATTCTGCGGCGGCGGCCGGTGCTGCGGCGATGGGCGACGTTGATGCGGCAGCACGGCCACGTCGGCACGTCCGCGTGGAACCGACTGGCGGGCTTGCACCTGAACCTCGCCGAGTCGCTCGTCGACCACGGCAAACGCTGCCGCGCCGCCCAACTCTGGCACGCGGCGAGGAAGAGTCGCGTCGTCACCCCCGCCCAATACGCCGCCGGCCTCGCGTTGCTATGGATGCGGCAGACCGAGAACCACCTGCAAAGCCCGCTGGAAAAACGCATTCGCGGCCATTGGTTGAGCGACTTCGAGTTCCGCTGGAGCAAGACGTTCATGGCATCGCCGCCGACGCCGACCGAGTCGCTTCCAATGCACCGACCGAACGTCCTACGACCGTCACGGCTGCGCGACGCGAGCTGAGCGGTGCCGACGAGCGGCGTCGAGGCTGAAGAGCAGCAGTGCCGACCAAATCAAGCCGAACGCCCACCAGTCGCCGGGCTCGATCGTCTCGCCCAGGACGGTGGCGGCGAGGATCATCTGGCACGTCGGGCCCAGGTACTGGATGAAGCCCAGCGTCGTCATCGTCAGCCGCGTCGCCGCTCCGCCGAAGAGCAGGAGCGGCGTGACCGTCAGCAGTCCGCTGAGCGCGAGCCAGCCGAGCGTCGGCACGTCGGTCGGCTCGCGGCCCAGCGACAGGCCGATCATCAGATAGATGGTCCCGAGCGGCATGAGCACGAACGTCTCGACCGTCATCGCCACTTGCGACGGGGCCGTCGTGACCTTCCGCAACAGCGAGTAGAAGCCGAAGGTCAGCGGCAAGGCGAGGGCGACCCAAGGCAGCGTGCCGGTAAGCCACGTCTTGATCACGACGCCGACGACGGCGAGCCCGATGCAGATCAGCTGCACCGGCCGCGGCCGCTCGCCGAGGAACACAATGCCCAGAAAGACGATGAAGAGCGGCGTGATGAAGTAGCCCAACGCGGCTTCAAGGGCTCTGCCGTTGAGCACCGCGTAGATGAAGATGAGCCAGTTGAGGCCCACCAGCGCCGCCGAGCCGAGCAGCGTCACGAGCGTCCGCCGGTCGCGAACGGCTGCGGCGATCTTCGGCCAGAGGCCGACGACGCTCGCCATCACCGCCATCGCGATCGCTGCGTGCAGGACCCGCCACGCGAGGATCGACGTCGGCGCGACGTGCTCGACGAGCAGAAAGTAGAGCGGGAAGAGGCCCCAGACGAGGTGCGCCCCCATCCCCATCGCCACGCCCGCCGCGGGCGAGGTCGCGGGTTTGTCGCGGTGGAGCACGGGCAGAAGGTAGGGGAGGGTGATTGTAGAAGGTGAGAAATCGGGTAGTCTGGTGAGTGTTCCTCAGTGGAAGACTCATGACCAACATCAGACACGCGGTAGTCGGGTTCTTCGCCTCACTCGCCCTAGTGGGCTCGGCTCATGCTGTGCCGATGGCGGAGTTCATCGACGTCGGCGTGCCGACGGACGGCACGACGCGGATGGACGGGTTCCGCGGGTTCATCCTGCGCATCACGAGCCCGGACGACCCGATCACGACCGTCGAGTTCGAAGATCAGGGCATCTTCCCCGGTCAGACGCGGATCTTCGGGGACATCCACCAGCGTTGGACGGATCCGACGGCCAGCGGCAACTACACGCAGCCGAGCCCCGGCCCGCTGGCGGCGGACAACTTGACGCTGACGGACCTGAACTTCGACAGCCACTTCCTGCCCCTGCCGCCGGAGGCGGACGTGCAGTTGTTGCTCGAGACGTTTTCCGAGCAGTTCGGCGGTTTCCAGAGCCGCGTGCCGTTCAGCCCGGTGGCTAGCACGCCGAGCGTGGGCTATGCCGACCCGGTCGACACGTTCGTGCCAATAGAGTTCGATGTGGCCCACAGCATGCAGGTGGTGCTTCACCTGCCGGCCTCGGCGAACATCACACAGATCGATCTGGCGTACATCGTCACCAATTCGGTCGTTCTAGCCAGCGGCGGTGTGGAGACGGCGTCTCGTGAAGGGGTTCTTGTTGGAGTTGACGCTGCGGCGATCGTACCAGAGCCCTCGACGGCCGGGTTTGTAGCCACGGCTTCTGCCCTGTTGGCATGTCGTCGGCGACGAAAAATAGGTTCCTCAACTCACATCGAAAGGCTCGAAGGACGTCGTCTGCTGTCAGGTGGCGATGTTGTCTCGACAAATGCGGCCATTCGGCTCGATATCTCGTTAGATGCGACTAGCGCGTTCCTCGATTAGGCTCCGCTCCCGTCTCAGCCTTCGGCATACCACGTCTGGTCGAAACCAGTTGACGGCGCGGGGTCGGACCTTTAGCAACCCGTTGCCACCGTACCTGCCGTCTCGCCACCGCCTCCCAGCTACAGCTACTCCATCTCTGCTACGACCGGAATAGAGACCGACTACCGTGTCTCTACCTCCTCCGGCAGTTCAAACGCTTATGCGATCGTCGGCGTCGACCTACCCGCCGTCGAGGAGCGAGATCGGATTCTGCTTGTGGTCGATGAGACTCAGGTCGACAGCAGTCGATCCGTCACAATTCTTCCCGAACTCGCGAGGCTGCGGGCGGATCTTATTGCGGATGGTTACATGGTCGAACAACGTCTCGTCCCGCGGGTTGATGTGCCTCGTACAGCAGACAATTCGAGGTTAAACGACTGGAAAAATGCCGTCAGTTCCACGAAAAACGTAATCCGGAGCGTCTACGACGCTGATCCTGACACCTTGAAGAGCGTGCTGCTGATCGGGCATGTTCCTGTTCCATATTCTGGGGACGATGCTGACGATGGCCATACATCCTCCGCTCCACCAGATCATCGTGGTGCTTGGCCAGCGGACATCTACTACGGTGTCATGGATGATGAGTCTGTCTGGACTGACACCCTGCGGGACCGCATCAACCTTGACTATCCCGAGAACAGCAACATTCCTGGAGACGGCAAGTTCGATCAGGACGAACTGCCTGATGGCGTCGACGTCGACATCGCTATCGGTCGGGTCGACCTGCACAACCTCGCTTACTTCACCAGCAACTCCACGAGCGGCCTCGACAAGGAGACGACGCTCCTGAAGCGCTACCTGACGAAGAACCACGAATTCCGATCCGGGCAGTGGAGCGTCAAGGAGCAGGCGTTGGTAGACGACAACTTCGGCTCCTCTTCTGACGAGAATAACGCACTCCGGCTCGCTCCGCTCGTAGGTCGTGAGAACATCATCGAGGGCGAGTTCGACACCAGATCTCAGCCCGACTACACAGGCCCGAGTCTGACCAATGACACATGGCTGTTTGCCTACGGCAGCGGTATCGGCACGCGAGCGACGATTAGTGACACTATTCACATAGCGGACTATGCCTACGGAGACCGCGGGCCGCATCAGGGCGTCTTCAACATGCTCTTCGGCAGCTACGCGGGCGACTGGGACAAGCCGTGGGTGTTGCGGGGACCCATAGCCGACCCGGATGGACTTGGTCTTGCCGTCACCTGGGGCAGCCGTCCGGACTGGTTCTTCCACCCGATGGGCCTCGGCGGGACGCTCGGCAACAGCACCATCTTGACGCAGAACCAAGGTACTACTGCCCTCTACCCATCCACAGGCAGCGGCAATGGCGGCTATAGCCGTGATACTCAAACAGCACTGCTGGGCGACCCCACGCTCCGCCTCCACTACTTTGAGCCCGCCTCGAATGTCCGTGCCGACGCTCAGCGTGATTCGGATGCCGTCGAAGTCTCCTGGACCGCCTCGCCTGCAAGCGGCGTTCTCGGCTACCACGTCTACCGGGCTAACAGCCTCGACGGCGACTTCGCCCGGCTCAACACCGACCTCGTGGCCGGCACCAGCTTCACCGACCCAGCCGGCGGGGATCAGTTCGTCTACATGGTCCGGCCCATGCGACTCGAAACCACGCCCAGCGGCAGCTACTACAACCTCGCCACCGGCACCTTCAGCGACGCCGTCCTCTCCCTCGGCAGCTTCGGGTACGAGACCAGCCCCAACACCATTACTCTCACGTTCAGCGAGGACGTCACCACCCTCGACGCGAGCGACCTCGTCATCGCCAAGACCGACGGCACGATGACGCTCAACCCGGGCGACTACACCGTCAGCTACGACGCCGCCACGCGTCAGGCCGTGGTCACCATCACGGGCGGCATCGTCAACCCGATGAGCGGTGTCGCTGGCGTGCTGCCGGACGGCGTCTGGTCGGTGACCGTCAGCCGCGACGCCAGCGACGACGTGGCCCATGACGGGATCGCGTCAGGGTTCTTCTCCTTCGTCAGCCTGACCGCCGACGCCAACGGCGACGGGATAGTCGATTTGGCGGACTTCACCATCGTCCGCAACAACTTCGGCAGCATGTTCGACAGCCCCACCGATGGCGACTTCAACTTCGACGGCGTCGTCAACCTCGCCGACTTCACCCTGCTCCGCAACCAGTTCGGCGAGCAGCTGATCGTCACCGGCGGCGTGTGAGCCGACGTGAGATTTGGCCGGTTTGGGTGATGCGGGATGGCACCGGATCGCGGTACCTTGCAGCGATGAAGCACCTCGCCCCGCTCGCCCTGGCCGCTGCCGTGTTGCCCGTTGCCGGTGTCTCGGCCCAACTAACCGGCGAGACCCTTGCCGGAGGCTTCAGTCAGCCGCTGTTCGTCACGTCGACGCCGACGGACAGCTCGGTCCTCTACGTCGTGGAAAAAGGCGGACGCATCAAGACCGTCGACGCCGACACCGGCCAGTCGCTCGGCACGTTTCTCGACCTCTCAACCTCCGTCAGCACCAACAGCGAGCGTGGCCTGCTCGGCCTCGCATTCGCGCCCGACTACGACACCAGCGGCGAGTTCTACGTCCACTACACCAACACCAGCGGCACCAGCGTCGTCGCCCGGCACCAGCGGTCCGGCACGCCGCTCGTCGCCGATCCCAACGGCCAGGTCGTCCTCCAGGTCGGCCAGCCGCAGAGCAACCACAACGGCGGGTGGATCGGCTTCAGCCCGACCGACGGCGACAACCTGTACGTCTCCATCGGCGACGGCGGCGGGGGTGATGACAACGAGCCGGGGCACACGCTCGGCATCGGTAACGGCCAGGATCCGAGCAACCGCCTCGGTGCCCTGCTCCGCGTCGACGTGGGGGGCACCGACTTCAATCGCACCTTCACCGTCCCGAGCGACAACCCGTTCGTGAACGACCCGAACCGTGACGACACGATCGCCGCCTTCGGCCTTCGCAACGGCTTCCGCGCCAGCTTCGACCGCGACACGGGCGACTTCTATGTCGGCGACGTCGGCCAGAATCGACGCGAAGAAATCAACCTCATGCCCGACGGCCAGCTCGGCTACAACTTCGGCTGGCGGCTTCGCGAAGGGTACATCGCCACGCCCACCGGCAATGTCGGCGGGCCCAAGCCGACGGGCAACATCGACCCGATCTTCGACTACGCCCACAACGAAGAATCCGCCGACCTCGGCACGCCCGGCACCGGCGAGCGGCCCATTCTCGGACGCAGCGTCACCGGCGGCTACGTCTATCGCGGCGACGACCTAGGCCCGAACCTCTTCGGCCAGTACATCTTCGGCGACTTCGTCTCCGGCCGCGTCTTCGCCCTCGACCTCGCCGGCACCGAGGCGCTCGATACCGCCGCCGACTTCAACAATCTCGAAGACCTCGACCTCACCTTCGAAGACATCACGGGCCTTGTCTTTCCCGGCGGTGCCCCGCAGTTCCAGCTCAGCTCCTTCGGCGAAGACGCCGACGGCGAGCTGTACGTCACGACCTTCGACGGCAACCTCACGCGGCTCGACTTCGACACCCTGGCCGGCGACGCGACGTACGACCTCGTCGTCGACCTCGAAGACTTCACCGTCCTTCGCAACAACTTCGGCCGGGACGACGACGTCCGCTTCCAGGACGCCGACTTCGACGCCAACGGCGTGGTGGATCTGGCCGACTTCACGATCCTCCGCAACAACTTCGGCACGTCGGCCGACGTCGCCGTGCTCGATGCGTGGTACGCGACGGTCGTTCCGGAGCCGATGGCGGCGGTCGTTGGCTTCGCGATCGGCGGGATGCTGATCCAGCGTCGCCGGTGACGGGGCCTGGGCCGGTGACGGGGCCTGGGCCGGTGACGGGGCCTGGGATGTCACGACGTTTGAACGGGGCGCGGCACATCGGTTGCACGATTGGTATGCATGGCCGAAAAAAGCCCCAACGTTCCCGAGGACGAGCGCGACGACGTCTACCACGAGTTCAACGACAAGGTCAACATGACGCCCAAGGAGCTCGACGAATGGCTCGAGACCGATGAGTCCAAGGAAGCCGGCCGTCATCAGGAAGAAGGCGGCGAGTCGACGGGTCACATGATGGGCCGCAAGATCCTCAAGATCCGCGACAAGAAGAAGGCCGACCTCGACGACGACGACTACGGCGACATGAAGAAGGTCGTCGGCTACATCAACCGCCACTCCAAGCAGCGGCCCGACAAGTCGGACGGCGAGCTGGAGGACATGACCTGGACCCACAGCCTCAAGAACTGGGGCCACGACCCGCTGAAGTAGCCGCGTCGACGACCGATCACGCCTCGCTCATCGCGGCCAAGGCGATGCGGTGGCAGATCGACTTGGTCGCGTGCGTGAGGCTGAGCAGCATCTCGCCGTCCGGGCGCTAGTCGGGCTTGGCGAGGTTGAGGACGCGTCGGCCCTTCGCCATGTCATCGCCGGCCGACCAGTCGCCGTCGCCCGGCTTGACACCGAGCCCGATGCCGCCGTCACGGTTCATCAAGCTGAAGACCGGCACGTCGCTGGCACCGTCGCCGCAGTAGACCATCTGCGTCAGCGGCACGTGCGTCTCTTCCTCCGGCAGCCGCGTGTGCAAGTCAACCGGACGCGTCGCGACGTCCTCGATCGGCGTGTCGCCGCGGGCGATCGCGTGGCAGTAACGCGTCTTCTCGACGTGGCTGATAATCCGCTTCGCCGCCTTGATGGCCCCGTCGTCGTCTGTCGCAAATTCGCCGGCGGCGACGGAATCGAATTCGTCGTAGATCGACGTGCCCCGGATGATCTCCGCCAACCCGCTCGAAAGGATGTGGAACTCCACCGTCACCTCGCCCAGCCCGTCCATCACCTCCGCCGCCGCGTCACGCAGTCGGCCGAACATCTCCGGCACGCCGTCGAACACCTCGAGCACCCGGCCCGCCTCCTTTAGCGTCCGAGCCGTCACGGGCTCCTTTCCCTCACGCCGACGCTCCTGCGACAGCTCGACGAGCGACTGGAACCGCGCGGCCACCGGGTCCCATCCGTCCTTGATCTTCGGCGTGCGGCGGTGCTCCACAAAGTCGTCACGACTCTCGCCGAGCAGGTCGAGCACTGCATCGAAGCTGTCGCCGGCAAGCGTCTTGTCGAAGTCGAACACAAGCGCCAAACGGCGATAAACAGGGTGCGTGTACTGCGGCATGAGGACACCCTCGCCGGTGGCGACGCAAGCGACAACCGGCGAAGGCCACGCACGTTCCATCTGTCGGCCATTGCATCTTGCCCGATCCGCCGGATGATGGCCTGATGCCCTGCCCAATCCGCTTCGTCGCGTGCCTCGTGTTCCTCGTGTTCATCTGTCTCGCATCGCCGGCGTGGGGCCAGACGAAGCTGGGCATCGACGTCTTGGCCGAGAAGGGCTTCGCATCGCTCGAAGGCCGACGCGTCGGGCTCGTCGCGCACGCCGCCAGCCGGACCGGTGATCTGCAGCACACGGCCGACGTGCTGCGGGCCAAGGGCGTCAACCTCGTCGCGCTCTACGGCCCGGAGCACGGCGTCTTCGGCGACATCTACGCGGGCGACCAGGTCGACAACCAAACCGATCGCCGCACCGGCTTGCCGATCTACTCGCTCTACGGCGCCACGCGTCAGCCGACACCCGAGATGCTCGAGCCGATCGACGTCATGCTCTACGACCTGCAGGACATCGGCAGCCGGTCGTACACCTACATCAGCACCCTCGAAGCCGTCATCGACGGCATGGCGGCGGCGGACAAGCCGCTCGTCGTCCTCGATCGCCCCAACCCCATCGGCGGCAACCGCATCGAAGGCGGCCTGGTCGATCCGGAGCAGGAAAGCTTCGTCAGCGCCATCAACATCCCGTATGTCCACGGCATGACGACCGGCGAGCTGGCGCAGCTTATCGCCAGTCGCAACGCCCCCGACTGGGACGGGCTGAGCGTCGTGAAGATGGACGGCTGGACGCGTGACACGATGTGGAGCGACACGGGTCTCAAGTGGGTGCCGACCAGTCCGCACATCCCCCACGCCAGCAGCTGCTGGGGCTACGCCGCCACCGGCATTCTGGGCGAACTCGGGCAGATCTCCAACGGCGTCGGCTACACGCTGCCGTTCGAGATCGTCGGCGACCCCGACATCCAGGCCGAAGAACTCGCCGCAACGCTCAACGAGCAGATCGGCACCTACGGCCTGACGTTCGTCCCGGTCTACTTCCGGCCTTACTACGCGACGCACCAGGGCGAGCTGTGCATGGGCGTGCAACTGGTCGTGGACCCGACGACGGAGGCGAATCTGTACGAGATCAACTTCCGCATCCTCGAGGCCGTCGGCAGCGCCGCCGTGTTCGCCGCGGCAGAGAATCGCCATGCGATGTTCGACAAAGTGACCGGCAGTACCGCGATTCGCGAGGCGATGATGAGCGGCAACGGCCTGGAGCAACGGCTCCAACAGGAGCGAGCGGAAGCCCTGGCCTTCCGCATCGCTCGGGAACCGTTCCTTCTCTATTGAGTCCTGTGGACCCGCTCCGCTCGCGCAGGATGACGGGCCTTGATCGGTGCACGAAGCTTCAAGCCGCGGACCGACCCTTTGCCGCTTGCGAGCTCCCAAGCCGTCGCATGCAAGGGAGCGACAGCCGCTGGCGAACCCGGACTGACGCGACTTCTGCCGGAGCGGCGAAGCTTGCTCCGCAATAGAGGGTGCAGACACTTCCGAATTGCGGAGCAAGCTCCGCCGCTCCCCCGCTCCCTCCCCCGCTCCCCCAAAGGTGCACCGTTCATTCGATAAGTGAGTGAGAGCCAGACGGCTCCCGCTTTAGCTGTTGCAACAGCGATACCGCTTCATTTGCACCTTGACGAAATGGTTATAGAATACCGATGACGCCGAGCGCGTGCCCGTGGGTACTCGAGCAACGCGTTCTGCCTCTGGGAGTGCCCCAGCCGGGTTTCGTTCTAGTCCACCACCTTCGGGAGACACAATGCACAAACTGACCACCCTCGCGGCTGCGGCCGCTGTCGCTTCGCTCGCCGCCTCAGCCCAGGCGGCCTTCATCGTCGAAGCTAATGCCGCTAAAGCCCCCGGCAACTACGCCTACACCGGCCCCGGCGGCTCCGTGGCTTCCTCCTCGTCGTCCGGCGTCAGTGCCCCCGGCACCACCCCCGGCGGCGATTCCATCTTCGGCGGCAACGGCACCTCCGACGAGTACACCTTCAGCTTCACCCCCGCCGTCGACGCGGACAACACCGTCTTCACGCCCGGCACCGTTCTCAACAGCTTCTGGGATCCCGCGCCCCTGACCGCCACCGGCCTCGTCGGCGGCACGGCCGGCTTCTACAACGTCTACGCGACCTACCCGCAGTCGGACAACGTCAGCAGCCAACCCGTCACCTTCACCGCCTCGGGCGACCAGGGCGACGCCGTCTACACCGTTGACCAGGACTCCGACGGCGCCGACTTCGGCCTCGACACCGGCAAGGCCATCGGCCTGTGGGAGCTCGTCGGCACCGTCGCCATCGAGAACCCGACCGCCACCTACACCGTCGTCCAGTCGCACCCGGGTACGCCCGGCTTCGTCTCGATGCGTGGTTACGGCGTCATGTGGGAGTACGTCAGCCCCATCCCCGAGCCGGCCTCCGCATCGCTGCTGGGGCTGGCGGGCCTGGGGCTGCTGCGTCGCCGGAAGTAGCTTTTGAAGGTCACCGACCCCACCGAACCCCACCGAACCCCCTCGGACCGGCTCAACGGCCGGTCCGTTGCTTTCTTACCCCTTGATTCGCTTTGCAACTTGTGCGATGATCCGGCACAAGCTTCTATAAGACTGGCCCTTCTAGAAGCGTGACCCGAGGCGTCTTCATCGACTCGCTGGCACATCCAGAAGGGGTCGCGGGTGCCGAGCAACGGTTTGCTCCGTCCCGATTCGAGTTCCCGAACCCATTTGCTCATGCCTTACTTGCATCCCATCGGACGTCGCCGCGGCTTCACGCTGGTCGAGCTCCTCGTCGTCATCGGCATCATCGCCCTGCTGGTGGGCATCCTGCTGCCGACGCTGTCGAGTGCCCGCAAGAGTGCCAACGCGACCGCGTGTGCCGCTTCTCTTCGTGAAGTAGGCAACGGCTTCAACCTTTACGGCATCGCGTACGACAACACGTTCCCTGTCGCTCGGCACATGCCGAACCAGGACGCGTCGAACCCAAGACAAGATCTCCGCGACTTCGGAACAGGCGAACGTCGTTGGAGTGACTTTATCGCTCAGTACATCGAGAACGATGAGATCGACGACATCGAAGACATCGAGAAGCTACGTGAACGAAGCATCTTCTGGGGCTGCCCAGAATGGGATGGTTCGACCGCGTACGGCGCCTCTGACTTTGAAGACCGCGTCTACACCGGCTACGGAATGCAGTACTACCCGACCGGAGCGTCTTTTTGGGGAACGGGCGATCTGGAGATGTTGGCCACGCTGACCACCGGCGTCGCTGGCAAGTACCACAAGATGACGACTTGGGGCCGCGACGGAGCACAGAAAGCTCTCGTCGCCGACGCCATGCGATACCAGATTTACGCACCGGCAACCTTCGACTACAACGCAGATCGTACCGACCCCTTCCACTTCACCGAAAGCCTCTGGTCGGGCAATCCGTTCTTCCAAGTTGACGCCAACCGCCACAATCGAGATCTTGAGAAGCGGGAGTCGATGACCGAGCGTGCGATGAACATGCTCTTCGTCGACGGCCACGTCGAGAAGGTGAGCGTTACGGAGGCCTACACCGCCGTCCGTGCTCCCGGCTACACCGATGTCAGTGAAGTTTTCGCACAAGGCGGAACCTTTACCTACCAGCCTTGAGCTATTGAATGACGAGGCGATTATTAGAAGCGGCGGCGTCCATAACCTGACGTCGCCGCCTCTCGTTTCATCAACCGTCTCAGCTCGCCGGTGTGGATCGCGAAACTCGTGCAAGATCGCCTGGAACAGACTATCGCCTGGAGCCGATTGCACGGTTCGTGCCCACTTGGTCATCCCGAGCAACACGAGAAACCTCGTTCTTGACGTTGCGGGTTCAAGCGACCACCAAGACCGGCGATAGCGGGTCCTACGCAGACTTCTTCCGCCGCGCCACGCGTGGCCGGCCCAGGGCGTCGGTGTCCGTTTGCACCTTGCTGGCCCGGTTCGGGTCCGTCACGTGCTCGAGGATCTTGGCCAACTCGAACGTGCCGGCCGTCGCGCCGGGGCCGTTGGCGACCTTGAGGTCTTCGACGCCTTCGAGCGCGTGGGCGACCCGCTTGCGGGCGAGTTCGACGTAGTCCTCGTTGAGCTCGATCCCGACGTACTGCCGGCCGAGCAAGGCGGCGCTCAGGCACGTCGTGCCGCTGCCGTTGAACGGGTCGAGCACGACGTCTCCGGGATGACTCGCGGCCTTGATGATGCGGTCGAGCACGGCGATCGGCATCTGACAGCCGTGCCAGCCTTCCCGCTCCTTGAACGTGCCGCAGACGCGTGACTCGTTCCAGACATCGTCGCCCGGCTCGAAGAGCTCGCCTTGTGCTTCCTGCGGACGCAGGTACCAGGTATCGTCGGGCAGCTTGCCCTTCTTGCTGGCGCGGGGGTCGTTGTAGATGGTCTGGCGGGCGCTCTTCACGCGGACGTCGTCGCCGTTGAAGGTGAACTTCTTGGGATCCTTGGTGAAGTAGAGGATGTGCGTGTGGCTGCGGGCGAACTTGTGCTTGGGCTGCTGGCCGAAGGTGTAGTGCCAGATGATCCAGTTGCGCATCGTGAAGCCGAGCTTCTTGGCCTCGACGCACAACTCAGCCGCATAGTCGTCACCGATGGCGATGAAGAAGCTGCCGTCGTCTTTGAGCGCGTGTTGGACGGCCTTCATCCACTCGCTGCACCACTTGACGTACTGCTCGGCGGGCTTGAGGTCTTCGTAGCCGTCGTAGAGGTAGCCGATGTTGAAGGGCGGGTCGGCGAAGACGAGGTCGACCCAGCCGGCGGGGCCGTTCTTGAGCAGCTCGGTCGAGTCGCCCTGGATGATCTGGTTCGTTACCGGCACGCCTCTGTCATCGTAAAGGCGTGGAGCGATCCGGCCCACCACGCCGGGCTTTTGCGACTTCGCCGCCTTTTTGACGGCCCCCAGGCCCTTCTGGTGGGTCTTTCGGCGATCGGCGAGGTCGCGGGGCGTCTTCGTCTTGTGGGCAGTCGCGGGCATGTCAGGTGCATCGGCACCTGCGTCCCATAACCTGCAGCTGTGGAAATTGCTGCCCTCCGCATCCTCGACGCGAACCTCAACCGATGCCGCGAGGCACTGCGGACGATGGAAGACCACGCGCGTCTGGGCCTGAACGACGCCGGGCTCGCCGCCGACCTTAAGGGGCTGCGGCACGACCTCGCCGGCGCGACCGCCGACCTGGCGACGAAGGCCGTTGCCCATCGCGACACGCCGGGCGACGTCGGCACATCCATGACGACGACTAGCGAGGCGACACGCGAGTCGTTGGCAGCCGTCGCCGTCGCCGCGGGCAAGCGGGCCGGCGAGGCGATGCGGGTGATCGAGGAGGTGACGAAGACGCTCGACGGCCACGTGGCAGCGGTGGTGAAGCAGCTTCGGTATCGGCTCTACGAGCACGAGCGGTCGCTGCTCGCCCGAAGTCGGCCGCGGGGCGTGTTCGACAAGGTGCGGGTGTACGTGCTCATCACCGAATCTGTCTGCCGAGGAGACTGGCGGTGGACGGCCGAACAGGCGATTGACGGCGGTGCAGATTGCTTGCAACTTCGAGAACCCGAGTTGCCCGCGGGAGAGCTGTTGGGGCGGGCGACGTGGCTGGTCGACTTGTGCCGGAGCCGGAACGTGATTTCGATCATCAACGACCGCCCGGACATCGCGATGCTCTCGGGTGCCGACGGCGTCCACGTGGGCCAAGGCGACCTGCCCGTCCGCGACGTCCGCCGGCTGATCGGCCCGGACAAGGTCATCGGCGTCAGCACGCACGGGGCCGAGCAGTTGAAGTCGGCTTGGCAAGCCGGCGCCGACTACGTCGGCGTCGGCCCGGTCTTCCCGAGCCCGACCAAGCCGCGGGACATCCTGCCCGGACTGCATTACGCGAAAGAAGCCGCCTGGATGGACCTGCTGCCGACGGTTGCCATCGCCGGCATCACGCCCGACAACGTGGGCGAGGTCTGGTCCACCGGCGTCACCGCGGTGGCGGCGACGAGTTGCGTGACGAGAGCCGAGGATCCCGCCGCGGCAACAGTCGGATTACGACTAGCCTGATGCTTCGTAAGATGGTGATGCCATGAGCCTGACTATCAACCTGCCGGATGGTATCGAAGAGGATGCACGCAACGCATACGCAGACGTCTCCGCAAGCGTCGCCGAGGCCGTTGCGATTGATCTATATCGTAGCGATGCCATAAGTATCGGCCGTCTGGCGCTGCATGTCGCTGTTGAGAGGGTCGCGATCTTCGAGTGGTTGCACGAGCGGGACATTTCGCTGAACTACGACCTGAAGGCACTCGAGGAAGACCTTGCCAGCTTTAAGAACGAGGCTGGTCTATAGCGTTCGATCGTGAAGACCCTGCCAGGAGCACGAAGCTTCGGGAGCCCATGGGCGAAGACGGTGCTGCTATAATTCAGGAATGCCAAAGACCTGGATCATCCGTGCTGACGGCGGTAATCTCATCGACCACTTCCTTGAAGGTGAAGTGGGCGTCAGTTGGAACTTTAACAGGGATCTGAAGGATTTCGATGGCTTCGAATCGTTCAAGCGAGCATTTGAAGCCGATGAGGGCCGCAGCCGTCCGCAGCAGGCGAAGCAACTTTGGTCTTTCTTTGACGAGATGGATGTGGACGACGTTGTCGTCGCGGTCGATCCTTGGAATCGAAAGCTGCACATCGGTTCCATCCGGGGAGGCTACTCCTATAAGCCTCACCTACAAGAACAAGACCTTCCGCCACATAGTCGGGCGGTGCTTTGGGAAAGTGAGCGGTCGCGTGACGCTCTGAAGGAGGAAACTCGGACTGCCATAGATCGTCCGATCACGCTGTTCCAAGTGGACGGCGACGTTCAGGTAGACCTGTTGAAGCAAGAATGACCTTGCCGCCGCCGTAGCCGGATCGGCCCCTTCGCGGTCGACGGGTCGACGACGCGGCCGCCCTGCGTGACCTCGATCTCGCCGCGGACCACCAGCCGGCGGGCGGCGCGGCGGGCGGGTTCCATCAGGTCTCGCCAAGCGTCGGGCCGGACCCTTTTGGCGGCCTCGCTGGGGCAGATGGTGGCGTCGCGTTGGCGGCCGGCGAGCAGGTCGAGGATCGCCCGCTCCAACGCCGCGTCCGTCGGGTCCTTCCGCCTGGCGTCACGGCGGCAGGCGTCGGAGCAGTAGCGGACGTTGGCCCAATCCCGCTCCCACTTCTTCCGCCACTCGATCACGCGGCCGCACTGCTGGCAGGGTTTGGGGTCTCGGCGGCTTGTGCTCACGGCCCGATGCTAACGCACACCCTTGACAGACGGTTCTGCCGCAAGAAGATGCCGATTCGGTCTAGCACGGGGAATTCGACATGACAGACATGACCCTTGAAGGTGCGTCGCCCGAGATGACGCGTAGGCGGCACGGCGATCAAGTGTCGAAGCAGCACGCGTCCATCGCCGGCTTCCGGCGACTTCGCCTCATCGCCCAGGGCGGCATGGGCCAGGTGTGGGAGGCCGAGCAGGAGCATCCTTACCGCCGCGTGGCGCTCAAACTGATTCGCGAGGACATTCAAGCCCCCGGCCTACGACGACGATTCGAACTGGAGATCGAGGCGCTGGCCCGCCTGAACCACGACGGTATAGCCAAGGTGTTTCAGGCGGGGATTGACCCGGCGACGAAGCAGCCATTCTTCGTGATGGAGTACGTTGAGGGGGAGACACTCGACCGGTGGGTCGGCCGACTCGACCCGCCTCGGGAACGACGCCTCGAGATCCTGATCGCAATCTGTCGAGCGGTGCAGCACGCTCACCAGAAGGGCGTTATTCACCGTGACCTGAAGCCCGGAAACATTCTCGTCACGGGTGACGGCCAGCCCAAAATCCTCGACTTCGGCATCGCCCGCTTGATCAGCACCGAGGAGACACGCATCACCCGTGAAACGGCCGCGGGCGATGTCATCGGCACGATCGGTTACATGTCACCCGAGCAGGCGGCGGGGCTGGTGGGGGAGGTCGACGCCCTGAGCGACGTCTATGCATTGGGTGTCATCGGCTTCGAACTGCTCACCGGCCAACTGCCGATCGAGGTCGTCGGCCTGCCCGTGCACGCAGCGGTCCGCAAGATCGTCGAGGCCGAGCCGACTCGCTTGAGCACCATCTCGACGGGCCTGCGTGGCGACCTGGAGACAATCTTCACTAAGGCGACTTCAAAACATCGTGATCGGCGGTACGACGCTGCGGCCAGTTTCGCCAGTGACCTTCGCCGGTCACTCGATGACCAGCCGATCGCCGCCCGCGCGCCGAGCCCCTGGTACACCGCGAAGAAGTTTGCTACGCGGAACAAGGCCCTCGTCGGCGGCGTGATCGCGACGTTCGTTGTCCTGGTCATTGGTGCGGCAGTCTCGGGCTTCGCCTTCAGCCGGCTGGAAAGTGCGCGCGTCCGCGAGGCTCAGCAAGCCCGCGTTGCTGACGCGATGGGCAGCTTTCTTAACGTGGAGCTCGTGCCGTCGGCGACTGATGGGCGTGTCAACCTTGCTGAAACACTCAACAGTTCGGCGGAGTCCTTTTTCGCAGATGCGGCCCTTGATCCCGCTGGTGAGGCGCGGACCCGGAAGATCTTCGGCGATGCGCTGGTCGCACTCGGGCAGCTCGAGCACGCCGAGAAACACCTCAATCGAGCCGCTGATCTCACAGAGAACGCCAATTTCGGAACGGCCTTCGAGCTTGAACTGGCACTGGCACGGACGATCCCAGGTTGGCGGCGTGGGGAAGAAGCTGCTGTTGAAGAACTGGCAATGATCGAGCGACGGCTGCTCGCGGCCGGACCAACAGACTCGAACCTACGCCTCGCACGCTTCCAGCTGGCGAGCGCTCTCAAGAACGGCGGCAGCGATCGTCCGCTGCCGGACCGGCTGGCACAGCTCGAGCGAGCGAATGAGCTATACCAAGCCGTCATCGATGCGAAGGTCGGCGACGATGCGCAGTCTGCCCTCCTGCGAGAGCAGGCTCGCTTCGATCAGGCACAATTACACATAGAGCGAGCGATCGCATCGGGAGGCAAACCAGTCGATGGACTTATCGATCCGACGAAGGCGCTCGAGACAGCTCTCGCGAAGCTAGCAGTGTTGAGGGCAGATCCGGCAGCATCGCAGTTCCCGGGTCTGCTCCTCGAGATCGAAAGCGAGGAGGCCAAAGTGCTCCACCGTCTCAAGCGTCACGCCGAAGCACATGCAGCGTACTCGAATCTGGTACCACGCATGATCGAACGATTCTCCGCTCGGCACTGGCGTACGCTTGAGATCATCGATTCCTGGTTTTTCTTGCTTGCTACGAACGGTGCTCAAAGTGATGAAGACGCCATCGATCCGATTCCACTCATCGATGTATCTCGCGGAATCGACTTAATGTTCGACTCGTTGGCGGATGAACCAGCCGTGGCGACGCGACGCTCCTTGCTTGCCGCGGAGGCGGCAGAGGTCGCCGACGTCGCCGGGCTCACATCCGACGCAACCGCATGGCGTCGTTGGCTTGAATCTCGCCAGCCAGTGAATCTATCGTCAATTCCGGGAGGCAAATAAAAGCCTTGACAAGTGAAGCAGGCTTTGTGACGGTGGCACCACCATGGGGATCTTATCAAGTAGCATCAGAGTGACAAGTGCAGCATCTTTTCTGGCCGTAGCTGCCTCGGCTACGTCAGCAGAGGCCATAGATCTTGTTGTCACGGATGGCGCGGTCGGCTCGCTTGGTAATGCCACGATCGGCACCAATGAAGCTGTCATCTCTCGCGGCACAGACTCCTTCAACTTCGGCGATACGTTGGTCGTTGGTGGCGGCAGCAGTTCCAGCGGAGCAGTCGGCGGAGGGGTTCGAGCACTGACCAGCTTCGTCTTTCAGGTCGAGTCATTCTCTGCGAGCAATAGTGCCGGACCTATCGGATATCTTATCACGATTGATGCTTCGGGATCAGCAGTCGTTGATCCGGGCGTTGACGGTTTCGTGAACGTCCAGACGGATACGGAGACTGAAGGTGCAGACGGGATTTTCTTCGACTTCACATCTTCAGAACCCATTCCGTTCGTCGTGGCCGGCCAGAATCAGTTTTTCAGCGGGGCCTACCTCACGCCGAGCGGCGGAAACGCCGGCGTTAGCTCCGGTGTCTTATCTACGGGAACTCATAGGATCGACCTCTTCCTCAATGCGAGTGCCAATACCTCCAACCGCATCAGCGAATTTGACTGGAGCTGGCAGTTGGCGGTCGGCACCGTACCCGAGCCGGCGACGCTCGGAATGCTCTGTGGACTCGCCGGCTTCGGTCTCTTGCGGCGGAAATAAGTGGCTTAGCGGATCATCAGTCTCGCCAGCTTTCTTCGCGACCTAACGCCCGTCGCCCAACACCGTCAATTGCAGCCGGCGGCTCACGTCGCGGCCGTCGGCTTCGCCGGTGATTTGAGGCACGCTGACGTCATCCAGACCCGGGGCAGCGCCGATCCAGGTCTTGTCGTCGAGCTTGCCGACCTTCCGCGTCGGCGGGTCGGCCAAGGGCACCAGGTCGGGCGCGTCGTCGCCGTCCCAACGCTGCAGGACGTTGTAGTACTGGTCGCGTTGAGCGGGCACGTAGCCGGCGTCGCGGATGAGACGGCATAGCTCACGAACACCCAGGTCGTACGTCGTGCCCGCGGCCGAGACGACGTTCTCCTCCATCATCGCCCCGCCCATGTCGTTGGCGCCGTAGAAGAGCGCCAGCTGCCCGACCTTCGGGCCCATCGTGACCCAGCTGCTCTGCAAGTTCGTGATGTTGTCGAAGTAGAGCCGGGCGATGGCGAGCATGCGCAGGTACTCCGTCGCACCGGCACTCCGCACGATCCGGCCCTTGGCGACGTCGGGATGCTCCATCGCGTCGAAGTCGCCGTGGATGGTCGGGTCGTACTCCTTGGCCCGGCCCAGCGGGACGTTCTCCCGCTGGAACGGCCAGTGGATGAACGCGCCGTAGCGACCGGGCGTCTCGCTCCACGTCTTCGGCCGCGGCGACTTCGCAAAGACGCCCGGCATGTGTGCCTCGGCCGCCGCCTGGGCTTCGTCCAGATCGACCTCGCCGGCCAGTCCACGGGCGTAGTCCTGCATCAGCCGCAGGCGGTTCATGTGCTCGATCCGCTCGGGCGTCGTCTCGATGTGCCCCATCATCATCGTGCACGAACTGCCGACGCCCTCCTCATGCGCGACCCGCATGACGCGCATCCAGTCGTCGGCACTGGCCTTGATGTGCCCGATCTTGTCGCGAACGCGTTCGGGGAAGATTTCGCCCCCGCCGCCGGGGATTGTCATCAGGCCGGCATCGACGAACCGCTTGAGGATCTCGCGGACATCCATGCCCCAGAACCGCTCGAACTCGATGAACTCGGGCGGGCTGAACGCGTGGATGTGGATCGTCGGATACTCCCGCCGGATGAAGGTCAGCAAGTCGATGTAGAACTCCATCGGCAGCGCGTCGTTCATGCCGCCCTGCATGAGGATCTGCGTCCCGCCGATGGCGAGGAGCTCCTCGATCTTCTTGCCGATCTGAGCGTGGGTGAGGGTGTAGCTGTCGTGGTCGTCGTGGTCGCGACGGAAGCCGCAGAACGTGCACTTGCTGGTGCAGACGTTCGTGTAGTTGATGTTGCGGTCGACGATGTAAGTTCGGTAGTCCTCCGGATGCCGGCGGTCGACGATCTGCATCGCCAGATCGCCCAGGTCGGTCAGGTCAGCCTGCTGGTACAGCTCCATCGCCTGCTGATCACTCAGCCGGACTTCGCCGCGGACGACGGCATCGACATCGAAAGTCGGGACGTAGCTCATGTCATTTCAGACTACGCTGAAACGACGTCTAGGGTCGGGACTTTCACCCGAGTTGAAGCGACTCGTGACTGCCCTGAGCCGCGGACCCACGGTCCGCCGGTCTGACGAGTTGAATCGGCACAAGGAAGCCTCACTTCCCGGAAACCGGATCACGAAGCGGAAGCCGGCTACCGGGAGGCGGTTGATCCCGTTGCTAGGAAGCTCGTCAGACCGGCGGACCGTGGGTCCGCGGCTCAATGTGCGAAGCAGCGGCTCAATGTGCGAAGCAGCGGCTCGATGTGCGAAGCAGCGGCTCGATGTGCGCCCTGTTGTCTCAGAGGAAGCTGCACGTCGGTGCGTAATCTCGCGGCATGAACGTGGCCGTCTTCAACAGCAAGCCGTATGACCGTCAGTTCCTCGACGCCGCTAACGCGGGGCGGCACGAGCTGAGCTTTTTCGAGCCGCGACTCACGGCCGAGACCGCGCCGCTGGCGGACGGGTTCGATGGCGTCTGCGCCTTCGTCAGCGACGTGCTCGATCGCGACGTGCTGAGGCAACTGGCCGGTAGTGGGACGAAGTACGTGGCGATGCGATGTGCCGGGTACAACAACGTCGACCTCGATGCGGCCAAGGAGTTGGGCATCAAGGTCGCCCGCGTCCCGGCGTACGCGCCGGCGGGCGTGGCGGAGCACGCGGTGGCGCTCATGCTCGGGCTCAACCGCAAGCTCTACAAGGCCTACAACCGCGTGCGTGAAGGCAACTTCGCCCTCGACGGACTCGTCGGGTTCGAGATGAAGGGCAAGACGGCGGGCGTTCTCGGCACCGGCAAGATCGGCCAGGCGGCGTGTCGAATCCTCCACGGTTTCGGCATGGACGTGGTCGCCTTCGACGTGCAGCAGGACGACGACATGAAGCGGCTGGGCGTGACGTACGTCGACATGGACGACCTGTTCCGCCAGAGCGACGTCATCACGCTGCACCTGCCGCTGATGAAGGAGACGCACCACGTGATCGACGCGCGGGCGATCGAGTTGATGAAGGACGACGTGATGCTCATCAACACCAGCCGCGGCGGGTTAGTCGACACGGACGCCGTCATCGCCGCCCTCAAGCGTCGCCGCATCGGTTCGCTCGGGCTCGACGTCTACGAAGAGGAAGACGGCCTCTTTTTTGAAGACCGCAGCGGCAGCATCATGGACGATGACACCTTTGCGAGGCTGTTGACGTTCCCGAACGTGCTCGTGACCGGGCACCAGGCGTTCTTCACCCGCGAGGCATTGACGAACATCGCCGAGACGACGATCGGCAATCTGACGAACTTCGCCGAAGGCGGAGCGAGCGAGAACGAAGTTTCGGCTTAGTCGGGCACTCGCTCGTTCCTCGTCGGCGAGAGCGTTTAGAATTTGCACGGTTTCGACCGCCGCCGGGACCTCGAAGCGATCCGAAACGTCTGATTCGTGCACAAGGTCGACGCCGGCGGAACGCCGATGATCGCCGCGGCGAGGGGTTGGGCGCTCCACGTGGAGCGCGTTGTCGCCGCCGACCCCCGCCAGCGTGGCCAAATGAGGATGAGGCGGTTGATGAAGCGCTCCACGCGGAGCGCGGAGAAAATCGGCCAGCATCATCATCAACCCTCGGCGGCCGCCGGCTCGCAGCGCGGTGCCGCGGCCTCGTGTCTACAGATGGATTCGCTTCCGCTGCTCGGGTGGGAGTAGTGAACAGGTCGTCGACGCGTCGGCAGTGCCGAAGACCTGGATGCGGATGGCGGCGACGAAGCGATAGACGACGTCGCGCAGGCCGCTGGGGACGACACGGAACCAACCCAGGCGGTGGTACGGCGATTGGAGGTATCGGGCGATCTTGAGGGCGGCGTCGCTGTGGGTGTGGAGCTTGCCGGCGGCGTCGATGAGGAGGATCGAGTCGCGGTAGTCCTCGCCGAGCCCGTTGGCGGTAAGGATCTGGCGACCCAGGTCGCTTTGGAGCGGCGTGAAGTGCATCCGGTCGTCCTGCTCGTGTTCGAGGACGAAGCGGAGCGACTTGTCACAGAGCCCGCACTCGCCGTCATAGAGCATGATCGGCAGCATGTCGGACTGGAGGCTTGGCAATTGGATCATGCGGACTCCATCGTTCGCCGCCGCCGGGCCAGCAGCCAGTCCCACGGGACGAAGAAGGCGTAGGCGGGCAGGAACTGCCAGAAGTAGACGCCGAACAGAATGGCGATGTTCATCTGCATGCCGAACATCAGCGGCACGAGGACGAGCCGGGCCCTCCAATTGATAAGCGCCAGGGGAAAGAGCGACTCGCCGAGGAGCGTCGCGAGCCCGCCGAACCAGACGAAGGGGGCGAACCACATCAAGGTCAGGGCGATGTCGGTCGGCGGGTCGTTCGTGTAGAAGTGCTGCATCATCATCGGCGTGAACGACTCGGGCGACGCCCAGGCGAAGCCGGCGAAGTAGAGCTTCTGCACACCCGCCGCGGTAAAGACGATCGCAACCATGATCCAGACCGTCCGCACCGGCCAGCGGAAGTGGCCCGATGGTCCCGCCGATGCGACGAGGCCGAGGCGTCGATCCAGGCTCCAGGCCACATTGCAGCGGGACATGGCCAGCGTCAGCAGGACGAAGACCACCGTCGGCTCACTGTGGCTGACCTTGCCGAACGACGCCTTGAGGCCCAGGAAGTAAACGGCCCCGATGACCGCGACCCAAAGGCTCGGCCTCGTGAACAGACCGACAGCGGCGAGAAGCAGCGACCCCCGCCACAGCCACTGCAGCACCAGGGTCCACCCGTCGCTCACCGTCGGCACGACGCCGGTGGCCTGGTAGAGGAGGTGGTACAGGCCCGTAGGTTCATAGAACGTCCCGCCGATGGTGTGCCAGCCACGATAATCTTCAGCCAGCGTGTAGTAGAGGAAGAGCGAGCCGCAGAAGATCATGCGGCTGATGCACAACGCGTCAGGCCGGTCAGCGCCGAAGAAGTAGTCGTCGATCCACCCGAGCAGCCAGCCGAGTGGTCCCTGTCTCTGTCGGAGGAACGTGGCGTTTGTCACGGCTGATCCTCCCGTGGTCGAGTCGTCGGTGCCATCGCGTCGCCGAAGCGTCGATCCCACTCCTGGCGGCCGATCCAAGTTCGGCCATCAGCGTCCCAGCCCCTGCCGCGACGCAGGACGTCCGGCGGGATGTCGAACACCTGGTCGACGAAATACTGGCCGCGAAGCTCCCGCTCATTGGGCGGGCCCAGACGCGTCTCGGCGTTGGCGGAGACGAAGCGACGTTCCTTGTACAGCCGCATCCCGATCAGTTCCGGTCCGTCGTGTCGGCCTTGCTGTGCCTTGCCGTGATAGAGGTCCAGCCACGCTTCGAGAGCAACGGGATTGGGTGTGACATGACGGTTTTGCTCAAAGACCTTGTAGAGCGCCCTTCGGTACCGTCCGCGGTCCAGCGGGGGGAAGTAGGTCGAATCGAGGCGGATCTCCGTCCCGTCGCTGAGGACGCCGTACAGCATGGGCTCCTCGAAGGGCTTGCTCTCGTAGAGCTTGGTGTAGAGCGTGTACCGGCTAAAGGGCCAGAACTCACCCTCGTACCACGTCGTGATCATGTGCCCGAAGCCGAGAATGCCGACCCAGACGAGGACGAGCATCTTGGCGCGGCGGGACACGGTATTGCCCGAGGATGTGGCCGGATCCGTCATGGAGAAGGCGTGCGTCACCTGGCGGACGCATCGACTACTTTACAACCTAAGCTGAGCGCCGCAGGAAGAAAGCCCCTTGCGGCGAAGTCTCGCACCCATACCTGGGTGTCGCACACAAGACGAGTAACGCGTCAGTACTCCCGGCGCTGCCGGGCGGTGGGAATGCCCAGCAGCTTGCGGTACTTGGCCACGGTCCGGCGGGCGAGTTCGATACCCTGCTCGTCGAGCTTTTCGACGATCTGATCGTCGTTGAGCGGTTGGCTCTTGTCCTCGCGTTCGATGATCGCACGGAGCTTCTCCTTCACCGCGTCCCAGCTCATGTCCTCGCCGTCTTCGGTCGTCGTGCCGCCGGAGAAGAAGCGTCGCAGCGGGAAGAGGCCACGCGGCGTGTCGATCCACTTTTCGCTCACGGCC
The DNA here is from genome assembly GCA_964388485.1 of uncultured Tepidisphaerales bacterium. Lineage (GTDB taxonomy): Bacteria > Planctomycetota > Phycisphaerae > Tepidisphaerales > Tepidisphaeraceae > JBCDKH01. Next base: position 127,486 of record CAYMAS010000003.1, on the reverse strand, counting down.
CGGCTGACGGTGGCCACATGGATGCCCAACTCCTCGGCCACCCCGATCATCGGCAGCGGCTTGAGGTGCTCGGGTCCCTTGTCGAAGAACTCGCGTTGGTGCTCAAGGACCTTGCGGATGACCCGCTCGATCGTGCCGCGACGCTGCTCGATGGATTCGATGAGCCACTTGGCGTTGCGGACGTTGTTGCCTAGGAACTCGCGGAGTTCTTTACGCTGCGTCTTATCGGTGGGCGACTTGCTGGTGGTGCCGTTGAAGCGGTCGGCCCCGTGGTCGATGTCGTTGTCGGAGCCGTGGTCGAGGGCTTCGTCGTCGCCGTTCATCGAGCCGTTGCCGTTGCGGGCTTCGGCAGCGCCGCGGCTTTGGCGGAGGAGCTTTTTGTAGAGCGCACGGATCTGCAGGTCCGGCGCCGGGTCACGGGCCATGGTGACGGTGTAGTCGTTGAAGTCCTCGTCCCAGCGGATGGTGGCGTCGGGGGTGATGGGTGGTGCTTCGTCGGGCGTGACGAGCTTGCCGGGGTGCGGGTGGAGCCGGCCAAGGCGTTTGACGGCGGCTTTGAGCGTGTCGATGTCGCGGCCGGTCTTTTTGCTGATTTGTGGGTAGCGGTTCTGTTCGAGGTCCTTGAGGTGCTTGGTGATGAGTTGTCGCTCGAGGTCGAAGTCGTGTCCCTCGGCGAGTTCGTCATCGCGTTCGAGGGCATCGAGTTGGAGCAGGAGACAGTCCTGCAAATCCGTCGCGCCGACACCGGCGGGTTCGAGGTGGCGGCGGATGAGCGCGTGGGCCTTCTCCAGCGCTTCCATCGACGGCACCTCGTTACTGCGGCCGCGGTCGAGCGTGTCGCGACGGATCTCAGCCAACGGTGCCGGCAGGTAGCCGCGGTCGTCGAGGTGCCCGATGATGAGCTTGCCGGCCTGGCAGATGGCGTCGGCTGAGGCGTCGTGATCGTCGCAGTAGTCGGTGAGCGTCCACTGGGCCAGAAGGTGCTCGTCGAGCGATCCGCCACGGGCGGCGGTGTTGTTCATCGCGTCGAGCTTGGCATCGCGTTCGCCGGCGTAGCTGGAGATGCTCGGCCCCTGGTCGCCGCCGTAGCGGTCGTAGCTGCTGCTGTACTCCTCGTTTTCGAGGTAGTCGCTGATGCGATCGAGCCGGGCGAAGTCGTCGGCGGAGGCTTCGTTGGAATCGTTGATCTCGAGGGTCTGATTCTCTTCCCGCACCGCCTCGTCGTGGTCGGGCAGCTCGTCGCGATCTGCGCGAACTTCAGCGACTTCGAGGACGGGGTTCTTCTCGAGTTCCTGATCGATCCGCTCTTCGAGAGCCGTCAGCGGCATCTGCAGGATCTCCATCGACTGGATCATGCGAGGCGTCAGCAGCTGCCGCTGCTCCATTCGCATGTTGGTCGACTGGGTTAACTGCATCGAACACATAAATCTCGACTTCGCCTTTCTCTCTTGCGGGTGGAGTCGCCCTGACGGTACGACGTTTGCTGCCGCACAGTATCAGGTCTCGACCATCGGGGAACGGGCAAAGAGGTCGGGATGTGAATTTCAAGCCGCGTCCGGTAACAAATCACATTTCATCCCCGTTGCAGCCGTCAGACGCCTCCTGTCCGACCTAGAACAGACCATGGCCCATGTGATCGCCCAGCCCTGCATCGGCACCAAGGACACCAGCTGCGTCGAAGTCTGTCCCGTCGACTGCATCCACCCCCTCACCGAGGCCGACAACCACGAGACCGCCGAGCAGCTCTACATCGACCCCGACGTCTGCATCGACTGCGGCCTCTGCGTCGACGAGTGCCCGGTCCAGGCCATCTTTCCCCAGGAAGACCTGCCCGCCGAGTGGAGCGACTTCATCGAGAAGAACGCGAAATACTTCGAAGACAACGGATAGCGAGCATTGTCAGCCGCTCTCTGCTGCTTCTTCCGTCATCCCGAGCGCAGCCGAGGGACCCCGCCTGATCTGGCAATCCTGATACAAGCTCCGTCGACTCGCTTCGCTCGCTCAGGATGACGAAGCGCCTGCCTGATTCAACAATGCGAGGTCGGCGGGCGCTACCATCGAGAACCCTCAGAAGACCTGCCCCTTCGGCCTGCCAAAGAAGCCGGTGCCTGGCAGGGACGTCACCGAGAGCGTCGCGATCAGGCCCGAGAAGAACAAGGCCGTGATCGGAATCTCCGGCGGCGTCAACGGCTCGCCGGTGTAGGCACTGTCGAGAATCGCCCGGTAAGGCAGGATCACCGCCAGGACGCAGACCAGAATGTTGATCCCCGCTTCCAACGCCCCGATCGGCGGGGCCGCCTTCGGGAGCCATAGAGCAAGCACGCCCAGACCCGTCATGCCGAGGTAGTAGACGATCTTCCACCCCCAACCCGCGCCGAGAATCTCGAGTCCCGGCGATCGGATGTTGTCGCCGAACCCGAAGTCGAAGACGGCAAAGAGCGGCGTCAGGAGGAGCGCGCCGGTGACGACCCAGCAGACCGCGCTCCGATTGGGCGGCTTGTCCATGCGGCGAGCGTATGGCCAGGCAACGGCGTATGACTCGACATGGCTGCCCTGCTCGTCGACAAGATGCACTGTGCCAGCTGCGTCGCCAATGTGGATCGGGCGGCGCGGTCGGTGCCGGGCCTGCGGGACATCCACGTCGACCTGGCGAACGGGCGAGCAGTCGTCGATATCGGGCTCGGCGGCAACATCACGGACGTGGCTGATGCCATCAGCGAGGCCGGCTTCCCGGCAAAGGTCGTCGAAGGCGACGCGTCGCTCCTGGACCGGGCCAAGGCGTCGAGCGAGCGACGCAACCAAAGTCGGCTCGATGCCGAAGCGTGGAAGCGCCGGGCGATCTTCGGCCTGTGCCTGTGGGTTCCCGCCGAGTCGCTGCACTGGGGCGGCATGCTGTTCGGCGGCGAGCACCATGGCCTGACGTGGATGACGTGGGTCGGCGTCGTGGCGGGGACGCTGGTGCTGCTGGTCATCGGACGGGCATTCTTCGCCAGCGCGTGGCGGGCGTTGAGGCGGGGGACGACGAACATGGACACGCTCATCTCGCTCGGCGGCGGGACGGCGTTTTTCTACTCGACGGTCGCCCTGCTGGGCCACCTCGTGCTCGACTGGCCACTGGCGGACCTCTACTTCGCCGAATCGGCCGCACTCTTCACGCTCATCTCACTGGGCCACTGGCTCGAAGCCCGCGCACGCGACAAGACCGGCGACGCGATCCACGCCCTGCTCGACCTCGCCCCGCCGACGGCGTTGAGGCTGCCCCCGCAGGCCGAGGCGACGAAGCGACCGGCGAAGCGGAGCATCGCTCTGGGTGTCCGTGATGCTCCGTCGGAACCAGAAGTCGCACCGTCGGAACCCGAAGTCGCACCGTCGGAACCCGAAGTCGCACCGTTGGAACCCGAAGAGGTGCCCGCGAGCCTGCTCCGCGTCGGCGATCGGGTCGTCATCAAGCCGGCGACGAAGGTGCCCGCGGACGGCACGGTGGAGTCCGGGCGAGGCGGCATCGACGAGTCGATGCTGACCGGCGAGCCGATGCCCGTCGCCAAGCAGCCGGGCGACCCCGTGGTCGGCGGTAGCGTGAACAAGGAGGGCTCGCTCGTCGTTCGCGTCACCGCCACCGGGGCCGACTCGACCTTGGCGGGCATCGTCCGCATGGTCGAGACGGCCCAGGCGTCGCGGCCGCCAGTGCAGCGGCTGGCGGATCGCATCAGCGCGATCTTCGTCCCGGCGGTGCTCGGCATCGCGACTTTGACGGCAGCAATCTGGTTGATCACCGGCTTCACGAGCGACAAGCCGACGCCGCAGGTCTGGGGTGACGCCGCCCGTGCGACGTGCAGCGTGCTCATCATCGCCTGCCCTTGTGCGTTGGGCTTGGCCGTGCCTGCGGCGATCATGGTCGGCACCGGACGCGGCGCACGACGTGGCATCCTGCTCCGCGACATCGACGCCATCCAGAACGCTGCGAAGATCGACACGATCGTCTTCGACAAAACCGGCACCTTGACCACGGGCAAGCCGCGTGTGATGACGGTCGCTCCCGCGATGCCCGAAGCCGTTGGGAGCGACGACCTGCTTCGGCTCGCCGCCTCCGTGGAGCAAGCGAGTGAGCACCCGCTGGGGCAAGCGGTCGTGCAGGCTGCCAAGGACGCGGACCTCCAGCTCACGCACGTCAGCGACTTCAAGAGTCATCCGGGCCTCGGCGTGGAAGGTCGAGTCGATGGTCAGCGCGTCGTCATCGGAAGTCGCCGGTTCGTCGACTCGCAGCTCGATCAGACGCCACGTGATGATGCGGACCTGGCATCGATGCTCGCGATCTACGGTAACGCCAAGCCGGGTGACGACTTCCAGCCGCACCAGTCTGCCGGCACGCTCGCGTTCGTCGGCCTTGGGAAGGTCATCGTCGGCTACATCGAGCTACAGGACGAGCTTCGCCCGGAGGCCGCGGCGGTAGTTCGGGAGTTGCAGCATCGCGGCCTCGACCTGCAGCTCCTGACCGGCGACCGCCGCGTCACGGGCGAGGCCGTCGGCGAGTCGCTCGGCATCGACACGGTGCACGCCGACGTGCGTCCCGGTGAGAAGCAGGCGGTGATCCAGCGGCTTCGAGACGAAGGCAAACGGGTCGCGATGGTCGGCGACGGCGTCAACGACGCGCCCGCCCTGGCCGCCGCGGACGTCGGCATCGCCCTTAGCGGTGGCACTGACGCGGCCAAGGAAGCGGGTCACATCGTCCTCGTCGGCGACCGGTTGAGCGATGTGCCGACCGCGCTAGGCCTGAGCCGCTCGACGATGCGGGTCGTGAAGCAGAACCTGTTTCTGGCCTTCATCTACAACGTGGTCGCGATCCCGATCGCCGCCGCTGGCTTGCTCAATCCCGCCATCGCCGCGGGGGCAATGGCGTTGAGCGACGTGAGCGTTTTGGGCAACGCGTTGCGTCTCAAGCGGGCAAAGATCGGGTAGAGTGGGAGCATGACTGTCGAAGAACTTAAGGTGAGAATCCAGGAGCTCGATGCAGCCGCATTGTCGGACTTGCGCTTCTGGATGAACACGCTCGAAGACGATGCATGGGACTGGCAGATTCGTAACGATGCCGGGGCCGGTCGGCTCGACGAGCTTGTCAACAAGGCGATGGAAGAGACTGAGGCTGTTGGAGGCTTCCCCTTGCCGGGTTGCGAGACGGCGGAGAATCCATCGCCGACGGAGGAGGAGCTTGCAGCCGCTGACGTGCTGACGAACAGGACACGACGCAAAGCTTCCTGACGTGCGTCACCTTGCAACTGCTTCTTTCTGGCGACTCTATAGATTGTTTCCGCCCGAAGTGCGCCGCACCGCCGATCGACAATTTGCCCTGCTCTCGCTGAACCCGCGGCACCCGTCGCTGCACTTCAAACCGATCCCGGGCGGGTGGTCGGCCCGAGTGACGCTGAACGTTCGAGCCTTGGCCCGTCGCCGGTCGGACGGCACGTTCGTGTGGTTCTGGATCGGGTCGCACGACGACTACGACAAGCTCATCAAGCAGGCTTGACGTCTTCTGAAAGAAGGTTGCCGTCCGTACACTCGCGGCCGTGTCAGACGACGCCACATCCACGACCTCCGTCGCCGCCCGGCTTGCACCGGGTGGGGCCGTGGCACGGCGTCTTGGAGACTCCTTCGAAGCCCGGCCGCAGCAGATCGAAATGGCGGCAGCGGTGGAGAAGGCGCTCGTCGACGGCCGGACCCTCGTCGCCGAAGCCGGCACCGGCGTGGGCAAATCATTCGCCTACCTCCTGCCCGCCATCGAAGCCGCGACGCAGCGGAAGAAACGCGTCGTCGTCTCCACCCACACGATCGCGCTCCAGGAACAGATCATCGACAAGGACGTGCCGCTCCTCCGCGCCGCCACCGGCGACGAATTCACCGCCGTCCTCGTCAAAGGTCGTGGCAACTACGTCTGCCTGCGTCGCCTCGACGCCGCGTCGCGTCGTCAGTCGTCGCTCTTCCACTCCCAACAGGAGCGTGACGCGCTGGGCGAGATCGAGGAGTGGGCCATCGAGACGACCGATGGCGACGTCAGCGGCCTGCCGATCCTGCCGGACATGCGTGTCTGGGAACACGCCCGCGCCGAGGCCGGTAACTGCATGGGCAAACGGTGCAAGTTCTTCAAAGTCTGCCACTGGCAGGCCGCCAAGCGGCGCATGCAGACGGGCAACCTGCTCGTCGTCAACCACGCGCTCTTCTTCAGCGACCTCGCCCTGCGACTCGCCGGCGTGCAGTACCTGCCCAAGTACGACCACGTCGTCTTCGACGAAGCTCACACCCTCGAAGACGCCGCCGCCAATCACTTCGGCATCCGTGTCGGCGAAGGCGGTGTCGCAAGATCCCTACGCCAGCTCTTCGACGTCAAACGCACCAAAGGCTTCCTCACCACCCTCGCCAAAGCCGGCGGCGATGCCGAAAGAGTCAACGATCTCGTCGGCCTCGTCGCCGATGCCCAGGGTGCGACCGAAGAGTTCTTCGACCGCGTCCTCGCCTGGCGCGACCGCTTCGGCAAAGGCAACGGCCGCGTCCGGCAGGACTCGTTCATCGAGGACAACCTCTCGCCCAAGCTCGAGGAAATCGGCAAGCGGCTGACCGACCTCGCCGGCGACGTCGAGGTCGATGAAGAATCGCCTGAGGACGAGAAGCTAGAGACGCGGATGGAGACGAAACATCAAGCCGACAAGGTCCGTGTCCTCGGCCAGACGATCGACGCCTTCGTCAAGCAGGCGATGCCCGACGCGGTCTACTGGATCGACGAGACCGGCCGCACGCCCCGCCGCGCGAGCCTGCACGCCAGCCCGATCGACGTCGGCGAAGGCCTCAAGCTCGCCCTGTGGGACAAGACGCCCGGCTGCGTCCTGACGAGCGCAACGCTCGCGACGACCGGAGAAAGCGGCGGTCCGGGCGGGTTCGAGCACGTTCGCCGCCGCCTCGGCCTGCCGGAGTCGACCCGGACCGAACGCTTCGGCTCGCCCTTCAACTATCGCCAGCAGTGCAAGCTCTACGTCGAAACCGGCCTGCCCGAACCGACCGACCGCCGCTTCAACGACCTCGCCGCCGACCGCATTCTCCACTGGTGCCGACACACCAACGGCGGCGTCTTCGTCCTCTTCACCAGCCACCGCGCGATGAACTGGACGGCCGAACAAATCGAAAACGATCTGGGCTTTCCCCTGCTCGTCCAAGGCCGCGACGGGCACCGGCGTCGGCTGCTCGATAAATTTCGCGACACGAAAGACGGCGTGCTCTTAGGCACCGCCAGCTTCTGGCAAGGCGTCGATGTTCGTGGTGACACGCTGCGGAACGTCATTCTGCACAAGCTGCCCTTCGCCGTGCCCGACGAGCCGGTGCAGCAGGCACGCATCGAACGCATCGAGCAAACCGGCGGCAGCGGGTTCATGGACTACAGCGTCCCCGAGGCCGCCATTAAACTTCGCCAAGGCTTCGGCCGCCTGATCCGCAGCGGCACGGACAAGGGCATCGTCGTCCTCCTCGACGGCCGAATCCTCACGCGTCGTTACGGCCGTTACTTCGTCGAGGCGTTGCCCGACGTCGAGGTGATCGAGGTCGATCATCGGACGCCGTAGAACCCGTCGATAAGCTTTCGCGTGTCTGATCGTCCCGCACTGCCGACTCCTTCGAACGATCACCTCGAACGTGATGCCGAGGCTCGTCGCATCCTCGACACCTTTGGCGACGATCTGCCGGGCATCATGGCGATGCTCGAACGACAGTTTGGTGTGCTTCACAACCGCGCGCAGGTCGCCCTCGTCCTGTGCGGCGTCGTGATTTCCACCACCGGCTTCAGCGGCAGGTTGGTGGCGGGGACGAACGTCGTGTCGCAATGGCTCATCATCAGCGGCCTGTCGCTCATCATCGTTGCCGCCGGCGTCGTCGTACGCGGCGTGCTTCACCTCCGCTGGCTGACCATGCAAGGCGGCACCAACACCGCCCAGTGGCTCGTCACCTCCCTCGCCTACCGCGACCGCAAAACGACGCACTATCGCGTGGGCGTGATTATTCTGCTCATCGGCCTCATCCTCTACGGCGGCGCGTTGGCGGTGACGCTGCTCAATCCCGAAGAGGACCAACTACCGCCGCGGTCACGGGTCGTCCCTACCGCGACTGACGCCTGACGTCGTTCGTGTAGCCGGCCGGCTCTTCCGTCACGGCAGCGCGTTGGGCGGAGACTTCTTCCCACATCGCTCGACCCACGACGCCGTTGAGCGCTTCGTTGTAGCGACGAACCGTCTCCCGCATGCCGAACTCCAACGCATCGTTCGTCAGCGCGTGGCCGATGCTGACCTCGTCGACCTCGACCCGCTCGACGAAGTCATGCAGGTTCGACAGGTTCAAATCGTGGCCCGCGTTGACGCCGAGCCCCACCTCCCGCGCTGCGGCAGCAGCGCCGGCGAATTGCTTGGAGAGCGCTTCGAAGTCGCCAGCGGCGTGGGAGATCGCGAACGACTCCGTGTAAAGCTCGATCCGGTCGGCTCCGGTCTTGGCGACGTGGCGAATCTGCTCCGCGTCGGGGTCCATGAAGACGCTGACACGGATGCCCGCCGATTGGAGCTGCTCGACTGTTGATGACAGCTTGTCCACATCGTCCGGCATCAAGAAGCCGTGGTCACTCGTCGGCTGATCGACCGAGTCGGGCACGAGCGTTGCCTGATCCGGTCGCACCGACATGACCAACTCCAGCCAGTCGCCCTCGAAGGGGTTGCCTTCGATGTTGAACTCGCACTTTGGCCGATCTTTCAGAAGATCGCGTAGTTCTCGCACATCGTCGGGCCGAATGTGTCGCCGATCAGGCCGTGGGTGGACGGTGATGCCATGCGCGCCGGCGTCGAGGGCAATGCGAGCCAGCCGCGTCACGTTTGGCCCCTTGCCTTGTCGACTGTTGCGAAGCAGCGCCACTTTATTCACATTGACGCTGAGACGCCGCACAGGGTGACAGTACGCCATCTTCCCGACCCGCAACGGCGAACGGAACTGGCTGGTAGAGTCGGCCCATGGCAGGCGGACGAAACAGCTCGATTCCCAAAGAGGCCTGGGGCAACCGCGGCGGCTGGATCACAGCCACCGCAGCGGGTGTCGTGTTGCTCGCACTGACCTGGACCCTCGCCAGCGGCGGGTCGATGACGCAGCCGACGGCCTTGGGTCGTGATGCGAGCAAGTGGTCGAGCGTCGAGCTGCCGGCGGAGGTCGTCGCGCTGGCTGATGACGTTGCGATCGGCGAGGGCGACGCGGGCCGAACTTATGACGCGATTCTGCGGACCATCGACAGCAACATCGAGGTGCGGCGGGCTCTGGAGCGGTACATCGACCGCCGCCAGACGCGGGCGGAGCCGGCGGACGACGTGCTCGAGCCGGTCTTTGCTCGCTTCACTGACGTGACGCAGACGCGCGGTGCGACGCTTTTTGCCGACGAGCCGACAGCTGTCATCAACTTCGATCGCCAGCTGCCGAAGCTCGATCGCCTGTCGCAACTGGGCCGAGCTGCGACGCGGCATGCGGGCGCGCTCGTGGTGGCAGGGGACGAGGAGCAGGCCCGCGAACTCTACGAGGCGAGCTTGCTACTGGGCGTGCATCTGGCAGAGGAGCGGCTGGTGCACCGGCAGTGGCAGTACGGCATCCGGCTCATTGGCGACGCGTTGGGCGGGCTACGCGGCTTGGCCGTGCGGTCGGAGGATAGCGGACGCGCTGCAAAGTTGAAGCAGGCTTCGGACGCTTTGAGCGCTTATGTCCGCGATACCACCACACCGGTCTGGAACGCAATCGGCACCGCCAACAACGCAGCGGCGACGGACCGGCGGGCTGAAACCCACTTCGGCGACGTGGCCGCCATCGCGCAAAGTCCTGAAGCCGATCCCATGTGGCGGACAGAGGCCCTACTTCGACTGGGCAAATACCGATATGGCGCGACTCGACCTGCCGACCGGTCGGCAGCGGAGCGGATCCTCGAACGGCTCGGCGATGAGGTCGACGGTCCCGTCCGCACCGCAGCGATGGCGGCTCGGGATCTGGACGGAACGACGTTCCGGATCGCGCGGTAATTTGACGATCGATCAGCCCGACGAAACTGTCTGAGCCGCAGAGCACATCAGAAGCAGTCGTTGCCGTCGTCGTCGTACCAGCGTCCGCGTTTGAGGGCGATGCGGCGGACGCCGCTGCCGCGGGCGCCTACGAGGATCTGCTTCTCGAGCCCCGCGAGCATGAGCTGGCGGAGCTGGTACAGATGGGCGGCGGTATCGACCAGCACCGTCAGCCGGCCGCGCGACAAGGACTCGATGCAAGCGTGCTCCTGAAGCGAATCGGGCACGACCCGCGACCAGACCTCCGCCACGACGCCGATCTTGGTGTGCCGCTTGTCGACCTGCTGGTGGAAGAGCAAGGCCACAGCTTCGCCAAGGGAGCTGCCGGTGACGGAGCCGTCGCGTTTGGCGGCGTCGAGGCGGCGGAGGTTGGCGAGGTCACGGTCGTGCATCTGTCTGGTGCGTCACCGACCGCAGGACTCGGGTCCTGCGGCTTAGGTCGTCACTGGAGCGTGACGGGCATGAGGACGTAGAGGAAGTCGTCGCCGCCCAGGAGCAGGCCCGGGCGGTTGGTCGCGCTGAGTTCGAGCTTGATTTCGTCGGCCTGTACCGCCTTGAGACCTTCGACGAGGTACTGCGGGTTGAAGCCGATTTCGAGGTCGTCGCCCTCGAACTTGCAGGCGAAGTTCACCTCGGCTTCGCCGGCGTCGGGGCTGCGGCTGGTGAGCTTGAGGCCTTCGCTGTTGAAGTTCATGCGAACGCCCTTGGACTCCTCGGTCGTCAGGAGGCTGGCGCGCCGGACGGCCGACATGAAGTCGCCGCAGGCGGCGGTCATGGTCTTGTTGTTGTCCTTGGGAATGACGTCTTCAAAGGGGGGGAACTGACCTTCGACGAGCGTGGTCGTCAGCGTCGCCTGGCTCGTCGCGACGACGACCTGGTTCGGCTTGATCTGGAGCTTGACCTCTTCTTCGGGATCGGTGATGAGTTTTTCCACCAGCTGTAACGCCTTCGTCGGGACGATCGACCGCGGGGCCTTCTTGGGATCGTCGGCCTCCATGCGGACGTCGGCGTCGCCGATGGCCTGAGCGAGTCGACGGCCGTCGGTGGAGACCATGGTGAGCCGGCCGTCGCGAACCGTCGTCAGGACGCCGTTGAAGGCGTACCGGGTGCCCTCGCGCGCCGCGGCGAAGCTGGTGCGATTGATGAGGCCTTTAAGCACTCCACCCGCCACGACGACGTCAGGCTCGCCGTCGAAGCCGGCAATGCCGGGGAAGTCGGCGACGCTTTGGGTGAAGACGGTGAACTTGCTGTCGCCGCCCTTGATGATGACCTGCTCGCCCTTAAGTTCGATGCTGAGGGTGTCGTCGACGCTCTCGCGGACGATGTCGCGGAACTTGCCGGCGGGGACGAGGGCTTCGCCTTCCTGCTCGACCTGGACCTGCGCGTCGGTGTAGCGGACGGCGACTTCCTGGTCGGTGGCGGTGAGGACGAGCGCGTCGCTCGTGGCCTGGAGTTTGACGCAGGTGAGGACGGGCTTGGGCGTGCGGCTGGGCACGGCCTGGCCGACGACGCCGAGGGCTTCGAGCAGTGCGCCGCGATTGCAGATGACCTTCATGACTTGACTTGCCTGATGCGTGGAATGGACCCGGACCACGGATCCGGGTGGCCGACTATACGGGAAGCGGCCGGCAAGTGCAGGCGGGCTGCTGCGTCCGACAACCTCGGCGACCGTCTGCGATCTCTTCGGGGTGTATCTGGAAGAGGAACTTACCCGAAGTAGTCGCAGATGAGGCTGTCGACACGCGTGGACAACGCTCGTGACGGGTCGCGCAAGTGGTTGTCGAGCAGCAGCCGATGGGGGCTCAACGTGTCGAACCGGGTTGTGGTGAACCTGTCGCGTGCGGGCGCGCCCGGTGTCGCCGGCGCTGGAGGAGGACGATGGCGCACCTGACAGGAGGCGGAAGCAGCCGTCGTGGTGCGGTTTGCGCTCGTGCTCACGACGCCGCCACGCGCGCCGCGCGACAGGCTGCCCACCGGCTTCTCACGCCCCTTGTCGCGCCCGGAGAAAATCCGCGGCAAATCCGTTGCGCCAGGAAGTTCACCAGAACCCGCCGCATCAGCCGTACGCTCGCTTCATGCCCCGGTGGCTTCTGTACCTCTGGGCCCTGCCGACGACGATGGTCGGCTTGCTTGCGGTCGTTCCAACGCTCGTCACCGGCGGCTCGATGCGGTGCGTCCGCGGATGCCTCGAGATCCACGGCGGGTTCTCGACGTGGTTCCTGGGGCGGTTCGGAGCCTCGGCAATGACCTTGGGCCATGTCATTGTGGCAACAAGCGAGCAGGCCCACCATCGGACGCGTGAGCACGAACGCGTGCACGTCCGGCAGGTCGAGCGTTGGGGGCCGCTGTTCCTGCCGGCGTATGGCATCGCCTCGCTGCTGGCGTGGTGGCGCGGGTGGGATCACTATCTCGACAACCGCTTCGAGCGCGAAGCCTTCAACCGCTCCCGCCCGACATGACGCCGCTGCCGATCGACGAGCATCTGCCCCGGCTGGTCGCTGCCTTGAAGGAAGGTCGCGACGTCGTCCTCGTCGCCGAACCGGGTGCGGGAAAGACGACACGCGTGCCGCCGGCGATTCTGCGGGCAAATCTGCTCGACGCGGGGCATCTCGTCATGCTCCAGCCGCGACGCGTCGCCGCCCGCATGGCCGCCGAACGTATCGCGCGCGAGCACGGCTGGACCGTCGGCCGCGAGGTCGGCTATCAGGTCCGCTTCGACAGCCGCATCGGCCGCGACACACCGCTCCGCATCGTGACCGAAGGCGTTCTGGCAAGGCGGATCATCGACGACCCGATGCTCGGAGGCGTCGCGTGTGTCGTGCTCGATGAGTTCCACGAGCGCAGTCTCGATACCGACCTGTCTCTGGCAATGCTGCGAGAGGCGCGGGAGCTTCGCGAGGATCTGCGGATCGTCGTGATGAGTGCCACGCTCGACGCCGGTGCGGTTGCAGCGTTTCTCGGTCAGGACGTGGAGCGGCTGGACGTGCCTGGGCGGGCGTTTTCTGTCGAGATCGAGCATGCGGGCGACGATCCGACGCGGCCGATCGACGAACGCGTCGCCCAGGCGGCGGCGAAGGTGTTAGGTGGCTCCGCGTCGGCCGATCCGCAGGCGAATGACGTGTTGGTATTTCTGCCTGGAGTGCGGGAGATTGAGGCGACGCTGCAGGCCGTTCGCGGTGTGGCGGCACGTCATGGCTACGACGCCCTGCCGCTGCATGGGTCGCTGACGAAGGAGGAGCAGGACGACGCGGTGCGGGCCGATGCGTCGAAGCCAAGAATCTTGTGCGCGACGAACATCGCCGAGACGTCGCTGACGTTGCCGCGGGTGACGACGGTCATCGACTCGGGGCTCGTCCGTCGCAGCGGGTTCGACGTGCAGCGTGGCGTCGAGACGTTGACGACCCAACGGATCAGCCAGGCGTCGGCGACGCAGCGAGCCGGGCGTGCCGGTCGCGTGGCGGCGGGTCGATGCGTGCGGCTCTGGTCGGCGATGACGCACCGTCGGCTCGAGCCGTTCGACAGGCCGGAGGTGGCGCGGACGGACGTGTCGCGCGCGTGCCTGGCGATCATGAGCTGGGGCGGCGACCCGCGGACGTTCGGCTGGTTTGAGCGACCTGACGACCAGCGGCTCGAGGCGGCGTTGACACTCCTCGACCAGCTCGGGGCAACGGCTGATGGTCGTGTCACATCGCTTGGTCAGGCCCTGCAACGCCTGCCGCTGCCGCCTCGCGCCGCCGCGGTTTTGGCGCTGGCACCACCGGACCTGCGCGACGAGGCCTTGCTCGTCGCCGCCCTGCTTTCGGAGTCGGCGGACGTGCCGGGCCGGCGGACGGCGACGCTGCACGACCTGATGATCGCGTACCAGTCACGCCAACTCGATGCAATCACCACCCGCGCCGTGAAGGTCGCGCGAGACGCCCTGTCGCGGATCAAGCTCGAACCGCTCCAGACCGATGTCGATTCGCTCGAGGAACTGGTGCTCCGCGCGCACCCTGACCGCGTCTGCCGGCGACGCTCGCCGGAGGCGGCCACGCTCGTCGACGGCGGTGGCATCCGCATCGCCGACCCGTCGGCGTTCCGAGGCGACTGGTTCGTCGCACTCGACGCGAGGCGCGGGTCGTTCGCCCGCCATCAGGAGGCGGACGTGCGGCTGGTCTGCCCGATCAAGGTGGAGTGGCTGGCGACGACGACGCACCAGTCCGCCGAACTCACCGGCGGACGTGTCATCGCTGTCCGGCAGGTGCGGTACGGCGACCTGATCCTCAGCGAACAACGCGGCGGCCCGGTCGATCCCGAGGCCGCCCAACGACTGCTCCACGACGAGATCGAGCGTCGCGGCCCCGACACCATCATCGACGCCGACGACACCCTCGGCCCGCTCTACCGCCGCGCGTTGTTCGTCGCCCCCGCAGGCGAGCTCCTGCCGGATGCTGCACAGCTTCTCCACGACGCCGCCGCCGGTGCGACGACGTGGACCGATGTGCTTCGAAACGCACGGGCAATGGCACAGGCCACGATCTTCTCGGACCCCGACCGCCGCCTCGATCAGTGGGCACCGACGGTTGTTCAGGTTCCCAGCGGCAGCAAGGTGAAGCTTGATTGGACAGAAGCGTCGTATGTGCCAGAAGACGGTGGTGGCGAGGAGCATGTGACGCCGCCGGTGCTGGCGGTGCGACTTCAAGAACTCTTCGGCCTCGCCGAGACCCCCCGCGTCGGCCCGCCGCCGGGCATCCCCGTGACGCTCCAGCTCCTCGCCCCCAACGATCGGCCGCAGCAGGCGACCGACGACCTCGCCAGCTTCTGGAAGAACACCTATCCACAAGTTCGCAAGGACCTGCGGGCTCGGTATCCCAAGCACAGCTGGCCCGAGAATCCGCTCGATGCCCAGCCGTTACGCGGCACGAAGCGGCAAGGCCGATGACTCACCGTTGGCGGAGAACGTCGACAGCGACCATCTGCACCTTGACCCTCTTGCGGCGTCGCGTTCTAATCCGCGCGTTCCGTTGACGATCACCCGACCCTGCCGCTGTCCACGTCCTAAGGAGAAGCCCGTGACCGACGCCGCCCACGTTCCCGCTCCCGCCGCTGCCGATGCGTCGGCATCACTCGCGGAGGTCGTCGAGCTCAAGCCGATCGCCATCGGCGGGGTTCGTCTTGTTCCCGTAATCGCCGCACCGGGCGGGCTGCCCTTTGCCTCCGACTTCGTCGAGCCGTCTAGGTTCGTCGAGCCGTCCATGTTCGACGACGAAGACTTCGACGACGACGAAGAGGAAGATGACTTCGAGGACGACGACGATTTCGATGATGACGACGACGAGGACGAAGAAGACCTCGACGATGAGTTCGACGACGAAGACGAGGACGATTTCGACGACGATTTCGACGACGACGATTGAGCTACGTCCGACAGATGAACCGAACCACGTCAGGAGCGCAGACGCCTTATCAGGGCGGCTAATCCAAAGGTCGCCAGGAGCATCGCGACCATCATCGGCCCGGGTGGAACGTCGCGACGAACCGCATAAGCCACTGCCGCGGCAGCGGTCGCGGACGCAACGCTCGCCGTCCAGACGCCGCCGAGCGTGTCGCTGAACCGGATAGCCGCGGCACCGGGAATGATGAGGCTCGCGGTAACGAGAATGGCCCCCGTGAACCTGGCCGATAACGCCGCACTCGCCGCGACGGCGACAAGCAGTCCGAGTCGCACCGCCGCATCCGGCACGCCCGACAGACGAGCCGCCGCCGGGTCGACCGCCCAGGCCAGCACCTCACGCCGATACATCCAAATCGCCGCCACGACCGCAAAGCACAGCGCCGCCGCCACCATCGCCTCGGCCACACTTGCCGTGCTCGCCCCGAGCCCGCCGAACAGCAGAGTGTCCGCCCGGGCCGGCGCGGCACCGAGAACGCGGCCGTAGACGTGCGTCGCGAGCAATCCCAACGCCAGCGAGCCGACGAGGAACATGCCGACGGTTGAGTCGAACCCGACGGGCCGACCGCGATGGGCGTCGTGGGGTTCGGCATCCGACACCGTCAGCCCGATGCCCAACGCCACCGCGACTGCCGCCAGCAGCACGCCCAGCAGCGACGCGTTCGTCGTCTGCAGCCACACGACGCCCGGCAGCAGACTTGCCAGCAGCCAGACGACGCCCGCCCCGCCGAAGCCGCTGTGGCCGATCGCCTCGCCGAGGAAGCCCCAGCGTCGCTGGACGATCAGAGGCGAGACCACGCCACACGTCACCCCCGCCGCCAACGACGCCACCCACCCCGGCCACGCGACCGGTTCCCAAGCCGCCAAACTCGCTGCACCAGCCGACACAAGCGAACCGTAGCACCACCTGCCGACGGCTTCGGCTTGGCTGCTCGAGGCGTTCGGCCGACATAAGACACAGTGATGTCCGCCGACGAAGCCTCTTTTCCGCCCGCGCGCGTCCTCGTCAAGCAGACGATTCTCGCCGTCTCCGCCATCGCCGCCGTCGGCCTGACGCTCGGCTTCGCCGCCGATCGCTTCGCCACCTTCGAGCTGGCGCGGGACGCCCAACGCGTCAGTCAGCCGCGGGTCGTTCGAACGGTGCCCGTCGACGGCGACACCATCGCGACCTCGACGAAGAGCTTCCGCGCCGAGCTCTTCCTACCCAACACGGGCGAAGGTATCGATCCGGCTAGCTTGTCACTCGATAGCGTCCGGCTGGTGGAAGACGCGACCAACCGCCTTGTGCCCGGCAGCATGACCGTCGGTGCCGACGGTCAGAGCGTGACCTACTCCATCCACGAGCCGCTCGAACCCGGAACGGCCTACCGCTTCGAGATCACGCCCCTGCTTCGAGACACCGCGGGCGATCCGTTTATCGGCTACGGCTCGCTCCTCCGTACCGACGGCGCCGCCTCGATGGAGGCACCGACGTCGAACCTCGCCTTCCAACGCGTCAACACGCTGGGCCAGCTCGATCAATCGATCTTCACCGCGCTCGCCATGCAGCCGGGCACGAACCGACTCCACGCCGCCACCGCGGACGGCCGCATCTTCCGGTGGGACGTTTCCCCTGACGGCACGACAGAGGACGCGGGCGTCGTCATGACGATGCTCATGAACAACGGCGGCCCGCGCCTGGTGACGGGGCTGGCGTTCGATCCGACCGACTCGTCAACCCTGTGGGTCAGTCACACGCAGATGGCGTTGGAGGGTGCGGACGACTTTGTGGGCAAGCTGTCGGTTCTGTCTGGCGATGACTTGTCGGGGTACGAGGATCGCATCGTCGGTCTGCCGCGGGCTTATAAGGATCACGCGAACTTCGACATCGCATTTGATCCCAAGGCTCCCGAGATTCTCTATCTGAGCCAGGGCTCGCACACCAGCCACGGTGGGCCGGATACGAAGTGGAACAACCGGGCTGAGCGTCTGCTGTCGGCCGCGATCCTGCGGATCGACACGTCGAAGTTGCCGGACGAACCGCTCGACGTCGCAACGCCGACGCCGGAGGATGACGCCTGGGCCGGCGGCGACTACGACCCGTTCGCTGACGACGCGCCACTGACGATCCACGCCACCGGCATCCGCAGCGGCTACGACCTGCTATGGCACTCCAGCGGCCGACTGATGGTTGCGATCAACGGCGCGACCGCCGGCGGCAACACCCCTGCCATCCGCGAAGCCGACGGCACCGTCACACGTGGGCCGATCATGAGCGTCGGCATTACCACGGCCGACACCCTCGCCGATGTTACCCGCGCCGGCAGCTACCACGGCCACCCGAACCCTGTCCGTGACGAGTTCGTGCTGATGGGCGGGAACCCAACGGACGGCGCGGATCCTTACGAAGTGCTGAGCTACACCGTCGGCACGGAGCCGGAGGCGAGCTTCGAGATGCCGCTGTACGACTTCGGTTTGGGTCAAAGCGTCAACGGCCTGTTCGAGAGCTCGCGATCCGGCACCCGCGGCGACATCTGGGCCGCCCGCTACGGCGCGGGCGACGACATCGTCCTGATCCGCACGAATGAAGACGGCACCGTCGACCGTGTCGAGACGAACATCCCAGGCCTGACGCGACTGACCTCGCCGCTGAACGTGGTCGAAGATCCGCGGAACGGTTACCTCTACGTCACCGAAGCCGACAGCAACCGCCTGAGCGTCTTCCGCCCGACGGAGTAGCAGCATCTGTAGAGGTCTGTGAGCCGCGGACCCAAGGTCCGCCGGTCTAACGAATCTCATCGTCATAGGAAGTTTTTGCGTCCCGGAACCTTTGTGACGAAGCGGAACCGGGCTTCCAGGAAGCGGTAGATCCCTGTGCTGTGCAGCTCGCCAGACCGGCGAACCGTGGGTCCGCGGCTCACAGACAATGATAGAGGTCGAGCGACTCTACAGATCGCCGCGAGCGTCGCGCCACCAGAGTTCGAGCATCAGCAGCGCGAAGAGGCGGTGCCCGTGGTTGCCGCGGCCGCGGTCGTGGGCGCGGCAGAGGAGGCGGAGCGCGATCGGGTCAAAATGCTTCTTTGCAAACGCGTCGCTCGCGAACAAATGATCGTGCAACATCGGCCGAAGCTTGCCGCGGAGCCAGGAGCTGATCGGGATCGCAAAGCCGCGTTTCTTCCGGGCGAAGACGCTGTTCGGCAACGTCTGGCCGAAGGCGGCCCGCAGTAGTCGTTTGCCACGACGCGGGCCCGTCAGGTCGTCATCGCCGAGCGTCGAGGCGAATCGCAGCAGGTCGGCATCGACGAACGGGCAACGGACTTCGAGTCCGTGAAGCATCGAACAACGGTCGACCTTTGTCAGCAAATCGCCCGGGAGGTAGGTCACGCGATCAATGGCCGCAGCGGCTGCGGCGAGTTGAGGTCGATCGTCGCGCGAGCGGAGGAACGGCTCGAACCAGAGCCCGCCGACGCGTCCCGGATCGTCAGCCGCGGTCACCGTGGTCGACAGCATCGCCGCTTCGCCGCCGGGACTGATCCAGCGGATCTGGTCGCGACTGAAGAGCCGCAGGTGCGACGCGTACTGCTCCGCCGCCGGCAGATCCGCGACGGCCGCGAGTCGAGCCAGGCGTTGCAGGGGATTCTTCTCACCAAGCCGCGACGCCAGCGGGTCGGCAACATCGGCCATCCAGGTCGCCGCACGCGTGCCGAGAGCGGATTGGCGCAGTCGCTCGATGAGGAGCAGCGCGCGGTATCGGTCGTAGCCGCCGAACAATTCGTCGCCGCCGTCGCCGCCAAGAGCGACCGTCACGTGGCCCCGCACCCGCTCGGCGAGCAATCGCGTCGGCAGCATGCTGCTGTCAGCGAACGGCTCGCCGAAGGATCGCGTTAGCCGCTGCAAATCGCCCTCGGCATCGAGACTGGCTGGCGAGATCCGAAACTCGTGGTGCGTCGTCTCGAGAAATCGTGCCACTTCTGCGGCGAATCGGCTTTCGTCGTATCCGCCGGCTCCGCTTCCGTCGAAGCCGACGCTGAACGTGTCGACGTCGTCGACGTGCCGCGTCATCTGCTGGGCGACGATGCTCGAGTCGATGCCGCCACTGAGCAGGCAGCCGATCGGCACGTCGCTGACAAGCCGCTTCTGCACTGCGTGGCCGACGAGTTCGCGGGTCGTACCGACCGTCGACTGCCACCGCCTGGGCGACTCGAGCTCGAAGCTGCCGCCGCCATCGAAGTAGCGTTGCCGCCGGACGCCGCGGGCCGAGGCCGTCATGGTGTGCCCGGGCGGCAGCTTCTCGACGCCGCGGTGAATCGTCAGGTCGCCCGGCACGTAGCCCCAGGCGAGGTAGTCGCGAAGCGACTCGGCGTGCACGTCGAGCCCCGGCATGCCGAGCCGACTCATGAGCCGACGCAACGGCCGCAACTCGCTCGCAAACGCGACGGTGTTGCCGACGTGCGCGACGTACAGCGGCTTCTCTCCGGCGGGATCGCGGGCGAGAAACAGCTTCGCCTCGGCACCGCGACGATCGAGGATCGCGAAGGCGAACATGCCGTCGAGGTGCTCGACGCACGCCTCGCCCCAGGTTTCGTATGCGGCGAGCAGCACCTCCGTGTCGCCGGTTGTGTGCCAGTCACGGTCGAGTTGCCGACGAAGGTCGTGGAAGTTGAAGAGTTCGCCGTTGAAGACGAGGACGAGGCGGTCGTCGGGCGAGGTGAACGGTTGCGAACTGCGAGGCCGCGGGTCGATCACGGAGAGTCGCCGGTGGACGAGGATCGCTGCCGGATCGGCGGGCGTGGCGGGTTGATGGAGACGACTTGTCCACGATCCCTCGCCGTCCGGGCCGCGGTGGCCGAGCGTGTCGAGGAGGTCGCGACTCAGGGGTTGGGCGGCGGCCAGGGGCGGTCCGTCGGCATCGAAACTCACGATGCCGGCGATGCCACACACGTCCGAGTGTATCGGCTGCCGCGGCCGCAACGCTTGGTGAAGCTCTCTTGATCTGGAGCAACTAGCGGCAAAGGCCCGATAACGAGACCATGCGACGGTATGGATGTTCGCGGCTGGTCCTGTCGTGCCTCTTGTTGCTGCTGATGCCGCGTCTTGCTTCGGCTCAAGACCTTGTGGTCGAGGCGGCGGCGGTCGACGCCATCGAAGCAGTGGAGCCGTTGCCGGATCCGTCGGCCGTGCCGGACGACGTCGAGCCGGACGAGCTCAAGCTAATGCTTCGGCCGCTGACGGCGGAGGAGATCGAGCCCGTCGCCGGCTCCTGGGTCGAACGGCTTCAGGCCAAAGTCGAAGACGTCAGCCGCGCGCGTCTCGCAGCGGCCCATGCCGATGGAGCGGAGAAGGCGGAGCTGAGCGCGACCGCAGCGGAACTTGCGCTGGAACGTGACGCCCTGATCAGCCGGCTCGAGGTCATTCTTTCAGCACTCGAAGGCAAAGGCGGCGATGTCGAGTCGACGCGGCAATACGCTGACGCCGTTGCCGCCATCGATGTGAATCCGTTGGACGTCGAGGCGCTTTGGAACGAGGTCAAGACGTGGCTGCTCAGCACCGACGGCGGCCTGGCGGTCGGGCTCAACATCATCTACTTCCTGCTGATTCTCTTTCTCGCGATGATCGTCGCGGGCATCTTGCGACGGATCACGAAGCGGGCGCTGAGTCGCGTCCGCGGTGCGAGCACCTTGCTCAAGAACTTCCTGGCGGGCCTGGTCTACAAGATCATGCTCATCGTCGGCGTCGTGGTGGCGATCAGCTTCTTGGGCGTGAACATCGCCCCGCTCGTCGCGGCCATCGGTGCGGCGGGTCTCGTCGTCGGCTTGGCGTTGCAGGGCACGCTGAGCAACTTCGCCAGCGGTATCATGATTCTGCTCTATCGCCCGTACGACGTCGGCGACGTCATCAATGTTGCGGGCGGCGTTGTGGGCAAGGTCGACGCGATGAGCCTCGTCTCGACCACCGTCATCACCCCCGATAACCAGAAGATCATCATCCCCAACAACTCCATCTGGGGCGACACGATCACCAACATGACGGGCCTGCCGACACGCCGCGTCGACATGAACTTCAGCGTCGGGTACGGCGACGATCTCAACTACGTCATGAGCGTCTTGGCCGACGTCTGCCGCGAGCATGAGAAGGTGCTCGACGATCCCGAGCCGCTGATCAAGGTGACGAGCCACGGTGACTCGAGCGTCACCGTCACCTGTCGGCCTTGGGTCAACACTGAGGACTACTGGGGTGTCTTCTGGGATTTTCACAAGCTCGTCAAGCAACGCTTCGACGAGAAGGGCATCAGCATCCCCTTCCCGCAACGCGATGTTCACATGATCAGTGAAGCCGCTTGAATCACTCAGTGAAGCCGCTTGAATCACCTCGTTGACACGAAGGATCCTCAAGCGCACGGACGTTGTCCGCGGGTTCTCCATAAGGTCGATCATGAACGCCCAACCCATCCGCACCCTCCTCCTCGACCCGCTCTTGCAGTCGTGGACCATGAACGGCCTGTACGCCAACGCCCTTGTTGAAGGCCTCGACGAGTCGCACAAGATCGCCCAGCCGCCCGGCGAGTTCACGAGGCCGGTGAACCACCCGGCGTGGATTCTGGCGCATCTGAACTGTTACCACGATCTCATCGCCGGCTTGCTCCGTGGCGAGACGCCGGCCGATCCGATCAGCAGCCCGTTCGGCCGTGGCTCGGAGGTTCTACTCGATGCCGACGCGTACCCGCCGTTGGACCGACTCGTCGCCGACTTCGACGCGGGCCACGATGCGGTGGCGGCGGCGTTGCGCGAGACGGACGCGTCGATCCTGCAGAGCGAGATGCCCGTCGAGCGCTTGCGGGAACGCTTCCCGCAGGTGGGCGTGATTCTGCCCTACCTGGTGGTCCGGCACGAGGCCCTGCACTTGGGCCAGCTCTCGACGTGGCGGCGCACGATGGGTCTGCCGGCGACGAGTATGTCGTGATCGTGCGAATCGACTGCGGCGGCCGGCGTCGCCTTGTGCGACGGCCGCCGACCAGTAGGTTGATCCCCACATGAACTCGATGCACATCTTCCGGTCGTCCGCTCTGTGCGGAGCCGCGACGCTCCTCGCGACCAGCGGCGCCACGGCGCAGGTCGATGACGGTTCCTTCTACGACGACGGCCTCGAGTCAGACCGCCGCCCCAGGCCGCGGGTGGAGCCGGTGGTGACGGAGCGGGTCGAACCCGTCGGGCGGCGTCATGGCGTGTCGGATCCCGTCGCGATCGAGCTCGATCCGGATCGGCTTCGTGGGCTGCTGGCGGTGGGCATCGCCTACGCGCCAATCATCGAAGACACGGAGTCTGATTTGAGTTACGAAAACGGCCTGGGCACCTTCACTCGGATCGGCTACGAGAAGCCGAGTGAGAAGGTCAGCTTCCAGACGTTCGGCGAGTTTCGCATTCTCAGCGCAGAGTTAGAGGACCGCTCCGACGTCGACCTGACGATGCTCAGCGCATCGCTCAACGGTGCCATCGCTCCACGCGGCAGGCGATCGGGGTTGTACGGCGGCCTCGGGCTGGGCGTTTCCAGTGTCACGGTGACGATTGAAGACGTCGCGTTGTTCGACTCGCCGAACTTCGACCTGGATGACACCGCGATCGGCCCGCTGCTTCGAGGCTTCGTCGGCGGCCAGGTTCACCTCGGCAACAACTTTGCCATCAATCTCGGCGGCGACATCGAGGCGTCGTTCCTCACCTTCGAGGACGCCGCCGGCGATACGGATCTGCAGACCTTCATCGCGTTCGGCCTGACGCTGCAGGTCGAGTACACCTTCTGACGCTCAGGCCGCTGCACCACATTTGTCAAGCTCGCACCACGTCCACCCAGACGGCGGCGAAGTGGAAGGCGCTGCCGGCGAGGACGAAGCCGTGCCAGATTGCATGATTCTGCGGCAGCTTGTCCCAAAGGAAAAAGATCACGCCCACGCTGTACGACAAGCCGCCGACTAGCAGGAACGTAAAGCCCCAGCCGCTCATCGCCTGCCAGATCGGAAGGATCGCAATGATGCACATCCAGCCCATCAGCAGGTAAAGGCCCGAGTCGAGCTTCTCAAAGCGGTCGTACCGGCCGACGAGCACGACCTTCATCCCGACGCCCGCTACGGCCATCAGCCAGGCTGCGAGCGTGATCGACCAGCCCCACGTCCCGCCGACGACGACGAGCATGATCGGCGTGTAGGTGCCAGCGATGAGTACGTAAATCGACGCGTGATCCAACAACCGCCAACGCGGTCGCGAGGGATGTCGCGCTGCCAGGTGGAAACCCGTGCTCACAACATACGTCAGCACGAGGGCGGAGCAGAAGATGACCGTCGACACCAATCGCGTCACGCCGCTGTCGAGGAGCAGGAACGTCGTCGTCAGCAGCGCGACGACAGCCAATGCAGCACCGATGCCGTGTGTCACGATGTTGACTCGCTCCTCAGCGAGAGTCTGCGGGCTTACCACCGGGTCGGTCGCGAGTGTCACGGGTAGAGGATACTCAAGCTGCAACGGCTACTTCTTCGAACGCCGTCGCGCCGCTTCAAACAGCTCGCCCTGACCGGGATCGTGCCCTTCGCTTTCCATCACCGCGCGGACTTCGCCGAGCAGTTCGTCCACCGTTTTGAAGCGGTGGTACACGCTGGCGAACCGGACGTATGCGACTTCATCGAGCTCGCGTAGCCGCTTCATGACCTGCTTGCCGAGCCAGTCGCTGGGCACCTCCTTATCGAAGACCCGTTGGGCCTCGTCTTCAACGTCCTCGCTGATCTTCTCCAACGCCGCTTCGGGGACGGCCCGCTTGTAGCAGGCGCGTTCGAGGCCATCGAGAATCTTTTGCCGGTCCCACGGGCTTCGCCGGCCGTCCCGCTTGACGACTGTCAGTTTCACCGCCAGCTCGATTCGCTCGTAGGTCGTGAACCGCTTTTCGCACCGCGTGCACTCGCGACGACGGCGAATCGCCTCGCCGGCTTCGGCACTACGCGAGTCGATGACCTTGAGCTGGTCCTTGTGGGCACCGCAGAACGGACAGATCATCTTGTCTACAACGTAGCACAGGACCGGGAGATTGCATGGCACGGTCCAGAAGCTGCGAATGATGATCCGGGGCTACGGCGTAGGAGCGACGTTGTCGCTCGCGACGACGAACGACCGATAACGAGAAGGTGCGTCTCCGTCCTCGCTGGTTCTCCAGTCCCAAGTCCCCGCCGTCTCTCGACGCCAGCGATGACCTGTCCCACCTGCTGGACCGCTCGCCGGTCAAGCTCGACACGCCCGAGGCCCAGCGGCTGCTCGCAGGACGACGCGTGCTCGTCACCGGCGCCGGCGGCAGCATCGGCAGCGAGTTGTGCCGGCAGATTGCGCGGTTTTGTCCAAAGAAGCTGACGCTCATCGACCGCAGCGAGTACGGCCTGTTCGAGATCCGACGCGAGCTCTCCGCCCGCTGGCTCGGCCTCGACCTGCGGCCGACCATCGCCGACGTCTGCGACGAGGAGCGACTG
This sequence comes from uncultured Tepidisphaerales bacterium, assembly GCA_964388485.1. Classification (GTDB taxonomy): domain Bacteria; phylum Planctomycetota; class Phycisphaerae; order Tepidisphaerales; family Tepidisphaeraceae; genus JBCDKH01. Next base: position 102,468 of record CAYMAS010000003.1, on the reverse strand, counting down.
CAGACCATCTTCGCCCAGGAGCGGCCGCAGGTCGTCTTTCACGCCGCGGCACACAAGCACGTAGGCCTGATGGAAGAAAATCCCGGCGAGGCCGTCAAGGTCAACGTCCTCGGCACACGAAACGTCGCCAGGCTCGCCGGTCGCCAAGGCGTCGGGACGTTCGTCTTCGTCTCGACTGACAAGGCGGTCAACCCGTCGAGCGTGATGGGTGCAACCAAGCGTGCGGCGGAGACGATCATCTGCCGCGAGCAAGCGTTCACGGAGACGACGCGATTCTGCTGCGTCCGCTTCGGCAACGTCCTCGGCTCCAGCGGCAGCGTCGTACCGATCTTCGAGCGACAGATCGCCGAGGGCGGCCCCGTGACCGTCACGCATCCGCAGATGCGCCGCTTCCTGATGACCATTCCCGAAGCCGCCGGCCTCGTCCTGCAGGCCGGCGCGACGGCACAAGGTGGCGAGGTCTTCGTGCTGGAAATGGGTGAGCAGGTGAAGATTCTCGACCTCGCCCACGCCCTCATCCGTCGTCGTGGCCTGGTGCCAGGCAAAGACATTGCCGTCCGCTTCACAGGTGTCGGCCCGGGTGAGAAGCTCGAAGAAGAACTCGCGGACGATCGCCAAGTCACCCGCGCGACCCAGCACGAGAAGGTGCGGGTCTGGCTGTTGCCGCAGGAAGACTTCGACGACGTGTCGATTCGCCTGGAGCGGGTGATCGATGCCGAGCCGGACGACGTGCGTCGGGCGTTGGCGGCGTCGGTGCCGGAGTACCGGCCGACGGGTTACGAGTCAATCGCCGTGCCGGTCCGGCTAGCGGCTTAACGACAGGTCGAGAAGCTGGGTTGAAGTTGTCGGACGTGACGGGCCGATAGTTGTTCGGGGGAAGCGGCTGCTACGCCGCCTCGGGAGATTCGGTGGGGTGACTGACCGACGAAGCGACTGAGTTAACGGACCTTCGACCGACCGATCTTCGACCGACCACGACACGCCCGACATGCGGACCCTCGCGATCATCAACCAGAAAGGCGGCTGTGGAAAGACCACCACAGCCATCAACCTCAGCGCGAGCCTGGCTCGACTAGGGCACAAGACGTTGCTGGTCGACATGGACCCGCAAGGCCACTGCGCCACTGGACTCGCCGTGCCGGAGGAACGGGTTCGCAGCACCATCCTCGACTGCCTCCTCGAGCCAGGCGACGTCGGACCCGACGCCCGCACCGCAAACGTGAGCGAGATCGCTTGGCAGATCGCGACCAACTTCGACCTGGCGCCGAGCAACCTCAAGCTTGCCGGCTTCGAGCAGATCTTCGCCGGTCGGCCCGGTCGCGAACGACGCTTGGCCGACGCACTTAGCACCGCCAGCGATCATTACGAATGGTGCATTCTCGACTGCCCGCCCGGCGTCGGCTTGCTGACGTTCAACGCGCTCGTCGCCTGCGACGAAGCCATCATCCCGGTCGAGACCGGCTACTTCAGCCTCCACGGTCTAGCGAAAATGCTCGAGACTATCGAGGAACTCAAGGACAAGAGCGGCAAGGACGTCGTGGTCCGCGTGCTCCCGACGCTCTACGACACCCGCACCAAGCTCGCCCGCGAGGTGCTCGCTGAACTGCGTGGCCGGTTCGCCGATGTTCTGATGCGGTCATGCGTGAGCTTCAACGTCAAGCTCAAGGAAGCCGCGAGCTTTGGTCAGCCGATCACGGAGTACGACCCCGGCAGCCGCGGTTACAAGGATTTCGTCGACCTCGCCCGCGAGTTGATGGGCCAGGAGCCGGTCAGCATCGCCGGACAAGATAAGCAGAACCTGAGCCGGCCCGAGGAGCTGGTACGCCGGGCGCAGCAGTTGTCGCAGTTCAGCGCCAAGAGCTTCGGCCGGACCGTGGCGCGGCCGCCTGCGGCTCCGACGCCTCAGCCGGCTGACGTGCCGGGTTCAAACGGCCAGTCGATCTTCGCCGCCCGCTTCCCCGGTGCCCGCGTCGTCCGCGTGGCCGGTGACTTCAACGACTGGCAGGTCGGCCGGGGCGTGATGACTCGCGGCAGCAATGACGTCTGGTCCTGCTCTCTGCCCGTCGCGCCCGGCAAGTACCGCTACCGCTTCGTCGTCGATGGCCGGTGGACGAACGACCCGACCAACCAACAACTCGAGCAGAACGACTACGGCGAGTTCAACAACGTCCTCGTCGTCCCCGCGCCCGCCGCTGCCGCCGACCCGTTGGCGGAACGCCTCCGTCACGCGACTCCCATCGAACTCGCCGCTTAAGGACTGACTCATGAGCGACACGAACCCCGAACTCGACGTCGACGGATCACCCGCGGAACCGGACCGGACGCTCAGCTCGATCAGCCACCTGTTCCTCAGCGAGCTCCGCGAGAACATGGCCCCGCACACCGGCCCGACGCCGAACGAGCGCGACCTCGTCAGCATCCTCGGCACCGGCGAATCGGGAACCGTTTTCGCCAGCCACGCCCTGTCCACCGCCGCCACGCTCTTGGGTGAGGCCAGCCGCATCGGCGTCCTGGTCGTCCACGGCGAGGCGATCGAGATCTACATCGTCGAAGCCGGAAGCGACGCAGCTTTCGAAGTCGCAACTACCGACGCGGCACCTTGCGATGCCGATACGCTCGAGGCGATCCTCACCGAGCTCGACAATGACGTCGATCAGTGGGTGCTTGCCCTGCCCGACACGAATACGCCGCATGCCCGCCAGCTGCTTCGTGGCAGCGACCGGTGGATCCTGCTCGCCGGCAGCGACCACGAGCACGTCGTCGGCGGATACCGCGTGCTCAAGACGCTGTGCGACCGGCCCGGCATGTGCGAGCACCAGCCGCGAGTGACGCTGGCGGTGCCCGACGCGGCTGATCCGAGTGAAGCCGATCGCGCCGCCCGCAAGCTGCTCGGCGTGTGCCGGCAGTTCCTTGACGTCGACGTCCAACTCGCCGGCGACTACGGGCAGCCCGAGCCGATGTGGCGGTCCAGCGAGATCTTTGCCGCCGCCTGGGCCGATCCCGATCAAGCCGCGCCGGCTTTGGATCGCGTCGTGTCGCTGCTGACGACGTCTGCCGATTCTGATTCTTCCGCCCCTCCTGCCGAGACGCCGATGCGCATCGCACCCCCTGCCGCTCCCGCTTCCGACGACTCGCGTCCGACGCCGATTCACTCGATTCCGTCCCTCGCCCAGCCGATCCCGACGGCGGCGAAGCCTGAACCGGTGCCCGCCAAACGAAAAGCTGAGCCCGCGGCACCCATCCCGATGCCGGCGATCGATGATGTGATCGATCTGCCCGCCGGTGCCGAGGTCGTGGATGTCGCATTGTCTCGCAGCAGCGACTTAGCCACGACGCCGGTTGTACCGCCGATGCTGTCGGCGGGTCGCCTGGCGGTGGCTGCGGACGGTGCGTTGGTGCTCGTCGTCGCCGCGGCACCGGGACTCGTTGATCTGGCCAAAGTCGGCGAGGCAATGGCCTGGGCAACACAGAACCGCCAGCTGCTGACGATGGCGCTCAACCAGTACCGCATCAGCGGCGACACGCCGGTCCGCGTCCGGCTGCTGGTGGCCCACTCGGACGCCGGTGCCGACGCACTGCGGCCGATCATGGGGTCGAGCGACGTGAGCGTTGTGGCGTACCGACGATTGCGTTGGGGTAACCGCGAAGGACTGTTGCTGGACGCGGCGTGAGTTGGGTCGGTCCCGCAGGAGTTTGGTCCTGTGATTTCCGCTTCATCACCACGCTACTTCTTCGCTGCGATCTGCTGCTCCCAGGCATGATGAGCAAACAGGGCCGCGAAAGTCGACGCGAGCAAGGTTGACGGCAACGCCACCGGGTACATCTTGATCCCGTCGGCCACGAAGGTCGCGATCGGTTCGTACGCCATCACAAATCCGAGCAAGCCCAGGCCGAACATGACGGTGCCTTGGGCCGCCAGCACCACCGTCGCCCCGAGCCGGTGCGTTGCCAGCGGCAACATGAGCATCACCACCGCACCGAGTAGAGCGCCGGCAACGAGGTACGTCTCGTCGAGCCCCACCAGACGCCACGCCACACATCCCAGAACGAAGCCGACGATGCCGCCGCTGAGCGTGATGGCACTTTTGGAAGCCGGCCATGCGGCGATACCGGCGACGAGGGCACCGAGTGTCAATCCGCTCCAGCCGCTGTGGCCGAGCATCTCCGCGACCATCCATCCGCCCCACGCTCCCAACGCCGCCAGGTTCAGCGACGCCAGCACGCGCCAGCCGCGACCAGCGAACAACCACCACATCACACCCGCCGCCACCAATCCCCCGGCGACCGCGGCATCGGACGAGGCGACCAGGTCGAGGACGTCCTCCCGCGTCGCCCACGGCACCTCCAGCGCCGACACCTCGACATCCACCACCTCCTCCACCGGCGGAGGCGCACCGAGATCCTGCCACTCGACGGGCACCTCTGGTGCAGGAGTCGTGTTGGTGTCGCTCATCGCGTACGAGCAGCATCGACCTGATCCCAAGGCGACTGAAGTCGAGCGTCGGCAGCAACCGGTCAGTCGAAGTAGTCGATAGTGTGAAAGATGTCCGACGCCGACGAGCCGCTCGAAGCACGACTCACGCCGCTTCGCGGCCGCATTGACGAGCTGGATCAGAATCTGGTCGACCTGCTCAACGAGCGGGCCCGTGTCGCTGTCGAGATTGGCCGGGCCAAGCGGGACGCGGCCGGCGGCAGTGGCGAGGCGGCGTCATTTTATGTGCCGAGTCGGGAGAAGGCGGTGCTCGACAAGATCCGCGGCCTCAACGCTGGGCCCCTGCCGGACCGGACGCTCGAGGCGATTTGGCGGGAGATCATGTCCGGCAGCATCGGCTTGCAGAAGCCGCTGCGTGTCAGCTTTCTCGGACCCAGCGGCTCGTTCAGCCACGCGGCCGCCCTCGGCAAGTTCGGCAGCAGCGTCGTCTACGTGCCCGCCGGTGACATCGATGGCGTCTTCAGCAGCGTCAGCCGAAACCACGCCGACTGCGGCCTTGTGCCGGTCGAGAACTCGTCGCACGGCGGCGTGATCGACACGCTCGACGCCTTCCTTGACCATCCGTCGGCCCGAGTATGTGCGGAAGTGCTCATCACCATCCATCACTGTGTTCTGGCGAGCGGGCCTTGGGAAGACGTCAAGACGATCACGACGAAGCCTGAAGTTTTGGCGCAGTGCCGGGAGTGGTTATCGAACGTCGCGCGGGGCCGGGACGTGGTGCCGGCGGCGAGCACGAGTGCCGCCGCCGAGCGTGCCGCGGCCGATTCAACCGTCGCCGCCATCGGCAGTCGTCTGGCTAGCGAGACTTACGACGTGCCGGTGCTCTTCGAGAACATCGAAGACAATCCGGACAACGTCACGCGTTTTTGGGTCATCGGCCGCGACCCGAGCAAGCCGACCGGCGAGGACAAGACGGGCGTCCTGTTCACCACCGCCAACAAGCCCGGTGCGCTGGCCGCCGTCCTCGACGCCTTTCGCGAGAACGGCGTTAATCTGACGGACATCGAAAAGCGGCCCAGCGGCCGGACGAATTGGGAGTACGTCTTCTTCGTCGACGCCCAGGGCCACGTCGATGACCCGACGGTCACCGCCGCCCTCTCCGCAGCGCGGGAGCATTGCCTGCAGCTGACGGTCCTCGGCAGCTACCCGAAGGCGGCGGAGGTGTTATAGGCCGAATCAAGCTGCTGCGACTTTGCTAGCGTCCTGATCAGGATTCAATGGGGCTGCGGTTGGCTGCTCCCGGAGATCAGGGTACATGGGCGACAGTATCTTGCGCAACAGCCACCCGACTGGATCCGGACCTGCCTTGATGCACTTGATCTTTCGACTGCTCCTTTTCGAACGTCGCTCAGCTTTCTCTAGAACTTTTAGAGTCTCTTCGTCCATCCCGCTTTCCTTTTGTTTGCGTCGGCCCCAAAGGCATCGCTTACAACCAGAGTCTACCCCATCCGACCGCATTCAGGTAGAGAAGAATGGCCAGAAACGTCAAGAACAGGCCTCCCGACAACCATCGCTGGGCTCTCTTGTACCGGGTCCAATGGGTCCGATTACGGTCCCGCAGATCAGTATAAGCCGCAAGTGTCCTATTTTGAATGACAAGACGAACCGACTTGCCCTTCCAATCCTTCTCCCGCCAGGGTTCAAGTTGACTGGTTGCCGTACCGCGTCTGGCAGCTGGAGCCAAGTAGATGATGCCGAGGGATAACGCGTAGCAGATGACAGCAGCAATCAGGAGCAAGTGCGTGACCGCGATAGCCCAACGCCACATCAGCGGCTCGCTCGGCTCTTGGTACATCCACTCGAAGCTGAACAGGCCCAAGCCGAGCAGCGCGAAGACGCCAGCAGAAACTAGCTGGTACTTCTGCGAGATACGCTCCGCGTTCTCCCGCTCAGCGTCCCACATACGAGCAGCATGATCGATCAGGGTGTCGCTTGTCGTCCGCTGACTACTTGGCTCAGCGACATCTGTCGGCTCAATCGACTCCATCTAGGCGAGACGCTAGGCGTGCGAACACTTCCCGGACAGACTCAGAAATAAGCGAGAGCATTCAGATGATCTCATAGTCGATCGGCTTCAACTCGCTCGCGTCGTCGACGTGGTTCGTCCCCTCGCTCGGGCAGCTCGTCAGGCCGACAGCGAGGTCCATGTGGGCCTTGAACTCGATCACGTCCCCCGCCTTCGACAGCGGCGGGCCGATGGTGATCTCGCCAGGCACGGGAGCGTCGGCGGGGGCGAAGGTAACGTTCATGAAGACGTTGAACGTCGTCGGGATCTGGTCGCTCTCAACGCCGAAGGCGGCAAGGTGGTCACGGAGGTTGGCAAAGCACGACGGGTGCGTGCCGTCATCGTCGTAGAGCTTGACGTACATCTCCGGCGAGCAAGGCGTTAGCGTGAAGTCGTGCCGCCCACCTCCGGCCGTGCAGTCGTCGCGGGTAATTTCCAGCATCGGCCGGCTGCGGTTGCTGTAGAGCAGGTCGCCCTTCGTCATGTAGAGCTTGTTGCCGTAGTCGATGCTTCGGCCGCCGCTGAGTACTTCGCCGGTGATCGTCTCACCGTCGAGGGCGAAGGTCAGCAGGTCCGCCACCTGGCCGCCAAGCGGATCGATGACGCGGAGCGTCTGGTCCTTCTTCAGAATGAAAGCTCGGCCGCTGGCGGGGGGAATGCGATGGGTCTGGACGTTCACGACCGGCTCGCCTTCTTATGGTTTCTGCCGAAGAGGCGGTGGAACGGGCACTTGCTCGCCGGCTGGTTTTCGGACACCGACACGAAGGGCGGCTGCCAGTCGTCTTCGACCGCTCTGCCACTGTACTGCCGGGCTTCGCTCTCGTCGCCGTGATCGCGGAGGACCGGGTTCTCGGTGCCTTGAAGTTCGAGGTCTTTCTGTCGGATGATGGTTTTCATCCGCTCCATTTTGCCCTCTTCGCGAAGTCGCTCGAACTGGTCGTGAGCGTTGAAGACGATGGTCGGCCACGGGAAGCGGCGGGCGATGCGGCTGGCCCGCGGATGCAGGCCGACGATGAAGAAGGCCCTGCCTGCGAAGCTGAACGAGAAGTGCGGATCGTCCGGGTCGCTGCTGACGTCGCTGTCCCAATCGTGCAGCGGTGCGTCCTCGAAGTGCAACGCCTGCAACTGCTGCCAGAGGCGACGCTCGAACTCCGCTTCGCTCAGCTCCAGCGGCCCATCGAAGACGCTGACGAACGTCGCGAACCGGCCGTCGATCGAATCGAGCCTGTGGCGAAAGTCGAACAAGTCGCGGGCCAACCCACGCGTCGCGTCATGGCTGCCGAGGGTGCCGTACAGGCCGAGGCGATACGAGCCGTTGTTGAAGGCGCTTTTGGCACCGACGCACGGGTACTGGCTGTCACCGATCAGTGCCTGCAGAGCCCCATGTGTGGCGGCGGCGCGGAGGTCCAGAGCCCGATCATCGCCCCCGGCGAGGCGGTCGACGCCGCGATTAGCGGGCTTGTAGAAGCCGCCAGCATCGGAGGCGAACGGATTGGCGACAGGAGTCGCGGTGGCGGGGCTGGACATGCAGTCGTGGGTAAAGCGCGAAGCGGTGGAACGCCCATGGAGCAAAGTCGCTGCCGCGCCAGCGCGCGCGGGACGGCTTTTCTGCGCTTTCGCACACTTCTGCCAAAGACGCACGATTCTGCCAAAGCCGAAGATCGCTGCCGAAGCCGGCCAGGGGTGACATGACTATGCTGTCGCCGCTCCCGGGCCCGTAGCTCAACTGGGAGAGCACCTGCCTTGCATGCAGGAGGTTGCAGGTTCGAGACCTGTCGGGTCCATATTGCCGATCAGTGTCCGAGGCGGGTTGCGGCAGGTGCTCGTTCAACACGGTCAGATCGTCCACGCGACCGGTCATCGACGCGTGGGCGTAGCGTCGGGCTATGCCGGCTCGAACGATCTTGCTGTCCACCCTCGTCGCGGCATCCGCGGCGGTTGCTGACATGAACTACCCCAACGCCACCCCCGGCGACGCCTCGACTGACTTCCACGGTACCGTTGTTGCCGATCCTTATCGATGGCTCGAAGACGCTGATTCGCCCGAGACCAGGGCCTTCATCGACGCGCAGAACGAACGCTTCGAGCGGTACATCGTGGACGAGACGAAGCAGGCGATCCTCGAACGGTTCCGCGAGCTGGTGAACTACCCGCGGACCGGCGTGCCGTCGCGAGCCGGCCGACCGGAAGCCGGTGACATCCAGACATTCGTGTCCAAGAACACTGGCCTGCAGAACCACAGCGTCCTGCATCTCAAGGGGCCCGCGACTGATGGCGAGTACCAGGTCCTGCTCAACCCCAACACCTTCAGCGAAGACGGGACGACCGCACTGGCTGGCACCTGGGCGTCGCCGGACGGTAACACCCTCGCCTACGCCGTCAGCGAGGGCGGCAGCGACAACCGCGTCGTCAAGCTCATGGACCTACGTTCCGGCAAACTCGGCGAGCACTACGACGAGAAGCTCGTCGACATGCGGTTCAGCGGCATCACCTGGAAGAAGGACGGCAGCGGATTCTGGTACTCGAAGTACCCCGATGCCGACAAGGTCGACGGGGCCCGACTCAACCAGACGATCTACTGGCACGATCTCGACTCGGACCCGACCCGGGACAAGAAGGTCTTCGACAAGCCTGACGATCCGGAGCTGAGCCTCTTCCCGTACGTCACGCCCGACGGCCAGTACCTCGCGATCTACACCTACCGCGGCACGGATCGCAAGGCCGGGTTTTATCTGCGGGAGGCGAGCGACGAGGCGGGCGAGTTCATGGAACTCTTTCCACCCGGACAGGCAGAGTATGCGATTGTTGATGATCCCACAGTCGACAGTGACAAGCCGATGCTCGTCGTCATGACGAATCGCGACGCCCCGCACGGCAAGCTCGTTCGCATCGATCCGCAGCAGCCGGATCCGAGCAACTGGACGACGCTCATTCCCGAGTCCACCGACAGCGGCATGTTTCTCGAGAGCGTGGTTCGCGCCGGCGACCGCTACCTGGCGCTCTACCTCAAGGACGCCCAAAGCGAGCTACGCCACTACGACCTCGACGGCGGCGACGAGCAGATCGTCGAGCTGCCAACCGTCGGCAGCGTCGCAGGCATCGACGCCGACCGGTGGCACGACGACGTCTACTTCGGCTTCACGAGCTTCACCTACCCGACAACGCCCTTTCGCCTCGACCTGACGACGAACGAGATGGAGAAGCTGGCGGACGTCTCGCCCGAAGGCTTCGATCCGGAGGCATATGAGTCGAAGCAGGTGTTCTTTGAGAGCAAAGACGGCACCCGCGTGCCGATGTTCGTGACGCACCAAAAGGGTCTGGAGCTCGACGGCACGAACCCGACGATCCTCTACGGTTACGGCGGGTTTACCGTGAACCTGACGCCCGGCTTCAGCAGCCTGCGACTGGCGTGGCTGGAACAGGGCGGCATCCACGTCACCGCCAACCTCCGCGGCGGCAGCGAGTACGGCGAGGCGTGGCACGCGGCGGGGAAGCTCGGCAACAAGCAGAACGTCTTCGACGACTTCATCGCGGCGGCGGACTTTCTGATCGACAACGGCTACACATCGGCCGACAAGCTCGCGATCCAGGGCGGCTCCAACGGCGGCCTGTTGACGTCGGCGAGCGTCATCCAGCGGCCCGAACTGTTCGGTGCCGTTCACAGTGCGGTGCCGGTGACGGACATGCTTCGCTACCACACCTTCGGCACCGGCCGGTTCTGGACGGTCGAGTACGGCAACCCGGACGAAGACGCCGAAGCGTTCGAGTACCTCATGGCGTACAGCCCGCTGCACAACGCGACGCAGCTGGATGATTTGCCACCAGTCCTCGTCACGACCGGCGACGGCGACGACCGTGTCGTGCCGGCGCACAGCCTCAAGTGGGTCGCGGCCATGCAGGCGGCCAATCCCGACGAAGGCGGCCCGGTCCTGCTCCGCTACGACCTCGGCACGGGCCACGGCGCCGGCAAGCCGTTGGTTAAGGCGTTGGAAGAACAGGCGGAGATCTACGCCTTCTTCGCGAAGTCGCTCGGGATGGATTGGCAGTAGGGTGGGCTTCAGCCCACCTCCGGGAAGCCATAAACCAGATGGTGGGCCAGGGCCCACCCTACGTTGAGGCGTGCCCTTCGCGAACGACCTCCTCGATGCCGTCCGGGCCAAGAAGAGCCGCGTCTGCGTCGGGCTCGATCCGATGCCCGAGCGGCTGCCAGCGGCGGTCCGTGAGGCGGACACAGTGACGGCCATCCGCACGTTCTGCCTAGGCGTCCTCGATGCCGTCGCAGAGCACGCGGCGTGTGTGAAGCTGCAGTCGGCCTACTTCGAGGCCTTCCGCGCGCGCGGCGTCGACCTGTACTTCCAACTCATCCAAGCCGCCAAGGAACGCGGCCTGCTCGTCATCGGCGACGCCAAACGTGGCGACATCGGCCCCACCAGCGCCGCCTACGCCGCAGGTCATCTCGACCCGCATCCCGATGCCGATCGCGCGACGGCTGACGCGCTGACAGTCAACCCGATGCTCGGCCCCGAGACGATTCGGCCGTTCATCAACGCCGCCGCCCGCAACGGCAAGGGGCTCTTCGTCCTGGTCCGCACGAGCAATCCCGATAGCACGCAGCTCCAGGACATCGACGTCGGCGGCAAGACGTGGAGCGAGCACCTGGCCGATGCGCTTTCGCCAATTGCAGCGGAGCACCTGACCGGCGGCGTGAGCCTGCTCGGTGCGGTGGTGGGTGCGACGCAGCCGGAGACGATGGTCTCGCTGCGAAGGCGGCTGCCGAACAGCGTCCTTCTGCTGCCGGGCTACGGCGCTCAAGGTGGCACGGCAGAGACTGCCCGAGCTGCTTTTGCCGAGGGAACGGCGGGAGCGATAGTCAGTGCGAGTCGCAGTGTGCTCTATCCGGAAGCGTCGGGTAACCGTTGGCAGGCTGACGTCGAAGCCGCAGTAGTCGCGATGAAGGAAGACCTGCATCGGGTCGTGGGTTGAAGGAGTTGAGCGGATTAATACTGCTCTTTTACGATGGGTGCATGGGGTTCGCTCCAACGCGTCGCAAGCGACGCCGCTCCGGTCGGATGTAGAAGCGGGATCCAGTCGAAGGTCGACTGAGAACCCATCACGTCCTCGTGGGTGATCAGCAGCAGGTGAATCTTTGATGACGCAAGCTACTTTGGCTCCAACGCATCGATAAACATGGTGCTTCAGTCAAAGGTCCGCTGCATGACCATGACGTCGTCGTTGATGTCGACGTTCTCCAGCGTGTGGACGTGCACGAACCCGCCCTTCTGGGCGAGCCAGGCTCGCAGGATGACGTCGGGCTGATTCACCAGGACCACCAGACGCCTCGCCGCTTCGCCGGCGACTCGTGCGTGGCGGCCGATCTCGATGAAAGCGGTGTCCAGCAACGTGGCACCGAAGCCGGCCCGGCGGTGCTTCTTGACGACTTCGACGTGCAACAACTGGTAGACACCGACCTGGCCCGGCAGATGCGTCCACGTCAATTCGCCGAGGCCCGACGTGCCGTCGCGAACCTCGATCGTCTGGACGAACACCGGCTGCGCCTTCTTCAGCGACCGCGGCACGGGCGGGTCGCAGACGATCTGACGGACCTGCTTCAAGTCGACTTCTTTGGCACTCACGACGTAAGGCTTAGGAGCGCCAGCGAATCGCGTTCGATGATCTCTCGCAGAGCCCCGCGCGGCACAGTCGGCAGGTTCGAGCCTTGGCTGATGTGATTGATGCTGTAGAGCGCTTCGATCGTGTCCGCCGCGTTGCCGTAGGGGAAGTCGCTGGCGAAAAGGAGCTTGGGCATCACGCCGTGCTCGTGGGCGAAGATGAGTGCGTTGTACGCCTGCCAAGGCCGCCGCGTCACGCCGCCGACGTCGGCATAGAGCCGCGGGTGTTTCGCCAAGAGCACGGATGTCTCCTCGTAGAACGGGTGGCCCATCTGCGAGATGACGATGCGGAGCTTTGGAAACGCCCGTGCGACTTCGTCCAGCAGTGCCGGCCGGGCGAACTCGAGCCGACTGGCTTCCGAGAGATGTCCGCCGCTATGAAAAAGAATCGGCATCTGCCGCCGCTCTGCCTCGGCGTAAACCTCCATCGCCCGCGTGTCTGCCGGATGGAATCCCTGCTTGCCGGGACTCAAGACGATGCCGCGAAGCCCCAGTTCCTCTGCGGATCGAGCCAGATCCTCCTGGCACCGCCGACTCGTCGGATCGATGCCCGCGAAGCCGATGAGCTTGTCTGGGTGCCGACGCACGTAGGTGGCGACGTAGTCGTTGGGCACCTCCGCCCGCAGCAGCCGACTCTTGAAGCCGAGGACGATCGCATGATCCGCCGGTAAGCTTGCCTGCCAATGCGTCTCGGGATCGGCCAGCGGCGTGCGACGGATGACCACCCTGCCGCGACCGCCACGACGGGCTGACTCGGCCGACGGATCGCCTAAATCCGCCTGACCGAGTTGGTCGGGCGTCTGCCAGACGTGGGTGTGGACGTCGACGATCATGTCGCTTAGGCGAAGACACCGTAGTGGATCAAGCCCTCGACCACCCCGGCGGCAACGGGCTGGGTGGCGAGGAAGCAGTCGGCTGCCCGCTGCGGCGCTTGCCGCTTGAGCTCGTCGTGCCCGTTCGCGACGACGATGCCACGGAATGGCGTCTCGAACATGTCCAGGTCATTGGCACTGTCGCCGCTGACGATGATGCTCTCGCCGGCCATGCACTCGCGCGAGACGAGCCACCGAATCGCCGCCGCCTTGCCCGCGCCGCTGGGCAGCACGTCCAGGTCCTTGCCGCTGGAGACGACGAGCTTGCACGCAACGCCCTTGCCCTGAAGCTCACCCTCAATCGCCATCGCGAGGCTCGGATCCGGAAGATCGAAGCTGGCCTTGTAACGCGTCTGCATGTCATCAGCGTGCGGCACGAGCTTGAACTGCTCGAGACAGACCTCCATGACCGATTCACGTGACCAGTCGCCGAACTGCTCGTGGCCGTATGCGTCGATGAGCTCGCCGTTGCCGTCGGCAACTTGCGTACCCATCGCGCCGATGTGGTACTGAGGCCGTGGCAGGTCCTGGACGAGCTTCAGTGACTCCAACTGCGACGCCACCGGCCGCGACGAGTTGAACCAAAGCTTGAGCCGGCTGCCCGCACCTTCGAGTCGGCGGGCGAAGTCGTCGAGCTTCGGGTCACGCTCGGTCGAGCGAATGGCATGATCGATGAGCGTCCCGTCGAGGTCGCTGGCAAGGACGAACTTCTCGATGTCGGCGTATGCGTCGGCGGGCATGCCACCAACGTACGCCATTCAAGACACGCCCGGCACCGCGCCAGCTCTCATGCGGCGACGGACGGTCAGCTTGTCGAGCGGCTCCGTTGCCCAGGGGCTGAACTTGAGCGTGTCGCCGGTTTGATGATCTTTGGTGATGTCGACGGGATACCAGTGCAGCTCCTGCTCGCCGTTCTCGCCCTCGGCTCGAAAGACGACGGCGGCCTGGAGGTCGCTGCGGTCGGTGAAGTAGAAGGCGTCGTTCCACCAGGTCCACTTCGTCTCACGCTTCCAGTTGCCGGTGGGGATCGTGACGAGGACGATTTCGTCGTCCGGGTGCTCGGCGAGCCAGGCGGCTTTAGCCTGCTCCTTCAGCGCAGACGCGTCGGAACCCTGGTAGCGATCAGCCGGCGGCTTGTTGGCGGCGATGATCTCCGCCTTGAGCGCCTCGCCGGCCTGCCGGGCTTGGGCCTTGACGACTCCCAGTCGCTCGACCAGCGGCATCGCCGCGGTCGGGTTGATCGCCGTCGCGAGCTTCACGCGATCCTCTGCCATGCCCACCTGCTGGGTGACGCCACCGTCAGCTCCGAAGAAGGCCGGCTTCCGCTGGGACAGTCCAAGCTCGATGATCTTCTGAGCCTCGTCGAGCTGCTGCTTCGCGAGGGTCACCGCCGAGTCGGCGTACTTGGCCGCGACCTGCTGGACCTTGTCAAGTTGCCCGCGGGCCGACTTCAACTCGCGGCGGATGCGGTTGGTGTCGGCGTTTTGCTGCTTGAGGAAGTCGGCGTACTTCTTCTCGAACGAAGCGACCTCTTCGTTGGCCGGCCCGAGTTCGCCGAACAATCTCGCCGCCCGACCGGGATCTTGTTGAAGGATTGGTTCGAAGGCTGCGAACTGGCCGGCGATTGCCGAGAGCCGTTGCATGTCGTTCTGGATCGCCTCGAACCCGCCGACGTCTTCGACGGCTTTCTTCGCCCCCTCGAGCATCGCGGTGGCGTCTTTAATCGCCTTGTTGTAGACCTCGAGCGACGCATTGAGTTGATCGACGAGTTTCGTCACCCCTTCGTCCGTCCCCGGCAATGTCGAGGCAAGCTGCGAGCCCTTCTGGAACGCGGCCGCAAACTTCTCGGCCGTCTGGTTGAACTTCTGGACCCGCGAGTCGCCGACCTGCGAGCCCAGGCTCTTCCACTCGTTGACGTAGTAGACCATCCGGTCGGCCTGGCTTTTGGCCTCCATCGTGTGGCTCCGAAGCTGCCGAATGTCGGCCGGCGACGCTTTTTCCTGTGCGATGGCCGGCGAAGCGAGTAGGGCGAGCAGGCAGAGCGACAGTGCGAACTTGATAACGTGCATGAGTCTCCCGGTTAGACGTCGCGGGAGATTATCAGAAGTTGCCAATCGGTTCACCGCCGTTTTACGCAGGCCGCTCGAAGAGGGCCTCGACGAACCGCTGCGGGTCGAAGGTCTCAACGTCCTGCGGCGTCTCGCCGAGGCCGATGAATTTCACCGGAATGTCGAGCTCGTCACGAATCGCCACCACCACGCCGCCCTTCGCGCTGCCATCGAGCTTGGAGAGGAACAGGCCGGTGACGTCAACTTCGCGATTGAAGTTCTTCGCCTGGCTGATCGCGTTCTGGCCGGTGGTGGCATCGAGGACGAGGATCGTTTCATGCGGGGCACCGGCGATCTTCTTGGCGATGACGTTGCGAATCTTGCCAAGCTCTCGCATGAGACCTTGCTGCGTGTGGAGGCGGCCGGCGGTATCGACGATGAGCACGTCGATGCCACGAGCGACGGCGGCCTCACAGGCGTCGTAGGCGACGGCGGCGGGGTCGACGCCCTGCTTCTGCTTCACGATCTCGATGCCGAGCCGGTCTGCCCAGAGCGACAGTTGCTCGACTGCCGCGGCACGGAACGTGTCGCCGGCGGCGAGCATGACGCGTTTGCCTTCCTGCTCCTTCAAGAGCCACGCGAGCTTGGCGATGCTCGTTGTCTTGCCCGCCCCGTTGACGCCGCAAACCATGAGCACGGTCGGTCCGCTCGACGCGTAGCTCAACTCACGAGCCGACGCGTCGCGCCAACCCTCGAGCATTTGTTCCTTGACGACCTCCGCTGCCTGTTCGGCGTTCTTGATCTTGCCGAGCCGCCACCGGTCCTGCACTTCCTCGCGGATCGCCATCGACCGCTTGACGCCGGTATCAGCGACGATGAGCTTTTCTTCGAGCTCGTCGAGAAACGCGTGGTCGATCTGCCGGCCTGGGACGAAGAGCGTCCGCACGTCCGTGTTCAGGACGGCGGCGGTCTTGTTGAGGGCGCCCTTGAGGCGATCGAGCGTTTTGGCGAAGAAGGCCACGTTGCACCTTAGCGACGGCGGAGCAGCGTCATGCCGGTCAAGCCGATCGTCGCGAGCACCGCCGGCTCGGGCACCAAAGTGCCCGTCGCCCGGACCAGCACATTGCCCGCCAAGCCGCCGAAGACGGTCGGGTCGCCGACCGGGATGACGGCTGGGAAGGCGGAAAGCTCATTCAGGTCACTCTCGCCCTCGGGCCCGAAGAAGACGAAGCCCTGGCCGGTCGCATTGTCGCCGTCGCGTCGGGCCGGTGCGTCACCACTGACGCCGTCGACGCCGCTGACGAACGTCGCGACGAAGAACCCGCCGTCGACGATCGGCCCGTCGATGAACGAAAGCGTCGAGAAGACGTCGTCGCCGGGCGTGTTCGCGTTGATCTGATCCGTCAATCCTGAAACCGATCCGACGAGCACGGCATCTGCGGGATTGCCGTCGTTCGTCGGGTCGTCGTAGACGAGGAACTCGAAGGGCGTCTCAAGCGGCAGGTTGCCAAAGGAGACGCTGACGGTGTCGATCCGCGTCGGGCCGTCGGCGACGAAGGTGTTGCCCCAGAGGAAGTCAGTGCCGTCGAAGCTCGGCCCGGTGTTGAAGTTCGCGTTGCCGTCGTCGGCGATGAAGTCGATTGCCGATGCGGGCGTGACGAGGAGCAAGGCCAAAATGCAGGTTCTCACGCGAACAACCTAGGGCGTCGCCGCCTCCGGCTGCAGCCGGAACGTCACCCGTCGCGGATCGCCCAACACCTCGACGCCCTCGGGCAACTCGAACGTCACGTCGCGCGTGATGTCGACGCCGACGCGGTCGCGATCTTCCTTGGCAACCAGCAGCCGAGCCCGTGCCGTTTCGCGAAGGTCGCCCTCGGTCATTCGACGAATCGTCTCGGCAGGGCCTCGGACGGTGACGCCGTTGATGACGCTCGTGCCCGTCAGCCGGACCTCCATGCGACCTTCCATGGCGGCGGGTTTGTCGACGTAGATCGGCACACTGCCGAGGCGAGCTTCGACGAACTGCAGGTCGCGGCGATCGAACGTGACGGAGACCTGAGCCGGCTCGAAGCGGAGCCTCTCGACCATCGTGTCGCCGAATCGACGCATGAGCGACTGCCGCAACTCCGCTGGGAGCGTCACCGGCACGTTGATCGTCTGACGCCCCGGCTCCGGATTCGCCGGCAGCGACGCCACGACGCCGGCACTGGCCACGGCTTCGACAAGCGATCGCGGCCCCAACAGCTCCACCGACTCCGGGTCGAGCGTCGGCTGACCGACCAGCTCGCCGGCATCAAGGGGTCCGCCGACGCGTACCGGAATCATCGACTCGACCGCCTCTTCGATCGTCACCTCGACGCTGCTAGGCGATGCATCGATGAGCCGCAACCCGCCGCCGCTGAACGCACGAAGGCCGGCGAGTTCGCGGCGAAGGTCCAGGATCACGCTCCCGCGGGCATCGGTCCGCAACTCAACGACGGGCGGCGTGGCGAGACCGGATCGCAGCCGATTCGCCGCTTCGGCCAGCGTCGCGCGGGGTCCTCGGAGCGTGACCGTCACCTGCGCACCGGTCGCGTTGTTGCCCGTCACATTGGCCCGCCTGACGTACGCCTGCTGGTCGGCGTGGGCGAACTGGACGCGCACGTTGCTGATCGTTCGCTCTTCGATCTGTTGCTCCTGAGCCCAGACCCACAGGACGAGCGTCAGCGGGATCGTGTAGATGAGCGTCCACGCGAAGCCGAACCACGTGTTGCGGTCGAAGCGGCCGAACATCGTGCCGGGCCGCAGGCCGAGCAGGCGGGAAGAAGATGAGGCTTTGGCAGCGGGCAACGGGTGTTGGCTGGATCGTGGCGCTACGGCTGTTTCGGCTCCGGCTTGTCATCAGCCTTCGGCGTCGGCGGGAGCGTACTGGCACCGACGGGTTTGGTCTCACGGATCTCGCCGTCAGCGATGAAGGTCTTGGGCGTGTCCGTCTTGCCGTCGACACGGTTGCTCTTACGACGCTCCTTGGGCTTCTTCGCGGCGTCGTCCTTGGCAGCGATGCCGTTCTGCGCGACCTCCGGATTGAAGTCGCTGGGCGTCATGGTGCGTGACTTGGCTCCGCCGCTCGACGGCGGCTTGGTCTTGGGCTTGGCCGCGCCTTTGGGCACCAGACTGTCGAGCCGCCGCAGCTCCGGATCGGACGCCTCCTTGCCACGGTCGGACGAGGTCGAGGTGGCCACGCTGCGATTGAGCAACTCGTGCAACATCTCGTGAAGCCGGTCGATCGGCAGCTTGCGGTGCAGGTGCCCACGCTCGGCAATTGAGATGTCGCCCGTCTCCTCGCTCACGACGACGATGACCGCGTCCGTCTCGCTCGACAAACCCGCCGCTGCGCGATGGCGACTGCCCAGCTCCTTCGCCAAGTCGCCGCTGTCGGCTAGGGGGAACTGCACGTTCGCATAGGCGATGCGTCCGTCGCGAACGACGACGCCCAAGTCGTGCAACGCCGTGTTCGGATGGAAGATCGTCGTCACCAGCTGCCGCGTCGTCTCGGCATCGATGCGAACGGCTCCTTCAGTGAAGCCGGTGAGCGTCTCGTCCTTCTCAAACGCGATGAGGGCCCCAATGCGACGCCGCGAGAGCACCGTACAGGCTTCGACGATCTCTTCGATCTCGTCGGTCCCGCTCGTCGAACCACGTAGCAGCCGCGTCTCGCCCAGCCGCATGAGGGCTCGCCGCAGCTCCGGCTGGAAGACCACGATGGCGGCGAAACTCGCGTAGAAGAGGAACTGGCTGAACAGAATGTCCAGCCGGTTCAAGTCGAAGAACCCGCCGAGAATGCGGACGAGCAGGTAGAGCGAGATCAGCAGGACGACGATGCCCTTGAGCACCCGCACGCCCCGCGTGCCCTGCAGGAACCGGATCACCGAGAAGACGACGATGCCGATGACCAGCAGCTCCAGGATCAACTGTCCCGGCGGAACGCCGCGGAGCGCATCGAAGAAGTTGGTCAGGCTCGGCAGCACGGGTCGCAGCAGCATTGGGCGGCACAGGGCCGCTAAGAATGAATCGGTAACGAGCCTACCGCGGGCCTTAATCGTTGTCGTTCAACGCACCCTTTCGGACGTGTCGCCGCGCCTCGACGCCTTTCAACGCCGACGACGCTTCGATCGGGTCGGGGTTCCCGCAGCCACGGGCACCGCACCGGCTCGTTTGGACTGCAACTGGTTCGAGACGAAGCGAATCAGCAACACCGCCCCCAGCATCGCGATGATGCCGACGAACAGCATCAGCCACGTCAACGCCGCCGGCCCCGCCGACCAGCCGCTGCCCTCGGGTGCGACGAAGCGAATGATCGCCAGGATCGGCAGCAGCGTGCCGAGGACGAGGCATGTCGGGATCGTCGTCCGCGCCGCCTCAACGCCGGCCGCGGGCTTGGCGGGACGTGAGCGGCTCCGAGCTGGTGCAGCGACAGGCGCCGAGGGCCGATCCGGGGCCGCGGGACGGGACGGTCGAGTAGGCTGCAAGGGCTGGTCAGGCCGCGATGGTCGCTCGTCGGGTGCGTCGTCCGCCATGACGACAGAGTAGGTGCGACCCGCCGAACGCCTCGGTTCTGCGGTGCGATGACGCGACAAGCAACGTTGCCCGCCGGCACCATGCGGCACGACCCGACCGCTGAATCGGCCTAAGGCCGCCCGAAGTTGGCCTTGCCGTGCCACTGGCACAGCCGTTGTCCTCTCCTCGGCATGTCCAACCACGAGGCGAGTCAACAGCAACGCATCAACGACCGGCACCCCGAGCTCTCCAACGAGCACGGCCCGAGCCTCACCGATGCCTACGGCAAGACCCTCGACAAGCTCCTGGGCGAAATCGACAACCTCCCCGACGCTCAACGTACCCGCCTCCACGCCGCCGCCGACGAAGCCAAGCAGCGACACGAGCGTCTCAGCCAGTCCATCGGCAAGCTCCAGGAGACCCTCGACTTCCTCCGCCTGGGCGTGAAGTACCTCGCGTTCGATGTCGAGGCCACGAAACGCGAAAACGCCTACCTCCGCAAGCTCCTCGACGAAGCCGAAGGCAACGACTGAGGCGGAAGTACCGAGTAAGGAGTACCGAGTACTGAGTGGAGACTCGGTACTCGGTACTCCTTACTCGGTACTTCTCCCCTAACCTCCCGTATGGAAACCGTCATCAAGGGTCGGGCCTATGTCCTGGGCGACAATATCGACACTGACCAGATCATCCCGGCCGAGTTCCTTAGCTACAACCCGAGCGATCCCGAGGAACGCAAATACTTCGGCAAACACGCCAACAGCGGCGTGCCCGAAGATCAGGCCGGCCTGCCGGAGGGCCGCGTGCCGTTCATCGATCCCGACGGCGACGGCTTCACGAGCAGCTACAGCGTAATCATCGGCGGCAGCAACTTCGGCTGCGGATCGAGCCGCGAACACGCCCCGCTCGCGTTGGCCGAGGCCGGCATCAAGGCCGTCGTCGCCGACTTCTACGCACGCATCTTCTACCGCAACTCCATCAACGGCGGCTACCTGCTCCCCCTGCAAACGCTCACGCCGCTCGTCAAAGGCACCCACACCGGCGACGAAGTCGAAATCGACATTGCAGCCGGCACCTTCAAAAACCTCACCCGCGGCACCGAAGCCAAGCTCGAACCCCTCGGCGACGTCCTGCCCATCGTCGAAGCCGGCGGCGTCTTCAACTACGCCCGCGAAAACGGGATGATTGCCGCGGAATGAGGAAGAAGGAGCGAGGAGGTAGGAAGAAGGCAGATGTCACCTCTCCGACTCCGGCTCTGCCTCCTTCCTCGCTCCTACCTCCTCTCTGCCATGCATCTCCACGTCATCGACCACCCGGTCATCCGCACGAAGCTCGCGGAGCTGCGTGACGTCGCCACCGAGCACCGCGAGTTCCGGGCCCTCGTCGAAGAGGTCGCGATGCTCATGACGTACGAGATCACGCGGACCATGCCGACGCGGGAACGACGGGTAACAACGCCGCTCGAGACCACCGTCGGCGACGAACTGGCCCGGCCGGTCTGCCTAGTGCCGATCCTCCGGGCGGGCCTGGGCATGACCAGCGGCGTCATGCGGCTGATCCCCGACTGCCGCGTCGGCCACGTCGGGCTCGAACGCGACGAACAGACCGCCGACGCCTCCGCCTACTACAGCAAGCTCCCGCCGGACATCGCCTCGTGCGAGACGATCGTCACCGACCCCATGCTCGCCACCGGCGGCAGTGCCATTCGCTGCATCACCTTCCTCAAGAGCCAAGGTGTCTCCGCCTCCCGCATCCGCTTCATGTGCCTCGTCGCCGCCCCCGAAGGCGTGGCGAAGCTGCAGGAGGCACACCCCGACGTCCCCGTCTACGCCGCCGTGGTTGACCGCGAACTCGACGACCGCCACTACATCCGCCCCGGCCTCGGCGACGCGGGCGACCGCATCTTCGGCACGTGACCCCGTAGGGTGGGCCCTGGCCCACCATCTGCGACCCGTTGCTCCCAAGCCAGAGGTGGGCCAGGGCCCACCCTACATGAGTCATGCCTCTCAAGGTTCGTCGAATTACCTGGTTCACCGGCCGCGTCCAGGGCGTCGGCTTCCGGATGACGACGAAGTCGATCGCCCGTTCCTTCCGCGTCGCCGGCTACGTCAAGAACCTCCCCGACGGCCGCGTCGAACTCGCCGCCGAAGGCGACCCCGCCGAGATCGACCGCTTCATCGCCAGCGTGACCGACCGGATGGGCCAGTTCATCACGGCGACGACGGGGGATACGGTGAAGGTGCGGGACGAGGTGAAGTTTCGGGTGGAGCGGTGACCAGCACCTCGGCAGCTGGCCGTGATGCAAGGCGTGCAAGTCGCCTCGGAATCTCGTCTCTTGGTTATCTGATAAGCTAGAAGCTCTTGCAGATGGCGGAGTTAGACCTTATTCTGCTTCTCGTGAAGTGGGACACGGAGTACAATGGGAGCAAGTGGTTCATTATCCGCAAGGGATATGAGTTTGGCCCGCTGGGGATTGCTGACGTCGCCGCTTGGCTTGATCAGGGCCGACTTGTTCCAGAAGACCATCTCCGCCTAGACAAGCACCGCAGTCTCTTGAGCGTGTCGAAGTTCCAGGCAACTGTCACGGCTCGCCAACGTGCCGACGCGGCGTCTAACGCGGACTACTACATTTTTCGGGAGGGACAGGAACCAACCGGTCCCTTGAGCCAGAGGAAGATCGCCGAACTTGCATCGCATCAGCAGATTGAGGCCGATGACCGCCTACTCAGGGACGATTGGTCGGAGACGGTCCCCGCGTGGAGGATAACCCAGCTTGCCCCGTTGTTCTTCACGCTCTTACGCGACAATTCAAATGGGCGGCTACTAACGGCCGATCTCAACGGAGCAGGTGGCCTGGATACACTATTCGCCGACGCGGATGGTGACGGTCGAATTGATACCGTCTTTACCGACATAACTGGCAATGGCGAATTTGATACCGTCTTAGCAGATCTCAACGGGAATGGCCTTGCGGACACTTTCGCCATGGATACAAATGGAGATGGTCTAGCGGATATCTTCGGCGCAGACCTAAGTGGCAACGGTATGATTGATGCAGTAGCAGTGGATGTAGATGGTGATGGTTTATCTGACGTCACTGTATTTGACACTGATGGAGACGGCATAGCGGAAATAGACGCAGGCGGTGGTTTTGATATAGGCTCGCTCTTGGATTTCTGAATCGGCTTATGCCCTAAGTGAGAATCATGAGATATTTCAGCCTGTTATACTCATGGACCGATTGTGGCACTCGTAGAGAGTGAGAAGAGGGCTTGGCATCTATCGCCATGAGGCTGGAGTAAGGCGACCGTTTCTTCGGCCCCAAACACCTACAATTAGCGATCATGAGACTCAGTTATGGTGCTTATCAGTATGCTACGAGGGAGCAGAAAACATCCGGTGGTGGTGGTGGTGGTGGTGGTGGTGGTGGTGGTGGTGGTGGTGACAATGATGACGAACTGAAACTCCTTCTTGGCACTCTTCTCTTTGGCGTTGGAGGTGTCGTTCTAGTGTGTTCAGGCGAGTTCGTAGCTGGACTTTCTTCAATCTGCTTCGGCGCCGCTGGTCTCTGCTGCATGATTGACGACAGCGGAACAATGGTGATGCTGCTGCTATTGCTATCCCTAATAGGATTTGCTTGGCGTCTACTGCATTACATGCTATTCTAGCGGGGTTGAAGTAGTCGCGATTCTCCTTACTGTTTTGATCATATGATGTACCGGCTCGCCACGCTGCTGAACCGGCTCCGGCTCTCGTAGAGGGCCAGGTCGAGGGCGGACTTCTCGGCGGCGTCGAGGTTGCCGGTGGTTTTGGCCTCCAGGACGCCCAGGAGGTCGATTTGCTTCTTGGCGGCGTCGAGGTCGAGGATGCCGCGGCCGCCTTCGCCGACGGGGACGATGCCGAGGTAGATCAGCGTCTGGTCGCCGATGCTCTTGACCAGGCTCGTAAAGTCGACCTCGTCGGCCTCGCTCGTCTGGCGGGCGGCGGGCGTGGACGAGGCGGCGGGTGAGGCGGCGGGGGTTTCCTTGGGCTTGGCCGCCTCCTGCCGGGCGGCGGCTTCGGCGGCGAGGCGTTTCTTCTCCTCGCGGGCCTGGGCCTTCCAGTCGCTGTCGATGCTGAGGTTGCCGAGGTCGAAGGAGTCGCTCATGAGGCGATCCTACGCGCGGCGTTCGTTGTGGTGTCTGCGAGCCGCGGACCCGCGGTCCGCAGGTCTGACGGGGTTGGTTGCTGCAGGGGGGATGGGCTTCCGCTGCGGGGCTTCCTTTGCAGAAGGCGAAGAACCGGTGGTGACGATGGAACTCGTCAGACCGGCGGACCGTGGGTCCGCGGCTCAAGGGTTAAGCTCGATGACGAGGCGGCTTATCTCCCGAAGCGTTCTGCCCAAGCGACGAGCGTGCGGACGCCGAAGCCAGTGGCGCCTATGGCGAAGGGGGCATCGTCCTTCTCGGTGTCGGCGGTCGGGGCGATGTCGAGGTGGCACCACGGGATCTCGCTGGTGCCGGCGACGTTGCCGGGGACGAAGTGGTGGAGGAACTCGGCGGCGGTGTCGCAGCCGCCCCACCGGCCGGGGCTGTTGACGAGGTCGGCGGCGTTGCTCTTGAGGGCTTGGCGATACTCGTCGCCGAGCGGCATCCGCCAGATCATCTCGCCGCAGGACGCGCTCGCGTCGTCGAGTACTTCGAAAAGTGTGTCATCGTTGCTCCAGGCCCCGGCCCGACTCGTGCCGAGCGCGACGACGGCGGCACCGGTGAGTGTCGCCAGATCCACACAGGCGGCGGGTTGGTACGTCTCGATGCCCCAGCTGAGCGCGTCGGCCAGGACGAGCCGGCCTTCGGCGTCGGTGTTGGTGACTTCGACCGTGACGCCGTTGTGCATCTTGAGGATGTCGCCGGGTCGGTAGGCCGTGCCGCTGGGCATGTTTTCGGCGGCGGCGAGGATGCCGACGACGGGGCGGTCGAGGTTCGTCATGGCACAGGCGGCCATAAAGCCGAGGACGGCCATGCCGCCGCACTTGTCGAAGACCATCGACTCCATGCCCGCCGACGGCTTGATGCTGATGCCGCCGGTGTCGAAGGTGATGGCTTTGCCGATGGCGAGCAGCGGCTGTTTCTGGAGCTTCTTGGCCTTCTTCTTGCCGCTGACGGCGACCTCGTAATTGTGGCCGAGGACGATCATCTTCGGCGGTGAATCGCTGCCTTGGCCAACGCCGACGAGTCCCCCCATGCCGAGCTTGTCGGCCTCCTTGTGGTCGAGCACGCGGAACGACAGGGCCAACTCCTTCGCCATCTTCTGGGCCTCCTTGGCGAGCGACGGCGGGTTGATGTCGTTGCCGGGACGGGTGGCAACGGTGCGGGCGTAATTCTGGGCGAGCGC
The DNA here is from genome assembly GCA_964388485.1 of uncultured Tepidisphaerales bacterium. Classification (GTDB taxonomy): domain Bacteria; phylum Planctomycetota; class Phycisphaerae; order Tepidisphaerales; family Tepidisphaeraceae; genus JBCDKH01. The sequence goes on along the minus strand of CAYMAS010000003.1, from coordinate 77,476 downwards.
GAGGTCGAGCCCACGCTGGACGAGCTTCTTGTCCCCGCCGAGCACGGTGAGCTTGACGTCTCTCGACGCATCGTCCTTCGTGGCGGTGCCTTTATGCTCGCGGAAGTCGAAGCTGGCCAGGACGAAGCCGCTCGTCAGCAGTTCGGCCGACGCACCGGTCGGCGGAACGACGGCGACCTTCGTCGCTTCGTGTGCCTTGGCCAATCGCGCGACCTGCCCGGCGTAGCGGAGGATGTCGCGAGGCTTCGTCAGCTCGCCGGGCTTCTTGCCGGTGCCGACGAGGATGAGCCGCGTGCCGTCGACGACGTCGGCCGCGTGCTGCGTCGCCTTGCCGCCGGCGAGACCTTCGTCGACGAGCCGCTGAGCCGCGTCGCGAAGGTCGTCGTCGAGCAGGTCGAGGTCGCCGTCGAGGCTGACGGTCTTGCCGTCAACAGCAACGGGCAGGAAGACGGCGGCGTTCTTCGGGAGCTTCGTGGCGGCGTTGGCGGAGACGGTCGTGCTGGTCGCTGGCATGGGGGCAGCCTACGCGGCGAGCGTCTTGCCGTCGGCGTGCCAGAGGTGGGCGAGCGTTTGTCGGGGCTTGGGCGGGACGAGGATCTGGACGAGGAAGCGTGCGATGGGTCGGCCGACGACGAGCCCGATGATCCAGCCGACGAGGAGCGAGCCGATGACGACGACGATGCCCCAGAAGGCGACTTCCATCGCGTGGTCGTAGCCGCCGTAGTAACCGAGCATGAGGACGAAGGCGGAGGTCAACAGGCCGAGGGCGATCGGCGGCAGAAGCTTTCGCGACCATCCGAGGTGCCACAGCACTGCCGCCTGCAAGGTGCCGACGATCAGGCCGGCGAGGGCGGACCATCCGACGAAGTGAGCCGTCACGTGCCAGCTCGTGTTGGTGCGATTCCACCCGTAGGGCCCGTCATACCCATCCGGCAGATTCCAGACGGCTTGACGCTCCGTCGGGTAGTCGCGACGCCCGTTGGGGAACTCCGACACGCCGCTGCCGGCGCTTGGCGGCGGGACGATCTCGTTCGTGTCGGCGTAGCGGTAGGTCCAGATCGACTGCTGAGCGTCGCTGTCCCATTCGTTCTCCTGGAGCAGCAGCCGACCGGTTTCGGGATCGGTCATTGCCCACTGCGTGTGCAGGTCGATGTAGCCGGCCACGGTGCCGAAGGCGGCGAAGCCGAGGGCGACGTAGAAGAACAAGAGCGTCAGAACCCAAACGAGCAACAGCACCGCCGCCAGTCGTTTGAGCCAGACGCGGTTGGCGGTCGAGGCGTGATTGGCCGGGTGGAACTTGCCGCACTCGGGGCAGCGGACGATGGCAAAGCCGAGCCGCGCGTCGCGTTCGGTCCGCTGGTTGTGGAGGTTGTACCCGCAGTCGCAGAAGTGATCGGTCTCGACCACGCTGAACCGTTCGGTCGCGGGAACCGAGGCGGATTCGTCAGGGCTCATGCAGCCGATCATCCCGTTGCGCCTCGCAAGTGCAAGGCCGTGGGTGGAGGTGCAAGACCTACGGCGTGAGTTGGTCGCGGAGTTGCCGCTTGAGGACCTTGCCGGTGGGCGAGCGTGGCAGCTCGTCGACGAAGCGGACTTCCTTGGGAGTCTTGACGCTTGCCAGATCGTTTTCGCGGCAGAAGTCCTTGACGGCTTGGGCGTCGAGTCGGACGTCTTCTTCGGTAATGACGAAGGCGACGACGGCTTCGCCACGGGAGGCGTCGGGTTTGCCGATGACGCTGACCTCTGCGACGCCGGGCATGCGGCCAAGGAGTTCTTCGATCTCGCGCGGGTAGACGTTCTCGCCGCCGACGATGATCATGTCCTTCTTACGGCCGGTGATCCAGAGGTAGCCGTCGTCGTCGAGGTGTCCCAAGTCGCCGCTGCGGAAGTAGCCGTCGCCAGTTTTGGCTTTAGCGGTTTCGTCGGGCAGGCCTCGGTACTCGTTGAAGACCATTGGGCCCTTGATCTGGATTTCGCCGGTGTCTCCAGGAGCGAGCGGCCCGTCGTTTTCGTCGGCGATGCGAACCTCAGCCTCGGGGATGAGCCTGCCGACGCTGCCCGGCTTGTGGATGTGCGGCATGTTTACGCAGATCGGCCCGCACGTTTCGGTCAGGCCGTAACCCTCCATAAGGTCGGCGTCGAACTTGCGGCGGAACGCTTCTCGGATCTTCTCGGGCAACGGCTCGCCACCGCTCATGGCGACGTACATGTTGGCGAAGTCGGCCGGACCCGCGTCTTTGAGTCGGGCGATGGCGGCGTACATGCTCGGCACGGCGACCATGACGGTCACGTCGTGCTCGCGAATCTTCTTGATCGTCTGCTGCGGACTGAAGCGTGCGGTGTAGGCCGTGTGGGCACCGAGCTCGACGGGCGCGATCATGGTCGCGAGCAGGCCGGTCGAGTGGAAAAGCGGGACGATGCCGAGGAAGACGTGCTTGTCGCCTTCGCGGTCAAGGCGGGCGTGGACGATGCAGGCTTTGGCATCGCTGTCGAGGTTGTTGTGGGTCAACGGGACGCCTTTGGGCAGGCCACTGGTGCCGCTGGTGTAGAGCAAGGCGGCGACTTCATCGGGCCCGTGCTCGGGTGACGGCAGCGGCCATAGCTGGGCGAGGATGCTGCTGAGGTTCGGCTTGAGCGTCAGCAGGTCGACGACTTCGACCTCGCCTCGCTCCCCCGCCTTGGCGATGGCTTTACCGGCGTCGAGCTTCTCGAGCATGATGCCGACGGTGAGCACGAGGTCGCAGCCTGAGTCCTCGAGGACGTGGCCCGCCTCCTTCTCGCCGAGCAGGAAGTTGATCGGCACCGCGGTCTTACCCGCGAGCAGCGTCGCGTAGAAGCTCGTGACGAACCCACCACCCGCCGGCAGGAGGATGGCGACTTTGTCGTGCTTGGTCTTGGAGCGGATGAGCTTGGCGAGGCGTTTGCACTTCTTGAGGAGTTCCGCCCAGGTGACGCTGCCGCGGTCGTCGGTTACGGCCGGCCGATCGGGACGATTGGCCGCATTATCGAGAAGCGGTCTAAGGAGCATGGTGACAAGGTAGCGGGGTTGAGGCCTTCGCGTCACGGGCGGACGTTTCGAGTATCATGCTGACGGCAAAGGCTGCGCTTATGACATCAGAGGCATTCGACACACTCGTCAACCCGGTCCTCGACGACCTCCTGACGCCGGAGACGGCGTCGAGGCTGATGACGTTCCGCGTGCCAAACGACACGATCCGGCGTCTCGAAGTGCTTCGGCAGCGGGCTCAGGACGGCGCGCTTGGCACGGATGAGCGGCGGGAGTACGAGGGCCTGGTGGACGCGTTGGACCTCATTGCTCTCATCAAGCTCAAGGCACAGCGGCTTTCACCGAATGGAGGCTGAGCATGGCGGTAGATGAGGAGACGCGTCGCTTGGTGGTGCGGCGCGCGGGTGGCTTGTGCGAATACTGCCAGTTGCCGGCCGGCGTGCTGGGCGTCCCGCCGCACGTCGAGCACATCCGGGCCAAGCAGCACGACGGCACGGATGACGCGGCGAATCTGGCGCTCGCATGCGACCGGTGCAACTTGGCGAAGGGGCCCAACCTGTCGGCCTATGACCCGCAAACAGATCGAGTGACGCTCCTCTTTCACCCGCGGCTGGAGGATTGGGATCAGCACTTTGAAGCGGCGGACGGCCTCATCGTCGGCAAGACCGCGACCGGCCGGGCCACGGCGAAGCTGTTTCAGATGAATCACCCGCGTCGGGTGGCGCTGCGGCGAGCACTGCCACCAGCTTGATGCTGGCCACTAGTCCGCCAGGAACTCGCCCAAGCGATCAAGGCCCTTGTCGATCTGCTCCATGCTCGTCGCGAAGCTCAGCCGGACGTGCGTGTCGAAACCGCTGTCGTTGCCCGGCACCACTGCGACGTGTTTGTCGTCCAGCAGCTTGCTGGCGAAGCCGACCGCGTCATCGACGAAGAGACGGGCGAAGTGGGCGGAGACATCAGGGAAGCAGTAGAACGCACCACGTGGCCGGAGGCATTGGACGTTCGGCATCGCGACGAGCCGTTCGTGCATGTGCCGGCCTCGCTTTTCAAACTCGACCCGCATCGACTCGACAGCTTCGGCGGCGCGGTCGTCGTTCAACGCCGCGATGGCGGAGGGTTGGGCGAAGCTCGTGACGTGGCTGTTGATCTGGCCTTGCAGCTTGTTCATCGCCTTGATGACATGGGCTGGTCCGCCGCAGTAGCCGAGGCGCCAGCCAGTCATGGCGAAGCTCTTGGAGTGGCAGTTGAAGGTGATCGTCCGGTCCGCGATCGCCGGATTCAGTGCGGCAAGGCTCCCCGTCTTCTGGCCGTCGTAGAGGAGCTTCTCGTAGATCTCGTCGCTCAAGATCGTCACGTGCTCGTGCTTCGCCAGCACGTCGGCTAGCGCCTGAAGCTCCGCCGGGTCGTAACAATTGCCAGCCGGATTGCTAGGAGAATTGAAGATAAAGAGCTTCGTCTTCGGCGTGACGGCCTCGTCGAGTTGCTCGGGCGTGAGCTTGAAGTCGCGCGCCGGGTCACCCCGCACAATCATCGGCACGCCGCCGCAAAGCTTGGCCTGCTCGGGATAGCTCACCCAGTAAGGCGACGGGATCAACACCTCGTCACCATCATCCAGCAACGCGAGCATGGCAAAGTACAGGACGCCCTTGCCACCGGGCCCGATGCAGATCTGCTCCGGCGAAAACGTCAGCCCGTTGTCACGCTCGAACTTCGTCACGATCGCCTCCCGCAGCCCCGGCATCCCGGTGGGCGGCGTGTACTTCGTCTTGCCTTCGTCGAGTGCCGTCTTGGCGAGCTCCTTGAGGAAGTCCGGCGTGTCGAAATCCGGCTCGCCCGCACCGAAGCTGACCACATCGACGCCCTGCTGCTTGAGCAGTTTGGCCTTGCTCGTGACGGCCATCGTGATGGACGGAGCGACGCGATCGACACGCTGGGACAACTTCGGAAGGGCCATGACCAGAAGATAGTCATGCGGTCGTCACGCCTGCTTCTGGTACCGTCCGCGCGATGCGTCGTCTGCTTGCTGTTGGCGTCTGTGTCTCATCGCAGGCTGCTCCAAAGCTCCGCCGACGCCGATATCTCCTATGCAGACGATCAGTTCACCTGCTTCCAGTTCGCTGACGACTGGCGTCGTGACAACAGCGAGTCGGCGGCGTTGCTTTGCAAGCGGCTGGAAGACACACGCTTCTACACGTAAGACAAACTCGTCGAGAAATACGGCAGCGACAACGTGCCGGCGGTGGAGGAGATCAAGCTCGACATCCTCGCGCACTTGATGGTTGGGATGGTCGCTCGATACATGCTCCGCAGCAGTGCCCTCATGGACGAGCGTCTGAGCCGGCCGCAGACGCAGCGGACGGAGACGACGCTCGTCAGCCCGATCGACTGGACGGCCGTCATGTTCCTGTTCCAGGACCACCTGGGCATCACGCGCTCCCCGGAGTTCAAAGACAACGTGCTGTTTCTGCTGCTCGAAGCACCTTGAGCGTCCTACGACTTGCTCATGGCCGCAATGGAACTCGAAGACGCGTTACGTGCCCGAGCCACCGGGCCGGTGCATTTGGTGCCGTTCTACCCGGCAGGCTTCGTGTCGCTCGATGTAACGCGGCGGGTGCTGGACGGTCTGGCCGAAGCAGGGGCGTCAGCCTTGGAAGTCGGCGTGCCATTCAGCGACCCGATCGCCGACGGGCCGACCATCCAGGCGGCGTATCACGAGACGCTGCAGAACGGCATCACGGTCGGCGACGCCTTGGAGGCGGGCAAGGGCAACAACGGCCCGCCGCGGCTGACGATGGTCAGCTACAGCCTCGTTCGCCGTCAGGGTATCGACGCGTTTCTCGACCGGCTCGTCGCTCTCGGCTACCGCGGCGTCCTGTGTCCCGACCTGCCGGAGCCCGAAGCTCAAGTCTTATGTCAAAGCGCAACGAGCAAGGGCATCGCCCCGGTCCTCCTCGTTGCCCCGACGACACCGGCGGCACGACGCGACCGCATCGGCCGACTCGGCGGCGGGTTCATCTACTACCTGAGCGTCGCCGGCATCACTGGTGAACGTGACCGCCTGCCGCCTGAACTGGCCGACGGCGTACGTGACATGAAGGACCGCACCGACCTGCCCGTCTGCGTCGGCTTCGGCATCTCTCGCCGCGAACACGTCGAGTCGCTCCACGGCGTTGCCGACGGTGCGATCGTCGGCAGCGCCTTTGTCAAGGTCGCCCAAGCCGCGCGGGCTGATGGCGCCGATGCCGTCGTTCGCGCTTGCACCGACTTAACGACGTCGCTCCTCGAGTAGCGCCAAGTCGTTCAACCTTGCTGCGCCTCGACCGCCTCTGCCTGCTTCGTCCGCGACCGGACGTACCCGTACAACGCCGCCGGCACCGCACCGCCGATCCACTCCAGCGGCAACGGGTAGGCCAGGTTCTCCAACAGTCCTCCCGCCTGGCCCAGCTCCAGCCGCAGGTCCGGCGTCGTCAGGAAGGCGGCGAGGTAGCCGAGCAGTCCCGCCACCACCGGTCCGGCCATCGACCAATAGGCCGGCCGCACCGGAATCACCGCGTGCGCTGCCAACGCTCCGAGCCAGCCACCCAGCAACACGCCGACCGTCGTCTGCACCGGATCCTGATTCTGGCAAAAGAGCCACACGACGAGCCCGCACGTGCCGGCACTGGTCGCGAGGTGCAACAGCCGCTCGCCGTTCGTCTCGCCCTTCCGCGGACGGTCGATCTCCCGCACTTTGCTGTCGGGCAGCTCCAACCACCGCCGCAGCACCGGCACCGTCGCCCCCCGCTCTCGGCTGACGTGCAGCAACGTCCATAACGCCGCCGCACCTGCCGCGAGGATCAGCAACTCCAACGCCATCAGCAAAAAGATGCCCTGCGACGCACCATCGAGCGTCAGCTCCACGCTCCCACCGCGATGCCGCCACAGGAGCAAGCCCGTCAACGCCGCCGCCCAGCCAGCGTCGTACCGCACCCGTCCGGCCAGCCAGGTCCCCACCGCCACTGTTGGCAAGAGCATCACGAGCGCCAGCAACACCACCGCCGCTCCAATCGGCTGGTGAAGCATCAGCGCGTCGTACGGCCCACCCGACGGAAAGCCAATGAGGCTCGCGGCGAGGGAGAAGACCGCGACCGAGACGAGTATCGCGCCCAACACCCGCGGCGTTGACAGGTCGATGCTGCCGAGCAGACTACCCGAGGTCGAAGTCGATGCGTTCCTGGAGGAAGTCTGGATCTCGCTGCTCACGTCCGTCGACGCTAGGTGACTGTCGCGACCCGGACAGGACCCGGAGCGGCGTCGCTTGCGACGCGTTGAGACGAGCGCGTTGATGTCTACTAGAACGCGTCGCAAGCGACGCCGCTCCGCAGAGGGTGCTTTCACCTTCGATCGCTTTGCGATGAGGTTCATACACTTCTGATTGTGCCCGACGCGTTGTTCGACGAGTTGCTGCTGGAGCCGATGCCCGCCAAGGAGCGGGAGCGGCAGGTTGTCGAAGGTCCCTTCGCCCGCGTCGCTCTGGAGCGGGCAGTCGACAAGACGCTGACCTACACGGTGCCGGCGAAGCTGGCGAACTCGATTCTCGCCGGCCAACGCGTCCGCGTGCCGCTGGGGCGTAAGGATCGGACGCAAAGCGGCTACGTCGTGGAGGTGCTTGACGACTTCGACGCCGCCGCGGCCGGTGTGGCGGCGTCGAAGCTCAAGCCGGTGCGGAGCATCGAAGACGACCGCGTCCTCATCGATCGGCCGATGATGGAGCTGGCGTTGTGGATCGGCCGGTACTACTGCTGCGCGCTGGGCCTCGTGCTCGAGAGCATGATCCCCGGAGCCGTCAAGAACCGCATCGGCTTGGGCTACACGACCGTCGCAACACCGAGCATGAGTCGCAAGCAGTTGCAGGCGCTCTTCGAGAAGACGACGGCGAAGAAGCGACGCACGCTGCTCGCCCGGCTCATGCAGCTCGACGAAGGCGAGACGATCGACCTCATGCGACTCGCCGGCGAGAGCGGCGTCACGGTGCCGACGGCTAAAAAGCTCACGAAGCTCGGCGTCATCACGACGTCGCAGGTGCCCGACCTGCCGGCGCTGGCGGAGCTCGAACCCCAGCCGACGCAGCCGAGCGATGTCGAGGTGAACGTGGACCAGGCCAGGGCGATCCATGCGATTTCGCCGGGCGTGACCGAGGGCGGCTTCGCGACGCATGTGTTGCTAGGCGTCACCGGCAGCGGCAAGACGGAGGTCTACCTCCGGCTGATGGAGAAGTGCATCGCTGCCGGAAAGCAGGCGGTGCTGCTCGTGCCCGAGATTGCCCTGACGCCGCAGACGACGCGGCGGATCAAGCGTCGCTTCAGCCGCGTCGCCGTCCTGCACAGCGGCCTCTCGCAGACACAACGCCACCGCTACTGGCAACAAATCGCCGCCGGCAAGGCGGAGGTCGTCGTCGGTGCGAGGTCCGCCATCTTCGCACCCGTCCCGAACCCCGGCTTATTCGTCGTCGACGAGGAGCACGAGTCGTCGTACAAGCAGGACCAGGCCCCGCGCTACCACGCCCGCGACGTCGCCATCAAGCGGGCGCAATTGGCCGGTTGCCCCGTCGTCCTCGGCAGCGCGACGCCGGCGTTGGAGACCTACCACCGCGCGGCAACGGGCGGTTCCTCCTGCTTACACCACTTGCCGTCCCGCGTCGCCGACCGGCCGATGCCGACGATCGAGCTCGTCGACCTCAAGCAGGCGGCCCGGCTACGCAAAGGTGTCCACCTCCTCTCGCCGCGCCTCGAGCACCTCATCCGCCACACGAAGGACGCGGGCCAGCAGTCGATTCTCCTCCTCAACCGTCGCGGCTACGCCAGCTTCGTCTACAACCCCAGTACTGACGAGCCCGTCACCTGCCGGTTCTGCGACGCGACGATGACCTACCACCGTGCCGCGGGTCAGGGCGACGTCGGGGCCCAGTTCAAGAAGGCCCTGCACACGGGCCAGCTCCACTGCCACTACTGCCTCGCGGTCGATCCGCTCGACGACGCCGCCAAGCGGGTCGGCGGGAACCTGTCGCTCTTCGGCCTGGGCACGCAACGCATGGAAGAGGAGCTGGCCCGCAAGTTTCCCGACCTCGTCTTCGAACGCGTCGACAGCGACACGATGCGGCGTAGCGGCGACTACGAGCGCGTCCTCGAACGCTTCGCCCGCGGGGAGATCGACGTGCTGTGCGGCACGCAGATGATCGCCAAGGGGCTCGACTTTCCGAACGTGAGCCTCGTCGGCGTCGTCAGCGGCGACACGAGCCTTGGCCTGCCCGACTTCCGGGCGGCCGAGCGGACGTTCGGCCTCATCACCCAGGTCGCCGGCCGTGCCGGTCGTGGCGAGATCCCGGGACGGGTGGTGCTACAGACCTTCAACCCCTTCGACGAGGCGATCCGGGCGGCGATGAAGCAGGACTACGTCGGCTTCGCCAGGCGCGAGCTGGAGCACCGCCGGGCGACGAACCTGCCGCCGTTCGGGCGGATGGTGCGGATCATCCTCCGCGACCGCGAGGAGGACCGCCTCCTCGTCCGCGGCGAGACGCTGGCCGGCCAGCTCATCGATGCCGCCGAGGGCGTTGACGTCATGGGCCCGATGCCGTGCCCCATCAGCATGATCGCCGGCTACCTCCGGCAGCAGATCGTCCTGACCGCCCCGACCGCGATGCCGCTGCAGCGATGCCTGGCACGGGTGCGGAACGCCGGGGCGCTGAGCCAGACGGACCGGCTCGCGGTCGATGTCGACCCGGTCAACCTCCTGTAGGGTGGGCTTTAGCCCACCATCGGGATTGAGACACATCCAGACGGTGGGCTGAAGCCCACCCTACGAAACCCTCGCCAATCCACCCGACGTATAACAAAGAGTGGAACACGACGTCGAAGCAGTCACGATCATCGGCTCCGGCCCCGCCGCCTTTACGGCGGCCATTTATGCGGCCCGGGCCAACCTCAAGCCGCTCGAGTACGAAGGGGCCATCTCCGAGGAAAATCGGCTCGCCGGCACCCTGCCGTTGGGGCAGCTCAACTGGACCACCGAGGTCGAAAACTTCCCCGGCTTCCCCGACGGCATCCAGGGGCCGGACCTGATGCTCAAGATGCGCGAGCAGGCCGTGCGCTACGGCACGCGGATCGTCACGCAGGATGTTGTCGACATCGACCTCTCGTCCCGGCCGTTCCACATGAAGGGCTCGGACGGCAAAGAGTGGAAGAGCAAGACCGTCATCATCGCCACCGGCGCCTCAGCTAAGTACCTGGGCATTCCCGGTGAAAACGAGTTCGCCAACAAGGGCGTCAGCGCCTGTGCCGTGTGCGACGGTGCCCTGCCACGCTTCCGCGGCAAGAGCCTCGTTGTCGTCGGCGGCGGCGACTCGGCGGCGGAGGAGGCGACGTATTTGACGAAGTTCGCCGACCAGGTCCACCTGCTCGTCCGCCGCGACGAGATGCGGGCGAGCAAGGTGATGCAGCAGCGCGTCAAGGACAACGACAAGATCACGATCCACTGGAACACCAAGCCCGTCGAGGTCGTCGGCAACGACGCCGATGGCGTCACCGGCGTGCGCGTCGAGAAGAAGGAGCTCGCCGGCGACACGACGGTCATCGACTGCGTCGGCATGTTCGTCGCCATCGGCCACCGGCCTAATACGAAGTTCCTCGCCGACCAGCTCGACACGGACGAGGCGGGGTTTGTGAAGCTGCCGGACCCGTTCCACACGTTCACGAACGTCGAAGGCGTCTTCGCCGCCGGCGACGTCGCCGACCCGACGTACAAGCAAGCGGTGACGGCCGCCGGCATGGGCTGCAAGGCGGCGATGGACGCGGAGCACTTTTTGGTGGCGAAGGGGGAGGATTAGGGAGAAGTGATGAGTAGTGAGTACCGAGTAACGAGTGACGGATCAGGGGGTCTGGACTCTGGCAACTCGATACTCGATACTCGGTACTCGGTACTTCCTCTCACCTTCCCGCGAAGCCATCGCCTGTCGGGCGTCAAGGCGTTTCGGCTCGTCTTCGACGCCGGCACGAAGGCGAAGCGTGGGCCGTTGACTGTGTACGTCCGGCCCAACGATCTGGGCCATCCGCGGCTGGGGCTGACCGTCTCGCGGCGGGTCGGCAGGGCTCACGAACGCGTGCGACTCAAGCGATTGCTTCGCGAGGCGTACCGGCACGAGCGGCATCGGCTGCCGGCGCTAGACGTTGTGATCGTTCCGCGGCGGCACAAGGAGTGGCCGCTGGCGGACTATCGGAAGCGACTGGTGGAACTAGTGGATAAGGCCGCGTAGGTCGTGCTTCAGCACGACGTCCAGAGAGTGGCTTCGAGCTGGAAAGCGATACGGTCGAGCTGTCGCTGCCTGCATCTGAGACGTCGTGCTGAAGCACGACCTACGGCGACTCGTCCTGTACAACGTGTCGATGCAGGTTCGCGGCACGATCCCGAAGCCACCCGCCCGCCCCGACGACACCCACAAGGGTTCGTTCGGCAAGCTCCTCGTCATCGGCGGCAGCGAGACGTCGCTGGGTGCCCCGATGCTCGCGGCACGGGCGGCCTACCGGTGTGGCTGCGGGTATGTGCGGGTAGCGATGCCCGAGGCGATGTTGCCGATGGGGCTGTCGATCTTGCCGGAGGCGGTCGGTGTTCCGGCAGACGACGACAGAGCGATTGCCGACGCACTCGACGCCAGCGATGCCGTCGCCATCGGTCCCGGTCTCGGCACGTCGGATCGGGCAGACGCCCTGCTCGATTGCGTGCTGGCGAAGGATCTGCCGACGGTTATCGACGCTGACGCATTGAATCTGCTGGCGATGCGGGACGAGATCCCGACGCTGCCGACGACTTGCGTCCTGACGCCTCACCCCGGCGAGATGCAGCGGCTGACAAAGCAAGACGTGCCGCACGACGACGCCGGCCGCCGCGAGCTTGCCGAGCGACACCACTTCGGCCGCGTGCTCGTGCTCAAAGGTGCCCGCACACTCGTCTGCGACGGCATGTCGATCTACACCAACACCTCCGGCGACTCGACGCTCGCCAAAGCCGGCAGCGGCGACGTGTTGACGGGCATCATCGGTGCCCTGCTCGCCGGGGGCATGAACGGCTTCGACGCGGCCGTGCTTGCCGTCCATCGTCACGGGCTTGCCGGCGAACACGTCGGTCGACGCCGCGGCACCCACGGCGGGCTCGCGTCCGAAGTCGCCGATGCTGTGGGTGAGGTCTGGCTCCTGTGATTGTCGGTCCGCGTCGCGAGCGACGCCGCTCCTGCTAGGATCTGGACGTCATGAGCTCCCGCCGCAGCGTCGACATCGTCGAGCACGCCGTCGCCGACTTCTGCAAGACTGCCTCGACCGACCCCGATCTCCCCGCCCTCGCCGGACGTGGCTTGGGGGCTCTGGCGGAGATGGACCGGCTCGCCAGCAAGTGGCAAGACAAACTCCGCCGCGGCGACAAGAAGACGCTGACTGACTTCGCCCTCCTGCGTCGCTGGCGTCTCGACTGGCTCGAGGCGGCCAAGGTGGCGGCGGATCGCGGAGCGCCCGCCTTGGAGGCAACCATGAAACGAGTGCAAGCGGATCTGGCGGAGAAGGATCCACGCGACCCCGCCGACGCGGACGGCTGATGCACCGGCTCGACTACGCTTCTGGCAAGATGATCATCACCACCCACGCCTACGCCCGTGCCGGCCTCGTCGGCAATCCTTCCGACGGCTACTTCGGCAAGACCATCTCCTTCGCCATTCGCGACTACAAGGCGACCGTGCAGCTCTACGAGTCGCCGCACTTCGAGATCATGCCCGGCGACGGCGACTTGTGTCGTTACGAGAGCGTCGACTCGTTTCTTCGTGACGCCAAGCTCATGGGTTACTACGGCGCGATGCGACTGATGAAAGCCACCGTCGCCCGCTTCCACGACTACGCCCGCGAAGCTGGTCACGACCTCGGCGGCCGGGGCAACTTCACGCTCAGCTTCGACACCAATATCCCCCGACTCGTCGGCATGAGCGGCTCCAGCGGCATCATCGTCGCGACGCTGCGGGCGCTCGTGAAGTTCTACGAGATCGAGATCCCCAAGCAGGAGATGCCGACGCTGGCGCTGAGCGTCGAGACGAAAGAACTGGGCATCGCCGCGGGTCTGCAGGACCGCGTCGTTCAGACATACGAGGGCCTGGTCTACATGGATTTCGACCGCGAGCAGGTCGAGCGGACCGGCGGCGGCTTCTACGAAGAGCTCAAGCCCGACGTCAAGCCGCAGGTCTACGTCGCGTTCGACCGCGAGCGGGCGGAGGTCAGCGATGTGCCGCACCGGAACCTGCGTCGCGACTGGGAAAACGGTGTCCCGGAGGTGGTCAACGCGATGGCGCGACTTGTCAACCTGACCGACACCGGCCGCCGGGCGATTCTTGACGGCGATACGAAGACGCTGCACGAGGTGACGAACGAGAATTACGAGGTTCGCAAGACGATCATGAAGATCGCCCCGGAGAACGATCGCATGGTCGAAGCGGCTCGAAGCGTCGGTGCCAGTGCCAAGTTCTCCGGCAGCGGCGGTGCGATTACGGGTGTTTATTTGGATGACGCGCAGTACGAGAAGCTGGTCGCGGCGTTGAGCGAGATCGGCTGCACGACGTTCAAGCCGACGATCTTCGACGAGTGAAGATGCAGCAGTCGACTTGGCGTTGTAGGTTCTGGTCATGATCCAGACCGCCGTCATTCCCGCCGCCGGCTTCGGCACTCGCATGCTGCCCGCCGCCAAAAGCGTGCCGAAGGAGATGCTGCCGATCCTGAGTCGGCCGACGATCGAGTACGTCGCCGAAGAGGCCGCCGATGCGGGCGTGGGTGACTTGCTCCTCGTCGTCAGCAACGACAAGAAGGCCATCGAAGATCACTTCGACACGCACGCCGAACTCGAGCGGCGTCTTGCTGAGAAGGGCCGTGAGGATTGGGTCAAGTCGGTCAACGACATCATGGCCAAGCTGCAGGTTTTCAGCGTTCGCCAACGCGAGCAGCTCGGTCTGGGCCACGCGGTCCTGCAGGCACAGCGACACGTCGGTGACCGGCCGTTCCTCTGCATGCTCGGCGACACGATCTTCTCAGGCGGTAATCCGGCCAGGCAACTCGTCGAGGCCCAGCAGGAACTCGGCGGCAGCGTCATCGGCCTCGAACGCGTGCCGAGCGACCTCGTCAGCCGCTACGGCATCGCCGGCGGCTCAATGACCAGCGACACCGTCATGAAGCTCGACCGCCTGGTCGAGAAACCCGATGCCGCCAACGCCCCCAGCGACCTTGCCATCGCCGCCCGCTACGTCTTGAGTCCCACGATCTTCCGCCTGCTCCACGACACGCCCCGCGGCCGCGGCAACGAGATCCAACTCACCGACGCCCTCCAGGAACTGATTCGTCAGGAACCCGTTCACGGCATCGTCCTCGACGCCACGCGTCACGACATCGGCAACCCGCTCGACTGGCTCAAGACGAACCTGCGCTTCGCTTCGGCAGACCCGGAGTTGAGGGCGGCGCTCTCGGAGATGGTGCGAGACTTGTTCTGAAATTCTGCCTTTGACACAGCGGTCAATCGCGCCGTGCATCAAGGCCGCTTCTTCGCGACCCACGCTTTGATCCTCGCTGGCGTCTGGCAGTTGAGCACGTCCGCCTTCGTCGCCCAGGCGCGGCGCGCAACCGCGAGGCCCAACGAAATGGCGGCGAGGCCTTGGGTGGTATGCGCGTCGGTGTTGATCGTCAGCATCACGCCGGCGTCGAGGGCCATTTTGGCGTGGAGGTCGTTCAGGTCGAGCCGCGGATAGGCGGCATTGATTTCTAGAGCAGTGCCGGTCTCCTTGGCTCGGGCGATAACTTTGGCCATGTCGAGTGGCAGGCCGTCGCGCTTGTTGATGAGTCGCCCGGTGGGGTGCCCAATGGCATTAACATACGGGTTGTCGATCGCCTTCATGATGCGTTCGGTGGCCTTCTTCGCGTCTTGCTTGAGTGCGACATGTGGTGAGGCGACCACCCAGTCGAGCTGGGCGAGTACGTCGTCTTCATAATCGAGTCGGCCGTCGCTCAGAATATCGCACTCAGTACCGGCGAAGAGCTCGATGCCCTTGATCTCATCGTTCGCTTGCCGAATCGCTTCGGCGTGATTTAGCAGTCGCTTCGCATCAAGGCCGTTGGCTTGGATCTGCGACTTCGAGTGATCGGTCATGGCGAGGAACTTGTAACCCAAAGCTTTGGCGGCTTCGGCCATCTCGACAATGCTGGCGGTGCCGTCGCTAGCGGTGGTGTGGGTGTGAAGGTCGCCCCTGATGTCGCCGACTTCGATGAGCGTGGGCAGCTTGCCGTCCCGGGCAGCCTCGGTTTCACCGCGGTCTTCGCGAAGTTCCGGAGCGATCCACGGCAGGCCGAACCATTTGAAGATTTCCTCTTCCGACTCGGCTGCCTTGGATTTGATCGTCGGGACACCGCCGGTCTTGCGATTCTGTTGCTCCCACGCCTCCTTCTCATAGATGCCCCAGTCGTTGAGCGTGTGCCCGCGGTCGACGGCGAGTTGGCGGAGACGTTTGTTGTGTTCTTTGCTGCCGGTGAAGTACATCATGGCGGCGCCATAATGCGCCTCCGGCACGACTCGGCAGTCACATTGAAGACCGTCCTTCGTCACGATGCTGCACTTGGCATCGCCTTTGACCAGAACGCGCTCGACCTCGGCAAAGTCTGCGAAAGCCTCTAGCGTTTTTCCTGGGGAAGTTGTGACGACGAGGAAGTCAAGATCGCCGACCGTTTCCTTGCCGCGGCGGAAGCTACCGGCGGCTTCGGCTCGACCAACGTCGGGCAGAGCGCGGAGGCGATTGAGCATCGAATCGACTATCTTGGCGGCGGATCCAATGCCGCGGCGTTCGTTACCGCGGGCGAGCAGGTCGATGCCGTCTTTGATGGAGTCGAGCTTCTTCTTACCCAAACCTTTGATGTCCTCGAGCGACCCGTCGGCAATGGCTTTGGAAAGCTCATCAATGCTCGTAATGCCCTTCTCGTGCCAAACGGCCTGAATGGTTTTGGGCCCCATGCCCGGAATGTCGAGCATGGTCAGGACGCCTGGGGGGACGCTGGCCATGAGCTCGTCGTAATCGACGCTTCGGCCGGTCGTGAGGTGATCAACGATGATCTTGGCAGACGACTTGCCGATGCCTTTGACTGACTCGACGGCTTTGGTGCCGCCGTTTTCTTGGAGCGTTCGAACGTCTTCGGGCATCTCTTCGAGGAGTCGGCTGACCTTCTGGAAGCTGATCGCCCGGAAGCCGCCATCGCCCTTGAGGTCCAGGACGCGGGCCATCTCGGCGAACATGGCGGCCAGCGTCTTGTTGGCTTCGCTTGCGGGCATGACAGACGGTAGTTCGCTGCAGAAACGGGACCGACGGACGGCAGTCCGTCGGCTTGAGACCGGGAACTTGTTCGAACCAGTCGGAATTAATCGGATTCGGAAGCGTCATCGCCGGCGGCAAGTTGCTCGATGGCATCGGCGCGGCGGCGGGCAAGGGCTTCGCGGGCCTCGCGAGGCAGTTCACTTTCGTAGATCAAGAGCGTTCGGCCGTCACCGAGGTCGACGGTCATCACGGGCAACTCGGTGTTGCGGAAGCCGGCGACGGGTTGACGCGGACGGCGGGTGTCGAAGGTGTCGCTGGCGGCGTGCCAGAGATAAACGCCGCTCGGGTCGACTTCCCACGCGAGTCCGGTGACGCCACCAAGCGTGTCGAGGGCCTCTTGAGCGGTCGCGTCTTCGAGGTACATCTGCACTTGCCGATAACGATCGTCGACTTGTGACAACGCTCCGGGGGCGATGCGGAATCGCAGGCCGGTGACGCGTTCGAGATCAGCCAGGACTTGCTGAAGTTCCACGCGGTCGTAAGCAATCTGCACCGGCCGCTGAAGCGAGCGGAGCACCCACTTTTCCTTGGGCATGACGACGAGCTTGTCCGACTCCGGGTACCACGTCGCGCTCGTCTGCTGCGTGATCGCCTCCATGGCGACGGCGAGGGTGGAGTCGCGTGCGACGGAGACGGGCCGGCCGCGCACGCCGTCGTCGAGCTGCGTTTCGACCTTGTACCCCGGCTGCGTGCGGCCGGCTTCGCGAGCGGCGTCGTCGATGGCCTGGAGCTTGAGGTCGATGGCTTCCAGCAGCTGCGCGACAGTCGGCCGATCTTCGACGAGGTCGAGCCGGACAGCCCCGAGCAGGTCGAGCATGCCGACTTCCTCGACGGTGGCCCGGCGGCCGATGCGTTGCAAGGCCGGCAGCGGCAGCAGCTCGACCCGGCCGTCGCCGGTCCGGTAGCGGAGCCCGAGCCGTTGGCCGATGGCGGCGATCGTCTGCCGCAGCGGCGTCGCGGTGACGCTCACGCTGATCGGCGTCTGTCGGCCATAGGGCAGGTTCTGATACGTCTGGTCGGGAACGTGAAACGGCACGTTCGTCTGCCGCGTGATCTGCTCGAGTACGTCCGGCAGGGGCTGACTTGACAGGTCGAACCCTACCGGCTCATCGAGCAGTCGATTGATCGTCGCGTCGGCGAGTTCGGGACGTTGCGGCACCGCGTCGGCCTCGGTGGTAGCCGGTTGCGTCTCGGGATCGTCAGCCCATCCTGGTGTGGCGAAGAGGCAGGTCACGATCAACAAGCTGGCCACGCGTCTCACGCCGCTCAGCTTACTAGATCTTCGCCACAATTCACCCTCGTGGCTCCGGCTCCCCTCTTACGGATCCGGCAGCGGCACGTCATAGAAGAGAAACGGCACCTCGATCGTCTCCTTGCCGGTCGGCAGGCTCCACGTCAGTCGCTCGACGTCGCCCGAGCCGCTGGTGGTGACGAAGAGCGTCACGCTCATCGCTTCGTCCTCGTAGCTCGTGCTCCCGAGACGTGTCGACCAAGGCCCGTCGCTGCTGAGGAGCTGGAATTCGTTCATTTTGCTCCGCAGCTCGCGAAGGTCGTTGCCTCTGACGCGAACGGCAATCTGAAGACCCGGCAGGTCCGGCACCGCGTTTCGGTTCTGAAACCAACCGGCCATGCCCCTGCGATCCGGCTGGTGCATCGCCGGTAGCATGTCATCGGGTACGGCAATCGATTCAACCGTCACCGTGTACGGCCCGACTCTCTGCGTCTGGTCGACCTTGATGACGGGTGAGGTCAGCTTCGGCTCGTTGCTGGCGAAAAGCTCGACCACCTGCTTCTGCAACTCGACCGCCTGTCGGCCGAGCGACACGTCCAACTCGTCTTCGCCGGTGGCCACTTCGAAGGTGAAATGGCCTCGCAGCACGTCGAGGTGCCGGCTTTCCATCCCGCGTTCGGCATCAAGGCCGACATTGATAGTGCGAATCAGGCCGTTGTTGCCGTGCCAATAGTGGCGGCGGTTGCTGTCGTCCTGGATCACCAGACTCTGGCCCGTCTCGTCGACCGCTTCGACGATGGTGGTGTTGATCTCCGACTGCACACGCAGTTTCGGCTCGCAAAGAAGGCGAAATTGCAGCGTCAGCTGTCGACGCAGCGACTGCCCGGGATCAGCCAGCGGCTGATCGTCGCGTGGTCGTTGCAAGGCGACGGTGCCGTGACGCTGACGATCGACCTGGACGAGCTCGACCAGCGCCGCCGGCATGAAGCCGTCGGCAGGATCGACCGGCTCTTCGATGGCCGACATGAAGCCGGTGCCGAAGGTCGCGTCGGAGCGTTGCAGCCGATTGCCGTGCTGTTGCGGCCAAACGCCGATCGTCCGGCACAACCCGAAGACGGCATCCCAGTAGGGCGTGTCGTCGAATCGGACGGTGTGCGTGCCGGCGGGCAAATCGCGGCGATACCAATCGTTTTGCTGCGGCGAGATGTCGAGGATGCCTTCGAGCACTTCCAGCAACTCCAGCGAGCTGCCGGTTACGTTATGGCTGAAACGTGAGCGAGCGAAGCGGTCGCGGCGGGCGAGTTGTTCGAGGACGACCTTCGTGCGGACCGCGACCTCACTGGCACCGTGGCCTTCAGCGGCACGCAGGGCGGCGGCGCGGAGGGCGTCGCTGGAGCCGCGACGGACGATCAGCCGCAGCAGGTTCTTCTCGGCGACGGCCCGTTCGGCGGGATCGGCATCGTTCAACGCGGCGACGGTTTGTCGCAGATCGCCTGGAGCGGTGTGCGGCTCGATGCCGCCGAACAGCTCGACCATGGGCGTCGCCGGCTGCGTCGTCGGAGCCTGGGCCATCACCCCGCTGCTTAGCACCAGCATCAACACCGTCGCGCACGAAAGCCGCATACGGCCGAGCATAACAACCCGTCGATGGGATGGAGGCTCAAATGAGGTGGCGGCTCAAATGAGGTGGAGGATCAAATCGCCACGCGTCGCGGGCTGGACTTGGTGCGTCTGGACTTGGGCCGCTTGGGCGTGGGTCGGATGATGCTGCCGGCGGTGATGGGCACGGGTTCTTCGGCGGCGGGAAAGAGGGTGCCGGCAACGGCAGGATCGGACATCTTGGCCGGTCGGTCGATGGTGGCGGCGGCGCGTTGCTGTTCGAGCATCGTCGGCCCCAGCGCCCGGATCTTCTCCGCCAGCTGCTGCTGCTGCGCGAACATCTCGCGATTGATGCTCGCCATCGCGCGGTCATCGGCCCGGTAGAGGTCGCCCGTCAGCGTGCGGGCGATGCACCCTTCGACCCCCGCGGCGGCGGCGACTTCGACCCATTCGGCCCGCACCGTCACGTTCACGCCCGTCTCGCCGAGGGTCAAGAGGCCCCACCGCGGCGGCAGATCAGACTTTTTGAGCAGACCGACCGGGGCCATGACGTAGTGCAAGTGGGCCATCGGTGTGAGCAGGCAGCTCTTGAACTTGCCGAGCCCGGCCTGGCCGCGGATTTTGCGATGCCGGCGGACGACGCCCCGCCGCAGATAGTCCTCCCGCTTGGCCTTGAGGGCGAGCTTGAGTTGCTTGGGATCACGGCAGCAGTCGCGAAGGAAGTCGCCGCGGCTGGCTTTGCACTCGATGAAGACGCTTTGCGGCAGCGTGTAGGGGACGCTCAGGTAGTTGTGGTACGCCCGGAAGACGCCACACCCGACAGCGTCGATGATGCCCAGCGGCGGGATCTTGACCTCGGCGGCGACGGAGCGGTAGCCCTGTCGGAACATCCAGCGGCACGCTTCCTTCTTGAGCGTCTTGTGCATCAACGTCTCGCCGGCCATGGCGGGACCTCCTTGTGCGACGCATCGTGCGTCATGCGAGCCGTCGTCGACGCTTCGTTCGTCGCTGACGGCCCGTTCCTTGATGTGCCTCGGCCTGTCCTTGGCGGATGCGGAACCTCCTTGGCCCGCATCCCGGATCAAACGAAGATGGTTTGATCCGCTCGGCATCGCGTTGGAGGCGAATGTAGCCTCCCGCTCCCGATCTTCAACCGAACGACTGCACGATCGGCCGGGAGGTTCGGACGGACCGCAATGCTTGACCCGATCCGCGTCGCGCCTACGCTGTCGACCCGATCGCGGGGTAGAGCAGCCTGGTAGCTCGTCGGGCTCATAACCCGGAGGTCGCGGGTTCGAATCCCGCCCCCGCTACTGCGATCTGAAGCGACCCGCCGTACTCCGGCGGGTCGTCTGCGTTGCAAAGCTGCCTCGTGGCGAATATCCGAGTGCAACGTCAGATTCATCGACGTATGTTCCTATAGGATAACCTGTAGCAGCCGCCATCGTTGGGGGTCAAAGGGAACACCACGGGGAGGACTATGGATCGAGATGAGGAGAACCGACAGCCTGGCGATGCTCCACAGCCTGGCGATGCTCCACAGCCTTCGCGACTGGCGAGCGAGTTAGGTAAACGTGACGGCTTCTCAGCCGTCGAGCAGGAGGCGGTTCTTAGCGTGCTGCGTACCGGCAGCAAGCTGGTGGCGGACTGCGAAGCGTTGTTCGAGCAGTTCAATCTCTCGCAGCCGTCGCACAACGTGCTTCGCATCATCGCCGGTCACGAGCCCAAGGGCGTGGCGTGCAACACGATTACCGACCACCTCATCACCCGAGGCCCGGACATCACCCGGCTGCTGGATCGGCTCGAGAAGCGGGGCTTGGTGCGCCGCGGGTCGTGCGACGAGGATGGACGTCGGCGGATCAGCCGGCTCACCGACCAGGGTCGCGAGGCGGTCGAGCAGCTCAAGCCGCTGTTGATCGACCTGCACCGTCGGCAGTTCGGCGGTCTCAGCAGCGACGAGACGAGCCAGCTGCTCCGTCTGCTGCAGAAAGTCCGCGACTCAGCGGCGAAGCTTGAATCGCGGGCGGAGGGCGAAGAAGAATCCTCTTCATCAGGTCAAGATGGTTGAATTGGAGGTGGTCGGCCGATTAGGGTGGAACGCGTCGGCCGCACGGATGTGGCTGATCCGAGTCGTTGCGACGGCTCCCTTTTCCACTGATCGGCTGCGAATTCGATGATCGAACGTCTGCCGATTGCCCTACGGCTCCTGCCACCCTGGACACGGATGTTCCCCACCCTCATCAGGCCCCTTGCCGCCGCTGCGATGACGTTGCTGGTCTTTGCCGCCGGCTGTCAGCAGCAGACCCGGTTTCCCGACGGCAGCGGCGAAGCTGCGTTGGGGGCTCCGATCTATCCGCACGCGCATCACGATTCGCATGCGGGTCACGGACACGCCCCCATCGACCCGCCGCTGCCGGAGCCGATGGCACAGCCGCCGGCGATCGATTTGCCGTCTGCCGAGCTGCCGCGGGTGCCGCGGTCTTGGAACCCGCGCGTGCGGAGTCGGCCCTGGCAGTTCATCGTCGTCCACCACAGTGCCACCGACGGCGGCGGTGCCCATCGCTTCGACACCATGCACCGCGGGAAGGGGTGGGACGAACTGGGCTACCACTTCGTCATCGGCAACGGCTCGGACACGCCCGACGGTGCCGTCGAAGTCGGCCCGCGGTGGTCCAAGCAGAAGCACGGTGCCCATGCCAAGACCGCGGACAATCGGTTCAACGAGCTCGGCATCGGCATCTGTCTCGTCGGCAACTTCGACCAGCAAGCCCCGACGAAGCGGCAGCTGCACGCGTTGACCATCCTGACGGCTCATCTCATGCGGGAATACCGCATCCCGCCGCACCGCATCATCGGCCACGGCGACACGAGCGCGACACGCTGCCCCGGCCAATACCTCGATGCCCGCCTCTCGAGCCTTCGCCGCGCCGCCAACAGCTTGGCACGGCCTTCGTCAGTGGCCGCGGTGAAGTGATGCGACCTCATTGAAAATCGGCCGGGTCCCGCTAGAGTGCCGACCCGCTCTTGCGGAGACACCGGGATGTAGCGCAGCTTGGTAGCGCGCCTCGTTCGGGACGAGGAGGTCGCAGGTTCGAATCCTGTCATCCCGATCCACCTCGGATCACGACGAAGCCCCGCACCTCGCGGGGCTTTGCTCGTGAACGACCGGTCGCACGAATGCCGCCGCTCCCAATAAGGGTCAAGGTCGTCCCGCTGAACCTGAGACGTCGGGTGGTGAGACCGGGTGGTGCCTGACGGACGTTTACCCTTCCAAGAGATGCCTGACTTCGACTTCGACGTATTGCTGATCGGTGCCGGGCAGAGCAACGTGCCGCTGGGGCCCAAGCTGGTGAAGGACGGGCATCGCGTGGGACTCATCGAACGCAAGCAGGTCGGCGGGTCGTGCGTCAACTTCGGCTGCATGCCGAGCAAAAGCGTCCACAGCTCCGCCCGGGTAGCCCACCTGGCTCGGCACGGTGCGGGCTACGGCATCGAGGTTGGCGACGTGAATCCGATCTTGAAAGATGTCCTCGCCCGGGCCCGCGTCTGGACGGAGAAAGCTCGCGGCAACATTCGCGGCAGCTTCGAGCAGAACGACGTCCGCTTCTTCGACGGCCACGCCCGACTCGCCGGCAAGCAAGGCAGCGGCTTCAAGGTCGAGATCAGCAAAGGCGACGGCAGCACCGAAACCGTTACCGCCAAGCGCGTCGTCCTCGATCCTGGTAGCCGAACCGTCGACCCCGGCATCGACGGGCTTGAAGACGCGCATCCGATCACGAGCGAGTCGTGGATCGACCGCGACGATGTCGGCCGGCGCCTCGTCATCCTCGGCGGCGGGTACATCGGCGTGGAGAT
Source organism: uncultured Tepidisphaerales bacterium (assembly GCA_964388485.1). Lineage (GTDB taxonomy): Bacteria > Planctomycetota > Phycisphaerae > Tepidisphaerales > Tepidisphaeraceae > JBCDKH01. Next base: position 54,376 of record CAYMAS010000003.1, on the reverse strand, counting down.
GGCACAGTTCTACCGGCGCATGGGCCACGACGTGACGCTCGTCCAGAAGAGCGGCCAAATCCTCGGCCACGAAGACGAGGACATGGCCGCGATCATCCAGGACTGCCTCGCGGGTGAAGGTGTGACCTTCCTAATGGAGACGAAGACGACCCGCGTCGAGAAGACGGGCGACGGCTTCCGCGTCCACCTCGACGGTGGCGAGCCCATCGACTGCGACACGATCTTCAACGCCACCGGCCGGCGGCCCAATACCGACGACCTCGGCCTCAACAGCATCGGCGTCGAGACGGACGACCGGGGTGCGATCGCGACCAACGACTACGGCGAAGTCGACGGTGTGCCGAACCTCTACGCCGTCGGCGACTGCCGCGGCGGGCCGGCGTTCACGCACACGGCGCACGACGATCACCACATTCTCCTGGGCCGACTTCGCCAGCAACGTGATCCCGGCGGCAGCCCGGTGCGGACGAAGCGAATCGTGCCTTGGGCCGTCTTTACCGACCCCGAACTCGGCCGCGTCGGCAAGGCCCAAAAGGACGCACCGGGGGCGAAGATCGTCACCGTGAAGATGAAGTCCAACGACAGGGCCCGCGTCATCGGCGAAGGCGTCGGCCTGGTGAAGCTCGTCCTGGATCCGGCCGACCCGCGGGGCAAGCTGCTCGGCGCCACCATCGTCGGCCCTGCCGCGGGCGAACTGGTGCACGCGTTCGTGATGCTCATGCACCTCGATCAGCCGCTGGAATCGATCCTCGACGCGGTCTTCATCCACCCGACTCTCTTCGAGGTCGTTCACCAGGCAGTCGACACATGGCACAAGCAGCGGTGACCAACGTGACGCCCGCATCGCAAGCAGTCCAAAGCACAAGAAGTAGCCGCGGACCCTGGTCCGCGCGTCTGCGTCGCATGGTAACTGGGATGCTCGCCGTGCCGAGCTGCTTGGCGGTGCTCCTCGTCGTGATCTCCTTGGGCCAACGCCTCGACTGGCGACTCGACCTGCTGAGCCACCTTCGACTGAACCTCGCGGTCGCCCTGCTCCTGGCGGCGGTCGTTCAGCTTTTCGTCCGACCGTGGCGACTCGCGGCGTTTTATGGAGGCGTCGCGGCAACGACCGGCGTCGGAGCCCTGCTGCTCGCGCCGGCGTCGCCGGGTTCCGTCGCATCCGACGACCCGCCGCTTCGCGTGGTCCACGCCAACGTCAGCGGCCGGTCTTTGCAGGTCGACGTGTTCGTCCGGTGGATCGACGAGACGCAGCCCGACCTGATGCTCCTGCAGGAAGCGACGCCGCACACGCTCGTGGCGATCGAGTCGCGGCTGCCCGACTACGAGCTGCTTGCCGCCGAGCCGCGTTGGGACACGCGTGGCGTGGCGGCCTTCGCGAAGGTGCCGGCGGAGGCCCAGGTGTCGGCGGAAGCCGAGCTGCTGCGGCTGCCGCCGGACGAGGATCGACCATTTCCAGAGATTCGCGTGATGGTCGGCGAGCAACGGCTTCGGCTGCTGCACTTCAGCACGACCCGGCCGATGCCTGGGAACAACTACGCGTGGCAAGGCGAATCCTTCGCCGGTGCCGCGATGTGGATCGACGAGACGCGCCTTGCCGGCGCGGTGCCGATTCTCGTGGGCGACTTCAACCAGACGCCGCAAGGTGTTCGGGTGCGGGATCTTTGCGATGCCGCGGGCCTGCGGGCAGGTTTCGTCCGCAGTTGGCCGACATCGGTGCCGCGGTGGCTGGCTTTGCCCATCAACGGCTTCCTTGTGCCGGAACACGTCGGGCTCCGGAACCTGCGAACCGGCCCGTTCATCGGCGGCGACCACCTGCCGATCATGGCGGACCTGGTGGTCGGTTCCTGATCATCGACGCAGGAACCCGACGACGAACCCGACCGTCGACGCCGTCACGCTCGGCAGGAACGACATGACAAGATCCTTAACCCCGTCCACCTGCCCCTTCGCCCAGCCGGCGGCGGTGTCGTAGTTGTCGCGAAGGTTGTCCGTGTCCACGTCGAGCACCTGGAAGTAGCTCAACGCGAAGACCGCCGCCACTGCGACGGCCGTCAGGGCGGCCATGGTCTTGAGGAACGAGCGGAAGAAGATGCCCGCGACCAGCCCGACGGCGAAGCTGATCCCGAGCCGCGCCAGCCACCCACCGAGCCGGCCGTGCCAGGGCAACTCGAAGCTTGTCTCCGTCTCGGTTTCGATCTCGGTCGAATCCACCTCGGCATCACGGGCCAACTCGCCATCGACGAACCCGGCGGACCCGTCCGGCGGCTCGACCCGGAGGTAACTTGTTTCCGTCTCGGTGGTGACCATGACGGGCTCGTCCGTCGTGACGTAGGCGTGCGTCCACATCGCCCCGCCGACGGTGGCGACGACAAGGAAAACACCCAGCAGCCACTTCTTGAACGGTGTCAACCCGACGAGCGTCGCCGCGTTCCGAACCGACGTCTCGCCGCTCGCCTCTTGCTGTTCGCTCTCAGACATCATCACAGCTTAACGAACCGCGTTCGCTTGGTCCCCTCTCTTCGGCGTCTTCTCCAATGACGCGTTCGCGGTCGCCCTTGCGGCGTTGTTCTGCTGCGAATGGAAGAGACCGTCGCCGCAAGGGCGACCGCGAACGCCGAAGCGACATCGAAACTTAACGCAGTCGCAACGCCAACGCACTGTTCTTGCTGCCGAAGGCAATGCAGTTGCAGAGGATCAGCCGTTGTTCGTGCTCGCGTTTCACCAATGGCACGTAGTCGAGGTCGCACTCGACATCCGGGTCGGTCAGATTGTTCGTCGGATGAACGAGGCCTTGCCTCCCGCACAGAATCGCCGCCGCGATGCCCGCCGCCCCGCCCGCACCTTGGGGGTGGCCGATGAGGCTCTTGGTCGCGCTCATCGGCACCTGCTTCGCGCGATCGCCGAGCAGCTTGTGCATCGCCAGCGTCTCGAGCCGGTCGTTCATGTCCGTGCCGGTGCCGTGCAGATTCACCGAATCGAGTTCGTCCGCCGTCGCCCCGCCGTCGGCCAACGCGTCTGTCATCGCCCGCACGCACTCAGCCACGTCGGGCGCGATCCGGACGCGGTGGTATGCGTCGCTCGTGCTGCCGTATCCAGCGATCTCCGCCAGCGGCTCGACGTCTCGCCAGCCGTCGCGTTCGACGACGAACATCCACGAACCCTCCGCCAGGACGAGACCGTCTCGCGATTTGCTGAACGGACGCGAGGCGTGAGCCGGGTCGTCGTACGGCCGGGTGCTGATGACGCCCATGCGCTCGAAGCCACGGAGAATGCCCGGTGCGATGGGTGCATCCGCCCCGCCGCAAATGACGCTGTCGCATCGGCCTGAGCGGATGAGCATGAGCGCGTAGCCGAGGGCATCGGTCGATGACGCGCAGCCGGTCGACACCACGTGACTCGGCCCGCGTAGCCCCAGGCCGATCGACAACTCGCCCGCGAGGTTGCCGTGCGTCCCGCCGGTGATGGCGTACGGGCTGCCGCCGTGTTTGCCGGTGAAGTAGCCCTTGTACTGCTCCTCGACGAAGCCGAGCCCCCCGCCGCCCGTGCCGAGGACGAGGCCGACGCGTCGGCTGCTTTCATCATCGAGATCAAGCTCCGCCTGCCCCACCGCCTCCCTCGCCGCCGCCAACCCCAGTGCTGCCACCCGCGGCACGCGTTTGACGTCATCGCCCAAGACGTCCCGCGCGTCGAAGTCAGTGATGGAGCCGACGCTGCACGCCCGCTCCCCCCACCCCTCCGGCGGCCGCTTCAACCCTGATCGCCCTTCAATGCACGCCGCCGCGAACGCCTCCCGCCCGACGCCGTTCGGCGAGACGCACCCGATCCCGGTGATGACTGCCTTGGGGTACAACGGCCAAGCCTACGTCGCCGGCTGTAACACGGGGTGTGACCTCGCTGGTGCCACTGGTCGGGCGCAGCCAGACCAGTGCTGTTGTCAGGCGATCCCGGCACTGGTCTGGCTGCGCCCGACCAGTGGCACCTTCCGTTTTGACCTCCGCCTTGAGCTTCTCCTCTCTGGTTCAGTAGTCTCGCATCAATGCACCGTAAGACGATGCGACGAGATGAAAGCGTCCATTCGTTCCGCTTCATCACGTTCTCCTGCTTCCAGCGACTGCCGCTACTGAGCAACGATCGAGTCAAGCAGGTCTTCGTTGATCGTCTGTCCGCGGTGCGAGCGCAGCACCCTTTCAGTCTCGCCGCCTGGGTCATCATGCCGGAGCACATTCATCTACTGCTCCGACCTTCGCCTGACACTGACCTGGTGAAGCTGCTCCACTCGATGAAGCGCCCGGTCGCGGAGCGGGTTTTGAGGCGTTGGCGAGAACTTGAGGCACCCATTCTGCGTCGCCTGCAGACCAAGATCGGCGGCCATCGATTCTGGCAGCCGGGCGGCGGTTATGACCGGAACCTCCGAGCTCATGAGGAAGTTCTGCAGAAGATCCAGTACATCCACGACAACCCATGCCGGCGGAAGCTTTGTCGACGGCCGATCGATTGGATCTGGTCGTCCGCGCGTTGGCACGAAGGCCTTCCGGCCCTGATCGACTGCGACCGCGTCGTGCACGAGTGACACCGCATCACCTACGGCAACTGACGACACTGATGCCCTTACAGGTGCCACTGGTCGGTCGCAGGCAGACCAGTGTCTTCATGTTTCGCAGGCAAGCACTGGTCTGGCTACGCCCGACCAGTGGCACCGGGCTCATACCGTGGCACCGGGCTCATACCGTGGCACCGGGCTCATTTGTGCCGACCCTCACCGTGGGATCCAGGTTTAGGACGACCCGTAGGCTTATGAATCACAGCGTGATCGCTTCCGGATCTGAGCGGCTTGACGAAGCTCCCGATGCTGCTCAGGTAAGCCTTGTCAGAATGGTCGTCAGCGTCGTGATAAAGGCGATTACATGCATCGGAAAGACTCTTTGCCCTTTGGATCAATTGCTCAAGAGAAGGACAGACATCAGCTCCAGTTTTGGACCTGGCCTTTGCGTCCTGAAGACGACATCTCCGTTCAAGTGATCGAAGTTCATTTAGAATCCGCCTTGCCTGCACTCGGATGAAGGTCTCGCGGTGTTGTCGCTCTTGGGGAAATCCAGATGCCAGCGAAGATACGGAGCTGCCATCGCGGACATTCACTCCTCGTTTCTTCCCGCCTTTCCTTAGCTTATTCGCGTGAGGCTTCTTCGTTGTCTTGCTCGAGGGGCTCGTGACGTGCATCGGCTGCCCAGCAGCTTGGCGGTACACGAGGTCCTCTATCTGCTTCAAGTCCTTACCCGACAATCGGGCGACCTCCCGATTGATAAGCGGCTTGCCGTTGCCGAGTCTCCAACGACCATCTCTGCATAGGCGAAGTCCCTGCACACCCAAGTCGCTGGCCATGTTGTCAAATCTACCACCTCGGCCAATCTAACGCTACCGATCCAGCTCCGCGGCGATGACGTTGATGCTGCCGAGAATCGCCACCACGTCGCTGACCGTGTGGCCCTCGATCAGCTTCGGGAACGTCTGGTAATTGTAGAAAATCGGCCCGCGCGTCCTCACACGCCACGGGACGTTCGTGCCGTCGCTGACGATGTAGTAGCCGAGCTCGCCGTTGGCCGACTCGATCCGGCCGTAGGCCTCGCCGCGGGGGGTTTCGAAGCCGCGGTTGGTCATGATCATCTCGAAGTGCTGGATCAGGCCTTCGATGCTGCCGTAGACCTGCTCCTTGGGCGGCAGCGTCTCCTTGCCCTCGGGCGAGACATTGACCGGGCCCTCGGGGATCTTGTCGATGAGCTGGCGGATGATGCTCGCCGACTGCTTCATCTCCTCGAGCCGTACGAGGAACCGGGCGTAGACGTCGCCCGTCTCCATCACCGGCACCTTGAAATCCGGCGCCTGTGCCCCCATGCCGTCCCAGTTGTCGGCGAAGCAAAGATACGGCTCCTCCTTGCGCAGGTCCCGCTTGATGCCGCTGGCCCGAGCCATCGGTCCGGTGACGCTCCAGCTCATCGCCTCCTCCGGACTAAGAACGCCGACGCCCTTCGTCCGCTCGACGAAGATGCGGTTGCGGTTGAGCAGCTTCTCCATGTCCCCCACCGCTTCGGGTAGGGAGTCGTTGATGAAGGTCTTGACCATGCGGACGAACGTGCCCTGGTCGGGTAGGTCCTGGTTGAGCCCGCCGACGCGGGTCCAGCCGGTGTGGTACCGCTGGCCGGTCATGAACTCGACGATGTCGTAGATGAACTCCCGCTGGTTGAAGCCATAGAGGAAGCTCGTGAAGGCCCCGAGGTCCAGCCCCGCCGCACCACAGCAAAGGAGGTGGCTCTGGATGCGCCCCAGCTCGCCAGCGATCGTCCGCAAGACTTTGCAACGCGGGGTGATCTCGATGCCCATCAGTCGCTCTGCCGCGTCGTGCCAGGCGAGCTCGTTGTAGATCGGAGCCGAGTAGTCCATCCGATCGACGATCGTGACGTACTGGTTGTAGTTGAGATGCTCGCCGAGCTTCTCGAAGCCGCTGTGCAGGTAGCCGATGTGAGGGGTGCACTTGACGACGCGTTCGCCGTCGAGCTCGAGGACGAGCCGGAGCGTGGTGTGGGTCGCCGGGTGCTGTGGGCCGAAGTTGAGGGTCCAGCGATGGGAGCCGATGTCGCCGTCGGATTCAGCGGGCAGGAGTTCGGCCGGGGCTTCTTCTAGGGTGTATGGCATGGCATGGGGTGTCGGCGTGCGTGGCGATGCGGGACGGGCGGAGCAGATGTTAGCAGCTGATGGCAGCGACGGGGAGACGCCCGGCATCTGAAACAAGACGAATCCTGGCCAGCGTGTCAGGTTCATGTACGGTATCCCGTCCGCTCTAGCTGCTGAGACGTGGGCGGCAAAGTCGTTTGTTTGTCCCTCACCTCGCCAGCGATGCTGAAGCGAGGGAAGAGTCGGACACGCATGCGTTGGCTCGTGGATCGAGCTACTTCAGAGCGTTGTCTTCAAGCTCGTTTAAAGCTGGCTGGATTCAAAGCGCCGTCAAGATCCATCGACTTAGAGCCACAGCCTGCCGCTCCACGCGCTCCACGTGGAGCGCCTGATCCCCCCGCCGCAATGCATTGCGGCGCTCCACGTGGAGCGCTAGCCTCTAACTGTGGCCAAGAAGAAGACGGACGAGAAGCAACCTGCCGACGAATCTAAGAAAGCAGCGTCAGCTCCTGCGGGACGTAAAAGCCGTCTCGGCCGGGGATTGAGCAGCCTCATGCAGGTCGATGAGCCAGCCGGCGCTCCACGTGGAGCGCCAACGTCGATCGGTGACTCCCCTGCTGCCGCCGATGCGTCGACGCCGCAGCAGAATTATCTGGAGGTCCCGCTGACCGACGTCGTGCCGAACCCGCACCAGCCGCGGAAGAGGATGGGGCCTGCTTCCCTTGCGGAACTCGCCGCGTCGATCAAGGTGAATGGCGTCATTCAGCCGCTGATCGTTCGCCGCAAAGATGACGGATACGAATTGATCGCCGGCGAACGGCGACTCCAGGCGTCGCGGCTCGCACAACTAAAAACGGTGCCCGTCGTCGTCCGCGATGTCGATGAAGCCGTGCAGGCGGAAATGGCCCTAGTCGAGAACATCCAGCGGGAGGACCTAAATCCGGTCGACCGCGGTGAGGCCTACAGGGCGCTCCAGCGTCGCCTCGGCCTGTCACAGGCAGATCTCGCCACCCGGCTCGGTGAGGAACGGGCCACGGTGAACAACCACCTGCGGCTGCTCGATCTGCCGAGCGAGGCGATCGAACTTGCCCGCAACGGCGAGTTGCCGATCGGGCATGCGAAGGTAATTCTCGGCGTGCCGGATGAGAACGAACAACTTCGGCTGGCCCGGCTCGTGGCCCAGCAGGGGATTAGCGTCCGCGATCTGGAACGGCTCACGCGCACCTCCACGTCGGCAGGTGATCCGAAGAAGAAGGCGGAGCAGGAAGCCAAGGATGCTTACCTGGACCAACTAGCGGAGACGCTGAGTCGGTCCATCGGGACCGAGTGCTCCGTCAGAGCAGCAGGGCGGGGCGGGTATCGACTGACGCTGACGCTGCAGAGTGCGGAGCAATTTGATCGGCTGATGGAGCGGTTCGACGTGTCGCTCCACGGGTGATGCGCTCCACGTGGAGCGCGAAGGGCGGCGCTCCACGTGGAGCGCCAAGTTGTCTACGAGCCGATGTCGAGCGAGAGGACGTGCGGGGAGACGGGGTTCAGAAGGGGGCCGCTCGACTGTGGTCGGCTGCTGTACATTTATGAACGTTTCACGTCGGTCTTGTCATCGCCGTCGTGATGTCCTTGCATGTTTAGGGGACGAGGTTTGCACCTTTACGACCTCCTCCCTGTCGCTGATCGCGCTCCACGTGGAGCGCATTGATGACCAAACCCTCGATGGCCGTACCCCACCGTCGATCCCGCTCGTCGCCGCGCACCACATGGAGCGCCGTTTCAACGGCCTATTCCCCGGCGAACACGCGGCGGCCGCCTGGGCGCGGCGGCGGCTTGGTCGCGCTCCACGTAGAGCGCCCGAGGAACGTGTGCACGGTCCTATGGTGGGGCATGGAGCCTCAGACGCAGCAAGAGAAGCCAGTCAAGATCCGCCGGGCCTTGCTCTCGGTCAGCGACAAGACGGGCATCGTGGCCTTCGCCAAGACATTATCGGACGAGTTCGGGGTCGAGTTGCTGAGCACCGGCGGGACGAGTAGGGTGCTGCGGGAAGCGGGGCTGCCGGTGACGGATGTCGCCGACGTCACCGGCTTCCCCGAGATGATGAACGGCCGGGTCAAGACGCTGCACCCGAAGATTCACGGTGCCTTGCTCGGCCGACTGCCGACGGACGAGGCGGCGATGCAGGAGCACGACATCCGGCCGATCGATCTGGTCTGCGTGAACCTCTACCCGTTCGAGGAGACGGTCGCCAGGCCGGACGTGGCGTACGCCGAGGCCATCGAAAACATCGACATCGGCGGCCCGAGCATGATCCGCTCGGCGGCGAAGAACCACGAGCGGGTGCTCGTTGTTTCCGACCCGGCAGAGTATGGTGAGATGCTGGAAGAGCTGCGAATGAACGGCGGTGCCAGCAGCTTCAAGCAGCGGCAGCGATCTGCAGAGTTCGCGTTCCTCCACACGAGCGACTACGACGGTGCGATCACCAACTACCTTTGGAAGCAGACGAACGTTCCCGTGCGGCGAACCTCAGCAGAAGCGTTCGAATGGCAGTTGAACCACGCTCCGCACAAGCTTCGGTACGGAGAAAACCCGCATCAGCGGGCGTTCCACACCCGTCACATGGATCGTGGTGAAGCGAGTGTTGCACACGCAAAACAAGTTCATGGCAAGGAGCTTGGTTACATCAACCTCCTCGACGCAGATGCTGCACTCGGGGTCGTGAAGGAGTGGCAATCAGATCAAGTAGCAGCCTGCTGCATCGTTAAGCACGCAACACCGTGCGGTGTCGGCATCAAGGAAAAAGCTGACGGTTCGGAGGACGTCGCAAAACAGTCTTCATCGGTGCGAGATGCGTTCCTGCAGGCGTACGGCGGCGATCCACTTGCTGCCTTTGGCGGTGTTGTCGCCGTCAACCAGACGATTGATGAGACGACGGCAAGAGCCATGACGGAAGGTCAGATGTTCCTCGAAGTAGTCGTCGCACCTTCATTTGAAGCCACGGCCTTGAAGCTGCTGAAGGAGCGGTGGAAGAATGTCCGTCTGCTAGAGGTGGGCCTAATGCTCGAGTCTAACGGGGACAGAGAGCACTTGATGCGCCACGCGATTGTCGGTGGTTGGCTTGTGCAGGAACGCGATTTAACCGGCGTCGTCGAGCACGAGTGGAAGGTCGTCAGCGACCGCCAACCCACCGACGCCGAGATGGCGGCGATGAAGTTCAACTGGCTGGCCTGCAAGCACGTCAAGAGCAACGCCGTCGTCATCGGTGGCGAGCACGGCACCTACGGCATCGGCGGGGGACAGGTCGATCGCGTTGCCGCGGCACAGCAGGCGGTTAAGAAGGCCGGAGATCGCGGCAGCGGGGCGGTGGCGGCGAGTGATGCGTTCTTCCCGTTCCCCGACGGGCCGCAGGCGCTGCTCAATGCGGGCGTGACGGCCATCGTTCAGCCGGGAGGCAGTCGCAACGATCAGCTGACGATCGATCTCGTCAACAACCGTGGAGCGACCATGATCTTCACCGGTCGCAGGCACTTCCGGCACTGACTCGCGACGCACAGGAGCCCCGCAACCAGTGCGGGGCTCCTGCGGATCTTCCCGCCTCCGTTACGCGCTCCACGTGGAGCGCTTTATCGGGCGCTGGCGATCTTCGTCGAGTCCGTGTTCCCGTACTCGTGCCAGCTTGCATCGTAAACGACGACGTTGTCGTAGCCGAGCTCGCGGAGCAGGAGGTACGGCAGCGACACCCGCGTGCTGGTCTGGCAGTAGAGCACGATCGGCTTGCCCGCCTCGCGTGCCTCCGGCAGCCCCTTACTAGCGAAGTAGGCTTCAACGGTTGCACGATCGAGAACGGTTTTGTCCTCGTCGAGTAGGTCGCTGTAGTCGGCGAAGATGGCCCCCGGAATGTGGCCGCCGCGGCTGTTGCTGCGAAGCTCGACGCCGTGGAATTCGTCTGCCGATCTGGTGTCGTAGAAGACCACTTCGCCCGTCCCGACGTGCCGCTCGACGTCGTCCAGGTTCCACACGAAGCCGTCCCTTGCGGCCGCGACATACTGCGTCGGCTCACGTTGCACTCTTTCCTGCACCACCGGAAGGCCCGCCGCCTGCCACTCGCTCAGGCCGACGCCGTCGAGGAACCGGACCTCTTCCTGACCCAGCCAGTCGAGGAGCATCGCAGGGATCGACCCGTCGCCTTTGCCGCCGTGATTGCCGTAGACGATCACCGTATTGTCTCGACTGATCCCGGCGTCGCCGAGGATCTGCTCGTACCTCGCCACGTCCAGATCTCCTGAAGCAGTGCGGAAGATGTATTGGCTGTCGCCTTCACCCGGCTTGGCCTTCGGCGTCCGCAGGCTCTTACCGGGCAGGTTGATTGCTCCTGCGATGTGACCCGCCTCGTACTCCGCCGGTGAACGCACATCGACCAGCACCACGTCCTCATCCGAGGCGAGCAACGCGTACAGCTCGCCGGGCCCGATGAAGGTCTCGAAGCCGTCCGCATCGACGACCGGCGGCGGTACGACATTGTCCACCCGGGTCTGATCCTCAGACTTGGCACATCCCGCTAACAGGAGAGCGGCAGCGAGTGAGGCGACGGCGGCAACGCGAATCTGAATCATGGATATCTCCTAGCGGGAAGTAGGCGATGGTATGCAGATGATGTGGAGCGTCAACTGCCGCCCTCAGAAGCGTCGGACCTTTACAAGCGCCCGCCGCTGCAGCACCGTGCAGATCGTGCCGTGCCTCCACCTGACACTCCTCACGCCGCTTGCGGCTGCCTCGACCGCCGCACCCGCGACCGACGGCCTGCCGATCGGCCAGACGGCGGCGATCCTCCTCGTCCTCACTGCGCTTCTCGCGTGGCTCAACGTCAAGGTCGTCAAGTTGCCGACCACCATCGGCGTCATGGCGTTATCGCTGGCGTTCTCGTTGCTGCTCGTCGGGCTTCACGAGTTCGCCGGCATCACGCTCGACGACACCGCCCGACGCGTCGTCGAGTCCATCGACTTCGAGGCCTTCGTGATGGAGGGCGTGCTCGGCTTCCTGCTCTTTGCCGGTGCGTTGCACGTCGACCTCAACGACCTGCTCAAGCAGAAGTTCGTCATCCTCACGCTCGCGACGCTGGGCGTTGTGGCGAGCGTCTTTGTCGTCGGCTCGCTCGCCTACGTCATTTTCCCGCTCGTCGGCTTCGAGCTGACGTTCATCCAGGCCTTGCTCCTCGGCAGCGTGGTCACGCCGACGGACCCGATTGCCGTGCTGGGCCTGATGAAGTCGGCGGGCGTGCCGAAGAATCTGGAGACGAAGGTCACAGGCGAGTCGCTCTTCAACGACGGTGTCGGCGTGGTGGTCTTCCTGGCCCTCGTCGGCCTTGCGTACCCGGTGAGCAATGGCGACGACGGTGGGAGCTTCGGCAGCGTGGCGATGCTCTTCCTCGTAGAAGTCGGCGGCGGCATTGCGGCGGGGCTGGTCGCCGGGCTGATCGCCTTCGCGCTCATCAAGCGGATCGACCGGTACAGCGTCGAGGTGCTCATCACGCTCGCGTTGGCAGTGGGCGTCTACGTCTTCTGCGGCTCGACCGTCATCGCCGGCTACCACCTGTCGGGCCCACTGGCGGTCGTCGTCGCGGGTTTGCTCATCGGCAACAAGGGCCGGTACACCGGCATGAGCGACACCGCCCGGCAGCACGTCGACGTCTTCTGGGAACTCGTCGACGAGGTCCTCAACGCCGTCCTGTTCGTGCTCATCGGCCTGGAGGTGCTCATCCTCGAGCTCACCGGCCGAACCATGCTCGTCGGCCTGATTCTCATCCCGATCATGCTCCTCGCCCGCACCGCCGCAGTCTTCGGCGGCGTGGGGTTGCTCAAGACGACGAAGCTGCGGACCGACTTCACCACCGGAGCCCGCCGCGTCCTGGTCTGGGCGGGGCTTCGTGGCGGCATCAGCGTCGCCTTGGCGTTGGCGATCCCGCGGATCGAGGGCGATGCGTCGCGTGACGTCATCATCACCGCCGCCTACGTGGTGGTAGCCTTCAGCATCCTGGTGCAGGGCCCGACCGTGCCTCTGGTGGTCCGCAAAGCAGTGCCGGCCGACGAACGCGGAGCGGACCTGGAGTATCCGAAGGAGGGGGACGCGTAGCTCCCAGACCAGTCGCTGCGTCCATCCGGGTGCTCCCTCCGTCATCCCGAGCGATGCAAGCCCCTCGCTCCGTTAGAAGAACGGCGCCCGTCGCACTGCCCGCTGGACCTGAAGATCGACTGCTTTGAGCGAAGAGTGCAGTAAATTCGCGTGGTCGTTCGTAGACTTCCCACGATGAGCGACGGACACCTTCAACAGGCGACGTGGATCGCAGATGAGTTGCGTCAGCGGGTGCCGACCATCGCCAAGCGTGACATCGACGGAGTGAGCGTGCCGGTCGCCTTGCTCGGAGGCATCGACTCCGCCAGCGGTTTCCGCGAGGTAACGGCGTTGCTGAGTCGGTTCGACCTGTCGGCGGCGGCGGTGCGGGTGACGTTGCCAGGCCGGGGTCTGGTGGCGAAGGCGGACCTTGATGCGATCATCGACGTGGTCACGAAGGCGATGGACGTGGCCCGCAAGGTCGGCTTCGACTGTGTCACGTGCGACCTCGGCTCGCTGCCGCCGGCTCCGAAGCAGGCGGCGAAGAAGGTCGTCGCGACGCCGCTCTTCGGCGGACTCGTTTTGCCGTCGGCCGGGGACGTGTCCAAGTACGGCGGCGAGTCGCAAGACGCGTCGACAAAGCCGGCTGATCCCGATCACGAAGCCGCCGCGCAAGACGTGTTGGCGACCGTGGCCAACCGGGCGGATTCGATGAGCGTGCGGATCGCCTTCGGCTCGTCGCTGTCGTCACCGGCGGATCTGTCACACGCGCTCGAGGCCGTCGATTGCCGGTGGTTCGGGCGAGACCTGGATCCGGCGAACGATCTGGTGGCGGCGGAGACGGACGTGGCGACCTACGCGGCGATGCCGGTGCCGATCTTCCACGTCCGCGGCACCGACGCCGTCAGCGCCAGCGGCCGCACACGACCGGTTCCTCCCGGCGAGGGCGAGGCCGATTGGCCGACGATCGAGACGATGCTGCTCGAGACGGACTTTGCGGGCTACGTAACCCGGCGGCCGTAGGGCAAATTGACTCTCGATCTTTCGCGATGACGCAGGGGCCTTTCCTCACGCCGCGTCGAGGAGGCGGCGGTCGACGAAGAGGGCGAGCAATTCGCCGCGGCTGCTGACTTCGAACTCGGCGTAAAGCCGCTTGACGTGCGTGTGGATGGTGTGCCCGCTGAGGCCTAGTTCGTTGGCGACTTCCTTTTCGCTGTAGCCGCGAAGCAGGTAGCGGAGGACGTCGCGTTGGCGGTCAGAGAGGTTGTGGCCGAAGAGCGGGTCCCATTGGATGTCCGGCGTCGGCTGGGACATCGGGACGGCTGCCGGTGAGGGTTCGAAGCGGTCGTCGAAGAACTCGCGATACAGCATCGGCGCCGCCGCGCGGAGCATGAGGGACGTGAGTCGGCGTTCGCGTGCGGTGAACTTCGGCAGCTCGGGGCGGGCGTACGAGGTCAGGCCGATCATGCTGTCCGGGCCGCTGGCCCAGACGCCGATGAGCAGGTCGCTCCAGCCGTGCGGCTTAAGGAACTTGTCGACGACCTCCCGCTCGAACCAGCCGCGATATGTCACCGGCAGGTCCTCGCTGAGCAAAAAGACGCGGGGCGTGCGGAGGTTGTTGATCGCGTCGGGGATGATCATCCGCACGACAGGGGCGGCGTTGTCGATGACCTGCTGCACGTCTTCATCCGAACGGGGCTCGAGCTTGTCGAGGATGGACCCGTGGGTGAAGCGCCGGACGATTCTTGGTCCTTTTTCGTGCTTGAGATCCTCGTGCAAGATCAGCTGGACATCAAGCGGCTGGTCCTTGCGGCGGATCAGCCGCTCGAAGTCGCTGAGCATGAACTCCACGCGATCGTCCTTCGGGCCGGGATGTTCCAGGGCACGGTTGATGGAATCAACGACTTCTTCCGCCGCCTGAAGCGGCTCCAGGGCGAAGGAGCTGCCGTACGATGGAGGTTGATCCTGGCCTCCGCCCCCAGTCTCGGACGCGGGGGAGCGGTTGATGGACTCATCTGCACTTGTCGTCATGTCATTCATGGGTAACTCCGACCGACCTGGGCGATGTGGTTCCCCTGCGTAGGGTACAGAGCCAAGGGGCGATGCGAGACCTTTATTCCTTCAATTCGTTCTGGCGCGGGTAGCAGCTTATTCAAGGACCGGCGGCTTAGCGTGCATTATGACAAGGACGCCGCTCGGCTTCGATCCGCAGGCCCGTTATCGGGCGTTGCTTCGGCAGGCGGCGTGTGATGGTCCGGGGGCGGGCGACGGCATCGCCCGGGGGCTGGTGCTGTGCGAAGCCATCTCTGGAGACGGAACCCAATCGGCAGCAGGCGGTGATGCAGGCGGTGATGCAGGCGGTGATGCGGGCGGAGCAGACGGCGGGGGACACCGCCGGTCGGCCTACGCGCCACTGGCCCGATACTGCGTCGGTCTGGCGGATCGACTGGCCGGGCGAACGGACGATGCTGCGGCGTCGGCTAACAGGGCGACAACCGGACCCTTCCCAGCCGCAGAAGCGAGCGATATGTGCGGCCGCCTGTGGGAGGAATTGGCCGATGTCGTCACCATGCCGACGCCGCAAGTCGGCCCCGTGGCCCAGTCGCTGCTCGATCATCAGGCCTCCGACGGCACGTTCTACCGATTCGACCGGCAATCGGCGGACAATCCCGAGCCGTGGTGGTATCACGAACTTGTCACGCTGCACGCGATGACGAGCCTGGCCGAGCTCACCGGCGACGCCGCGGCGATGAGCGGATCGCAGAACTCGGCGGCGTTTCATCATGCCGAGACGCAGCCGGATCACGCGACCGGTCAGCCCTGGGGCATCACGGCCTTTGTAAAGGATCCGACGATGACGCCGTCGGCGGATTTGCTGCTGTTGGCGGCCGGCGTTGGGCGGAAGCGGGGCGGGCTGGACGTGGTGTCGCGGCTGCTCTTGGCGGACGCGTGTGTCTGGCTCGACGATGACTTGCGGGCGAGAGCGGCTGGTTAGCGGAGGGGACACGTTAGCAATTGCTCACGAAGCTTTAACGCGAAGTTAGCATCTGGTGCCTCTGGCCCTCCTTGGGTGGCGGCATCTCGATCTGTTCCAGCCATTTTCGGAACGTCGATGGGGACACGTCCGGGAATGACTGGCGCTTCAGCGTTGCGACAGCCGACACAAGGGACACCCTCACCGGCTGCGGCCTCGTCGGCCGTGGGTCTGACGGTGAGGCCGAGTGGACGGTCGTCGAGAACGACGTGGATCGAGACATGCAACAACCTCATCCCCTTCTTGAACCTTCCGCCCCAGATCGGCCGGTGCAGCAGCGTGCTGTTCGGCGGGATCGCGTTGTCCTTCGAGACACTTCCAGACCTCTCGCCACGCCTGGCCCTGCCATGCGACTGGCGCTTTCGACGGCGTAGTGACCTGCGCCCGAGGAGATCCGCATAATGCAACACCACACCACCAAGAGCCGCAAGGCCAATCTCGCTCTGGCCGCCGCCATCACCGGCGCGATGGCCGTTCCCGCTTTCGCCAACGAACCCGCCCCGAGTGCCGACGAGCTGCTGGCCCGGGCCCAGGCTCTCATCGAGCAAGCCGAAGCCCAAAAAGCCGCCGAAGCCGCCGCCGAGTCCAAGGCCGACGCCCTCGATCGCGTTCTCGCCGACGCTGACCGTCGCAGCACCAAGACGGAGCCGGTGCTCCTCCAGGAAGTTCCCGACGACGCCGACCCCTTCGTCGGCGGCTGGGACGGCAAGTTCCTTCTGGCCAACGAGGACCGCACCTTCACGCTCAACCCCAACTTCCAGCTGCAAATCCGCTACGTCTCGAACTTCAACAGCGTCGAAGATCTCGATGACGATGGAAACCCGGTCGGCGACACGGGCTTCGCCGAGAACTTCGAGGAAGGCCTCGAGCTTCGCCGCGTGAAGATCGGTTTCAAAGGCGTCGCCTTCAGCAAGGACCTCAACTACGACATCAAGTTCGCCTTCAACCGCGACGCCGCCACTGACGACGACGACCTCGTCCTCGAAAACGGCTACATCGACTACACGCCCGAAGACGGCCTCTTTGGCAGCGATGGCCTGGGCATCCGCATCGGCCAGTTCAAGGACCCGACCTTCTTCGAAGAGTCGACCAGCTCGTCCCGGCAGCTCGCCGCCGACCGGTCGATGCTCAACGAGGTGCTTGCCGGCGGACAGACCGACTTCATTCAGGCCGCCGGCCTGATCTACAAGGGCGACAAGGTCAAAGCCCTCGTGACGGTCAACGACGGTCTCAACTCCGACAACACCAACTTCACCGACGGAGACGAGTTCAACGACTACGACTTCGGCGTCGCCGGCCGCATCGACGTCGTCGTCCTCGGCGACAGTGACAAGCCCTTCAAGGACTTCACCGCCCTGGGCACCAAGGAAGACACCGCCCGCGTCGGTGCCGGCTTCTTCGTCGACCTCAACGAAGGCGACGTCGACACGCAGACCGGCGCTTTGGCGACGGCCGACTTCAGCTTCGAGTCGAAGCAAGGCCTGGGCCTCTTCGCCGCCGGTGTGGTGGCGTACAACGACGACGAGATGACCCGCGACGACGGCACGGGCACGCTGATCACCACCGCGTCGGATGGCGTGGACTTCGGCGGCCTCATCAAGGTCTCGCAGGTCCTCGACGCCGAGGCCGGTTGGGAAGTCTTCGGTGCTTACGACTTCATCATCTTCGACGAAGAGGATGATGCAGGTGAAGACTTCTACCACGAAGTCGTGCTCGGCGTGAACAAGTACTGGGCCGGCCACAAGGCCAAGATGACCATCGACGCCGCCCTCGCCCCCGCCGGCACCCCCGAAGCCCTCGGCTCCGGCAGCGGCATCGGCTACCAACGCGACGGCTCCAGCGACGACCCCCAACTCGCCATCCGCGGCCAGTTCCAGCTGCTGCTCTAAGCCAAACGTCGTCTCCAACGTCACCGCCCCCGGCACCTCACGGTGCCGGGGCGTTCTTTCGGATCAACAGTCGGCTTCAATCCGTCATCCCGAGCCCAGCCGAGGGACCTCGCCTGTTGCCCAGTCGTCTCAAACGAGGTCCCTCAACTGCGCTCGGGATGACGGACGGGCGAACGACTCGTCACACGTCCAACAACAACCGCGACGGGTCTTCCAGCAGCTGCTTGAGCCGGACCAGGAAGCTGACGCTCTCCTTGCCGTCGACGATGCGGTGGTCGTAGCTGAGGGCCACGTACATCATCGGCCGAATCTTCACCTCGCCGTCCACCGCCATCGGCCGCTGCTGAATCGTGTGCATGCCCAGAATGCCCGACTGCGGCGCGTTGATGATCGGCGTGCTCAGGAGGCTCCCGAAGACCCCGCCGTTCGTGATCGTGAACGTGCCGCCGCTCATCTCCTTGAGCCCGATCTTGTTGTCCCGTGCCGCCAACGCGACCCGCTTGATCTCCTTCTCCACCGTCGCGAACGACATCGCCTGAACGTCCTTGATCACCGGCACGACCAAACCTCGCTCGGTGCTCACCGCGACCCCGAGGTTGACATAATCGTGGTAGACGATGTCGTCGCCGTCGATGCGGGCGTTGACACGCTCGAACTCGCTCAAAGCTACCGCCGCGGCCTTGCTGAAGAACGACATGAACCCGAGCCCCACGCCGTGCTTCTCGCCGAACGGCTCCTTGTACTTCTTCCGCATCGCCATGACCTCGGTCAGGTCGATTTCGTTGAAGGTCGTCAGGATGGCCGCGTTTTGTTGGGCGGCGAGCAGGTTGCGGGCGATGCTGCGGCGGATCTTGCTCATCGCCACCCGACGCGTGGGCTGGCCGCCGGCACCGACCGAGGCCACGCCCTTGGCAGCGGGCTGCTTGTCCGGGAGCGACGGACTCAATTCCGTCGGCTTGGCAGGCGCTCGAGGCGCCGGAGGCGGACTGGTGGGCTGAGCGGTCTTGTGCTCGTCGAGGAACGACAGGACGTCCTCCTTCGTGAGCCGGCCGTTGGGACCGGTGGCCGGAATGCTCTTGGGATCCAGCCGGTTCTCGCTGACGATGCGACGCACGGCCGGCGACAGGTCCGCGAGCACGTCGGCATTGATCGCCTCGCCATCCGACGCCGCCGGCTCGGGTTGAGGAGCCTCGCCCGCCTTCTCGCCCTCATCCGCTTTCTCGCCCTCATCCGCTTTCTCGCCCTCATCCGTTTTCTCGCCCTCGTCCGGTGGAGTGGAGGTCGATCCCGCGTCGGCGGCGGTCTTGTCCGTGTCGATCTTCAACGCCACCTCGCCAATCGCCAGCGTGTCGTCCACCGCCGCCACCAGCTTCGTCACCACGCCCGCAAACGGCGCCGGCATGTCGACGTTGGCCTTGTCCGTCTCCACCTCCGCCAACGGGTCGTCAACCTCGACAAAGTCACCCTCCTTCACGTGCCAACTGAGGATCGTGACCTCCGAAACGCTTTCGGCGACTTCTGGAACGACAACGTCTTGCTCGGGCATGCTGATCAAGGGGTGAGAAGGGCGGGGCGGGCGGGGAAGACGAGCATAACCACCGCATTGCCACGCCGCACGAGCGGCAGTACTTCTCCCGCAACGCTCGAGAACCGCGGCCACGCCGGAGCCTGAACCGTCGCGTTTGTGATGACCGGTTGCCCTTTGCCGCCGACCGGTCGATCATGCTCGCGATGCCACGCCTCTCGCCCCGCGTTTTCAGCTGCCTCGCCCTTGCCGCGGGTGGGCTTGCGTTGACGCTCGCCGGCTGCCGGGGCACCGAGTCGCCGGCCGGCGGACCTTTGGACGTGTCGGAGCCGATCACCTTCGCCGGCGTCGGTGCCGAAGCCGACGATTACCGCCTCACGCTCGGCGGCCGGCAGATCCCCATGTTCGACGGCACCACCGCTGAACCCGTCACGGCTCGCTCCCTGCAGCAACGACTCGAGGCGGCCGACGTCGTCCTCCTCGGCGAACTTCACGGCGACGACGTCGGCCACCGCGTTCAAGCCCGCCTCGTCGCCGCCGCCTTGCCGAGCGACGACGGCGGGGCGGTCGCGTTCGAAGCCCTCGAACGCAAGCGACCCGTCACGCCCTACCTCGGCTCGGCCCAGCAAATAGAGGCGGATCTGGGAAAATGGCCTGATGACGGCGAGGCCTATCGGCGGATCATCCGCTACGCCCGCGCCAACGACATCCCGATCTACGCCGCCAACGCCCCACGCGAGCGGGCGGCCCTGGCTCGGGTCGAAGGCGTCCGCGCCTTGCCAAACGACGGGCTGGCCGTCCGGCCGACCATCACGCATCGCAAGAAGCTCGTCGACTATCGCGGGCGCTTCGGCGAGGTCTTCGCCCAGCTCGACAAGACCGTCGACGTCACCACGACACGCCCCGCGACCGGGCCGGCTAAGAAAAGTTCGACGCGGCCGACGACCCGGACCGGCCGGAGCGTCGACGACTTCTTCGACGGCCAACTCGTCTGGGACGCGACGATGGCCCAAAGCGTCTTCGCCGCCCATGCGGTCAGCGACGGCCCGGTGTTCCTGCTCGTCGGCGGGTTCCACACCGACTTCGACGGCGGCGTGACGACGCTCGTCCGCGACTACGGCCTGGACGTCCTGACCGTCAGCCTCCTGCCCGTCGAATCCGGCCGGCTCCGACCCGACGACGTGGGCCGGGCGAACGTCGTCATCTACACCGGCCCGCTCGTGCCGCGTGACCCGATGTCGGTCACACGTCCCGCGAGCCGTCCGACCACCGCCCCCACCCCTGCAACGCGCCCGACGACGCAGTCGCTGTGAGTCGCTGGACTGGCTCCACGAGCGGACATCTCGCGTCTGATCTCCGCTGTTGCTCTCATCCGTCATCCTGAGCGAGCGCAGCGAGTCGAAGGACCTCGCTTGTACGATTGTGGAAACCTAGCGAGGTCCCTCGGCTACGGTCGGGATGACGGATGGCGACACTATGGTATGAGCTGCCAGTTTCGACTATAGGGACGTCGAGGGTTGGTGGTTGTATCAAAGTCAGACGTAACGCACGTTTCGTAGATAAAGCCTCAATCTATAGTCGTTCCACTCACCAGCAACCCGATCCCAAGCATCGCGACCAACGCCCCGACCACCGTCCGCCGCGTCACCCGTTCGCCGGCAAGCCAGGCGATGGGCAGGATCCAGATGGGCGTCGTGCTGAGCAAGGTGGCGGCGATACCGGCGTCGGCGCGGTCGAAGGCGACCTGTTGAAGCCAGATGCCGCCGAACGTGCCGAGCAACGCGGCGACGGCGACGGTCAGCCAGATTTTGGCCGGCACGAACACGGTGGTGCCGCCGTTGCTACGCCGGCGGCCGCCGAGGAGCAGGGCGATCGGCACGAGGACGACGGTCGCGCTGCCGAGTCGAAGCAGCGCCGTCTGCAGGCTCGACAGGTCGGTCTCCGACAAAACCTGACGATTGACGACCGCCCCGGCGGCCTGCCCGACCGCCGCCAGCACGCCGAAGCACACGCCGGCAACGTATTCCGACCGCCGATGTAACGCCGATGACACCGATTCCAGCGGCAGCGGCTTGAGCTCTGTCCGCTCCGCCACGACCCACGAGACGCCAGCAATTGTGATGACCACCCCAAGGATTTGCAAAGGCGAAAGCGTCTCGCCGAGGAAGATCACGCCGCCGACGACGGTCATCGGGATGCTCGTCAGGAACAGCAGCGACACCCGCCCGGGCCCGATGCGGTTGACCGAGGCGAAGTAGAACGAGTCGCCCAAGGCGATGCCGACGATGCCGCTGATCGCGAGGCCGACAACCACGGCAGCTGGGACGTGTTGCAGGTCAACAAGATCGGATCGCTGGAAGATCAGCAGGATCGAGGCGAAGAGCAACGAGACGCCGACGCCCTTGATCGCGTTGAGGCGGATGGGCGAGATGACGCGTCCGGCGCGTGCGTAAAGGACCGTCGCGACCGCCCACAGCATCGCCGCCGCCGTCGCCGCAATGAGGCCAAGCATTGGCCCGTTAGGCACTTACGGGCTCCGGCGTCGGTGTGTTGGTCGAGCGTTGCCAGCGGAGGTGCATCTGCCAGTTGGCGTCGTTGCGGTCGGGGAAGTCGAGTCGATAGTGGACGCCTCGGCTTTCGGTTCGCGCATGTGCTGCACTGGCAACGAGATGGCACACGCCGAGCATGTTCTGCAGCTCCCAGCCCTCGCGAACCGCCGTCTCGTTGCCGTTGAGCTGGCCGGTGGAGCCCAGGACCTTGTCCATGACGTATCGACCCCAAAATGTAATGATTTCCCGGGTTTCTTCGAGTCTTTCGCCTGACCGCTCGATGCCCGCGTTACGCCACATGACGCTGCGGAGGCTGGAGCGGACGTCGGAGATGTCGAGTTCGGTGCGACTGCTCGGCGGCTGGTCGTGGCGGAGCTTCTGCGGGAAGGGCGAGTCGCCGTCGATCGCTTCGGCGGCGTGCTTGCCGGCGCGATAGCCGTAGGCGAGACCTTCAAGCAAGCTGTTGCTGGCCAGTCGGTTGGCTCCGTGCAAGCCGGTGCAGGCGGCTTCGCCGATGGCGTAGAGGTTGCTGACGGTGGAGCGTCCGTCACCGTCTGAGGCGATGCCGCCGATGAAGTAGTGGGCGGACGGATGGACCGGGATCGGGTCCCGGCTCGGGTCGAGGTCGAACTGCCCGCAGAGGCGGAGGAGACCGGGGAATCGATCCGCAAGTCGTTGTTGGTCAAGGTGCCGCACATCGAGGTAGACGTGCGTGTGCTCGGTCTTGCGGATCTGCTCGACGATGCCCCGGCTGACCACGTCACGCGGAGCGAGTTCCGCGTCTTCGTGGTAGTCCGACATGAATCGTAAGCCGTTGCGGTCGATCAGCTTACCTCCCTCGCCGCGAACGGCTTCGGTCACGAGGGCACGACCGGAACCGGCGACGTAGAGCGTCGTCGGGTGGAACTGCATCATCTCCACATCCTTCACCACGGCCCCAGCCCGCCAGGCCATCGCGATGCCGTCACCGGTGGCGATCTTGGGGTTGGTCGTCTCGCGGAAGAGCATGCCCGCTCCACCGGTGGCGAGGATGGTCTTGCGGGCCCAGACGGCGTTGACTCGGCCGTCGATAAGTGCTAGACAGCCAACGGCTTGCTCGTCCTGGTCCGGGTCCGTCATCAGGTCGAGGGCGAACGCCTTCTCGACGACGCGGATGTTCTCCCGCTCGCGGACGGTGCGGACGAGCGTGTTGGAGAGCTCCTGCCCCGTCGCGTCGCCGAAGGCATGGAGGATTCGAGCAACGGAGTGGCCGGCTTCGAGACCGAAGGCCAGGTCGTGGGGGTTGCCCTGCGACGCATCTAAATCGAAGTTGGCCCCCCACTTAAGCAGCTCCAGCACCCGCTCGGGCCCCTCGGTCACGACGAGGCGAACGGCATCGGCGTTGCAAAGGCCCGCCCCGACGCCGATGGTGTCGTTGATGTGGGCGTCGACCGAGTCCAGCGGCGAGAGGACGGCGGCGATGCCTCCCTGGGCGTACCAGGTGTTGGACTCTTCGACAGTATCCTTGCTGAGGAGGATGACGTCCTTGCCCAGATCTGCCGCGGCAATGGCCGCACGCAAGCCGGCTACGCCGCCGCCGACGACGAGGACGTCGCACTGCCGCTGCGGCAGCCGACCGGCCTTGAACGGCACGAGGTAGCGGCGACTCGTCAGGGCATCCGGCACCACCTCACGCTATGCGACCGGTGTCGGGTCCCATCAAATCCTGAAAGTCGCTATACCTTTGGTATGCCGGCGTCCCCAGAGCCTGTCCACGTCGTGTTGCTCGCGGATCGCCTGATCCTGCCGGGTCTGCACGCGACCCTCGCGTCGCTCCTGCGAAGCGCCAGGCACCCTGAGCAGTTCCACGTCCACATCATCCTCGACAGCGTCGGTGATGAAGACAAGTCGCTGATACGAGAGACCTTCGATCTCAACGCTCGCGGCGCGTCGCTCAGCATGGTCGATCATGTCCCCGAGCGACCCATCGGTGGCGGCACGCTTCACGGCAACACGACGGTCTTTGGAAAGATGCAGATCGCTGACCTCTTGCCCGATGTCGATCGCTGCATCTATCTCGATGCAGACCTTATCGTTACGCTCGATCTGGCTGACCTGATGGCCCAGATCGATGACCGGGCGGTGCTCTTCGTCGTGCCGGACGTTCCGAGGCGTAAGTCCTTGCACCGGGACCTGTACCGCGACCACGAACTCGATCTCGACGTGCCCGAAGCGAACGCGGGCGTCGTTGGCTTCAACCTCAGGCGGTGGCGCGAGATCGACGGCCTGGGCATCTGCAAAGGCCTAGCCCGCCAGTACGCCGGACGGTTCAAGTCGGCCGACCAGGCGATCTTTAACATGGGCTTCGCTAATCACTTGCACTGGATGGACGCGAAGTACAACGTCCTCCTCTACGCGGGCGCCTTCGCCGTGCCGGTCGACGCCACGGACGCCATCTATCACCTCGTCGGCTCGCCCAAGCCGTGGAACCCCTTGGCTCGCCACTTCACGCGGCATTACCCGTTGTGGCGTCACTACATGCAGCACACGGCGCTGAAGCAATACAATGCCTGGTCCTACACCTCACCCGGGAAGCTGCTCCGCCTGAGCCGCTCCTATTCGCGGCTCGGGAAGGTGGAGATCAAGCGGAAGATTCGAAAGCTTCGCACGGGCAGCGAGCAACGGCCCTCAGCCGCCCCCGCGACGCCGCGGACGGAGCGGTAGCACCAGGCTGAACGTCGCTCCCGAGCCCGGCTCGCTGTCGACTTGGATCTGGCCGCCATGAGCCTCGGCAATGCGTCGCGTGATGGCTAAACCCAACCCCGTTCCACCTTTACGTCGCGTGTAGTAGGGATCGAACAGACGTGGCTGGTCCTCCTTTGGTACGCCTTGACCTTCGTCGCTGACGCTGACCCGCAACGGGTTACCGGGCAACAGCTTGAGGGTCACGGTCGAACCTTCGGGCGAGTGCTGGACTGCGTTGAGCAGCAGGTTGAGCATCGCCTGCTTGATGAGGTTCGCGTCGACCGTCGCCCTCACGCTCTGCGGCGACTCGACGACCAGACGGACCCGCGACGCGGAGGCCTGCGGGATGAGGAAGTCCGTCAGGTCGTTGGCGAGCCGGGCGAGGTCGACCGGCTGCGGCTGGGCTTCGATGCGGCCGGCGTAGCGGAGGAAACCGTCAAGGATCTCACGAAGCCGGCCTGCTTCGTTCGTGACGCCGTCGAGCCGCCGGATCATGCGGGCCAACACTTTACGCCGCTCTTCAAGATCCCCAGCCGCCGCGGCAGGCAGGCCGATGAGGTCATCCAGGCCGCTGATGCGGTCGTCGAGTTGCTCACGCAGCAGCTGGAGGTTGAGCTGCAGCGTGCTGAGCGGGTTCTTGATCTCGTGAGCCAGGCCGGCCGTCAGCATGCCCAGTTCACCCAGCCGCTCCGCCTGTCGCGTCCGTCGCTCGAGGCGGACGAACTTGTAGTAGCCCCAGGCTCCCGCGATCCCGCACAGGGCAAGGCTGACGAGCCCGCCTAACAGCAGGCCGGACATGAAGCTCGCAGCAAGGACGGGCAAGGCTTCAGGGTAGAGACGATCGACGTCGAAGGTTTGATGGGGTGCTGCTGGACCTCGCTGATGCTGCTCTGGTAGCAATGGAGCAGGCTCCGCGGCTACCAGAGGTCGACTGACGTCCACTACGCTGCCGTCGGTGCAGGACCAGCCGACGTCACTCCCCATCGGCGACCTCGCCCGCGCGACGTTGCGGCGGCTGAGATGGCGGTGGAAGTCGTTCGTAGTCATTCAGTTGGCCACGGACGCCGTTCTCCTGCTCGCTTTGACGCCACTCGTCACCTGGCTCGCCCGGTGGCTCATCACTCGGGACGGCCAGGTCGCGATCAGCAATGAGCAGCTGGTAGGCTTCTTCCTCTCGTGGCAGGGCCTGTCGCTGGCGGTGCTGGTCGCGGTGTCGCTCTTGGTCTCGCGGATGGCACAGGTGACGGCCGTGCTGTCGGTGCTCTGCGTGCGAGGCCGGTTCGGCATCGTCGGCGGGGTGCGGCGGGTCGTGGCGATGCTGCCGACGCTGGTGCGGTTAGCGTTTTGGGAAGGGCTTTGGCTGACGGCGGGGGTTCTGCCGGGGTTGATCCTGGCGGGTTGGGCAGCTTGGCCGGTGGTAGCGGGGGAGTTCGACGTCAACTACTACCTCGTCGAGCGACCGCCGACGTTCTGGTGGTCGGCGGCCGGCGTCGCCTCGGGCCTGCTGCTGGCGGCCATCGGCGGCGGGTACGTGCTCGTCAAGACGTCCCTGGCGTTGCCGATTGTGCTGTTCGACGAGTCGCCGCCGCGGGTCGCGATTTGCCGGAGTCGACAGGCGACACGGGGCATCAAGAGCGACGTCGCGTGGCTGCTGACGGTGTTCGTCATCGCCGCGGCCGGGGCATCTCTCGTAGTCGGCCTCGTCACCAGCGGGCTGACGCTGCTGGCCGGCTGGTTCGGCACGGGATGGTGGGGCCTGATCGTCGTCCTGCTGCTAGGCGGCGTGCAGCTGATCGTGGCGGAAGCGGTGAGCCTGCTGGTCATCTCGACGTTCGGCGTTCTCCTGGCGTTGCTGTACGAGCGGGTGACGGGACAGGCGATCCGGCAGAAGACGGAGACGTCTTTGGCCGTGCCAGGCCTGCTGCGTTGGCGGGGCGGGATCGTCTTCTGGACCGGCGTGGGTTTGTTCATCGTCGGTACGGCCGGCTCGACGCTGATCGCCGCCGCGAGTGGGCTCGCGACGACGCCAAGCTTCATCATCGCTCACCGCGGCGACATCTCCAACGCCCCAGAGAACTCGCTGCTCGCCTTCGAGCACGCGCTGGACGTGGGTGCGGACCTCGTCGAGCTGGACGTCCAGCTGTCAGCGGACGGCGTCGTGGTGGTGATCCATGACGAGGACCTGATGCGGGTCGCTGGCGTCCGCGGCAAGGTGGCGGAGCTGTCAGCGAGCGAAATCGCGACGCCGACGCTCATCGGCAGCGACCAGACGGTCCCGACGCTTCGGCAGGCTCTCCAGCAGATCACGCCGCGCGGCCGGGTGCTGATCGAGCTCAAATACTACGGCTTCGACAAGCAGCTCGTCCCGGCCGTCCTGGAAGTGGTGGACGAACTGGGCGTGAGGGATCGGGTCCTGGTCATGTCGCTCAAGGTCGAGGGCGTCCGTCAGACGCGACGGCTCGCACCGGACGTCGAGGTCGGGCTGACCATCGCCACGAGCGTCGGCGACCTGACGCGGCTCGACGTCGACTTCCTCGCTCTAAGCCGAACTGCCGCAACGCCCGAGACGCTCGACCGCCTCCACCAGGCCGGCATCGCCGCGTTCGTTTGGACGGTGGATGATCCGAGCGAGCAACAGGCGTTCCTCGCTCTGGGCGCAGACGGGCTCATCACCGACGCGGTCCCCGCCGCGGTCGAGACGCGGAGCAGGTTCGACGATTTGACCGGAATTGAGCAGGCGCTGGTCGGCTTCAAGGTCCGCCGCTTCGACTAGAGCGGTTTGGACGTAGCCGCCCACATCATCCGACGTAGCCGCCCTCGTCGTCGTCGCGGAGGCCTTCGTAGTTGAGTTCCTCCCGCTTGCCGACGGTCGTCGGCTTCTCGTCAGGGAAATACTCGCGTGGCTCGGAGGATGCGTGGCTGTCGCGCTGCCGGTCAGACGTCTCGCCCTTGTCGCCGCGTCGTTTGCGGCGGGACTTTTTGCCAGGGTTGCCTTGCTCCTGCGGCTGCTTGGCCGGCTTGGGCGAGGCATCTTCGGGCGGCGTCACGCGTTGCACGTCAAGAGCGTTGAGACCCTTGTCACCCTGCGACATGACGTAAGTGACGGCCTCGCCGTCCTTTAGTGCCCGAAAGCCGCCGCCGGTGATGGCACTGAAGTGGACGAAGACGTCCTCGTTCTTGGGCCCGGCGATGAAGCCGAAGCCCTTTTTGACGTCGAACCACTTCACCTCGCCGCTGATCCGCTCCTCGTCACCGGCCCCTTCTGCAGTGGGAGCGGCATCAACATCTTCAATGGTCTCGGTGGCAGCTTCCGTCATGATAAGTCGCAGGAGCGTAATCACGTCCGTCCCGACTTCAACCTGCACTGCCCCTGCACCGTCGATTGGTGGCCCAGCGGTTGCTGGTGTCTGGACGATGGAGGATGTACATCTGACGCAGGAAAAGGTGTCGCTTCGCGAGGTGCTGGTCGTCGAAGACCATCGCCCGACTGCCGCGGCCTTACGCAAGCTGTTGCTCAACCACGGGTTCAGGGCCGATCTCGCTCTCGACGTCGCCGACGCCAAAGCCGCCGTCAAGGCTCGGCAGGGCAGGGGCTACGACGTGGCCATCTTCGACGTTCACCTGCCCGACGGCGACGGGATCGAACTGGCCCGGTCAATCCGGCAGGACTTGGGCAATGAATGTCGGGTGATTTTGCTGACGGGCGACCATTCGATCGAGACGCTCCGCCGCAGCAGCGAGCCGAGCGTCGTCGACCAGGTGCTCGGCAAGCCCGTTTCGACCGAGGCCTTGCACGAGGCCCTTCAGCCGGTCGCAGCCGAGGTCGCCTAAACCTTGCCATGGCCCGCGAGCGGCTCGTCGCCCCCCAAGCTGCCGCCGATGCTCCGCCCGCCGGGCCGGACGTGCCGCTGCACGCGACGCTGCGGCCCGAGCGGTTCGACGCCTACGTCGGCCAACGCGACCTCATCCGCAAGCTCCGCATCACCGTCGAAGCCGCCCGCCGACGTGGGGAGCCGGTCGATCACGCCCTCTTCCACGGCCCGCCGGGTCTGGGCAAAACGACGCTCGCGCACGTCATCGCCAACGAGATCGGCACGCGGGCTCATGTCACCACCGGCCCCGCGCTCACCAAGCCGGCCGACCTCGTCGGCATCGTCACCGGGCTCGGAGCGAACGACGTGCTCTTCATCGACGAGATCCACCGGCTCAGCCGCGTCGTCGAGGAGTACCTCTACGGGGCGATGGAGGATTACAAGGTCGACGTCACGCTCGACACGGGGCCGCACGCGCGGGTCGTGACGCTCGATGTCAAGCCGTTCACGCTCGTCGGCGCCACCACGCGTCTCGGCCTGCTGACGGCGCCGATGCGGGCTCGGTTCGGGCTCGTCGAACACCTGCTGTTCTACCCGCCCGAGGATCTGCTCGTCATCCTCAAAGCCAACGCGAGCAAGCTGGGCGTCGCGGCACAGGCGGAGGCGTTGCAGGAACTCGCCCACCGCAGCCGCGGCACGCCGCGGGTCGCCAACCGGCTGCTGCGTCGTGTGCGGGACTTTGCGACGGTCGAGGGCGACGGCACGATCAGCCTGGACCTGTGCCGCAAGTCGCTCGAGCTCGAAGGTATCGACGCCATCGGCCTTGACGCACTTGATCGGTCGTTTCTCCGGGCGATCATCGACGTCTACAACGGCGGCCCGGCCGGCATCGAAGCCGTTGCCGCCACCCTCGGCGAAGAGCGGGACACGCTCGAAGACGTCATCGAGCCGTATTTGCTCCAGCAGGGCCTCCTCGCCCGCACGCGGCAAGGCCGCCGGGTGACGAAGAAGGCCTACGACCACCTTGGGGTGACGCCGCCGGTGGAGACGGACGAAGGCGCGCTGTTCTGATTCCTTCTGCCCGTCCGCGGCTGTGCCAGATATCTCTACCGCAGTGCGTCCATCCCCGTCTCGCGGCGGCGGCGTTCTTCGAGGCGTTCGATATCGGCGAGCGACTTCTCCACGTAGTCCGGCTGCAGCTCCGTCGCGACCTCGGGGATCGGCAGGTCCTTGCGGAGGTAGATGACGCGGTGCGAGTGCATCTTGCGGTCGGGTTGAATGCCGAGGATGCGGTGGTAGTCCCGCTCGATCGCCTCAATGAAGGCGTCGCTGTAGGTGAAGCGGCCGAGCACGAGCAGGTCCGGCTGCTCACGCTGAGCGAGGTCGACGAGCATGTCGTCACCCAGCAGGCCACGACGGCGTCGCTTGCTCGACGGCACCGCGACCTCCGGCAGCGGCAGGCGGCCCGCACTCATGGCAGCCATCGGATCGTCCGCAATCGCCCAGCCGTCGCCGTCGATCTCGCGAACTGCCGCCAGAACCGTGCGAACCTCGTTGTAACCCGCCGTGTCCGACCCGACGCCGAGCCGATGGTGCCCCTCCTGAACCGAGTTGTAGCCGACGATGATCGTCACGACGGTCGCCGAGACGACCAGCAGTCCCACGGCCGGCGGTAGCCAGCGGACGAGCAGCGACTTGGGCGTCTGCGGCGTCGCGAAGAACCGGAGAAGCCACCCGAGCGACAGTGCCGCCGCCGCGCCCACCGCGAGACTGCCGGGCATCGTCACGAGCGTCAGGTGGTGGTCCCACACCGGACTCGCGAACGGTAACAAGAGCAATGCTGTGATCAGCCACAGGGCCGCACCGACGATGAGTCGAGCCCCAGGCCGATCGGTTCCGTCCAGCCACGGCTCGTCGGTCTCCTTGCGACGGATCAGGACAAAGCCGATGGCCAGGGCGAGCAGGAACAGCGGGTTGTGCAGGTAGTTGTCGGTCTGGAACTTCCAGATCCGCATCAGGTTGTCGAGAATCTGAGCCGTCCGCGGGTTCTCGCTGCGGCCGACTTCGGAGGCGTACTCGGTCGACTCGTGGCCGGTGATCGTCGTAATGTGCGGGGCGATGATCTGGTCGTAGAGGCCGTCCTGACCTTCGGTTTCGCCGGTGATGACGACGAGCGTGACACCGATGAAGATTGCCACCGCTGCGAACCCGCCGAACGCCGCGAGGAGTCGCTTGAGCCCGCCGCCACCGAGCAGGAGGAAAAACGCCATCGCCGGCAAGGCCATGAAGATGTTGAACTTCATGAAGAAGCCCGCCCCGAACGCCACACCGCTCAGGATCGCCAGGAGCAACCGGCCTCGCGACGTCTTCGCGAACGACGTCGCCAGCCAAGCCAGATAAACCGCCACGCCACCCAGCGATGCGGCGGGTAGACCGATCATCAGGCTCATGCTCAGCGGCACGTAGAGGTAGACCGTCGCGATGACGCCCATCGCCAGGAAGCTCGCCAGCAGAGCCACGATCTGCCGCAGCCACGTCGCGACCCCCACCGGCATCGCCAGCACCGCCACTCTTCGGGCGGCGTCGGCACAGATCGTCACGAAGACCGCCGACAGGAACGCCACCATCAACCGCGACGCCGACGCATCGGTGGATTCGCCCGCGCCGATGAGCTTCTCGAAGACCCACGTCAACCACGCCAGCAGCGGCGGTTGGTCGCTCCAGACCTCGATGTAAAGCCGGTAGCCGCGCTCGATCAGGCGAATCTTCGCAAGGTTGATCGCCTCGTCCGAATCGAGCCGCGTCCACATCGGCAGGCTCAGCAGCCAGCGAATCGTGAAGAATGCAAAGACGCCACCCGCGACGAGCGGGGTCCAGGCGGTGGTTAAGAGCTGCCGCCGTCGCTCGTGCCGGGCGTCGTCGATCGGCGTCGCGTCGGCGGTGGATACAGCGGCTTTGAACATGCTCAAGATCAGGCCCTTCAACCTCAGCCGTGGGGACCATCGACGAAGCGGCTCTGAAGTCTGTGAGCGTCGCCTTCGCTGCCACCTCGAAACGCCTGAACCGGAGCCCGCGCGAAGTCGCGGAAGCTCTTGTCCCCGGAGTCCTTTGTGACAGCCTCGTTGATGTTCATCGGAGCCGCAGCGTATCGCGACGCGGCAGGATGTCACGTCGCGCCGCTCAGCTCTTCATGCGATCGATCAAGACCACCGCCAACGGGCCGAAGAGGAAGATCGGCATCCACGACAACAGAGCAGGCCAGCGGGTCGCCCACTGCAGGCTCATCTCTGCGGGCGGTTCGCGGGCGAGCATCTGGCTCAGGAAAACGGTTGTCATCGCGCCGCCGATAAGCAGGATCGTCCGGCCCGCCGCCTTCTTGAGTTCGCCCGGCTGCCGCGTCAGCACCGCGGGCACCGCGAGCAGAATCAGCACCAGGTTCATCACGTGCCCGCTCAGCCGCGCGTGCTTTGCCCGCACCAGATCCGCCGAGGCTCCGCCGCGTTCGCCGGCACGAGAGAGCGACTCGTGAATCGTGGCCGTGCTCAAGAGGTCGTAGAAACTGCCGCCGACGCCGACCGAGAGGTCCGACGCCCGCGCCAGTTCCACGTCCTTGGGCGTCAGCACCGTTTCCCAAACCTCGTCGGCCACCGACTCGGGCGGCACAATGCTGGCCGAGCCCGAGCCTTCGAGCAGGTTGGTCAACCGTCGGCCGCCGGTGAGGATCCAAACGTCCCGATCGACATCGAAGGTCGCCTCGTCGGCGGTCAACAGGCCGAGACCGCCGATGCCGTTCCGTTCGATCACGGTGATGTCTCTGGCGACGGCGATCGGCTGGCTCGGCGAGGCGGGTTCGAACTTCGACGCCATAAAGACGCCGCCATCGCCGGTCGGCATCGGCTCGACGGTGAAGCCGTCGCGTTCGCCGGAAGCTGCTTCCCACCGCTCGAGCGTCAGGTACCCAGCCAGCCGCGGGACGAGCAGTTCCTGGTTGATCGGCTGGATGACGAGGTTGATCGCTGCCGACGCTGCGACGACCGGCATCGCGACCCGAATCAACGGTACGCCCGCCGCCAGCAGCGCGGTCAACTCGTTGAACCGGCTCATCCGCATCAACGTGAACGCCGCCGCCACCACCGTGATGACGCCCGCCAACTGCCCGTAGATGAACAGGCTCTGGGCAAAGTAGTAGACGAAGATGCCCCACAACGCCTCGGCCACCGACATGTCGCTCGACCGGCCTCGCGTGATCTCGTCGAGGTTGAAGAACGCGTCCATCATCACGTACAGCCCGACGAGCACGAACAGGCTCGCGACGTAGTTCCGCAGGAACGTGCCGAGGATGTAGCGGTCGATCTGCTTCACGGCGAGGCGACTTCGTCCTCCTCGATGGCTTTGGGATCGTCGCGATCCCGCTCTTCCTGACGCTTCATCGCATAGGCGGCGTCGAGTTGTGCCAAACCCTCCGGCACCGGCAGGTCACGACGCACGTAAATTGCCCGGTGCTGGTGCAGCTGCTTGTCTGGCACCGGCCCGAAGACGCGGCGATAATCCGACTCGATCCGAGCGAGAAACGCGTCGCTGTAGATGAAGCGACCCATCACCAGCAGGTCGGGCCGCTCGCGCTCAATCAGGTCGCCGATCATCGCGTCGGACATCAGGCCGCGTCGGCGACGCTTCATCGACGGTACCGCGACTTCGGGCAACGGCAGTCGGCCCATCGACATCGCGAGCATCGGATCGTCCGCAAAGGCGAACCCGCTGCCGGGCACCTCCCGCAGCAGCCGCGCCGCGAAGACGACGTCAATCGGGCCGCGGTTCTCCAGCGACTGGCCCTCCCGCTCGACGGCTCGGGCCGCCCGATCGATTCCACCAAAGACCGCTGCGACTGCGAGGCCGACAGTCAGGATCGGCACGACACGGTCGGGCCACAACGCCCGCTGCTTCCACTGCACCAAGGCAACCAGCGACCACGCGACTGCAACGCCGCCGATGAGGGCGATCGGCAGCGTGAAGAGCGTGCGGTGGTGCGGCCACATCGGGCTCGCGAACGGCAGGAACACCAATGCCGTCGCCGCCCAAGCGGTTAGTGCAACGACCAGCCACGCGACCGGCCGCATCGGACCGTTCTGCCGGCGACGCAGCACCGTGATTGCCATGCCAATGCCGAGGACGGCAAGCGCCACGTGCGGCACGTCGCTTAGCAGGCCGGCCTCGATCTCCTCAAAATTGCGCGACAATTGCTCGCCGAAGCTGCGAGCGCCGGCGAAGCGGGTCGACTCGTCCTGCGACTTCGCACCGTCACCGGTGACGGTCGTCACGTGCGGGGCGATGAGTTGTGCATAGAGCCCGTCACCCTTCGACAGAAACAGGCCGATCGTCATGAGGAGGGTCACCGTCGCAACGCCCGCCACGGCGGAACCGATTCGCCCAACGCGACGCTCACCGAGCCAGAGCAGCAGGAGCATCGCCGGAATCAGCATGAAGACGTTGAGCTTCACGAAGAGCCCGCACGCCAGGAAGACGCCCGAGGCGAAGGCAAGCCCGATCGACCACCGGCCCGT
Organism: uncultured Tepidisphaerales bacterium; assembly: GCA_964388485.1. Classification (GTDB taxonomy): domain Bacteria; phylum Planctomycetota; class Phycisphaerae; order Tepidisphaerales; family Tepidisphaeraceae; genus JBCDKH01. Next base: position 20,517 of record CAYMAS010000003.1, on the reverse strand, counting down.
CGCAAAGAAGCTCGACAGCCACGCGAGCCACAGGCCGACGCCCGCCAAGGCCAGGGCCGGCAGACCGATCATCAGGCTGATGCCGAGCGTGCCGTGCTGCTTCATGCCGATGAGCAGAACCGCCGCCACCAAGCCAGCCATCGCGAGCAACGCCTGTCGCTTCCAGCCGCGCAGGCTGCCGTCGAGCGATCCACTCGCCGCCCGCCGGGCGACGTCCACCGCGACCATCACGAAGCCGACCGACAGGCAGAGCACCAGCAACCGTGCCGCCGTCGCATCGGCGTCGATCGGCACGCCGAGCAGCTTCTCGAAGCCGAGCGTCATCCACGTGAACAACGGCGGCTGGTCACTCCAGACGTCGCGGTAAAGCGTGTAGCCGCTCCGCAGCAGTCGCGGCTTGGCGAGGTTGTTGGCCTCGTCGAAGTCGAGCTTCGTCCACTGCGGCAACGACAGCAGCCACTTGACGCCCAGCAGCCCGACCAGCAGCCCGATCGACACCGGCAACCATGCGGCATTCATCGTGCCTCGCCACCATGGGTTCTGCTTCGACTGCATGGTCACGCCGCCACCTTTTGCGAGAGGAAGGGAAGCCGCGGCAGCTTGAACAGACCGTCCTCGCCGCTGCGGAGTCGCACCAGCAACAGCCCGCCGAAGATCGCGACGCAGAGGTTGCCCGACCAGATGAGCCCGATGGCCACCGGTGAAGGTGCGAACTGCCCGATGTCGTCGAGGTCTTCGATGCGCACGGGCGGGTTGGCCTCGACGAGTTGCTGGCCGAAGAGGATCATCGAGATGGCCACCGCCGCCGGCACGGTCGAGAGCGCGAAGGCGATGAGGAAGTTGCCGCTCCGTGCGAGGATGCCCAACGCCGCGCCGATCATCGGCAGAATCGTGCACGCCAGCACAAAGGCCGCCCGCGCGTGCAGCTCGCCGATGACCCGCGCGTTCTGCCCGAGCCGCCATGAATAGATGCCCGTCTTCTGCTTGTCCGGCATCGCCATGCCGCCGAGCTCGACGTTGCGTTCGCTCAGGAAGTCGCTCGATGTCAGCTGCCCCAGCGGAATCAGATCATCCGGAACCGCGACGACGACGCGTCGCTCGAACCGCCGGCCTTGCGTGGTGCGGCCGTCGATGGAGACGATGGCGTTGTCGAACGTCAGCGTCAGCACCATCCGCGGCCCGCCTTCGCTGGCGAGCAGCGTCTCGGCCTTGATGCGAGCGTCGTCGGAGGCGACTTCGAGCACTTCCGTCTGGCCGTCGTCGAGCCGCGTTGCCTGCCGCAGCCGGACCATGATGCCCTCGTAATTGAGCGCGTCCTGCCACGGCCTAGCCCGCCCGTCGGCCCAAAGTCGGAACGACCGCTCGCCGATGGCTCGCGTCGGGTCCAGCTCGACGCCTTCGTCACGGTCGGCAGCTTTGGCGAGACGTCGCAGGTAGACGAGCCGCTGATCCGACCGCGCACTCGTCTGCACGAGCGCGTCGATGACCGGGTGGAGATCGGGAAAACGGAGCAGCGTGCGCAGCTCGTCGATGCTCATGAACTTGACGTTGCGACGAAGCGGCAAATCCCGCCGGATCGGTCCGATCTGTGCCGAACCCGCCGCGGCGACGAGCGGGGCGGCTGCGGGTCGGGTCGAGGTTTGCGAGGATCGATGAAGGCCGACACTTCGCGGAAACGTCACGCCGTCTTCGAGCACGAGGCTGACCGCGAACTGCGGCGTGTCGAGCGCGCTCTGCTCGAAGGCGTCGTCCGTCGCCATCGCCTGCGGGTCGATGAAAACCGTGGCCGAACCGGCGGCATAAATCTCCTCCGGCAGCCGCTTCGGAGGCGAGTCATCGTTCGTCGGCAGCGTCTCCTGGTAACGGACGACATACGCGTTCTCTAGTTGAACGAGCTGAACATCGTCCGAGAACCGCATGGCGGTTGTTTCGCTTGCTTCGGCCCGCTCGAGGAGTCGCCGCGTCGCGTCGCGATCCGGCAAGATGGCACGCTCGGCGAAGACGGTGACGGCCCCTCCGACGCCTTCGAACGAGGCGCGGTTGGATCGGTTGATCTGGTTTGCGGTGATGCGGGCGACATTGGACCAGATGCTGCGTTCGACCTGCAGATTCGCCGCGGGCACGACGATGCCGAGCAGGCCGATGGTGCTGAGGCCGAGGATGCCGCCGAGCACCGTCGCCGGCAGCAGCAGGCCCAGCGGGCTGATCGGGATGCCCGCCGCGAGCGCGGCCGTGCTCTCGTTGTCCGCCGCGAGTCGGCCGTAGACGAACGTGGTGGCGAAGAGCGCTGCGACGGGTAGGGAATAGACGAGCATCGCCGGCAGAAGCCAGCCGAGAATCCGCACCGCCTGAGCCGGGCCCAAACCTTGTTCGCTCAGCGGCCGCAAGAGTCCGGCGAAGCTCAGGACACCTCCCAACGCCGCCGCGGCGAGCAGGAAGACGCGAAGCAGGTCGCGGAAGATGTAGCCGAACAAGGTTGTGCCCATGGTCGCTTCAACAGCAGGGCCACAGCGTACAGCGTGCGATTGTTTTGCGTTGAGTCGTCATCGGCATCAGGATGCCGAGGCGTGCTGCAGCAGGTCCGACAGGTCATCACGGGTTTGGCCACCGACGTCGCCGCCGCGATCTGGCCGCTGCGATGTGCGGCGTGCGAGAGCGACGCCGACGGCGCGATCTGCGACGCATGTGAGGCAGACTTGGATGAACTTGCGGCCATCGCCGCGTGCGACGCCTGCGGCCGCAGCAGTGCCGGCAGTGCCTGTCCACATTGTGGCGGCAACGGCTCGGGACGGATCAGCCGGATGCACCGGCTCGGCCCGTTCGAATCGCCGCTTCGCGACCTCGTCCGCCGGGCCAAATTCAACGGCCGCTGGGAGCTGTGCCAGACACTTGCGGATCGGCTGGCGTTGCGGGTCGGTCCGTTGCCGGCCGGCACGCTCGTCGTTCCCGTGCCGCTGCACCCGCATCGTCGCGCCATCCGCGGATATGACCAGGCGGACCTGCTTGCGCGTCGTCTGGCCAAGCGAACCGGCGGCAGCTTCGCCCGTTGCCTCATTCGACGCCGCAACACGCAGCCGCAGACCGAATTGCACGGCACCGCCGCCCGGGCGATGAACCTTCGCAGCGCCTTCGCGCTTGACGGCGACGTGAAGGATCAGGCCATCCTGCTGGTCGATGACGTCACCACCAGCGGCTCCACGCTTCGCGCCGCGGCCCGTGCGGTTCACGAAGGGCATCCCGCCGCGGTCCATGCCGCCGTTGTCGCGGTGGCGAGTCGTAAGCAGGAACGGGTCGAGGTTATCGAGGAATAACGACGCGATTGAGAATCGACTCGACGTTCAGGAACGGCGTGTCGAGTGGCTCGATCTGGTCCAGCTCCAGCCGATCGCTGCGGACGACGTAGTCGAACTGCCAGAGCGTCTTGGGCATCGAGTTGTTCGTGCCGGTCGAGTCGACCCGCACCTTCACACGAATGCCCGCCGCGTCGGACTCGCTGGAGATGCTGTCGACGCTCACCGACGCCTGGCCCACGCGGGGCCGGGTCGCCTCGGCGGCGGCGGTGATCGTGTCGCCGACCATTAAGTTGGCAAAGCGGGTGTTCGGCAAGATGATCTCGCCGAAGCGGGTCCAGTTCTCCTCGTCGTAAGCAACGACCAGATCCCGCGTCTCGGCTTCGGCGACTTCAACCCACGTCTCGACCCAGCGTGCTCCGAAGAACCAAAGGGTCGCCAGAACCGCCACGATCAGCCCGCCGATGCGAAGAGGCTTGCCGCCGCCGATGAAGCCGAAGGCCAGCACCAGGACGCCGACGACGATGGCCGCAATCGGCACGAAGACGGGCGGGTTGAAGAGCCATTCGTTGAGGGACTGCATGACGATGCTCCTTGAGCTTGATCGCGGGGCGGTTGTCGGCCCGGGCCCGCTGCGTCCGATACGACACGGGTGGCCGACGATTCGATGACGCGCTCCAACCTAGACACGCACGCGGCCGCACAAGGTTACTGCTCGAACCTCGCTGCCCTTTGGCGCAACGACCCGAGCCTTGGCCTGCGTGTCGAACACGACGACGATCTGGGCCCGCTGCCAACGGGCGTGCCGCAGCCGATCGAGGTCAAGCCGACCGACGGGCACTTTGCCTACTGCGTCGAAGGTCTCGCTGCCGCACGTGACCTGTGGCAGCGGACCGGCCGCGAGAAGGGCGTGAGCCAGATCGTCTGCTGGATCGAGGACGAAACGTCGTTGCGTGCGTCGCTCGCGGGGCTTGACGTCGCTCACTGCCTGGGTGATGCGCGGGTTCGGCTGTTCGTCGGGCCCGGCGACGTCGGGCGACTCGACGAACGGCTCGACGGCCGCACCGTGCTCTTTGCTGGCGGCCTCACGCACTTCGGCGAGAGCGACGGGTTCCGGGCCTTCGCCGCTGAACTCGATGCCTTTGCCAGTCGACAGCGGACGAACGTCGTCACTGCCGTCGAGCACGGCCGACGTACGGCCATCAACGTCGCCGGGAACCTGCATCGTTATGCGAGCGGCCGCGGCATTGGGCACCTTGCCGGCCTGTTCCAAGGTCGGCCCGGCATTCTCGTCTCGGCCGGTCCGTCGCTGCGACGCAACATCAGCCGCCTCCGCGACGCCCGCGACCGCGGCTTCGTCCTCGTCGCCGTGCAGACCGCGCTCAAGCCGCTCTTGGCCGAAGGCGTCGAGCCGCACTTCGTCTGCAGCATCGACCACAGCGAAATTTCGACCCGGTTCATGGAGGGCCTGCCGAGCGGCCTGCGTTGCACGCTCGTCGCCGAACCCAAGGCGTCGGCGAAGGTGCTCGACGTCTGGACGAGCGATCCGTCGCGGAACGTCGCGTTGCTCGGCAACGGCTTCGCAGAGTCACTGCTCCGTGAGATGAACCTAAAACGCGCGACGCTGCCGCCGGGGGCGACGGTGGCGCACCTGGCCTTCGAGCTCATCGAGCACCTCGGCTGCAGCGACCTCGTCATGGTCGGCCAGGATCTGGGCTTCGCCGACGGATTGGCCTACGCACCTGGCACCGGCTACGACGACGCGTGGCGGCCGGAGACGGGGCGATTCAATACGTTCGAGATGAAGCAGTGGGAGCACATCGCCCGCGACCGCGGCGCGCTCTTGCGGGTGCCTGACTATCGCGGCAACCCGACGTACACCGAGCGGCGTCTCGCTGCGTACCTGGGCCAGTTCGAGCAGATGATCGCCCGCACGCCGATGCGGGTCATCGACGCGACCGAAGGAGGCGTCGCGAAGCAGGGGGCAGAGATGATGCCGCTCTATGCCGCACTCGATGACCTCCAACGTGACGGAATAGCCGAAGCCGTGCCAGGCCTTCAAGCCGAAGGCGACCGGAGCGACGACATCGAGTCGTGCCTCATAGCTCGGCGAGGGGAGACGAGGGAGATTGCCGCCATCGCCGCCAAGACGATTCCGCTGCTCGACGCGATTCGCCAGCAGCCTGGGGACCGAGACGTCGTCAACAGCAACGTTTCGCAGATCGACCGCATCCGTCGGCCGCTGGCAAGCGACGACGCGATCAGCCGCACCTACGGGCTCGTTACGAGCCTGACGCAGCGGACGGAGCACGAGCGGGTCTTGGCGGACCTGCGGATTGAGATGGCAGAGGCGGACGGCGGCGACGAGACGCTCGTGCGGCAGCGGCGGGTGGAGCGGGATCTTGCCAATGTCCGGGCCATCGCCGAGGCGGCGGCGGATCTCGAAGGCCTCCTGAACGATTTGCTCCAGGGGCAAAGCGCGTCTACTCTGTCAACCCGCCGGTCGGGTAGCTCAGTTGGTAGAGCGAACGACTGAAAATCGTTAGGTCGCCGGTTCGAACCCGGCCCCGACCACTGGCCAGGAGCCCCGACTTGTCGGGGCTCTTGCTTTACCTGCAACGCCACGCCTGCCACCAGAGCCTGGCCCCCTCCACACGGTGGTGCGGCAGCCGCAGCACGCACGTAGCCAGCGTCTTCGCGTGAGCCGGCCCGTCACGAAGCCAGAGTCGGCCGCGTCGCAGCAGATGCTCGGCCACCTCCGCATCGGCGGCGGCCCGGGCGGCGGCGGCGGCATGACCGAGCGTCGCTCGCCGCCAACGTGCCATCAACCGCAGGGCGGACGTCGCATCGGTCGGCGCCAGGTCGTCCCAATCCAGCAAACGTCGCATCATTCGGACGTCCGCCTCGTCGACAGGCGTGTCCATCACATCCGCCATGTACTGCCGCGCTACCGGTACGGCACGGGCTTGTTGGTGATCGGCATGTTGGTTTGTAATCGACCCGCGACGGCGGCGATATCGCACCAGCCGCTCCGGCACGACGCCCAGGGGATGACCCGCCGAGACCATCCGCGTCCACAGTTCGTAATCCTCCATGGCCAGCGTGTCGACGTCGTAACCGCCGACGGCTGCGAGGGCGGACCGTCGCAGCGTCATCGTCGGGTGGTACAGCCGCAGGACGTGGGCCATCGACCAACGGACGTGGTCGGCGTCGGGGAACGGCTCGACGGCGTCGCCGGTCGGATCGCCGGCTTCGTCAATCTCCGTCGTCCAGGTGCAGCAGCCGGCGAGCGAGTTGTCACGATCCAGCAGGGCGACCTGTTTGGCGAGGCGTTCGGGTTCGCACAGGTCGTCGCCGTCGATGCGGGCGACGAATTCGCCGCGGCAGAGGCCGAGGCCGCGGGTCAGCGACCTGACGTGGCCGAGGTTCGTGTCGTTGCGGACGTAACGAAGACGCGGGTCGTCTCGCTCCCGTAGCAGCCGCGGCGTTTTGTCGGTCGAGGCGTCATCGACGGCGACGAGCTCGAAGTCGCCGAAGGTCTGGGCGAAGAGGCTGTCGAGCGTCTGGCGAAGGTACGGCTCGTCGTTGTACGTCGCCAGGAGAAAGCTCACCCGCGGCGTCATCGTTCCACCCTCACCTTGGCGAAGAACGCGTGGTACGCGGCATCGGCTCGGGCGACCTGCTCAGCGGCGGCGTCTCGCAGGGGTGCTTGCAGGTCATCCGCCTCGTCCCAAAGACGCGTCGCCTCGGCTACGATCCGCTCGCGAAGGTCGATGGCATCGAGTGGCAGCGTCGTCATGCCGACGCCGAACTGCCTCGCGACGCCGCCGAGCTTGGCGGCGTAGTAGTCGCTCTTGTACAGCCCCACGACCGGCACGCCCATCGACAGGGCGAAGACGGCGTTGTGGTAGGCCCCGGTGATGACGACGCGGCACGTCGCGAGGCGAGCGAAGGCGTCGGCAGGCGAACGCACCCGACGGGCGGCGTCCAGGGCGGCGGCATCAGTGACGAGCCGAGCCGCGGCATCGACATCGTTGTCCGGCGACAGGTCGGTGCGGATGATCGTCGGCAACGGGATCGCATCCCGAGCCGCCGCAACCTCCGCAATGGCGGCACGAGTCGCATTGACCCCCGCCGCAGGCACTTCGGCATCACCGGCGAGTCGCAAATTCACTCCGAGGCTTTGGCGGTCAGCGGCGAGCGGCGTCTGCGCGGCGAGGTAGATCGCGTCGTCACCCGTTACAGCTGCGCCGTGGACGCTAAGTTGCTTTGCGATGCTCGGACCGAGGTCGCTCTCGCGAAGCGTCAACGCGTCCAGCCGTCGCAGCACGTGGCCGCCGTGTTGCTTCAAGTCTTCCCGCGACACCGGCCCGAGCCCGATGCCGAACATCGCCGTCGGCTTGCCGAGCCCTTGGGCAAGGTTGAGGGTCGCAAAGACCTTCCAAGCGTGCTCGTGATAGAAGTCGTTGACGTAGCCGCCACCCGCCGCGAGCACTGCGTCGGCCTTGGTGACCTCGTCATAGAACCGCATGGCCGCGTCGCGTTCTTCGGGCGTCGCCCAGTAATCCAGCCGCTTGCCGAGCCTCGCGAGCTTCGGGTAATGACCCGCCAGAAGCATCTCCTTCCATCGGATCCGGCGCGTCAGTCGCTTCCATTCCAACGCCTTCGGCACCGGCGTCACGCGGAGCCGAAACCACGGTCCGGCCTCCACCGGTTCGACGTCCGGCAGAACGTTCGTCAGCCGCTCCGGCTGCTCCGTCACCACCGCGATCTCGCAGCCGGCGAAACGCTTGCGGAGACGCTGCACCGTCGTCTGCAACATCGCGATGTCGCCGACGTTGTCAATCTGGTAGGTGCCGCTTTCCAGGAGGAACCGCATCAGTCGTCCCCGCCAAGGTCGTAGATGGCAATGCGTGGACTCATATGCGTCGGCGTCGGGCCGGTCGGCTCGAAGACGACGATCGGCTCTCGTTCGAGCAACTCGCCGTACCGCTCGCGAACACGTTGCATCGTCTCTCCGTAGCCGCGCGTCGGGCGGACGCCCGGAAGGAAGAACTGTTCGTAGTCGCGGTCGGCGATGACGAGATGCGTGAAGCCTTCCGCCGCCAGCTCGTCGATGGTCGCGTCGGCCAACGGCAGGACACGGCGGCTCGACCCGGGCGCAACGTTCCAAGGCCGCAGGCCACTCCAGCCGTCGTAGACGATTGGCGTGTCGTTGAGGTGCTCGCCGATCCACGTGCGGGCTTCGAGCCGCGTGTCGTTGGCGAAGTGACTCAGATAGCCGTACGACGTCAGCCCGAACGGCACGAGCCAGCCGAGCAGGAGCAACGCTGCAACGCCGTAGGCGGGCAATCTGCCGAAGCGCAGGCGGATCAACTCGTGCGTCCGCGCCAGGCCAAGGCTCGCGAGGACGATCAGAAGCATCAGCGTCGGCAGCAGGTAGCGGGGCGTCACGACACGCGACAGGAGAATCACCACCGCCAGGATCAAGGCCGTCGTCGGCACGATCCACCAGCCGGGCCAGCGGTTGTGGCGGATCGTCGCATAGAACTCGAAACCTGCGAGCACCAGCACGACCGGCCCGAGGCCAAGCAGCGCGGCGAGGTAGATCGGACCTCGCGGCAGGATGAGGCCTTCGTGACCCGTCGCCACGTGCGTCGCCTCGTGCCGCCAGCCGGCGAGCAGATTGTCGAACTGGAACAGGGCCGAGAGATTGACGAGCAGGACCATCAGTACCGTCAGACCGAGTGCCATCGGCAGCTTTCGCCAGTCGCGCGTCGCGATGAGTCCGAAGCCCGCAATGGTCAGCACGAGGCCGATCCACTTGCCGCCGACGGCGAGGCCACAAGCGAGTCCGAAGGCGATGAGCGTCCACCGTCCCGGCTTTTGCCAGTACCACAAGGCCGCCACCAGCCACAGAGCCATCGTGAAGACAAAGGCAGTATCTTCCTTGAAAAAGTGGGCCACGGTCAAGAGCGGCGGCATCAGCGCAAGCCCGGCACCTGCCGCAATTCCCGCGACCGGTCCACGCACCTGCCACGCCAGCGTCGCGAGCAATGCGACGGCCGACGCGGCGAAGGTCGCACTCGCCAGTCGGCCGTTTTCTGCGATGCGTTGCTCGTACCTGATCGGCACCTCGTCCTCGCCTCGCCGCGCGTCGCGGTTGCCGGTGGTCAGGAAGTTGACGACCTCGGCGGCGCGGAGCGTGAGTTGCGGGTGATTGAAGTTGTACTCGCCCTCGACGATCTGCCGGACCTTGCTTGGCTCGTCCGGGTGGAAGACGAACGGATAGCCGTTGGCCTTGGTGAAGAGGAACAGCGCGACGACGAAAAGTCCGCCGATCGTGAAAATTCCCAGCCACGGCAGGTTGTTCGTCACGCGGCCACCGTCCTTGCCGACGGCTCGTGCTGCCATTCGTGATCGAGCATGACGGCGGCGGTCTTGCTGTCGAGCGTGACGCCTGCGTCGTAGAAGACGCTGGCGGAAACGTCGAGTTCCGCGGCCCGCGCGACGTGGTCGGCTGTTTCGTCATCGATCTGCAGCGCCATCGCGATGCGATACAAACCGATTGTCAGCGGCAGGCGACGCAGACGGCACGTCAGCGTGCCGGTAGTGGCCATCGGTGCCAGGTTCGGCCGCGTCAGGTAGGTGTGTGCCGCGGCGACGGGAGCTTCCTGGTCGTTGTAGAGCGTCATCGACACGCTCACGCTCGTGCCTGGCTTGGTGCATTCGTAATCGACCTGGACCAGCACGTCTTCGCCGCCCATGACCTGCGTCGTCGGTCGCCCTTCCTGGTCGAGCACGCGGACGTCGTGGACCCTTGCCAATCCGTTGCCGGGTCTGGCTTCTGGCTCGTCGCTGACGCTCGCACCGCTTTCGAGCGATTTGGCGAGGTAGGTCGCGACGACCTCTTCGGCCGGACCGTCCATCGTCAGCCGACCTTGCTCGAGGAGGATCGCCCGCTGGCACAGCGACTGGATGCTGCCCATGTTGTGGCTCACCAGCAGCACCGTGATGCCGCTCTTGGAGACTTCGTCCATCTTCGCCAGGCATCGCCGCTGGAAGTCGGCATCGCCGACGGCGAGGACTTCATCGACGATCAGCACCTCGGGCCGGAGATGGACGGCGACGCTGAAGGCGAGCCGGACGTACATGCCGCTGCTGTAGCGTTTGACCGGCGTGTCGAGGTATCGATGCACGCCCGCGAAGTCGATGATGTCGTCGAACTTGCCGCGAATTTCCGCCCGCGTCATGCCGAGCACGGCACCATTGAGAAAGACGTTTTCGCGGCCGGTCAGCTCCGGGTGAAAGCCCGTGCCGACTTCCAACAACGATCCGACGCGGCCCCAGAGCGCGATCTGTCCCTCAGCCGGCTCGGTGATGTGGCTCAGCAGCTTGAGCAGCGTGCTCTTGCCCGCGCCGTTGCGTCCGACGAGGCCGACGACTTCGCCCTTGGCGATGTCGAACGAGACGTCGCGAAGCGCCCAGACGGTTTCCTTCGTCGTCTGGCTGAACCGTTTGCCGGGGACGCTGGTTTTGTGGCGGATCTTGTACGACTTGCCCAGGCCGCGGGCGACGATGGCGGGATCTTTTGGCGAGAGGAGATTAGATGACATCGGCGAATCTCCGTTCCATCCTGCGAAAGAGCAGCGTGCCGACCAACAGCGAGACGATCATGAAGCCGACGCTGTACGCAAAGTAGCCCCACGGCATCGTGCCTTCGCCCAGCACCGCAAAGCGGAACGACTCGATCAACGGCACGAAAGGGTTGAGGTAGACGTAGTCGAGGTACTGCTCGGGCACCTCCGTAATCGGGATCATGACGAAGCTGCCCCACATGAGGAACTGGGTGACGATCGGGATCATGTGCAATGCGTCGCGATAGATCACGCCCGCCGCACTGACGATCAGACCGATGCCCAACGCCAAGAGCCACGAAACCCCGAGGAGGATCGGTGCCAGCAGCACGTACGGCCCCGGCGATTTCCAGTAGATCGCGATGAGGATGATCAGCAGAACGGCCGAGACGAGGAAGTCGACCAGAACGGTCAGGAGCGACGAGATGGGCAGGATCAATCGAGGGAAGTAGACCTTGCCCACGAGGGCCGCATTGGCGACGAGGCTGCTGCCGGAGCGCTGCAGGACGAACGACGTGCTGTTCCAGAGGACGAGCGCGGTGAAGGTGCCGACGAAATAGGGCGGGCCGTCTTCGGGTGGATCGATGCCCGCGACGACGGCGAAGATGAAGGTGAAGATGCCCGCCGCCAGCAGCGGCTGAGCCACGACCCAAACGACGCCGAGAATCGTCTGCTTGTAGCGGGCGCGAATGTCGCGACTCGCCAGGGCGACGAGCAGTTCCTGCCGACCCTTGAGTTCGCCCAAACCCAACGCCGCCCAGCCGCTTTTGGACGACAGCAGCTGCGTCGGCTTCGACGGGTACTTCGAGAGGTCGATGGTCGCCGCTCCCGGATTGGCGGCACTGAGCGGGAGGTCGGACATGCGGCGGGGAATGCTATTGGACGAGGGCTGCAGAGACACGCGGCCTTAACCGATGAATCGGACAGAACCCGCCTCGCCCTTGTCCGCCATCCTGCAAAAGCTCAAACGTGTCGCCACCCCGCCCCTGTTGCACACGGTGGCGGAGAAGTTGTGGACCACCTCCGACCAGGTCGATGACCTCGCCCGGCAGATGGATCACCTCCGCCGCGCCATCGGCCGAGTCGAGGAGCGACAGACGAAGGACCTGCCAGCTCATGTTCCGCTAAAGGAGCGGGAGTTCAGGGTCTACAGCCAATGGGGCGAAGACGGCCTGCTCGCCTTCCTCTGCCGCGAAGCCCAGTTCGACGAGAAGGTCTTCGTCGAGTTCGGCGTTGAGAGTTACGTCGAGTCGAACACTCGCTACCTCCTGACCACCGAAGGCTGGCGGGGCTTGGTGCTCGACGGCGACGCGGAGCAGGTCGCGAGAATCAAGAACGACCCAATCTACTGGGAACACCCGCTCAAGGCGGATCAGGCGTTCCTGACGCGGGACAACCTCAACGACGTCATCCGCCGCAACGGCGTCAGCGGCAGGATTGGCGTTCTGTCGATCGACGTCGACGGCATGGACTACTGGCTCTGGCGGGCAATCGATGTCGTGGACCCGGCCATCGTGGTTATCGAATACAACAGCCGCTTCGGTCCCGATGCGAGCGTGACGGTGCCGTATCAGGCCGACTTCGACCGTCGCGCAGCCCACCACTCGCTGATCTACTACGGAGCCAGCCTGCGAGCACTCAACCGATTGGCGACAGCGAAGGGCTATCGCTTCATCGGCTGCGGCAGCCACGGGCTCAACGCCTTCTTCGTCCGCCACGATGCCATGGCCGGGGCGATCCAGCCGGTGTCGCTCGAAGAAGGGTTTGTCGCAGGCGAATTCTCAGAATCGCACGACGAGCATGGACAGCGAGTCAAGCTCTCGCCCGAAGAGGAGCGGCAGCTGCTGGCGACGCTGCCGACCGTACGGGTAGATGAGGCTGGAGAGCCGCAGTCGAGCTAGCCACGCATCACCTACGCTCGACCCGTGCCGTCGCTTCAGCCGTTTCTGTGGATTCTGCAAGGGAAGGAACGCCGAACCCGTGGCTTGGCACGCCTGCGGGCCAGTGGCATTCGGAGACGACTCCGGCGAGAGCTGGCGAGCGTTGAGGCCGGTCGGCCCAAGGTCGTCGTCGCGATGCTCGAGCACATGGGCGACGTCGTCGCGGTTGAACCCCTGATCCGCGAGGCGAAGCATCGTCAGCCGACGGCCCACCTGACGTTTGCCGTCTCGCCCGCGTGGCGGCCGCTGGTGGAGCATCATCCGCTCGTCGACCACGTCCTGGAACTGGCGTGCCTTGGCGACTGGGTTTATCTCGCGGCACCTCGCGTGTTCGACACGGTCCACGACCTGCAGACGCGGGGCCGGTGGTGTCCGAAGACCGACCTGCTCCTGCGTCGCGAGGACGTGCCGGCGGAAATCAACATCGAAAACTACTACCACCACGGCCCTCTCCTGCACGCTGCGACCATCGCCGGCGGCTTCGGCGAGACAGGCTTAGCAGACCTGGCCGTCGACCCGCAGCCGACGCTGCACCTGCCGCCCGACTTGTCGCTGCCACCCGGCCTGCCGAGCGACTTTGTCGTCTTCCACACCACGAGCAATCAAGCCGAACGGGACTGGAACCAGGAGGGCTGGATCGGCCTGGCAGGGCATCTGCAGCAGCGGGGCCAGACCATCGTCATCGTCGGCGGCCGGGAGGATCAGCCGGTCCAGATTCCCGACGCCATCGACTTCCGTCGCCGGCTCAACGTGCTGGAGACCGCCCACGTCATCCGCCACGCCAAGCTGTTCGTCGGCATCGATTCGGGCCCGGCTCATCTGGCCAACGCAGTCGGTGCCGACGGGCTCGTCCTGCTGGGCCATTATCGCGACTTCGAGCGTTATTGCCCCTACACCGGCCGGTTCGCGACGCGGGTGCATCAGCATGACGGTCCCGCCTCACGGACGCCGGTGGAGGAAGTGCTGCCGCGGGTGGTGGAGTTGCTGTAGGGTTTGGCGGGTGCTGCGACACAACCACTACGAGCGGTCGTTCGAGGCGATGCTCCGCGACAAGCGGCTGCCGTACGTGGCGGTGGATGAGTCCAAGAAGGCTCTCTTCAGCGGCAGCAAGCTCAAGAGCTTCGACTTCGTCGTCTACAGCCGCGGCGGCAGGAACCTGCTCGTCGACGTCAAAGGTCGCAAAGCCACCGGCGGGGCGTCGCTGCAGACGTGGGCGACGCGGCGGGACGTGGACGACTTGTTCCAGTGGGAGCGAGTCTTCGGCGACGACTTCTGCGGGCTCTTCGCCTTCAACTTCGAGGTCGACCCCGTCCTGACGCCGCCACCAGGCCACTTCGTTCATCAGACCAGCACGGGCGACCGGCACTACCACATGCTCGCCGTCTCGCTCCGAGATTATCGCGACCACATGCAGCGGCGAAGCGAGCAGTGGGACACGGTCAGCCTGCCGGCGGAAACGTTCCGCAACCTCGCCAAACCGATCGAGGCGTGGCTTTAGCGTCGTGATGATGGCTTCGATCAGCGATGCTCCATTGGGAGCAGGCCGCCGCCTCTGCTATGCTGCAGGTGTGCCACTCGCTCGCCACCGGTCTCGCCTGATGCTCGTCGCGATTTTCGCCGGCTCGCTGCTCTTGGGTAGCGACCTGGCGTCGGCGCAGAACGAGCAGGACTTCCTCGTTCGCAACGCTGATGGCCGCCTACGCGGTTATCCCGAGACCGACGTGATCCTGGAGTCGGGCGACAGCCCGGTCTACGCCTACTTCGCTTTTGCCGGCCTTGCCCTCGTGTCGATGATCGTCCTCTTCAAGGACGCCCGCCGCACGCACCTCGACTGAGTCTTCCACCCTCGCCACCCATGCTGACACGCTTGTTCCGAAGCCGACGCCCCGTCGCGACCTCCGTCCTGTGCCTCCTCGTCGCGGGCAACGTGGCCCTCGCGTGGTCGCTGCTGAACCCCGGCCAAAGCCTCACGCCCGCCGCCAACGCGAACGCGGAGTTCCAGCCGGCCAGCGAGTACCTGATGGTCCCGGCTCAGCTCACCAGCGCCAACCAGGACATCATCTACGTCATCGATACCCGCAGCGGCAACCTGTCGGCACTCGCTTACGACCGCCAACGCGGCATCGAGGCAATTGCGCCGCTGCGTTTGTCCGAGTTCTTTGAACGTGCCCGCCAGGGTCAATAAGGGCTGTTGAGCCCGAGTCTCTTCTTCTCCATCCTCAACACCCTTCCTCATGAAGCACAGCACCACCACCGTCGACACGCGCACGTTTTGGATCGGCGTCAGCGCGATCATCTTCGCCATCCTGCTAGGCCTGCACGCGGTGACGCCCAACGCTCTGCTCGCTCCCGCGTCTGCCGGTGAGACGGCCGACAGCCGCGACTACCAACTCGCCACCAGCGCCCAGCCCGACGGCAGCGAAGCCCTGTACGTCCTCGACAAGCGCAACGGTTTCGTCGCGATGGTCCAGTGGAACATTTCCGCCGGCCGACCCGAAGTCATCGACATCGAGCCCCTCGCCGCGGCCTTCAACTGAGCCAGTAGAAACGGCAACAGCCGGCGTGACGTCAGCGCAAGTGGACCGGCTGGTCCGGGCGTAAGTCGATGAAGCCGGGGTACGTCGCCTGGCCTGCGAACATCTCACGCATGCGTGCCAGCTGCGTCAGCTTCTGCTGCGGCGATGGCTCGACTGCGTAGTCGTGCTGCCGGGGCGGGATGCCCCAGTAGATTTCCGTCGACGGCTCGAACCGCGTGCCGAGGACGACGGGCGACGACGGCCCGTAGCTCTGCTCGACGGCTTCGGCGGCAACGTTTCGCAAGCCCGGTCGAGCGACGGCGGCGACATTGATCGTCGTCACGTCTGCCGCGGCGGGATGACCCTGAAGCAGCGCGGCCATGTCAAGGCCCGCAGCAACGGCATCGTCTCGCCAAGCCTGACCCGCTTCCGCCGGCGGCTGTGCCTCGATACCGGTAATGATTCGTAACCCGTTCGTCGTCGGCTCGCTCGTATTGCTCCCTCGGGTGATGGTCTCGATCGTGGCGAAGTCGTACTGCAACGGCAGCAGCACCGCGTGCAGGCGATCGGCATCGCTCGCCTGCTCTGCGGCGACGAGGTGATACCGCGTGTGCCCGCCACGACTCGAGCGGATGATCGCCGACGGCGTCCGCCAGTCGCAGTAAATCACGAGTTGATCGCCAACACGACGCACTTGGATGACGTCGCGAACCCACGGGTCGGTGGTCAGCACATCCGCGGCGGCTTGCAGGATTGTCGGATCCAGCTGCGAGGCCGAGGCGGTATCGAGCTGTGCCCGAAGCCGGTCGCTGATGGAGCGGGCGACGTCGTCCCCCATCCAAGCCGGCCGGTCGGCGAAGACGATGCCGAGGGCGGTCGCGTCGGTCATCGTGATGTCGGTGCGGACGTGCGCCGACAACGCGTTGTAACCGACCACGACGCCGCCAATCGCAGTGCAGACGGCGGCGGCGCGGACGAGCGTGCCGGCAACCTGCTTGCGTTGCTTGGCCTTCTCCGCGGCGGCTTCTGCCTCCTTACGGAGTTCGGCCTTGGTCTTGCGCTTCTTCTTGTTGGGCGTCACTCGAGGCATCGATCAGAAGGTTCCACTAGCAGCATCGGCACGTCCGACAACTCGCCGACAAGCAAAATGACCGGGCGGCTGGCGGTTACTTTCGCGAGCCGCCACTTAGCGACCCCCTCAGCCGACCGCCCGGCACAACTCTTGAATTCAAGACTTACCACGAAGTCGCACCCGCTACGCCGCCCGCACCTTCGTTTCCCGTCCCGCAGCCGTCCGCACGAGTCGATCACACAGATCGACAAAGCTCACCCCCGCCTCCCGCGCCGCGTCCGGCAACAGCGACCTTCCCGTAAAGCCCGGCATCGTATTGACCTCCAGCAGCCACGGCGTGCCGTCACGCGTCACGATGAAGTCCGCACGCGACAGGTCCCGACAGCCCAGCTTCTCGTGAGCCGCCACCGCTGCATCGCACAGCCGCACCAAAGCATCGGGCGTCACCAAGTCCGGCGCATCGAATCGGTGAGCGGCCCCGTCCGGCCGATACTTCGCCCCGTAATCGAACCAACCGGCGGGCGTCTGACTCGCGTCGATCCAGATCGGCGGCAGGGCCTCGTTGCCGAGCACGCCGACCGTCATCTCGCAGCCGTCAATGTACTGCTCGACGAGACACTGGCCGTACTTGGCGATGAGGAAGCTTGTCGCAAACTCAATGTCCGCCTTGCCACCGGCTTCGGCACGTCGGACGAACACGTCTTGGCTGCTGCCGCCGCTCAACGGCTTGATCACGACATCACCCGCCACGTCCACCGGGCCTGGCCGGTCGATCAGCACGGCCTCCGGTGTCGACAGTCCCGCGGCGGCGAACGTGTCCTTGGCCGCAAACTTGTCCATCGCCAGCCGCGCGGCCTCGGGTCTGGACCCGACGTAGGCCACGCGTCTGGCCTCGAGCTCATCCTGCAACGGCCCGCCTTCGCCATACTGGCCGTGCATCGCGGGGAAGATTACGTCCGCCGGCAGGTCGAGGGCGGACAGGTCATCCGGCGTCGCGTCGGCGAGCGTCACGCGATGACCCGCCGTCTGCAACGCCGCCGCAACGGCGCGTCCGCTGGCGAGGCTGATGGCCCGCTCTTCGTCAGGTCCGCCTGCGAGCACAGTGATCGTCAAAGGTGTCGTATTCATGGAACAGTCCGTTGTTCTCAGGAAGCAGAGCTGTTGTTCTCAGGAAGCAGAGCTGTTGTTCTCAGGAAGCAGAGCTGTTGTTCTCAGGAAGCAGAGTCGGGCCAGCGGCGTACCTCGGGATGCAGTCGAACGCCATGAACCGCCTCGACGCGGTGTCGAACGAGGTCGATAAGGTCGCTCACGTCCTTACTTCGGGCCTCCGGCCCGGCGGTGATGAAGTTGGCGTGGTGATCGCTGACCTGAGCGTCGCCGATGCGGATCCCCTTGAGGCCAGCGATTTCGATGAGCCGGCCCGCCGAGTCGCCGGTGGGATTCTTGAAAGCGCAGCCGCACGACCGCCCGGCCCGGCCGCCCATCGGCTGGGTGTCCTTCTTGTAGTTCCAAACCTGCCGCGTCTTCGCGACGACATCGCTCGGCGAGGCGGCTTGAAGACTGAAGGTGGCGCTTGTGATGAAGGCGGCGTCGATCCGCGACGTGCGATAGCCGAAGCCCGCCTCGTGACGCAACAGCGTCCGCCGCGAGCCGTTGCCGTTCATCACGTCGAGCGAGACGAGGTGCTTGGAGAGGTCGCCGAATTTGCCGCCGGCGTTCATGCGCAAACCGCCGCCGACTGTGCCGGGAATGCCCGCCATGCACTCCATGCCGCTGAGGCCTTCGCGTTCGCAGCGCTTGACGAGCTTGGCCATGCTCACGCCACCGCCGACGGTCAGTGTCGTGCCGTCGATCTCGACGCGTTCCCAATGCTCGCCAGCAAGTCGCACGACGCAACCGTCGACGCCGTCATCGCTGACGAGCAGGTTCGCCCCCAGCCCAAGCGGATAGACGTCAATCTCGTCGTCGCAGAAAGCCAGCACTTCGGCCAGCTCGACTTCGTCCCGCGGCTCGGCGAAGAACCGGGCCGGGCCGCCGAGCTTGTACCACGTGTATCTCGCCAGCGGCACGTCATGCCGAACGCACTTTGGAAGCGTTACCCGTAGGGTGGGCTTCAGCGCACCATCTGCGTTCGGTGAGTCAGACGGTGGGCTGAAGCCCACCCTACGGGATGCGGTCTTTACCACCGTCATGCCGCCTCCTTGACCGGTGCTTCGCTGTCGACCAACAGGCGGCCGACCTTCCAGACGTCACCCGCTCCCATCGTCACGACGAGGTCCCCGTCTCTCAGCTCGGCCCGAACCCGCCGAGCGACCTGCTCGAAGCCCGACACGTGCTCGCCGTGCTGACCGGCTTGCCGAACGCGATCTGCCAGCGTGTTGCTGGAGACGAAGCGTTGATCGTCGATCGTGTCGCGAACGCTGTAGATGTCCGGAAAGAAGACCAGATCTGCCGCTGCGAAGCTGGTCGCGAAGTCATCGAGCAGATGCCGTGTCCGGCTCGCCTGATGCGGCTGGAAGACGCAGATCAGTCGCCCGTCGCGGCCGTTGAGGTATCGCTCGCGAAGGGCTCCAAGCGTCAGGCGAATCTCGGTCGGGTGGTGGCCGTAGTCGTCGACGACATCGACCTCGAAGCCGCGGGCGCGACCCAGGTGCGTCTGCCGCCGGTCGACCCCGCGGAAGTCGCTCACTGCCTTGGCCGCCTGCACGACGTCGGCGCCCACGGCTACAGCCGCCGCAACGGCCATGGCGGCGTTCATGAGGTTGTGTCGTCCGGGCATCTTCAGCTCCAGCGTCGCCGTCACCTTGCCGTCGAACAGAAGCTGCCCGGTGGGCCGGCCGTCGGCCAAACCGGTCGGCACGAGCGTCCAATCGTTGCCGAGTCCCGTCCCGACCCGCCACACCGGTCGATCGCCAGCGAGCGTCTTGCTGTTCGGATCGTCGCCGTTGATGATCACGCGGCCGTCGTCCGGCACCATCGAGCAGAACTCGCCGAACGTCTCGACGATCTCCGGCAACCCGCCCGTGTATGTGTCCAGGTGGTCGGCCTCGACGTTCGTCACGACCGCGACGGCAGGGCGGAGCTTGAGGAACGACCGGTTGTACTCGCAAGCCTCCGCCACGAACACGGTGCCTGAGCCGCTCCGCGACCCACCGCCGAGTTGCGGAATGGTCCCGCCGACGACGAACGATGGATCAAGCCCGCCGCGGACCAGGGCGTAGGCGATCATCGCCGAAGTCGTGGTCTTTCCGTGCGTCCCCGCGACGGCCACGCCTTGACGCTGGGCCATGACCTCGCCGAGCAGGTCGGCGTAGGCGGTGACCTCGATGCCGAGATGACGTGCCTTCACCAGTTCCGGGTGCCCCTCCGGCACCGCCGCGGTGTGGATGACTCGTGCAAGACCCTCGTCGACGAGCGTTCCATCCTGCCGCTGCCGCACCTCGCAACCACGCTCTCGGAGCCCCTGCACGATGGCATCGTCGGTCGGATCGGTGCCCGAGACGACGGCATCGACATCGAGCAGCACGTGCGCAAGCCCACTCATGCCGCAACCGGCAATGCCGACGAAGTGCACCCGTTGCTGGCTGAAGCGGCTGCGCAGGCGATCCATGCCTGCTGTCTCCTGCCGCGACAACTCGGGTGCGCCATCCATCCGTGGTGGCGCGGGAGGGGTCATGTGCCGCCCAGCGTAACGGCGACGAAGGCCGATGCAACGGCCATCGGGTATCATGTGGCCGTGAAGCTGGAAAACTTCGAGCAAGCTCTACGCGACTTCCGCGGCCAACAGCCGTTCCGGCCGTTCTACATCGAGCTGAACAATGGCTCAGTCGTCTACGTCCAGCACCCCGAAGCCGTTGTCTCGTACAACGGCCACTGCGCCCACATCGCGACCGACTACGCATTCCGCATCTTCGACCACGAGAGCGTGTCGAACCTGAGCTACGAGGGCAAGCCGAAGGAGAAGGCCGTGGGTTGAAGGTGTTCGCCGGTCGAGCAGAAAAGGCTCGCGACCTGCTCTGTCCGGACCCTCTGGTGACGTAGCTACAGAGCGATGTTGTGCGT
>CAYMAS010000002.1:130917-157369 GCA_964388485.1 uncultured Tepidisphaerales bacterium | reverse complement strand
ACGAACGAGGTCCTCGGCACGGCCGGCGGCACCGGCGTGGTCGTGGCCGGGCCGAAGATGACGCTCCGCCAGGTCCTCGACGCCGCCTCCGAGACCATCGCCGGCCGTTTCGACCGCCCGCGCACCGAAGCCGCCATCCGCGTCGCCATCGGCCGCAGCTACATCGCGCTCGAAGCGTTCGACCAGGCCATCGATCATCTCGACAAGGCCGTCGACCTGTTGAAGGACGAGGTCTCTCCCGACGACGTCGAGCTTCATGACGCCGAATACTGGGCCGCCTACACGAGATATACCGCCGACCGTCTCGACGAGGCACACGAACGGTTCGTCCCCTTGCTCGCCCTTTCTCAAGCCACCTTCGGCGAGGAAGATCCGCGGGCACTTCGCGTGCAGAACAACCTGATCGGCGTCACCGTCGGCCGAGGCGACTACGCCGCCGCCATACCGCTTTACGAAGACTTCCTCGCCATTCGCCTGCGGACGGCAGGACCGATCGCGACGGACACGCTCGAGACGCGGGCCAGCTACGGCGAGCTTCTGGGCGCGGTGGGTCGCTTCGACGAAGGGCGTCGCGAAATTGCCGCCGCCGTCGAGGGCATCATCGCTGCGACCGAAGTCGATCACCCGCGGGCGCTCGTGCATCAGAGTCGCCTGGCCCGCCTGGAGTTGAACGCGGCCCGCGCTGCCGCGGCCGAGGACAACGTCGCGGCCGAGCAGGCAGCCGTCGAACGTGGCATCGCAGTCGCCCTTGCAACGTTCGAGCCCATCATCGGTCACTTCGGCAGCGACCACAGCCAATCGATGTACGCCGGCCACACGCTGACCCAGTTGCTCCAACGTGCCGGCCGAGCCGACGAGGCCGCTCAAGTCGCGGCCGACCTTGTCCGTCTCCAGCGGTTGCGTCTGCCGCCCGACCATCCCACGCTCGGCAATAGCCTTCTGCGAGCGGCCCGGCTCGCCGTTGTTCAAGGAAACCTGGACGAGGCGGATGCATATCTCGCCGAAGCCCGCCGCATCCTCATCGACGCCCGCCGCGGCACCCCTGACGCCGACCTCATCCCCCGTGCCGAGGCGGTGCTCGACGCCCTCGCCGCCGACATCGCCGCCGCCCGCGCGACGACGCGACCGGCGTCCTGACGACGACACGCAAGCGGGCCGTGCCTTCCCTTGGCACGGCCGGCGCTTCATCCATCGTCGAAGCCAACCCCTCCCGTCGCCCTGCGACGCCGACGGCAGCGCCTTCGACCTCCTCCACGCCAACTGCCCTCGGGCGGGACAGGAAATTCTTTGTCCTCCGTCGCCCGTTCTCGCGTGGAACAGGTCGAGCAGCCCACTGGCGGCCGCCGTCCCCCACCCCACCCCCGTTCACCGGAGAACAGATCCATGCGACTTTCAACCCTTCCCGCCCTTGCTCTCGCGGGCTTCCTGCTGACGCTCCTCGCCTCGCCCCCGCAGACTGCCCGGGCCGCGACCGTCACGCCCGACTTCACCGTCACCTTCGGCTACACCGGCAACTTCGAAACCTTCACCGTCCCCGCCACCGGCCTCTACAACATCACCGCCAACGGCGCCCAGGGCGGCAAATGGCATTCGATTTCGGGCGGTCACGGCGCCCGAATCGGCGGCGACTTCTTGCTGACCCAGGGTGATCAGCTTCGAATTGCCGTCGGGCAGGCGGGCAAACGTGGCGGCAGCGCCGGCGGCGGCAGTGGCGGTGGCGGCAGCTTCGTCGTTGCCCCCGGCGACCAGCCGCTGATCATCGCCGGCGGCGGTGGGGGAGCATTCATCGGCGGTGGACAATTCATCGGCGGGCCCGGGCTGGCCGGAACGGCCGGTGGCGACGCCATCGGCGTCGGCAATACCGGTGGCACCCTCGGGAACGGTGGAGGCGGAGGCAGCGCTCGAGGATCAGGCGGCGGCGGCGGCTTCTTTACCAATGGCAACGACGGTTTCGACGAACAATTCGGCCTTGGCGGCAAGTCTTACTTCAACGGGTTGGCGGGTGGGTGGGGGTCGGTGGATTCCTCGCAGTCAATCGGACACCCCCTTTTGGGCGGCGGCTTCGGCGGTGGTGGTGGGGCGGGCCGCAACGGCGGCGGCGGTGGCGGCGGCTACAGCGGCGGGGCGGGCAGCGGAGGAAGCAACGTTGGCGGTGCCGGTGGCGGCGGCGGGTCGTTCAACGCCAGCCCCTTCGCCAACGACAACTTCGTCAACCTCTCCGGCGTCAACGCCGGCCACGGCTCCATCACCATCACCGCCGTCCCCGAACCCACCTCCGCCTTGGCCGGCATCGCCGCCCTCGGCGGCCTGCTCCTGCGGCGGCGGCGTGCATTGGCTAGTGAATAGGCAGCTTCCCTAAGGCGATCACGACAGATCGACACATGCATGCCTCTTGCATTTCCGTTACCGGTCGTTCAGGATGCTACCGCACGGTCGCCGCAAATGCTTTGGGTGTTCCAAGGGGAACGGGGGCCAGACACGTAGAGAGAACACGAATGCGCAACATCATCCTTGCTGCGGCCGCAACGGTCGCTTGCTCCTCCGCCGCCTTTGCCGGCAACGTCGGCGGCTTTAACGGTTGGGGCGTCCACGGCGGCAGCGTCACTGTCAACTCGGACGGCTCCATCACCGGCAATCACGGCGACAGCGAGCTCGACACGCCTAAATATCACTGGAACAAGTCGAGCTGGGACGGCCGCAACGGCCGCAAGGCGTTCTACAGCACGTCGGAGCTGAACGGCCGACCCGTGAGCGACATCCTGAGCATCGACTACACGGTGACGGACTCTTCAGCGCCCGGCGCACGAACAGACGTCTACTTCAACATCATGGTTCAAGACGCCGGCGGTGCTCGGGCGATCCTTGCCCCGCGTTACCTTGACGGCACGTCCAGCGGCTTCTCCCGCGACGGCACGGCCGGGCCGCTGGGCGACTTCTCCGTCTTCGAGGCAGAAGCCGGCTGGACCGGCCCGACAGGCTCCGGATCGGCTGAGTTCGACGACATCAAGGACTTCATCATCTCGTCCCGCCCGAAAACCGAGCTACCCGACACGCTCACCGGCGACGCAACGAGCCAGACCGACCCGGTCTACCAGTATTCCAACTGGGCCGACTGGGCGGATCAGAGCGGCGGCACGAACAGCGGCTGGGAACTCGACGGCGTGATGCTCGCCTTCGGCCAGTCGACCGGCACCCCCGAAGTCAGCTTCACCACGGTCTCCGACTTCGGCGTCACCGTCGTCCCCGAGCCGGTCGCCGCGATGGGCGGCCTGTCGCTCCTGACCCTCATCGGCCTCCGCCGCCGCCAGTCGACCGTCGCCTGAGACGGGCTGATGTTTAATTGGCTGACGTCCCCGAACACCTTCCGTCCGCCGGCCTCGCCACGCGAAGCCGGCGGGCACCTCTGTAAGGTCGGCGGCACGAGCATACAAACGTAGAGTGGGCTTCAGCCCATCCTCTGATCAACGATCGAGCCAAGCGTCAAGAACGACGCTTGGCTCGTTTCACTATCCATTTATACGCGGATGGTGGGCCAGGGCCCACCCTACGACTACGATGCCCGCCGACGCCGCAGGGCGGCGAGGCCGAGCAGGGTCACGCCCAGGGCGGCGGTCGGTTCAGGAATGACGGAGCTGTCGATGACCTCGAACTGGCCGAGGACAAGGCCGGGATTGGCGCTTTCATCGCCGAGGAAGATGTCGCCGATCGTGCCGACAGGCTGGTAGGGAACGATTGATCCGAACGTGCCGCTCGGCACGGTGGCCGAACCGGTGAAGGCCGGCGTGGTTGTCGTGAAGTCGTAGGAGGACGTGGTGAAGAACTGGCGAAGATTCAGGTCGGTCTCCGAAGTCGGGCCAGAGTTGTTGTCGGCAAGTTCCACAGGGGAACCGGCGACGGCGAGATCACCGCTGAGGATGTTGGCCGCACGAAGGAAGTCCGTCGTGAAAAGCTCATCGAGGGTCACACCGATGCGACCAGAGATGGTTGCGTCCGCAAGGGAGAACTCGCCGGTGCCGGCGAAGACGGGCGTCGACGGGTCGGCGATGTCGACCGTCAGCAGGACTTGTTGAGCCGACGCCGCCACAGGCGACAACGCAAGCGCACAGGCGAGGGCGGCGAACGTCGAGCGGACGGAACGGCCGAAGGTGAGGAAGGGGTTCATAGGGTTTCTCCAGGAAAAGGTGAGCGAAAAGGGAGCGGTAAGTAGCACGGGTCGCATCTGCGAGGCCCGTGATGGGCGGACGTCAAACGCACCGACGCCGCAGGACGTTCGTGCCGAGCAGGGTCAGGCCGGCGAGGGCGGCGGTCGGCTCGGGGACGGCGGAGGCGGACAGGAGCGTGAACTCGCCGGCTTCGGCGTCGATGCGGAGGTCGCGGGTGGCGAACGGCGTCAGGTCGACGACGAGCTGATCGCTGTTGGTGCGATTGGCGTCGGCGGTGAAGGTGAAGAGAATCTGGTTCGTCTCGTTGTCGCGGAGGAAGCCGTCGGCGAGCGGGCCGACGGAGCCGAGGGTGACGCTGGTGAGGCGTTGGCCCAGCGGCACGGAAAGGTTGATGAATTGGCCGAAGCTGCCGTCGTCTTCGCTCGCGCTGATCTCCGGGATGACGTTGTCGAAGTTGTCCGGAGCGACGCCGAGGCCGCTGGCGGAGACGCCGAGGGTGTTGGCGACGAACCCGCCGCCGGTGGCGGTGAAGATGACGCCGCCGGCGGTGAACTCTTCGGTCAGCTCGTCGAAGAGGACGGTTTGCCCGTTGTTGAGGGTGGTGCTGCCGGAGTTGTCGTCGGTCGTGGTGGCGAGGCCGAAGGTGATGTCGGCGGCGGAGGCGAAGGACGTGGCGGCGAGGGCGGCGAGGATCGAGGTCGTGGTCAGAAGGTGCATGGCGTCTCTCCGAGGTCGAGGGTTCGGGTTGAGACCGAGGTTGGCCTCCACCACGGAGAACGCGAACGGCCGCCGACGCGGCTAAAAGAAAATCATCAAACCGAACGGCCACCGGATGTAGCGAACCGCAACGACTGAAGGTGGACCGCTTCAGGCGGGTTCCAGAGCCGGCGACTCGATGGCTGCCGTTTCGCGAGGCTCGATTCGGATCGCCGCCAGGTCGGCGAGGATCTCAGCGATGTAAGCCGCGTTGGAGACGATGACGACGTCCGGCCGATCGAGCTTCAGGTGATACGGGGCCTTGATCTGGTGCCCCGTCAGCGGCACGAAGCGGCCTTGGCGGTTGGGGTTGATGTCGACGACGTGTTGCACCCGACTGGCGAGCGGATCGCACTGCGTCAGCAGGTGAATGCCGCGGGCTCCGCAGCCCCAGAGCGCAATGGTGTCGCCGTTGGCGTACCGGCCGTCGAGGCGGGCGGACCATTCCGCGATGGCGGCGGCGTGCAGGTCGGCGAAGCGGTGCGTCTGCTCGACGTAGCTCATCAGGTCTTCATTGGCCTCGGTGTCTCCCTCGGCTTCGACGGCAACGGCTTCGAGGAGGAGGTTCTGGTCGTCGGCATAGGCGGGTTCGAGGCGGTCGACCCGGTAGCCGCGTCGCGCGATCGTGTGTCGCAAGCTGGCGGACGTGTACCAGTTCGGATGCTCGTAGGCGACGTTCCAGACGACGCCGCGTTCGAACGTGTGGCCGCCGTTGGGGACTTCGACGTACAGGACGCCGCCCGGCTTGAGCAGGCCGCGGAGCATTGACACGAAGTCGCCGGGCCGCATCTGGTACTGCAGCACGCTGCGGACGATGACGGCGTCGACCGGACCCACGCCCGCCGCCGCCTCTTCGGTGAAGAGGCTCTTGACGAACGTCACGCTGCCTGCCTTCGGCTCGCCGACGTACGTCGGGTCGAACCCGATGCCGCGGCAGCCGGCGAGGCTGGTCAGCCGCGTCAGGAACTCGCCTTTGCCGCAGCCGATCTCCAGGACCGTCTTGCCGCCTCCGTGCAGGGCGTGCCGTTCGACCAGACCCGCCGCCTCGTCGTCGAGGTATGCCCGGTAGGCGGGCGAGTGGCTCAGGTTGATGTCGTAGCCGCTGCTGAAGTCGAGCAGGTCGAAGTTGAAGGCCCGGTTCCAGACATGGCCCGTCGCTTCGTCGATGGCATACCGGATCTGCCCCGGCGGCATGTTCATCGCCTCGGCTCGCGTCGGCGGCAGGGCACCTTCCTGCGTCGGCACGCGATCGAGCACGAAGAAGTCGCCCGCAGGCACCTGACCGGTCACGGGACAGGTCGGGATGAGCGGTTCCATCGCGGTCACACCAACAAGCTACACGCGCGTTGTCGCGGGTGTCGGCTCGGGATCGGCGTTGCGATTGGAGAAATTCACGCGAGACAGCCCGATGCCGACGACGGTGCCGATCATGTCGGCGACCCAGTCCATCGGGTCGGCCGTGCGGGCGAAGATCGGCTGCGTGACTTCATCCACGACGCCGTAGACGGCACACGTTACGAGCGTCGCGCCCGCCGCTCGCCAGAAGCGGTGGCGACGCGTCAGCCAATTCATCAGGAGCCACGCGAGGATCGCGAAGCCGACGAAGTGGACGATCTTGTCGAAGCCGATCAGCGGCTCGGGTCCCGGTTCGTCTTCCTTCGGCAACAGCGGCGGCAGGTGCGTGACGACGAACGCCAGCAACCAGTAGGTCGCCAGCACCCGGCCAGGCTGGTGCCGAACGAGTTGCACCAGCCGTCTCACGCGACGGCCGTCCGCAGTTCGAGGTGGCCCGTCGGATTCGCCAGACGAGAGACCTTCAGGTGCTCGGTGCTCGTGACGCGGACCTCGCCTTCGGGACCGTCGCCCGTCAGCTGCAGCAGCTCTTCAACTTCTTGTGCCAGTGCCGCGTAGTCGGCGGAACCGTTGGAGAGCGGGTCGTACGTGAGGATCGGCTGGCCGAAGCTCGGGGCCTCGGCGAGTTTGATGTTGCGGCGAATCCGGCTCTCGAAGAGGTGTCCCTTGGCCCAGGGCATGTCCGTGCCGCGGGCGGCGTCGAAGAAGCCTTCGAGCTCCTGGGCCACGTCCGTCGCCAGACGCGTCTGGCTGTCGAACATGGTCAGCACGACGCCCAGCACCGACAGGTCCGGATTGATCCGCCGGCCGACGAGTTGGGTCGTCTCCAGCAGCTTGGCGAAGCCCTGCAGGGCCAGGAAGTGGGCCTGCATCGGAATGAGGACCTTGCTCGCCGCGGCCAGGGCGTTGATGGTCAAGAGGCCCAGCGACGGCGGGCAGTCGAGCAGGACGACGTCGTAGTCGTAGCCGACGCGTCGGATGGCCTCGCGGAGCAGGCCCTGGCGGTTGTCGACCTCGTTGAGTTCCGTTTCCAGGCCGGCCAGATCGAGGCTGCTGGGCAGGAGGTGGATCTCGCCGTCGAGGTTTTCGAGGCCGTTGCCTTCGAGCCGGCGGACCGCGTTGAGGACGCCTGCCGACCCATTGAGAACTTCGTAGAGCGTCGGCTCGTCGTCGCCGAGCTGTGCCGGGTCGATGCCGAAGTTGATCGACAGGTGCGCTTGCGGATCGAGATCGGCCAGGAGCACCCGTTGGCCCCGATCCGCCAGGGCGGCACCGAGGTTGGCACAGGTCGTCGTCTTACCGACGCCGCCTTTTTGGTTCATCAGGGCAATCGTGTGCATGGTGAGTCTCGGCAGAAGGTCGCAGCCGTCACGGGTAGCGTCGGCGTTCGTCGGCCTCGTACATTAGCGGACGTGAGCCAAGACCCTTCCACAAAGCGCCCGGTCGTCCTCATCATCCGCGACGGCTGGGGCCACAACCCCAATCAACCGCCGGCTGGCGTCGATGCCGTCACCACCGCCGACACGCCCGTCGCCGATCGCATCGCTCGCGAATACCCGCGAACGCTCGTCAAGACCGACTCCATGGACGTCGGCCTGCCCGAGGGCACGATGGGCAACAGCGAAGTCGGCCACCAGAACATCGGTGCGGGTCGGATCGTCGATCAGGAATCCGTCCGCATCACCCGCGCCGTCCGCGATGGCCGACTCATCGAGAACGAGCAGCTTGTCGCCGCCTGCGATCATGTCAATGAGCGTGGCTCGTCGCTCCACCTCTTCGGCATCGTCAGCGACGCGGGCGTGCACGGCCTGCTCGAGCACCTCTACGGCGTCCTTGATCTGGCCAAACAGAAGGTCGTGAAAAACGTTTTCATTCACGCCTTCACCGACGGCCGCGACACGCCGCCGACGACGGGCGAGGGTTATGCCAAAGACGTTGCCGCCAAGTGCGAGGAGCTGGGCATCGGCCGGATCGCCAGCGTCGTCGGCCGGTACTACGCGATGGACCGCGACAATCGGTGGGAGCTGGTGCAACAGGCTTACGACCTGCTCGTCGGCCGCGGCGAGACGCCGCCCCACTTCGCCACGGCCGCCGAGGCGATCCGCGATTTTTACGACAACAACGATGATCCGAACCGTCGCGGCGACGAATTCGTCACGCCGCGCACGGTGGGCGATGTCGATGCGTCCCGCGTGAAGGACGGCGATGCGGTCATCTTCTACAACTACCGCGGCGACCGGCCACGTGAGCTGACCAAGGCCTTCACGCTCGACGACTTCGAAGGCTTCGAGCGGGACAAGCTAGATGTGAAGTTCGTCACCATGACCGCCTATGAGGTCGGCCTGCCGGTCGACGTCGCCTTCCCGAAGCCGCCGAAGATGACGAACATCCTGGGCGACTACGTCTCATCGCGAGGCCTGCGACAGTTCCGCTGCGCGGAATCCGAGAAGGGCCCGCACGTGACCTTCTTCTTCAACGACTACCGCGACGGCCCGTTCGACGGTGAAGATCGCGAAATCATCCCGTCGCCGCAGGACGTGACGACGTATGACCAGAAGCCGCAGATGAGTGCGCCGCAAGTGACGGCCGAGACGGTCAAGCGAATCGCCAGCGATGCGTACGACCTGATTATCGTCAACTTCGCCAACGGCGACATGGTCGGCCACACGGGCAACTTCGACGCAGCCGTCCAAGCGTGCGAGGCGGTTGATCACGGCGTCGGGGCGATCCTCGAAGCGGTTCAACGCGTCGGCGGATGTGCGATTGTCACCGCCGATCACGGCAATGCGGAGCGGATGACTGTCGATGGCCACACCGACGGCCCGCCGCACACGGCGCACACGCTCTTCCTCGTCGAACTCGTCGTCGTCAGCGACGAGCACAAGAATCGACCGCTTCGCGACGGCGGCCGATTGGCGGACATCGCGCCGACGATCCTCGAGCTGATGGGCCTCGACAAGCCCGACGAGATGACGGGCGTGAGCCTGCTCCACCCATAGGTCGTGGTTCACAACGACGCTCCGAGCGGTCATTGCAACCCGCTGCCGATCCCTCTAACTTCAAGACGTGTCCGAACCCGCCGCTGCCGAACCTGTGTCTGAGGCTCCTTTGCCGGGCACGACGAAGCCGCGTGTGTTCGACGTCATGATGCTCGGCTGGGAGTTTCCGCCCTACATCTCCGGCGGCGTCGGCGTCGCGTGCTACGGGTTGACGCGGGCCATGAGCCAGCGGGGCGACCGCGTCGTGTTCCTCATGCCGCGACCGGCCAAGAGCGGCTTTGCCAAACCCGCCGCGGCGGCTCAAGCGGAGGTGCAGGCGCAGCAGGCAGATCAAGACCACCTGCCGAGCGACCTGCCCGGCTTCGAGAATGTCACGTTCCGCGGCCTGGGCGACCAGAAGATGGATGCTTACGCGTCAGGCGCGACGCATCCAACGCATCCAACGCATCCAACGCATCCAACGCATCCAACGCATCCAACGCATCCGACGCATCCGACGCATCCGGTGGCGGGCGGGCAAAGTCTCATCGGCCAGACCCGTCCGCCGCCGCCTGCTTCGCCTCGCGAGCGTCGGCCCGAGCCGGAGACCGTCGATCCGTCCGACGAAGCCCGCCGGTTCGCCGATCTGGCGGCCGATGCGGCGGATCGACAGAAGGCCGCGCGGGACTCGGTGCAAATCGTGCACGCGCACGACTGGCTCACCTTCGAAGCCGGCCGACGTGCCGCGGCCCGGCTCGGCGTGCCGTTCGTCGCGCACGTCCACTCGACCGAGTATGACCGCGCCGGCGAATTGGCGGACCCGCGGATTCTCGACCTCGAAGCCAGCGGCCTCCGTGCCGCCGATGCGGTGGTCGCTGTCAGCAGCTTCACCGCCGACGTCATCGCCGAGCGTTACGGCCTGAAGCGTGACACGATCGCCGTCATCCACAACGCCGCCGACGCCGATGCTCGCACGAGCGGTGCCCGCCCGACACGCGTCGGCGAGGCGGAACCGATCGTCCTGTTCGTCGGCCGGCTCACGAAGCAGAAGAACCCCGAAGGTTTTATTCGAGCCGCCGCGAAGGTGTTGGAAAAGGAGCCGATGACCCGATTCGTCGTCGCCGGTGCCGGGCCCGAATCCGACCGCGTGCGACGGCTGGCCGACGAGCTGGGCGTGGCGGAGCGGTTCCTGTTCGCTGGGCATCTCCGGGCGGAGGACGTGACGCGTCTGTACGAAGCGGCGAGCTTGTTCGTGATGCCGTCGATCAGCGAGCCGTTCGGCCTGGCGGGCATCGAGGCGATGAGTCACGGCGTGCCGACAATCGTCGGCCGCGGCGCGGGGATGACGGAGCGGGTCGAGAGTGCCGTCCAGGCTGACTTCTGGAGCGAGGACGACCTGGCCGCGAAGATGCTCACCATCC
The DNA here is from genome assembly GCA_964388485.1 of uncultured Tepidisphaerales bacterium. Lineage (GTDB taxonomy): Bacteria > Planctomycetota > Phycisphaerae > Tepidisphaerales > Tepidisphaeraceae > JBCDKH01. Next base: position 146,698 of record CAYMAS010000002.1, on the reverse strand, counting down.
TCGGCGACGACGCGTTGGCCAGATCGCTCGGCGAGCGTGGGGCGATGGAGGTCCAGCAGATGAAATGGGAAGACGCCGCCACCGCGGTCGCCGAGGTGTACGCGAGTCTCTTGTAGATCGTGCTTCAGCACGACGGCCCGCTGAGGCACGGACCTACGAGCCGTCGACGTCGCCGCTACGCGCCAGGCACAACGCGGCGGCGAGGGCGTCGGCGATGTCGGGCGGGTCGGGCAGCTCGGCGAGCTTGAACTGGTGCTGAATAGCCCGCTGCATCTGCTCCTTCGTCGCATGGCCGTAGCCGATGAGTGATTGCTTGATCCGATTGGCGGCGACCTCGTGCGTCGGCACGCGACGTCTGGCACAGCCGGCCAACAGGACGCCGCGGGCGTGGCCCATGATGATCGCGGTTTTGGGGTGGTTGTAGTGCGAGTAGACCGCCTCGATGGCCGCGGCCCCGGGCGACAGTTCGGCAATCACCTCGTCAAGCCCGTCAGCCAGTTCCGCGAGTCGCTCGGGCAATGGGGCTTTGGGGTCGAGCCGGAAGACGCCGGCGTCGACGAGCGTGGGCCGCAGCGGGTTCTGCGGGTCGTGGTCGATGATGCCGTAGCCCGTGAGTCGGGTGCCGGGGTCGATGCCGAGGAGTCGAATCGGCATCACATGCGGCGATCGAGTTCGAGCACCGCGGCGGCGGCGGCGAGGCGGACGTTGTCGTTCGTGCTGTCACGAAGCAGGTTGGCCAGGATCGGCTGGGCGTCGCTGCGGCCGACGTCGCCTAACGCCGCGGCGGCCATGCCTTGCTGCAGCGGCGTACCGGTTTCGACGGCCCGCAACGCGACGCCGTACCCCGCGTCGTCGCCAAGCCGACCGAGCGACCGGGCCGCGGCGAGGGCGACCTCTTCGTAGTCGTCGGTCAGCTTGCTGCGGAGCATCGTGTTCGACTCCATGTCCCGGCGGACGCCCAGACCGAGCGTGGCGATGACGGCTTCGTCGGTGTAGCCGCTGAGTGATGCGGCCATGAGCGGACGTCGCCCTTGCGGATCACCAAGACGCCATAGAGCTTCGGCGGCGGAAAGTCGGACGTTCGGATCGTTGTCGCGCAGCATCGGCTCGAGCACCGCGACGGCCGACGGCTCGCCGGTAAGGCCAAGGGCGAGGGCGGCGTTCGAGCGGAGCAGCGGGTCGGCGGCTTTCGTCGCGTCGGCGAGGCTCTGGCTGTGGGTCGTATCGCCCAGGCGGTGCAGCGCGAAGATTGCGGCGACGCGGCCGTTGGGCGAGGTGCCGCGGACCATCTTGTCGAGCGACTGACGAATCTCGGGAGAATCTAGGCGTTCGCGACCGACGGCCATGGCCGCGGCGAAGCGGACGATGGCGTCGTCGTCTTCGAGCCGCGGGGCGATGATCGACTTGGCTTCCGCCGCCGGCAACGCTTCGGCCGCCTCGACGGCATTGGCCCGACGCTGCGCATCAGCGGAGGCCAGGGCCTGGTCAATCACCTGCCGAGCCTCTTCGATCAACGCCTCGTCCCGCGGCATCTCCACCCGCTCCGGCACCGGCGGGGCGACATCCTGCCGCGACGACGCGCAGCCGACGGCGAGCAGCGGAACGATGACGGCGACGCTGGCGAGACGGTACATGGCTGACGATGTTATCGGTCCGGCGCTTGAGGTGCGGACACATCCGAAGGACGTGCTTCAACCCGTCGTCTCCGGCGGAAGCGGTCGATGAGCAAAAAGATCCAGCCGCCGAATGCCATCACCACGCACGCGAAGCCGAAGGCGTCGCCGATTCGTCCGTAGATCGAGTGCCGCGAATCGAGCTGGACGGTGCCGATGACGAAGCCGGATTCGCCGGACGAGACGCGATCGCGGATGCGGCCGTCGGGGTCGATGATCGCGGTGCCGCCGGTGTTGACGCTGCGGGCGGTCGGGAGTCGATTTTCGATCGACCGGAACGCCGCGGCTTGAAGGTGCTGCTCCATCTGGTTCCAGCGGAACCAGCCGTCGTTCGTCACGTTGACCAGGACGTCCGCCCGCTTCTGGCCGTCGGCGTAGGTGAGTTGGCGGACCTTGTACGGGATGATGTCTTCGAAGCAGATCGGCGTGATGATGCGTGCACCGGCGACGCTGAAGATCGTGTCCTGGACACCCGGCGTCAGGCTGTGGTCGCCGCCCCAGGGATTGAAGAGTTGGAAGAATTCGTACGCCCAGCCGATGGGTGGCGGCTGGTCGCGGAAGGGAATGTACTCGCCGAACGGGAAGAGGTGCTGCTTGTCGTACCGCTCGCGTTGCTGTTGGCCCTCACGGTAGAAGTAGACGCTGTTGCGGCGGTCGTCGGGTCGCATCGACTCGCCGACGCGTTGCCAGTCGCCGCTGTAGCTCCCGCCGACGAGCAGGGCCGGGCCGAACTCGCTGAGGCGAACCAGGATGCGGTGCGACGTCTGGATCAGGTCGAGGTAGTCGCCGGTGATCGGCAGGCCGCGAGATTCAGGGTTGATCGGCCGAACACTGCTTTCGGGCCAGACGATCAGGTCGACCTCCGGCTGCTCGGCGAGGCCACTTGTCGTCAGGTCGGTCAGCTCCCGGAGCAGCGCCCAGTCGTCGGTCGGCTCCGTGTTGAGCAGCGGCATGTCCGGCTGGATGAGCAGCACCCTCGGGCCGTCGGTAAAGCTCGCCGTGCCGTTCCGGTAGAGGCCGTAGCCGAGGACGACGCCGAGAATGCCGGCCGAGGTGACGGCGAGCGGCATCGGCAGCTTGCGGTCGCGAAGGGTCGCCCAAACGACGACGTTGATCAGCAGCACCCATGCCGTCACGCCGTGCGTGCCCAGAGCGTCGGCGATCTGCACCATCGGCAACAACGGCAACTGCGAATGCCCCAGCGCCACGTACGGCAACGCCCAGGCACCCGATGCCCGGCACCAGTCGATCGCCACCCAAATCACCACCGCCGCCACCGCCGCCTGCCACGTCGTTCGCCTCGCCCACGGCCACCAGAGCACTGCAAAACCAACCGTGAAGAGGGCGAGATAAACGAACGACCCGAGCATCGGGAACGGGCCGATGAACCAGAGATACCAGAGGTTGAGCCCGAAGTAGACGAACCCCGCCGCGAACCCGATCGCCGCCGCTCGCCAGATCGATCGCGCTCCCGCTATCGCCCAGAGCAACGGCACGACCGCCACCCACGCCAGGTAAAACTGCCCGAACGGTGCGAAGCTCAGCGCCGCGAGCAAGCCCGAAACGACCACCGCCGCGAGCGACATCGCGAGTCGCTTCGGGAGCTTCGGGAGCTTCGGGTCGGGGGTCGGGTCCTTCTCCATGACGGGCGACGTGACGGTAAGCCCAGACGCTTCGCGACTCGACGAGGAATTGTGGCCGAGTCCACCTTTCGCTCAGGGGTCTAGCAAGTAGACTTTGCACCATGCTTCCGAAGCGGTGCCTGATCGTCTTGCTGACGCTTCTCGTCGCGACGGGTTCCGCGGTGGCGGAGTCGCTCGTCGGGCGCAGCTTCGACCCGCCGGTGACCGTCTCCTTAACGTTGCCCGACAAGCCGCCGGCGTCGAGGCGGATGACCGTTGACCTTGTTCGCACCACCGCCGACGGCCTGGTCGTTCGCAGTCGTCAAGGCGAGCAGCGCCTGACGTGGAACGAAGTCTCGCCCCGCAGCGCGTTCCAGGCGATGCTCCGCGCCGCGCCGCCGAATGATGCCGATGGATGGCTCGACCTCGCCACCTTCGGCCGCGACATCGGCGCTGAGAAGGAAGCCGCCGAAGCGACCCGCCGCGCGATACGGGCCGATCCCTCCGTTCGGGCGAAGGTCGACCGGATCCTCGCCCGTCCGCTCGGCACCCTCCGAGGTATCGAACAAGAGGCCGAGGACGATGAAGCGCTGCCCGAGGTCGAAGTCTTGCCCGGCGGTCGTCAGCTGCCGCCCAAGTTCCTGCCCGTCGACCGCAACGACGCCGTCTACGCCCAAGACGTCGCCTACACCGAGGCCCAACGCGCCGGTGACCAGCTTCGATGGAACTACCGCGTCATTACCACGCCGCACTTCCACATTTTCACCGACTGGGACCCGATCGACGATCGCTGGCTTCGCGAGCAGCTCGAGGGCGCCTACAGCCTGCTCGCTCGCGAGTTTCATGTTGAGGAAGACGACACCGTCTTCGTCGGCCGGCTGCCGGTCTACATGTTCGACTCGGCTGACATGATGCTCCGCTACGCCCGCGAGTACGACGGCTTCGACGCCAGCAACTACGTCGCCGGCTACCACATGAAACGTCACGGCGGCTTCAACAAGCTCGTTATGAGCAAGCCCAGCGCCACCCGCGAGATGGGCCTGCCGATGGCCCGTCGCGTCTGGAGCCGCACGCTGACGCACGAGTTCGTCCACGCCTTTCTCGCCCGCTATCGCGGCGAAGGCCACCTGCCGCGATGGCTCGACGAAGGCTTGGCCGAAATGCTCGCCGAAAGCGTCATGGAGCGGCCCGGCACGATGGAGCTCGTCCGCCACATCGCCCGCACCAACGAGGACCTTAGCCATTTGTTCGACGACGCGCAGATGCCAACCGGCCGGTACTACCCCGTCATGATGAGCCTCGCCCAGGCCCTGTATCGCCAGGACCCGCCGCGGTTCGTGCACATGGTCGACCGCATCAAAAGCGGCGAGCCGGCGGAGATCGTGATGTTCGAGCTCTTCGGCGTCGACAACAGAGGCCTCGTCGCCGCGTGGCGTCGCCACGTCCTGCAGTGACACCCGCTCGCGACCCGCCTAACGTGCGGGCCCTTCGGGCGATTAGCTCAGTTGGCTAGAGCGCCGCCGTCACATGGCGGAGGTCACTGGTTCGAGCCCAGTATCGCCCATATCTCAGGCCGTTACTCGACGGTCAATTGCTCAACCAGTTCGGCTCCAAGGTCCATCAGACCCCGCATGTCGCCGATGCCGAATTCGCCGGCCGTCTGCGTCGGACCCTCCGGCCACGCCGGCGGCTGGATCGTCGGGTCGGCGTCGTCGCCGTAGCGGAGGATCGCGGTCGCCTTGTCGAGTTCGACGCGTGAAAGCTTGCCGCCGGTCAGGCGCAAGCGAGTCATGCCGGCCTCGCCGAGCGGGTCGATCTGAGCGAGCCGAACGACGAGCGTGCCGTCCTCCGCGGCACCCCCCGGCAGGAGCAGCGAGCTCTTCAAACCGACGGCTGTGCGAAGCAGCTCATTCAACTCCCTCGGCGAATCACCGAGACGGCGGAGCGACTCGAGGAAGCCGCGGACTACGACCTGCTTTGAACTGGCGTTGAAGCCGATGTTGACCTTGCCCGGCGACAGCGGGCCGCCCGGCTCGACGATCACGCGCGGCCCCGGCATGCCGCTGGCGAACGTCGTCGTGCCAGTCTCCGCCAAATACAAACGGCCGGATGTGTCGGCACTTCGCTGGAACGCGACGATCGTCTCGCCGTCCCGCACGACGTGCACCTGCAAGGCGTCGCCGAACTCCGTCGCGTAGACCTTCACCGGCCCGTCCGGCGACGTCAGCGTCGCCTCGACCTCCGCCCATTGAACCTGCGACAACGCTTCCGGCAACGCCGCCATCGCTGCGGTCTGCAGGACCTGCGTCCGGCCACGCTGCTCTATCGCCTCCCGCAGCAACGCGGCCGCCTCGGTGTCAATGCCTTCCAGTGCCGCCGATGCCGCCGCGTCCTGGCCGGCGACGAACAACGCGTGCCCGCGTCGGACGGCGGTCGTATCGTCGACATCCGCGTCCGCCCAAACGTCCAACCCCGCCAGGTCCGCCGCCTCGTCCCAACGCGACGCCACCCGCGCCGCCAGCAACCGGGCCGCGATGACTTCGGCATCGTCGTCATCCCGACTTACGGCGATAGCGGCATAATCGAGCAGATCCGCCGCCAATCGGTCCCCGTCAGCCGCGAGGTCCGCCAATCGCACCAACCGATCGATCGGCGAAGCCGACTCGTCGCGAACAATCGCCAGCACCGGCTGCCAACGGACGTCCGGGTAGGCGTCGATGATGGGCCGGAGTTTTTCGATGTAGCCGAGCGTCCACGAGTCGCCTTCTCCATTCGCCAGTGCGGGTCGCACGAGCGCCAGCCGCATCGCCATGTGGGGGTGATGAGCGATGTCCTGTTGGAAGACGCTTAGGCCGAGGCGATGGAGCCGAACGGTCAGCCGGGCCAGGTCGAGGTCGCTGGCGTTGGGGCGAGCGTCGTTGAAGAGCTTCTCAGACAGGTCGATGAAGTCGTTGGCGTCGCCGGTGGCTCCGACTTGCGACGCGACGAAGCGGGCCTGCGGCGTGTCGCTGTAACGGAGCAGGAGCTCCTTTCGGATCATGCCCGCCAACTGCGGCTCGCGGGACGCTTCGGCTACGACGTAGAGGTCCATCAAGACAGCCGGCACCCGGCGATCGGTTGGACGGTTCGACACCCATTGCATGGCTGCTCGGACGTACCGACCGGTCGCTTCGGGCGAATGAAGCCCGGTCGGCTCCGGCGGAGGCTCGGCGGCCTGGAGGTCCAACTGTCCCACCGCCGGTGCCGCCACGACAAGGATGGATGCCACGGCAAGCGACAGCAGCAGTCTTCGTAGGGTGGGCCCGGGCCCACCATCTGGAGCAGAACGATTCGGCAGGAACGAATGGTGGGCCCGGGCCCACCCTACGAACTTAAGCGCCGTCGCTGCTTTCATGGTCGGCCCAGCATAACGCGCCCTAGCCTTGCGACCAGCTCGACGCGGACGTGGCGGAATTGGCAGACGCGCTAGATTTAGGTTCTAGTTCCTCACGGAGTGCAGGTTCGATTCCTGTCGTCCGCATCCTCGGCCGAAGTGTTCCTGGTCCGAGAGGTTCCTGATCGCGGAGCAAGCTCCGCGGCTACCCCGGAGACTGGCCGTTACTCGGCCGTTGCGTCGTCCGGCAGAAGGTCCAGCAGACGAAGCTCCGGCACGCCGGCTGGCGTGACGAGCGGGTCACTGCTCCAGACCCAACTGTCGGCGTTCGGCTTCGTTGGGGCGGTCGGGGTCGGGCGGGATGACGTCGTTGAGGCGGCCGATGCTTGGAATGTATTCGACCGTTGCGCTGTCGCGGCCGAGGATGGAGCGGACGGTGGCGAGCAGTAAGCGGGCCCGGACGCGGGCCGGATCGCGTTCGTACTCGGCGAGCAGGCTTTGCGTCCGGTTGACGAGCGACTCGGCTTCACGGCGGATGGTCGAAGCGTCGGTGCGGGCGTTGGAGATGAGTTCGAACGCCCGGCCGCTGACGGTGGCGTTGGGCTGTCGTTCGACTTCGGCCAGAAGGAGATTCCGCAGCGGATCGTCGTCGTCGAGGTCGGCGGCGAGGTCGCGAAGCGGGGCGGCGACGGGTTCGCCAGCGAGGATGCGGCGGATGGTTTCGGCGGCGGCGTCGCGGGTGGCTTCGTCCTCGGCGGCGTCGGCGTTGTCGTAGGCGTCGATGGCCAGGAGCAACGCGGACGACGCTTCGCCGGCGACGCTGGTGAGCGTGGTGCGTCGTGCGGCTTGCGACTGGCTGACAATCTGCGAGCGGATCTGCAGGGCCGCGTTGAGGGCGTCGAAGCTGGGCCGAACCGGCGGCGGGACGGTGGTTTCGGGCCGGTAGATGTTGGTGATTCGCAGGCCCGTGCCGAGGCGGTCGAGGGTCGCCTGGGCCTTGGCGCGGATGGTGTCCTGGCTCGCCTCGGCGGCTGCGGCGTCGTCGCCATCGGCGGTGGCGGCGCGGTTGGAGCGAAAGGCCTCGATGTCGCGTGACGCGGTGTCGGCGACGATGGCCTCTTCGACGGCGGCGGCGACGATTTCGTCAGCGCGAGCGAAGAGCAGGTTGTTGTCCGGATCTTCCGTCGATGCCAAGGCCGCGAGGTCGTCGGGCCCGGCGTTCTGCAGGAAGGCGATGGCGTCTTCGGGGCGGACCTGGTAGAGGACGCGGTAGCGGGCGAAGACGATGTTGCGATCACCCGTCAGCAGCAGGCCGAACTGCGGGTCGTAAGGGGCGCGGGCGAATTGGGCTTCGGCGAGGACAGAGCCGAGGTTGTTGGTCTGGAAGGCGAACGCGTTGTTGATGCGAAGCTCGCGTTCGGCGGTCGGGATGCGGACGACTTCGCCGACGGGCCGGGGCCAGCGAAAGTAGGGGCCGCTGCCGGCTTGCAGGGCTTGTCCCTCGCCCCCGCCGGTGATGCGGCCGAAGGCAGTGCGGACGGCAACTTCGTCAGAGTTGACCGTGAAGACGCCGCTCAAGAGGAACGCCACCAACAGCAACGCGAAGAGGACGCGCAGCACTTTGAAGCTGATCGCCAGTGCGTCGCCGAGCGACCGACCGGCGGCTTGATCGTCCTGCGGTTCCGTCTCGAAGGCGTCGCTCATTCGTCCTCCTCCTCGACGCCCGAGACGAGCTGGTTGAACGGATACATGCTGCCGACCTGAATGAACCAGCGGTCGCGGCCGTTGATGCTTTGGACGGTTGTGTCCAACTCGTCCAGCAGCATCGCCAACTCCGCGGCGGCACCGTTGAGCTGGGCGAACAACTCGGCGGCCTGCTGCTCGCCGCGACTCTCGATCGTCGCCGCCTCGCGATTGGCAAAAGCGAGGATCGTCCGGGCGTCCTGCTCGGCAAATTCCAGGATCGTCGCGCCCTCGGCCTGCCCGGCTTCGGTCGCGCGTCGGGCCAAGACGTCACGCTCGGTTTGCATGCGCTGGAAGACGGTTTCGAGCACCGCTCCCGGCAGCTCGAGCTTCGTGATGCCGACGTCTTCAACGACCAGGCCGTAGCCGCGCTCGTCGAAGTCGCTTTGAACGAGGTCCTTCATTCGTTCGGCCAGTTCGTCGAGCGTCTGGCCGGCGCCGTCGAGGTTGGCCAGGTCGGTAAATCGGTAGTCGCCGACGAGGCTGTAGCTGGCGCGGATGCGCGTGCGAAGCTGACTCGCGGCGGCGTCGAGGCTGCCGAGCGATTTGTAGAAGGCCAGCGGATCCTGCACCCGCCACGACATCGTCACGCGAAGCACGACGCTCTGCTGATCGGCCGTCGTCGCCTGTTCGACGGCGGCTTCGAGGACCTGGATGCGGGTGTCGAACCGGGCCGCGACCTGCTGAATCGGCCAGGGCCACTTGAAGTGCAGGCCCGTTTCGTTTTCGCCGTCGGGTGCGTTCTTGACGGCTCCTTCATCGGCACCGCCGAGGGTCGTGACGATGACGCTCTCGTTGAAACGCACGCTGTAGGCGACGGCATAGCCGATGAGCAGCAGGGCCAAGACGAGGGCGACGAGCAGGTTGAGCAGTCGTTTCATGACGTTTCTACGGAGGATGGCGTTTCTACTGAGGAATCTCCAACCCGTCGCCGCCGAGGATGCCCGAGCCTTGTTCGCCCTCGAACTCGAGGTGAATCGGGGCGTCCGTCAGGTAGAACGTCTTGGCCCGACTTGCCAGGGCTTCGCCGATGGCCCGGAGCTTGAGTCGCGTGCCGATGATCTCGCTGGCCCGGCTGTACGCGTCGGCCAGTGCCAGGGCACGAGCGGTGCGGCCTTGGGCGTTGGCTTCGCTGACGTACCGATTGCCCCGCGCGACGAGCAGCCGGTTCGCCGCCTCGCCGCCGCTGCGACGAATCTGGTCGATGATGAGGGCTTCGCTTTCGAGGTCTGCGCCTTGACCGGATTCGGGCAGGGCTTCGATGCGGTCGGCGATCTGCCGGGCCGTCTCCGGCGAGCCGGCGGCGACGGACAACCGGCTTTCGGCCTGCGCCTGACCTTCGGCAATCGCCTGTAGCTTGCGTTGCTCGGCGGCGACGGTCTCGTTGAACGATGCCGCCACCTTCTCCGGCGGACGAATGCTGTTGAGCCCGACGCTCAAGACCTCGATGCCCAGCGGCTCGGCCTCGACCGCGTCCCGCAGCCGCCGCTCGATCGCCCGGGCCACGTCCACGCGACGGGCACCGATCGCCGCGTCGATGTCGTACTGCGCCAACTCCATCGACAACGCCTGCCGCGCCAGAATCTCCAGGCGAATCACCGGATCCGCGTAGCCGGTGACGAACTCGTGCAACTCGCCCGCCGCGACACGCCACAAGACCGTCAAGTCCGCCGCCGCCAGGGAGACGGCCGGTCCGGCTTCGTCGTCCTCCCCGACGCCGCGGGCTCCAAGGATGAACAGGCCCTCATCGCCGGTGTGCTGCGACTGCCAGAAGTAGAAGTCGTGCTGTCGGCCGTGCGATTCCGTACCGACCATCAGCTTGCGAACCCGGCCCGTATCGGCGACCTCGGCCGTGCTGATCGGCCAGGGCCACTTGAGGTGCACGCCCGGCTGCAGCGGCTCGTCGTCGAGCTTGCCGAAGGTCGTCACGACCGCGCCCTGGTGCGGGTGGACGACGACGATGCTGCTGAGCACGACGAGGACGATCGCACCGATGAGCAACAAGCCCGCCGCTGATCGCTTCAAGACGCCGGCGAACCAGCTTTGCGTGACTTCGAAGCCGAACTGGTAGCGGAAGGCCTCGTTGAGCTGTCTGGCGACGCCGCCGGGCGAGACGATGACTTCGATGATCCGCGGGTTGTACGCGGGCCGGTGGTCGTCGAGCGTCTCGCCGCTGGTGGCGGGACGGTAGAGCTCGAGGACGAGATTGAGCAGAATCTCCGTGCCGACGAGGAACGTGACCGCGGTCAGGATGATCGCGACCGGCAACGACACCCACTCGATGCCGATCGCCGCCCGTGCCGCTGCCGCTGCGGCGACGACGGCAAAGAGAATCACCGTGCCCAGCAGGTAGACCGCGGCCCCGCGGATCAGCGGCCGCTTCGTCTGCGCCCCAACGCCCAGCAGGTAGAAGCCGGCGACGAACCCGACGAACGCCGCCCCGCCCGCGACGCCGGCCGCGATGTTCGACCGCTGCATCGAGACACGCGACCAGTCGAGCCCCAGCACGCCGCGGAGTCCCAATGCACCGAAGACGAGCAGCCCGAGCCCCACGACGGCCGCGATCACCGGCACGCCGAAGCTCAGGAACTTCTCCAACCGCCTCGCCGCCGGAGCCGCATCGAGTTCGCTGTCGAAGATCGTCCGCACCGATTCGCCACCCCGTCTCGCCGCCTCGAGCTCGAATGCCTCCGTCGCCCGCGCCTTGCGAAGCACCGCGGCGATGACGACCGACGCCCAGACCAACAGGCCCAGGAACGTCATCGGCATGAGGTAGTCCGCCAACGCCCCGACCGCATTGCCCTGCTGCGCCAGCACCAACACCGCCGCCGCGAGCAGGGCTTGCGTGCCCAGGCCCGCCAGCGACTGCGCGACCGCCGCGTTCTGCTTCGGCATCGGCTCGGGCGGCGCGAGGTTGGCGGGCGTGGTGGGGGTGGGCGTCAGTTCGCTCATCGGGGCGTCGGTGGTGGTGTCGGCTTCGATGCTGTTCGACATCAACGCGGACCGGACGCACTGAGCCTAGGAACGCCCCGCCACGAGGAACGCGCCGCCACGAGGCACTGCCTGACGGTCGTGCCTCGTCGCGATGCCGTGCCGCCGTGCGTAGCGTGATCGTGCCGATGTGGATTCAGCTCTACGCCATCGCCCGCAACGCCTTCGTGGAGTCGGTGCGTCAACCCTTCTACGCGGCGTGGCTGGGCGTCATCGGGTTCCTGCTTTGCCTCAACCCCTTCCTCGCCGGCTACACGTTTGACGACGACAACATGCTCGTCACCACGATGGGCCTGTCGATGCTTCTCGTCGGCGGGCTCGTGCTTGCTGCCTTCACCGCCAGTGGCGTCATTGGTCGTGAGATCGAGAACAAGACCGCCCTCACCGTCATCACCAAGCCGCTGGCCCGGCCGATCTTCGTGATCGGCAAGTTCCTGGGCGTCCTGCTGGGCCTGCTCGTCGCGTGGTGGATCTGGACGCTCGTCTACCTGCTCGCCTGGCGGCAGGGGGCCTTCAGCAACGTCAGCATCCCTTGGGATCAGCCGGTGCTCGTCTTCGGCCTTGGAGCCGTCCTGCTGGCGACGCTCATCGCGACGGCGGCGAACTACTTCTTTTCCAAGCCGTTCGGCGGTGCGTGGACGCTCTGGCTCGCGTTGCTCCTGCCGCTGGGTGTTCTGGCGGCGTCGCCGTTCGATGCAGAGTGGGCGACGGAGCCGACGGGCGAGCTATTCGACGGCCGGCAGTGGCTCAGTGCGTTCATGATCTTCCAGTCGATCATGATCTTCGCCAGCGTCGCCGTCGCCGCCAGCACGCGACTCGGCCAGGCGGCGACGCTCATCGCGATGCTGACGATCTTCTTCCTCGGCCTGGCCAGCGACTACACGTTCGGCGACGCGGCTTCAGAAGAAGGCACCTCGTGGCAGAGCGTCGCCTACGCGGGCGTGCCGAACCTGCAGTTCCACTGGCTCGGCGACGCGATGATCGCCGGCACCATCGACAACGTCGGCCCCGGCTTCATTAGCCTCGTGACGCTTTACACGCTGGCGCTCACCATCGGCATCCTCGGTCTGGCCGTGGCGCTTTTCCAAACCCGCAACGCGTCCTGAGGAGCGTTCTGATAGGATCGCCTTATGGTCCAGGTCAGAGCCAAGTACGACGGCAAGGTGCTCATCCCCGCCGAACCCCTCGACGTGCCGGCGGGCACGGAGGTGAATGTTTTCGTCCACCACCGCGCGGCGCTACACGATCCACATCCTGATCCGATGGCAGCCCTGTGCCATGCGGAGCCGATCGACGAAGCGGATGCGTTGCACGTCGATCCCCTCGATGCCGTGGCGCCGGACTTCGTGCACAAGCCCGGCTCCGCAGAAGGGCTCTTCGAGGTGCCGGATGACTTCGATGACATACCGCCGGAATATGAGGTAGCGGCCTGATGTGGGGCTCGCCACCCCACACGATGCTCGACACGCAGGCGATGCTGTGGCTGATCCGCAACAGCCCGCGGCTCAGCGTTGTCGCCCGCGACTGGATTGCCACTCCCGGCATCGAGTTGTTCGTCAGTCACATCTCCGGCCTGGAGGTTGGCGTGAAGTACGCGCTGGGTAAGCTCCCACTGCCTGAGGAGCCGGAGATGTTTCTCACGCGACACCTCACGTTGAGCAATCTGCGCTGGTTACCGGTATCGGTAACGTCAATGTTCGCCGCCGCCCGGCTGCCGCTGCATCACCGGGACCCTTGGGACCGCATCATCGTCGCCCAATGCCTGCGGTTCGACCTGCCGCTGATTTCCTCCGACGTCCACCTCGACGCCTACGGCGTCCGGCGCATCTGGTGAGCAAGCACCCGCAACGGACCGACAGGTGATAGTTGCAAGTCTTCGTTTCTCTGACCCCGAGCCGCGACCGTCAGGGAGCGCCACCGGCGGTTCGTGATGTCACGAACGATCGCGAGTCGCTGGAAACGCTCCCTCACTGTCGCGGCTCGGGGGGCTCGCATCGGGCTGGCAAGCACGACCTACGGTTTGGACCATGACCGCTGTCGCACTGCCGAACGAAGGGACGCCGTCGCGTCCGGTTGAACCGGTAGCCAAGCCGCCGGCCGATGACGCGTTCGACATGACCGGCGGCGTGGGGCCGAGGCTGCTCGTGACGCTGCTCGGCGGCGTCTTGCTCATCGTCGCGGCCCTCGCGTCGTTGTTGTTGCCGGGCAACGGACCTGACGAGCAGAGTTTCCATGCCGCCCTCGTCGCGGCCGTCGCGGCCATCATGCTCGGCGGGCCGATCGTCCTCGACGCGCTCAAGGGCCTCTGGCAAGGCCGCGTGCAGGTCAACCAGCTCGCCGCCGTCGCCATCGTCGCCGCCTTCGCGACGCCGATGTACCAAACCGCCGGCTGGATCGCGTTCTTCATGTCGCTCTCGACGCTCATCGAGAGCCGCACCGCTCTCGGTGCCCGGCGCACCATCGAGCGACTGCTCCGACTCACGCCGACCAAGGCGATCAAAATCGAGGGCGAGCAGGAGGTCACGGTCGAGGCCAAGGACCTTCGGCCCGGCGACGTCGTCCGCGTGCGGCCCGGCGACAACCTGCCGGGTGACGGCGTGGTGGTTCGCGGCACCAGCTCCATCGACCAGGCGAACATCACCGGCGAATCGCTGCCCGTCGACGTCAACGAGTCGACCGACGTCTTCGGCGGCACCACCAACCTGACGGGCCTCATCGACGTCCGCATCACCAAAGCCGGCCGCGACACCACGCTCGGCCGCGTGCAGCAACTCGTGCTCGAAGCCGAGGGGAGCAAAACCGCGACGCAGCGGTTGGCGGACGTTTATTCGAGCTACCACACGCCGACGATGCTGATGCTCGCGTCGGTGATCTGGTTCTTCACGCTCGACATGGAGCGGTTCATCGCATTGCTCGTCGTGGCGTCACCGGCGGGCGTCATCCTTGCGACGCCGACGGCCATGGTCGCGGCGCTCTCGGCTGCGGCGAGGCTCGGAATTCTGGTCAAGAACGTTACGGTCCTGGAGCGGGCACGGAATCTGTCGGCGGTTGTGATGGACAAGACCGGCACGCTGACGACGGGCAAGTTGAGCGTTACACGACTCGCTCCCGTTGATGGCGTGAAGCCGGCGGAACTGCTCGGAGCGGCTCTGGCGGTCGAGCAGAACTCGACGCACCCGGTGGCCCGAGCGGTGGTGGCGGTGGCGCAGAAGGCGCGTGTCCAGGCGGAGCGGGTGGAGGATTTCGAGGAAAAAGGCGGCCTCGGCGTCCGCGGGATGCTCTCCGGCGACGAGATCATCGTCGGCCGGGAGAGCCTGCTGCGAGACAGCGGCGTGAACGTGGATCTGCCCGAGGACAAGCGTCCGCCGGACGGGGTAAGCGTGCTCTACGTCGCGCGGGCGGGTCGGCTGCTGGGCTGGATCGGGCTGGAGGACAAGGTACGCGAAGACGCCGCGGCGGCGGTGCAGCTGCTGAAGGACCAGGGCGTTCGGCAGGTCGTGATGGTGACGGGCGACCGATGGGGCGTGGCCCGACGCGTGGCGGCGGAGACGAAGTGCACGGATGTCCAGGCGGAAGTGTTGCCGGCGGACAAGCTCAAGGTGGTAGAGGGGCTCAAGCAGAAGGACCACGTCGTCGCGGTCGTGGGTGACGGCGTGAACGACGCCCCAGCGTTGGCGGCGGGGGACTTGTCGATCGCGATGGGAGCGGCGGGAAGCGACGTGGCGATCAGCAGTGCGTCGGTGGCTTTGATGAACAACCGGCTCGACCGGGTGCCTTTTTTGCAGCGGCTGGCCCGCAGCAGCGGCCGGGTGATCATCCAGGGCATCGGGATCAGCCTGGGCTTCATCGTGATCTTCGGCACCCTTGCGGCGGCGGGATACATCGACCCGATCCTTGCCGCGGGTTTGCACGCGTTGTCGAGCATCGTCGTCGTCTTCAACTCCGCCCGGTTGGTGCGTCAGGGCGAAGAGCTCGACGCGACGCCGATCGACGAGACGTTCGAAGACCGCCTTCGCGAGACGATCACGCCCCAGCCGGTGAGCGTGTAGACCGAGCTTCAGGACGACAAAGCGAGCGATGTTGATTCGATTCGCTCCACGCCCACGGACTCCAGTCCGTGGGCTCTGGAGTCTCCGACAAAAGGCACCAAAACCTGCTCGCGTCGCGCACCTTGGCGCCACATAGACGACCGCCGATTGCACCTGCACCCAACTTCCGCGCCCGATAAATGAATGTCCTCGCACCTCTCCAAGCCTGAACGGCGCTCCACGTGGAGCGCCGTTCGGACCGAAACCCCCCACAGCCACGGCCAATCGACCCTCCGCGCGCTCCACGTGGGGCGCGACCCCCGCCAACCCCGCCGCCGCAAAACCGCCCCC
>CAYMAS010000002.1:28959-130882 GCA_964388485.1 uncultured Tepidisphaerales bacterium | reverse complement strand
GCCGAGGCGCAGCGCGTGCGGCAGGTTGCTATCGTTCCGCCACAGCATGAGCACCACCGAAGCCCCGTCGCCCGCCACCGCACCGGCCACCGAAACGCCCGCCGCCGAAGGCCAGCCGATGGTGAAGGACCGCGTCTACACCGGAGCCGTCGTCGAAGGGTTCAACCCGACCCTCGGCCGCGTCGTGTCGCTCAAGGACGGGCAACTCGTCTTCACCCCGCGCGGCACCAACTACGAACTGCACCTCAAGGCGGACGGCCTCGACGCTCCCATCGGCAAGCCCACCCGCGGCGTCGTCCGCGTCCAGGCCCGCAAGGTCTACACCGTCCCGACCGGCGGCGCGTTCATCGCCCCCATCATGGGCCAGCCCCGGATCGTCCAGGGCATGGTCACGCACGTCCTCGAGAGCGGCCCGAATCGCCAGGTCGTCGTCAAAGCCGGCGCTCACGTCGTAGTCGACTTGCCGAAGGACGACCACGCGATCGACCTCAACGACGGAGCGATCGAAGCGGGCGGCATGATCAACGTTGTCTGCGCCCCCGGCGCCTGGTTCGAGCCGTCGCCTTGAAATGCAGCTCCACGTGGAGCACGACCCTAAAGCAACAGCCGCGACCCCTCAGTCGCGGCTTCGTCCTGCAGTGCCCCGAGAAGGACTCGAACCTTCAACCCGCTGATTAAGAGTGAAAGGCCCGTTAGGGTTGGCGCGGTGGTGCCACGTTAGCGGTTGCCGTGTTTTCCTTACTGTACGCGGATTCTCGATCGTCGGTCGGTTGGCGACGTTAGGGTAGGTTGGGCGTTGCCGTGGCCCCAGCGTGGCCCCAGCGTGGCCCCGGAAAGTTGACGAGAACCCGCTGATCTTGACGATGGGGCGACCATGCCGGCGAAGGAACGGATCAGACTCACAGAGGCCAGGGTGCGAGACGTGCCGACGCCGCCGGCCGGTGGACGGACCACCGTGTACGACCTCGACTCCCCGCTGATGTTGCGAGTCACCCCCAGTGGCTCGCGTGCGTGGTACGTCCGTCGGCGGATCAACGGCGAGCCGAAGCGGGTGCGACTCGCCGCCTGGCCGGAGACGAGCGTGGAGCAGGCCCGCAGGCTCGCCAGCGCCACCGTCGGCGAGATAGCGGCAGGGCGTGACCCGGTGGCAGATCGACGGCAGCGGCAGGCTGAAGCATCGGCTGCGGCCTACACGTTCGAGGACGCCTTCACCGACTACCTCGATCTCGGCGGCAAGCAAGGCGGCAAGCGGACCCGTGGCCGCAAGCCCAGCACGGAGCGGGAGTACCGACGGCTCGTCGATCGGCACATCCCGAAGTGGAAGTCGAAGGTGCTGGCGGGCATCACCGGCGACGACGTCGTTCGCGTCTATCGCAAGGTCGGTAAGTCCAACGGGGAAGCCACCGCCAACGCCCTCATGCGGCCCGTGCGGGCCGTGTTCCGGTTCGCCCTGAAGCGGGGCAGGATCCCCAGCAACCCGGTCGACGCACTCGCCGGCGACTGGTACGAAGATCACGAACGCGACAACGTCATCCCGCCCGATCAACTGCCGGCGTGGTGGGCGGAAGTCGAGCGGCTGCGGTGGCTCAACGTCCCACCCGCCCACGCGGTGCATTGTGACCTGGCGGCCTTCATCCTGCTGACGGGCCTGCGGCGGGGCGAAGCATCGTCGCTCCCGTGGTCGGCCGTGAAGGACGAAGTCATCACGATCGCCGAGACGAAGAACGAACGGGCGTTGAAACTGCCGGTGACGCCAGCCGTGGCGGCCATCCTCGAGCGTCGCAAGGAAGCGGCAGGGCGTTCGCCTCACGTCTTCCCGTCGCCGGGCAAGAAGGGCGGGCACGTCGTGGAGCTGCGGTACATGCTGGCGAAGCTCGCCACGGTCGGCATTGAGCACAGCGTCCACGACATGCGGCGGACCTTCGCCAGCGTCGCGGCTCCGCTGATCCCGGGGCCGGTCCTGAAGGCGATCATGAACCACAAGGCCCGCAAGGGCGGCGACGTCACCCAACGGCACTACGTCCGCCTCGACGCGAACCAGCTTCGGCCCCACCTGGACGCGGTGCATCGGGAGCTGATGGGCGAGTTCTACCCCGACTCGTCGAAAAAGCGTCGCGATGCAGCCGATCTAAGCGACGAAACAGACGTCAGCAAGGGTCAGAGTCCGCCGAGGGGCTAGAACGCGTCAGTCGGGCCGCTGTCGAGTGTGGCGCGGCTCCGCCGTTATCCGGTTCGGTTGCAGTTGCACGTTGCCCTCATGCCGCGTACAGTATGTACGCAGTGCGGATCATCACGAAGCAAGCTCTCGACGAGGCGGTAAGGCGGAAGCCGCGGGCTCGCAAGCCGGTCCGCCGGTGGATCGAGCAGGTCGAGGGTGTCGAATGGAAGAGTCTGGCCGACACCCGCCGGACCTACCCGCACGCCGACGAGGTGCGGACCAACAACGGCAACGTCGTGACGGTCTTCAACCTCGCGGGCAACAGCTACCGCCTCATCGTGGCGATTCACTACCGGGGCGGCCGCGTCTACGTCCGCGAGCTGCTGTCGCACGCCGAGTACGACAAGAACGACTGGAAGGACAGGAGCTAGACCCATGCCCACGACCACCACGAAGCCGAAGAAGAGCAAAGCCGTCGCCGACGACTACCTGTCGCTCGTCATGGCGTTCCCGCTCAAGCCGATCCGCGACGACGAGCAGCTCACCGAAGCCAACGCCGTTGCGGGCCGGCTGGCGGTGCGGGGCGAAGATGCCCTGTCCGACGGCGAGGCCGACTACCTCGACGTGCTGAGCGACCTGATCGAACGGTACGAGCGGGGCCGCTACCCAGGACTGGATTCGAAGGCGACGCCGGCCGAGCACCTGGCGGACCTGGCGGAGCGCCACGGGCTTACCGCCAGCGACATCGGCAACCTGCTGGGCAACCGCAGTCTCGGCAGCAAGCTGATGCGTGGCGAGCGTGAGCCGAGCAAGGCCCACGCCCTGAAGCTCGCCGAGCGGTTCAACGTCAGCCCGGCCCTGTTTCTGGCGTAGCCAGACGCACCCGATGCTCAAGGCCACTGCAGCCGGCTCACGTGTACCCGTCACTTGAGGCGGTCGAAGCCTCAGACGCCTCGGCCGAAAATGTAGCCATCGCTACAATCAATGCCGTTCCCTGACGAGCTCTGCCACCATCGCTACCGCTCGGCCCGCGTCATCGAAGCTCCGCGTCCATCCCAGCGGCTTGCCGTCCGCGTTGCACCGGGTGATGTCGATGACGCCGCGGTCATCGGTGACGTGGTAGAGCACCCGCCGTCTCCGGGACCGACGCACACGGAGGATCTGCACCACGGCCGTCGTCTTCTCGTTGACCTGCTCGACCTGGACACCATGCCCCTTCGGCGTCGTCGTGTCGTGCAGGCGGTCGCGGAGCGTCTCGAAGAGCGTCATCACTTCCCGGCCTCCGCGTCCGCCACCAGGTCATCGAGCCCGACGTCGAGGGCGCGGGCGATCTTCTGAAGGGTGGAGACGGAAGGGTCGGCCCGTCGGCCTGACTCGACTTGCTGCCAGCCATGCCAACTCAACCCGGCCCGGTTGGCCGCTACCTCGATTGACCATCCTGCGGCTTCACGCAGTCTGCGAATCTCGGCATGATTGACCGGCACATCGGACAGCATCGGCATGTCATGAAGTTTCGCCACCATGTTCGCCCGATTGTAGTCACTTGACGAGACTGCGGCAGGCCAATAACGTCAACGAAGAACGCCCACCGATGTGGTGGGCGTCGGATCCATCCAAGGCCGCTGCTCAATCCTGGCAGATTTCAGCGGCCCGTCAGGAGACCATCATGCCATCGGCACCCCCGCCGGTCAAGGACGTAAGTCCGGCCACCCGCTTCACCCTAAACCGTCCCGGCAACGTCAAACCACGCGTCGGCGACGTCGTCATCGACCATAACGACACCAGCGCAGGTGTTGTCACCACCGTTGACGGCCACGCCGTGTTGTACAGCCACGCCCTCGGCGACTCCCTATGGGGCGACAAGGACGAGCGGATCCATACGACGCTTGTCGATGTCGAAGTCATTGCGTCACCGCCGGTCGGCTTCAACGTGCTGAACGGGCCGTTCGCTGACCGTGCCGACGTCTATCGCGAGCTTTGCGTGCAGGTTGCCGTGTCGCTGCTGCGAGCTGCGCTAGACGTCAAAAGGTTGATCTGCGGCGATCCCCTGCGCGAGGCGAACATTCCGCAGCACGCCGGGCGACCGTCACCTGAAACGCTGCTCGTCATGGCCCGCGACCTGCTGATGCAAGCGGACTACACGCTGGCGGATGGTTCCGCGACGGAGGCGGGGTCACCATCCGAGCCATCACCTGAGCCAAATCCGCCCAAGCCCGACAACACCGAGCAGCCCCTGCCGCCGCTGCCGGACCCGCGGGACGCTGACGCGGTGCTCGCCTACACGCGCAACATGTACCGGCAGCACTTGCGAGTCGTGGCGATGTTCGACCGCCTGCGTGACGCCGTCCCGGATGTTGCGCCGAGACCGTCGAAGTTGGCGCGACTGGACTGGGACGATCTGGGGAATGCACTCGACGCCCTGGCGTCAGACGTGATGGCTGCTCACGACACGGCCGCCACAGTCGCGGTCGACGCTGAAGCGAAGGCGGTGCAGCCATGATCCGCACCATCGACCGAACCGCCAGCCGCGACGACAGCGACTCGGCTGACCGCCAGCTCGAGCCCGACCCGCCGCAGGGGCAGGGCTCGAAGCGTGGAGAACGTGTCGCGCGTCACGCGATCCGCGTCCGACGCGACTTGGCCCTGTTCGACGTCGAGCCGGGCACCGGCCAACTACTGCTGTTGCTCGGCAGCGACGCGTGACGAATCTCGCGGCGGCCGGTGTCACCACGCCGGGCGTCGCTTCACATCCGCGGAGATCACGCGATGATGAACAACACAACAGAACCAGTCGGCGAGGGCACTGATCATGCCCGCGGCCGAGCGTGTCTGCGACGACCGTTTCCCGTCGCCCACGCTCGGCCCGCCGGCCAGCACACAGGAAACGAACATGACGGACGATCGACAACCGCGCGACGCGGTGATGAGAGAGCTTGCGAAGCTCGCGGACGCGCTCGACTCAGTATCAGCCCCACGTGTGGAGGCGTGTCAAGTGCTACGGCCCGAGGAAGAGCACGAGAAGTGCGTGGTGAGCAACCTCATCGAAGAGCGGTTGGCGGTAATGGAACGCCAGGTAGACGACAGCAGCGAGTACCACGGCCCTCGCAGCTTCGTTTGGTCGACTTCGGGAGTCGGCGTAGATGCCCTCGATGCGACTTGCAAGGCTGCCAGCCGTTGGCTGGCAATGCTGGACCACCCGGCCGTCGAGCATCTACCAAGATACGCGGACGACTTCGACATCGACGAGGGGATGCCGGTGATCGCGTTCGCCTTGATTACGGCGCTGACGCCGCTCGTCAAGACATTTCACTGCGTCAGGCACCCGCTCTTTGTGGAGCTAGACCCGCTCGGCGACCCAGCGGCCGCCTGCGCCGGCTTTACTCCCGTGGGCGTGGTGAGGGTCGGGGACTTCAACCGTTCGTACTACCACAATCACGATCCCTCGGATCACGCGAAGTTACTTCACGTCCTGCGACAAGCGGCGAACGACGGTGCTGCCATGATCTATGTCGCAGACGCCAAAGCGGCGACTTCGGCTGCGATCCGCGAAGTGCTCGAATTGGACGCCGCGGAAGAAGAACAACAGAACCTCGCGGGAGCAAGCACGGCCAAGAGCCTCTACGAGGCCGCTCGTCTCGCCGCACCAGGTCATGTGAGTGGGGCACGCTCGTTCATCGATCGCAACCAGCCACTGTTCGTTGGATGCAAGTTCGTGACGGAAGATCAGGAAGAGGTCTTCGACGTGATTGCTATCCGAAGAGTCCTCAAGGAAAAGCGCCCGAACTGGTACAGGTAAGTGCGCAGTCGATGCGCAATCTTCGTGCGCACCAGAGGCATATCATCAAAGCCTGTCTGTCGCAACTGCAATGCGCAGTTGCGCACTCTGCGCAAAATCGGCCTCATGCTGACTCTGAACCGCATGATTGCCGCATGCCCACCAAGCCCAACCCGGACATCGTCATTCCGTCGGACCCCGAAGCTGCCGTCGGCGACGACATCGTTGGCGCGATCCTCGGCCTCCACCCCAGCACCATCAAGTGGAGGCGGACCACGCGCAGCGGCGAGCTGCCGCCATGCTTCAGGATCGGACGGACGGTCCGCTACATTCTGAAAGATGTTCTCGCATTTCGCGCCGAGCGGATGCAGAAGCCGGCCTCAGCCGCGTGACCAATTGAAACGCCCCCGCGACCGAAGCCGCGGGGGCAGTTCTTGTATCGGACGGCTCGAACCCGCCCGACAACTCCCCGAGCGACGAGGAACGATGAAGATAGTCCAAAATCATCAGAAAATCAACCCTTTTGCGCTTGCCGATCTGCCCGAATCGCAACTCGGCATGGCGATGGATCTGCTTCGAGCGATCCGCGATGGTCGCACCTTCGGCGTGCGGTCGATGACGCTCCGCAACATCATCTCGACGCTCGCACGGCAGGATGTGCCACTGCGTCTTGTCGTCGACAACGACCGTTGCATCGTCCACGTCCTGCCTAGTCAGGGGGCGGCCTAATGGCCGAGCCTGCCGTCAACAACACGTTGCAGCAACACGTCGGTCGCCTACGCGCCGTCGCCACCACACCCGGGCTTGGCGTCATGGCCTACCGCGTCGGCATTCTGTTGCTCAGCTACGCCGACCTCCAGACCGGTGCCTGCTGGCCCTCGACGGCCCGGCTCGCCAACGAGCTGCAGACTGACGAGCGGCGCGTCCGCCGGGCTCTGCGGGAGCTCGAAGAGGCCAATTTGCTGACGACCGACCACGTCGGCGGCGGACGCTGCAACACGTCCCGCCGGACCCTCAAAGCCGCCCCCGCTCGACTGCCAAACAGGGGCACATCTGACCCGGGTACATCTAACCCGGGTACATCCCGCCCGGGCACAGGAAACCCGGGTCAAATTGAGCAAGAAACCCGGGTAGATTCCGCCCGGAAACCCGGGTCGTATGTACCCCCCAGAACTACCAGAGAACTCCCAGAGGAACACCCATCTGCGAAAAGCTCGGAGTCGTCGGCTGACGCCGACGCTCGCGAGCCGGTGACGGCGGCTGGTGCTTCGCCAGATTCGGCCGAGCCTGATGAACCCGACGATCCGGTCCTGCTGACGATCCCGGTCGTCGGCAAAGGCAAGCCCGACTGGCCGCTGGTGCGATCGCACGTCGACCGGCTGGCCGAGGAGTTCCCCGGCGTCGACGTGCCGGCCGAGGCCAAGAAGGCCCGCGGCTGGTGCATCGACAACCCGACCAAGCGGAAAACTGCTAATGGCATGCCGAAGTTCCTCCGCAACTGGATGGAACGCCATCAGAACCGCGGCGGCAGCTCGACCGCAACCTTTCCCGTCGCCGCCGAACCACCACCCGACGAGCGACGACGTGCCGCCTTGGCCCGCGTCCAACGGGCCGGCCCGCGCGGCCCGCAGTAGCCCGCCCTCGCCTTCCTGCCGACCTCCACCACCTCCAACATGTTCCCGCCCGACACCAATACCGACCCTGCGGCCAAGCTGCCGCCTCACTCGATCGACGCCGAGATGGCGTTGATCGGCTCGCTCTGTCTGCTCGGCAACGACCCCGATGTCGCCGCCACCTGGGCGCGCGTCCGGGACATCGTCCGCCCGATCGACCTGTTCAGCGATGATCACCGGATCATGTTCAACCACCTGCTCCGGCTTCACGAAGGCGGCAAGCCGATCGACAGCGTGCTCCTCCGCGAGTCACTTGCGGGGGCGAACGTGCTGGAGGAGATCGGCGGAACGATCTACCTGACCGAAGTGCTCGCCAGCGTCGGCTCGGCGATGCACGCCGAGCGGTACGCCGAAATCGTGGCCGACCGCGCCGCCCGCCGGCAGGTCATCCAGATCGCCACCGACGCTCAACGCGATGCCCAGGACGGACTAGTCGAGTCGGGCACCGACCTGCTGCAACGGCTGGCATCGCGTGTGGCCGATGCCGCCGAAAAACGCACCACCACCGGCCGGTCCCGCCTCGTCGTCGACATCGCCGCCGACCTGCTCGATGACCTCGACAACGGCCGACGGCCGGCGATGGTCGGCACCGGGTTTGCCGAGCTCGACGACCTGCTCGGCGGGGGCATTGAATTGGGAGAGAACGTCGTCGTCGGTGGGCGTCCGAGCATGGGCAAAAGCGTCTTCGCCCGGCAGCTGGCGTGGCACGCGGCCACCGCCGGTGTGCCCGCCCTCATCGTGTCACTTGAGGAACGCGGCACGCTGCTGACCCGCAAGCTACTGGCGGCATGGTCGGGCGTCAGTGCCGGCCGTCTCCGCCGTGGTCGCGACGCCATCACCACCGACGACCGCGCCCGACTCGGCAGGGCGGTCGAAGAGCTACGCGACCTCAAGCTCTGGGCGTCCGACACCGCACGGACGCCCGAGCAGATCACGGCGACCGTCTCGTCGGCGGTCCACCGCGACGGCGTGTGATTCGTCGTCGTGGACTACAGCGGCCTCGTCAACCTCAATGCTACCACGGCCACGGAGCAGATGACCCGCGTGTCGAAGTTCCTCACGGGGCTCGCCAAGTCCCTGGGAATAGTGATGGTCCAGGTCGCTCAGCTCAACCGTGCGGCCGACGCCCGTGACGAGAGAACACCGAAGCTGAGCGACTTGAGGGACAGTGGTCAAATCGAACAGGACGCAGACGTGGTGCTGTTCCCGTTCCGCCGCGACTACTACCGCAGCAATCCCGCCGAGCACGACGGGCTGGCGGAAATCCACGTTGCCAAGGCCCGCGATGGCGTCCGGGGCGACTTCGCGACGCTTGAGTTCGACGCACCACGCCAGCGCTTCCGCGAGCCTGCCGAGCCTGTCAGCGGCACGCTCCCGACCTTCGACGACCCTCACCAACGGGAGGCCGCGTGACCCGCTCGATCCCTAGCAGCCACCCCCGGGGGCATAGGTACTACCTAGCCGACCTGGCCATGCGGGGAGGCAGCATGGCAGTATTCGCGCGTAAACCTCGTGCGTGGAACTGGGTTAACTCTACGACAGCAACGGCCTTAGGGCGGCAAATCTGCCACAATTCAGCGGAAAACGCTCGTTTCCGCGTTTCTACTTCACGTCGACCTTCAGCCACCGGGCCACGATCCGGCCGCCACGGGCGTCTTCACTACTCGCCGCCGAAGCGGCAGGAGACACCATGGATGATCGTCAGGCTGTTACACCAGAAGAGTTTGCGTCGCTGCACGAGGCGAAGCTGAAGGCCCTTGCCGCCGCCGTGGAAGACGACGGTGACTGGGACGATATGGCTCCCGTACCACCGGCGACGCCGCAGGGTAGGTACGAGACCGTTTATGCCACCGCGCCGGCTTGCAGCAAGTGCGGGTGCTGGGACGAGCTCGTCACCTACGGCACAAACCGCTATGACGGCGGCCGCATCCGCTACACGAATTGCCCGTGCGGACATCGTTTCAAGATCAATTGGATCGCACCTTCTACTGACTGAATTGTCTTCCCCAGCGGTCAGTACAACGTGCTTCACCGAAGGCGGAAGCCACCTCGACCCGCAACCCGAAACGCCCATGGCAACCACGATTGAAAACATCCTCGACGCCCGCCGCGACGCTCGCGACCGCGAAGCGGCTGAGCGTGCCGCCGCTGAAGCCGACTACCTCGACCTCGTCAGGAAGTCGGCTGCCGCCCCGCTGACGAAAAGTGACAGCGATCGCTTTGCCGCCGTGCTCGACCTGCTCAAGAAAGACGACGCTCAGGTGCTCGCGGACGTGACGCTCGTACGCCGGTTTATGGCCGACTCCAAGACGGGGCCGAAGGCGGGTGAGCTGGCAAAGCAAGCTGACGCCGCTCGCCACGATGCCGAGTCGTTCGCCGAAGAGACGGCACGTCTCGCCGAGGAAGCCGCCGAGCGTGCCCGACGCGAGACGATCCAGTCGCGGGACGACGAGGGCAAAGCCAAGAAGAACAAGGCCGACGCCCTCGACCGCGAACACGCCGAAGCGGTCGCCGCGGCTCGTCGACTGGCGGCTGACCTACGCGGCCCGTACTGGCGACTGCTCGGCCTGGACGATCCAGCTCCGTTTCTTGAGTCCGAGCGTGCCGACCTCGAACGCCGGCGTCGGCTGCGGGGTGTGTCGTTCGACCACGCGCAGTACGAGACGAAGGGCGTCGAGGCCGCCAGCGGCGACCGCGTGACGGCGTTCTCCGCAGGCTACTTCATCGAGGTCGTCACGGGCCGGAAGAGCGGCACGGACGGCATGATGCTGAATGCGAACGAAGTGCTCGACGATCACGACATGATCCCGCTTGCGGGTCAAACGGCAGATTGGCTGGACGCCTTCATGCAGCAGGCCCGCAAGGCGAAGCGCGGCACGCGGCCGATCCTGATCGCCGCCGGTCCCGCGTCCGTCGTAGGCATCGACAAGCTGCGGCCCGACGAGGCGATCGACCTGATCCGCCGCCGGCAGCTCAACCCGGAACGCACAACTTTCTTCCCGCACCCTGACCTTCCGCTGGCCGACTTCCGCCGCGTGCTCGCCGAGCCGAAGCCGGACGCGAAGCAAGCCGCCGTCGAGAAGTTCATGCTGGCAGGAGGCGCAGTATGAGCAGTGCCGACAGCAACTCCCTCCCGGTCGGCTACCGCCGGCTCAGCAGCGACGAGCAGTCGAGGGCGAAGACCTACGGCCAGCGTTGCCTTGACGCAGCGCGTGCCAATCGACCGACCGGTGCCGGCCCCCGCAGCGTCTACGACGCAAACGTGATCGGCATGCTGGAACGCGTCACCGCCGACTTCAGCAACGGCCGCACGGCCTACCTTGGCGACCTGATCCTGAAGGCCGCCGGCTCGTCTGATCCATCGTCGGCACCATTGCCGCGAGCCGTGCAGGCCGGCGGGTACGGCGGCAGGACGCTCCACGAGGAGTGGCGGCCAGCGGCAGCGACATCGGCACCACCATCGCCCGCCCGACCTTCCGCTTCATCGCCGCCGCCAGCGGCCAAGGCAACCACGACACCGACCTCACCACCGCCCATGCCGACACCGACTCAATCCGCCGCGTCTCCACCCGCCACCGCCGCTGAGGCGTGGCAGCGCCTGCCTGATTCAGAGAAGCGCCAGTGGCTCAATGAGGCGACCTTCGCCAGCGACTTCGACCGCACGCGACGGACGGCCATGAGTTCCGAGCCATCATCGACGACACAAGCGACGGACCTAGCGGACGGCTACGGCAAGGCGTGGGCGGCGATGACGCCAGCCGAGCAGTCGGCCTGGTTCAATGAGGCAACCTACGTCGCGGCCATGAGGATCGAGGACCGCCAGCGACGCCAGAACGTACCGATGGGGCCATAGCGGCTTCTGCCCGAGGTAAGCCGGAAGAGCCATCGAAGGGCACCAGTGCGGCCACGCGTCCGCCCCGCATCCCCGGCCACGCGCGTTGTGTGTTATCAGCCGCCCTGCCGTCGTCGAAAGACGGCGGCGGGGTTTCCAGAACTAGCCCGATGAAGAACGTCGCCACCATCGCCAAAGAATCCGACGGCACGTACGCCGACTTCCGTCGTCGTGCCGACGCTGTCGTGCAACAGCAGCTCGACGGCATCGCCGAACGACTCGTCGACCTCGTCGCCGCCAAGTTGGCCGAGCAGTACGACCTCACGATCGCAAGACGCGAGCCTGAGCCCCCGGCGTCCGAGTACCCCGAACCTTCACCGGCCGCCGACGAGGCGAGCCCTTCCTTCCACATGGAGATTGACCCCGATGCCTGAAGAAACATTCGACCTAACCCGCACCGTCACCCTGCCCAGCGGCGAGACGTTCACCCTCGCCCCCGTTCCCTTCGGTCGGCTCGCTGAGCTCATCGCGTTCCTTCAGCCGCGTGCGGCCCCACTGGTCGCCAAGATTACGAGCGACGATCCGGGTGCCCCGGCCGCCGCCGTCATGGGCCTGCTCACCGACCCGGCCACCTTTGCCGAGGCGTCGAAGCTCGCTGAGGGCTCGATCGTGCCGGCGTTGGACCCCGATCGGCACACGGCGGCCGAGGGCGTCCGCGTCCTGCTGGCGTGGGGCGTCTTCCAGTTTCAGAACGTCAAGGACGTGCTGCTCCCTTTCGTGGCCGAGGAGCTGACGACGCTGCTGCCGAAGGACGAGCCGGCGGCGGCGGCGTAGTCGACGACGCCTATCTGGATGACCTCGTCGTCGCTCTCGTCGCCAGTGGCTTTGCCGTCACCACCGTCGAGGCGAGCCCGTTCCCCCGGCCCTTCAAGTGGCTCGCGGCGATAAAGCGGCGCCGGGCCGCCGAGCTTGCCGAGCACAGCCTGATGCTCTGCGGCATGTTTGACCGTGACGCCGGCAAGGCGTTTCAAGCCCACCTTCGCCAGCTCGCCGGCGACACAATCGAGCACGAAGAGCCGGACGAACCACGACCGGCTTTCCCCTTCTGACAGCACCAGACCTTCCGCCACCGACGATGCCACGTCGGTCGCCACGGGCTCACCGCCGCCACCGCGGCAGGAGGCCCCGTTGGCCACACGCACGGAAAAGATCACCGTCGCCCTCGACCTGAAGGACGAGCTGACGCGCGGCCTCAGCGGCATCAGCCGCAAGATGCGGAGCTTTGGCGTCGGTGCCGCCGAAAGCATCGGCCCACTCATCGCGGCGTTTGCGACGGTGAAGGCAGCCACCGCCGGGCTCGACCTGGCGCTCGGCAAGGTACGCGGGGCGATCGACTTCGAGGCCGGGCTCATCGGCGTCGGTAAGACATCCGGCATCGCCGGCGAAGAGCTACAGAAGCTCGGCCAAGCCATCCGCGGCGTGTCGCTCCGCGTCCCGGTCGCCACCGGCGAGCTCTTGGAGATCGGCCAGGCCGCCGGGCAGCTCGGCGTGACCGGCGCGGCGAACATCGCCAAGTTCACGGAGACGGTCGCCAAGCTCGGCGGTGCATCCGATCTTCAGGGCGACGAGGCCGCGACGACGCTGGCAAGGCTGTTGACGGTCACGAAGGAGCCGACCGGCAACGTCGACCGTCTCGCCTCCGCCCTCGTCGCCCTCGGCAACAGCACGGCCGCGACCGAGCGGGAGATCGCCAACACGGCTCAATCCGTCGCCCAGGCGGCCAGCACGTTCAACCTCACGTCGGCCGACGCCGCCGGATTCGGCGCTGCACTGGCAGCGGTGGGCGTCAACGCAGAGCTGGCCGGGTCGTCCGTCGGCCGCCTGCTCCGCAGCATCGACGGTGCCGTCCGCGACGGCGGCGACAACCTCGAAGAGCTGGCCAGCATCGCCGGCACGACGAGCGAAGCGTTCGGTGACCTGTTCGCCCAGGACCGCGTCGGTGCCACGACCGCGTTCCTCGCCGGCCTAGACCGGCTGAAGGAAGCCGGCGGCGACGTCACTTCCACGCTGGAACGGCTCGGCCTCAGCGGCGAAGAGAACCTGCGCGTCATCCCCACGCTGGCGGGCAACATCGACCTGTTGAACCGCTCTTTGGAGACGAGCCGAACGGGCTTCGCCGAGAACATCGCGCTGACCCAGGAGTCGGACGCCGCCGCAGAAGGTCTCGGCAAGAAGATCACGCTGCTCATGAACGCCGTCGAATCCGCCACGGCCATCGGCCAAGGCACGCTCGACGTCCTGAAACGCGTCGTCGACTTCACCCGCGACGTCGTGCTGCGGCTGGCCGGACTTGACGGCGGGCTCAACAAGATCGGCGACGGGGCATGGGCCTACGCCGACTACCTGAAGACAGCGCTGCGGACGCTCCGCGACGTCGCCAGCGGCATCGGGCGGATCCTGCGGCAGATCCCCGGTCTCGATCTGCTCGAGCAGGCGGCCCGGGCCTACGCCGGCTTCATCGTCCAGCTCTTCGACGGCAGCCTCGTCCAGGTCCGCGGCTTCAGTGCGCGGGCCGGCGACTTCATGCGGGCCACCGTCGAGCTGGCCGTTGACGTGACGCGGCAAGGCGTCGAAGCCATCGCCAAGCAACTGCGGAAGTTCTACGTCGTCCTGACGACGATCCTCAACGTCATCGGCAGCGGCGTCACGGCTGGCTTCAATGCCATCGCCGGGCCGGTGGCGGTCGCGCTCGACGTCCTGCTCGTCGGGATGCTGACCGCGTTCAGACGCTTCGCATCAACGGCTGTGGGCATCTTCAGCGGCGTCACGGCCGTCATCCGCTCGGCCGTCGAGTCGCTGGCGAAGGCGGTAACGACCGTGGCGGAAGCCGCAGTCATCGCCGGCCGCATCGGCCAGAACATCGCCAGGAACGACTTTGGCGGTGCCGCGCTGCAGGGCGTGCTGCTCACCAAGAAACTCGACGAGATCAAGGGGCAGGCGCTCGGTGGCGGCGTGGATGCGGGCGTGGCATTTGGCCGCGGCTTCAAGCAAGGTGCCGACGCGACGTCAGCGGCCATCGACATCGGCCCGACGCTCGTCAAGAACGTCCTGGCACGGTTCGATCCGATCAAGGCGGCGAAGATCGTCCTGGACGACCTCAACCTCGCCTTCGACCTCGTCGTCGATGAGATCGGCCGGCGGGCAGAAGGGTTCCGCATCGCACGCGAACAGCAGGATGCAATCAAGCAACGCATCAGCGACTTCATCGTCGACGCGAAGAACGTGGCCGTTGCCGGCGTGCAGCAGCTCGTCGCCGACGTCGAGGCGGCTGCCGCGTCGCTCGGCTTCATTGACTTCATCGCCGGCTTCAAGCGGCAGGCCAAGGCACAGTCGGAAGCGTCGAAGGTCACGCAGGCGCAGACGTCGGCGGAAGCCGACCTGAATGCGGCATTGCAAAAGCGAAAGACAACGGTTGCGGAGCTTTCTGACCTCGTCAGGACCGGTGCCCTCACCCAGGACGAAGCGGCCGACGCGACCGTCAAGGCGTTCGACGCGTACGAGGAGGCCGTCAAGAAGGTCCGGGACCGGCTCATCCAGCTCGCGGAGACGACGGATGACCCACGGCTGCGAGCCAACTTGCTGTCGAAGGCGGCGAAGATCGAGGCCGAGCTTGAGGAAGAGCCGGAAGTCGAAGACCCAAACGGCCCAAAAAGCTTCGCCGAGATCGGCACCGACGTCCGCGAGAGCAGCGAAGAGCTTGCGGCGAGCGGCCTGACGGATGCCTTCACCGCCATCGCCGAGGGCAGCAAGACGGCCGCACAAGCGTTCGGCGACTTCGCCCGCCAGTTCGCGGTCGACGTCGCTCGGATGATCGCCCAGGCCCTGCTGCTGAAGGCGATTAAGAGTGCTGTCGGCGGTATTGGTGGCCTGCTGTTCAACAGCGGCGGCGAGGTGCCCGACGCGGAAGCCAACACCGGCGGCCTCATCGATGCCAGCGGCAAGCGCTCGCCGCAGGGGCAAAGCCGCGACCCGCTCGTGAGGCTCACGCCCGGCGAGGCCGTCCTGCCACCGGCAGCGACGGCTTCGCTTGGCGGCGAGTTGTTGCAGTCAGCCAATCGTGCCGACGAGCCCAGCGGCCTAGCCAAGCTCGCACGCCTTCTCCGCGGCAAGCCCAAGCGTCCGGGCCAACCCGGCGTCACGGCCGGCAGCACGCTGTTCGTGCCCGACGACAGCGGCCCCAACAGCGACCGCGTGCAGTCGCGGGTCAAAGCCGGCTCGTTCGTCATCCGCCGCAACGCCTCCCGCGTACTCGGCCCCGTCAGTGCCCTGCTCGGCAGCGGACGGCTGGCAGAAGCATCGCAGGCCCTCGACGCGAGGCTCGCCTCGACGGGCAAGGCCGTGCGGACACGGATCAACGACGTCGCTCGTCAGGCCCGGCCCGCGGCGGAGCGGTTCCGGGACGTCGGCCGCCAGATCATCGCTCCCGACGCCCTGGGCGGCGTTGCCGCGGCCATGTCCAGTGGCAGGCTCTACGGCCCGCCCGTGCTCCCGCAGCCCGCCTTCAACGTCGGCGGCGTCGTCGGCCAAGCCCCCGCCAGCTTTGGCGATGCCGTCGCGGAGTCGACGGCACAGCAGCAGCGAACGGCCGCCCGGCAGGGGGCAGGCGTGGCCGACCCTCCGTCGATGCGTCGCGAGCGGGTTCCGGAAGTCGTCATGGTCGATCGCAGTGACATCGTCAGCCGCACCGACAACGACCGCCTTCGCCGCGAGCTGATGCAGCGTATGAAGGGACGCCAATGACGTCCAGCCGTGGCCCCCGCGTGGCCCCAGACGCGAAACGCCCCGGCGTGGGCCGGGGCGTTTTCCGCGATATTCCCTTATGCCCCGAGAAGGACTCGAACCTTCAACCCGCTGATTAAGAGTCAGCTGCTCTGCCAATTGAGCTATCGGGGCAATGGCATTAAGCGGAGGGCAGGCTAGGCCGGTTGTGGCGGGGCGTCTATGGCGGCTCTACTCCTCTTCGGCGTCGGCTTGGCGGCGGCGTTGGAGGGCGCGGTTGGGCTCGAAGCCGGTGCGACGCTCGATGGACGTCGGGTCGAAGAAGTCGTCCTGAATCGACGCATCGCCCAACGCAGCGGAGGAAAGGCGGTCGCGAGCGGTGACGACGAGGCGGGCGAGGGCGGCGTTGCTGGTGTAATCCGGCGTTATGTCGATGATTCGGGTGGCCAGTGCGTAGCCGCCGTCGGGAATCTCAATGACGCCGGATCGGCTTTCCTCGCCGGCGAGTCGGACGATCCCGCTGGTGAGCGCGGCGGTGGCAGGGCGGCTCATCGGTGCGGGCAGACCTGCGGATTCCACATTGGCTTGCGTCGGTCCCTGTTGCGGCTGAAATGGGCCGAGGCGTTCGGCTTCGGCGGCGAAGTCGTCGGTAGACAACGCAGCGGCAGCGGCTTGGGCGGCCTGTTCCATCGCCTTCATGCGAATCACGTCACTCTCGACATCACCGCGAACCGCTTCGACCCCGTCCGGTGCCGAGGCCGGCAGTGCGTCGGTCAGGCGAAAGACGAAGCGGTCACCAGCCTCATTTTCCACCGGCGGCCCAGCCCGGTAGGGCTCGAGCGGGAATCCACTCTGCAACGCCTGGCTGCGGGCCTCCTCGTTTCGCAACAGCGGCAGCGTCAGCTCGGCGACCACCGTCGGGAACGGCACCGGCCGAACGAACGGGTCGCCCGCCGCGGTCGTTGCCTCGGCAATCTCGCCGACCATCTCGGGGCTGGCCAGTGACGCGACAGGAACTTCGCCCTCTCGCACGTCCTGCGCGACCTCAACCGTCACGCCCGTCTCATCCGCGATGGTCGACGC
This sequence comes from uncultured Tepidisphaerales bacterium, assembly GCA_964388485.1. Classification (GTDB taxonomy): domain Bacteria; phylum Planctomycetota; class Phycisphaerae; order Tepidisphaerales; family Tepidisphaeraceae; genus JBCDKH01. Next base: position 113,582 of record CAYMAS010000002.1, on the reverse strand, counting down.
GAGGTTCGCCATGTAATCGCTTCGACGGACCGGCAGGTCGGCATCGTCGTCCGCTGTGCGACTCGTTCGGAAGTCGGCAGTCATCTGGTCGCGAAGCCGCTCGACCGCGTCATCGAGCGTTTCGTCGGTCCGCTGCTCGATCACCGCCTCGACGACGTCATCGTGCTCGGCCACGTAGTGGTTCCAAAGCACCAGGTCGTCGCCGTCGAGCGTCGCGGCTTCGGCATTGAGGAAGCTGCGGACGTCGGCCGCGTCGGCCATGAGCCGGTCGACGCCCTCGGCAGCGTCGCTGGGCCGGGTCGAGGGAGCGGGTCGTGTAGCCGGCTGGGTCGTCGGCGGATCGAAGCGACTGCGGTTGTCGTTGAAGTAGCCGAAGAACTCGCGTTCGCGTTGGGCGAGCGTCATGTCGAGAAGCTCATCGATGACGCCCGACTCCACGTCGTCGCGGGGCAGCTTGACGTACTCGAGCCGAACGCGGTTCGGGAGGCGGTAGCCGAAGCCGAACGGGTTGTCCGGCGAGAAGGAACCGGGTGCGGTTTCGGCAAACTGCTCGTAAAGTTCGGCGACTTCCTCATCCGTCGGCTCCGAGACGCTTGCGATGAGGTCGTCGATGAAGAAGGGCAGCACTTCCAGCGTGTACTGCTGCTGCCCGGCGGCGACGGTCTGCTCGGCGACGGGGCGGCTGACCTTCAAGACGTTGCCGTGAGCCCGTGCGGCGGAGGCAAGGTCGAAGAAGGCCTTGCTCGATCGCAGGATGTCGGCCCGAATGCGGTCGCCGGGAATGTCGTCAAAGGCAACGACACGCGACGGGCTCACATCGTCGGCAGGGAAGACGACGAGCGCGCCCTCGTTAAGTTGCTGCTCGACCTGCTGGAGGGGCGTGTCGTAGACGGTGCTCGCTTCGCGGAGCAGGAGGTAGAGGCTCAGTTCGTCGCCCGCCACGCGGTCAAGCCGGGCTCGGGCGTCGGCGAGAACCTGCTGTGAATAAACCGCTGCCTGCTCGGGGCCGAAGACCTGGGCGATCTGAGCCGCCTGCTGCAGCTCCGGGCCGGCCAAGGCCAGCACGGGCAACGGCACGGCCTGTCCGCCGATGGGGATCTGGACCCGGCTGGCCAGCTGGTACATTGCTTGGGCGGAGCGGGTTTGCTCGATGGAGACCTCCTCGCCGCCAACGGTCCCGTAGTCGCCCTGGGCCCCGGCGAACTGACTGACACCGGCCGGCAGCAGGAAGGTGATCATCAGCACCACGCCCACCAGCACGAGAACCACTTTGCCGAACTTGCTGTCCATGAACCCGCCAGCTTAGGCGTTGCCCGAGACTTAGGCGTTGCCCGAGTCGGTCCACAGGGGGGACGATCTGGTCATGTCTAACGAAGCCGAGCCGACGCTGTTCCAGAAGATCATCGCCCGCCAGATCCCGGCAGACGTCCGGCACGAGGACGAGCAGTGCATCGCCTTTGAGGACATCGACCCGCAAGCGCCATTTCACCTGCTGGTCGTGCCGAAGAAGCCGATCGTCAGCCTCGCCCACGCTGAGCCGACGGACGAGCCGTTGCTTGGGCATCTGCTGACAGTGGCTGCGAAGCTGGCCCGCGAGGCGGGGCATGAGGACTTTCGCATCGCGATCAACACCGGAGCCGGCGCGGGGCAGACGGTGTTTCACCTGCACGTGCACGTGTTGGCGGGTCGGGACTTCAATTGAGGCCGGGCTGAGCCAATACAGCCGGGCTGAGCCCAAAGAGAAGACACCGCCTGTTAGGGCGGTGCCTTCCGGAGGGGAGAAAATGCGCCGTCATCGGCTCGTCACGCGGCGGCTGTCGTGGCCGCGGAGCCGTTTTATCTTGCCCAAGTTATCATAAGCGATTCGAGCATCAGGTCAATCAAGGTTGAGCAATTGGTTGTTATCGGATCAAGAGCAGGTGAGCGTTGCTCGGCAGCGGCTTGTTGAGCGTCCTTTCATGCCGTTGCTGTTACGTTCATCGGCACAGACCGGATCAAGGCAACAGTCTTTTCCACACGAAATGCGCAGCCTCGGGTTCAGCCATCAACGAGTCGTGCAGATACCCGTTGTACTCACATCAAGCTCGAAGGTTTCGGTCACCACGACGGGGGATGCCGTTCACCGACAGGAAACAGGCCGAGCGTTGCCCGACGGCAGTAACCGGCACAAACGAACTGCCATGACCCTGCTCAGAGTGCTGTAACCGGTCATCGGCCACGGACGCATGCCGCTTGAGACGGGTCGGGCCATGTCGCTCGATCGCCTGGCCCCGCTTCTCGTCGCTTCGCTCGACCTTCAGTTGGTTCGCTCCATCCGCGGAGCAATCGCGCCTCCGGCCCAGGTGGTCCAACGAGGGCCGACGCCGGATCTAGAGTCGCAGCAGCCCCTGCAGGCGTCACAACCGGCCCTGCAGCTTCGGTCGCAACCGTTACAGGTGATCGACGTGTGCCAGGCCTGTTCCGGTGGCGAAGCGAACGTTCTTCCCCCGCTCGACGCGTTGCCGGTGCCTTGTCCGCCACCTGCCGCTCCATTGCCGGCTCCGTGGCAGACGCTGCTGCGGGAGAAGGTTTGGAACCGCCCGGTTGAGACGCCGACGGCGCCGGAAGTGCCCGCCGCCGATCTGGCCCGGCTTTATCAGACGCCACAACCAACTCGCGGGACGTTGCTCGACTCCTTCGTCTGAAGCTGGTCGCCTTGTTGAGACGCGGCTTGTGGCATCGTGCCGCACGTCTCGCAAACGGTGAAAGCGGCCACTTGTCACAGCGGCGACCTACCGTGCCCTCCATGCCGCGCGGGACGTGCCACTCTCAGCCGGTCGTTCTAGACGGTCAGCCGGTCGTTCAAGATAATCAGCCGGTCATTCATGACAATCAGCCGGTCATCAGGGAGGACCACGCTTGAACCGGATTCACGTCGCCGGCATCAGCTATCGAACGGCCGCACTCGATGTGCGCGAACGCGTCGCATGCACCGCCGCCGCCTTGCCGGCTCGTCTCGACACCGCCAGAGGCGTCGGCGGGTGCGAGGAAGTAGTCGTCGTTAGCACCTGCAATCGGACTGAGGCCTACGTCTCGGGCGAGCCCGGCGACGCCCGGGCGGCGCTTCTGGCAGGGTGCGACGCGACAGGCTTGGCCCCCGAGCACGTCTTCGTCCAAAGCGGGCCCGAGGCGGTGCGACACCTGTTCCGCGTGTCGGCATCGCTTGATTCAATGGTGCCGGGCGAGTCGCAGGTGCTAGGGCAGGTCCGGCGGGCTTACGAGGCGGCCCGGACTCACGGAACGGTGGGCAGGCGGCTGCACGGGTTGTTCCAGCGGGCGATCAAGGTCGGTCGCGAGGTGCGGGCCGAAGCCGGCTTGGCGGCGATCCGCAGCGGCGTCGCGGAGACGGCGGCATCGCATGCGGAGGACGTCCTCGGCTCGCTCGGCGGTAAAAAGCTCCTATGCATCGGCACGGGGAAGATGAATCGCTTGCTCCTGCGGCACTTCCACAGCCGGGCACCGTCGGGCCGACCGGCGGGCGTGGCGGTGCTGGGTCGTGATGCGGAGAAGGCGGCACGATTCGCAGCAGACTTCGGCGGTGACGGTGGTTTGCTCGAGCTCCTGCCGATGCGGTTGGGCGAGGCGGATCTGATCGTCTGCGGCACCGGCAGCACGAGGCCGATCGTCAGCGAAGCAGTCGTTCGAGCCGCGATGCGAGGTCGCGAGGACCGGCCGCTGTTCATCATCGACCTCGCTCTGCCGCGGGACGTCGACGCGGCGGTGTCGCGGGTGGCCAATGTGCATCTGTACGACCTGGACGACCTTCAGGCTGCGGCGGAGACGGCGGCGGGCGGGCGTCGTAGCGAGTTGACGGTGGCGGAGCGGATGGTGGAAGAGCACGTGCAGCGATTCATCAGCTGGCAGCAGGGCCGGCAACTGGGCCCGATGATCGACCGCTTGTACCAGCAGGGCCACGCGGCGGCGGAAGGGGAGTTGGAACGTTTCCGCGGCAAGCTGCCGGAGTCGATGAGCGAAGGAGACAAAGACCAGGTCGCCGCCGCCAGCGAGGAGATGGCGCGTCGACTCGTCAACAAGCTGCTGCACGCTCCGGTATCGAGCCTGCGGGACATGCCCGATCCCGAGCGTCACGCGACGTACCGGCACGCGGTCGAGAAGCTGTTCCGACTTGATGAAGAGTAAGGTCGTTTCGTGGGACTGATGGGTTGGAGCGGTGTTGCTTGCGACGGGTTTGAAGAATGATCCACCTGTTGGGAAGCGCTTCCGTTTGAAACGCGTCGCAAGCGACGCCGCTCCGGTGGGATGGGAGAAGACGCGGTAGAGTCGAGCGTGTCACCAACCCTGCTGGTCACGATCCTGGGTGTGTTGTTCGTCGCGGGGCTGGTCGTGAGCTTGGTCGCGACGCGGTGGATGATTGGGTTTGCCCCGAAGATCGGGCTGGTCGACAAGCCGGGGCACCGCAAGATTCACGACGACGCCCGGCCGCTGGGCGGCGGCACCGGCATCTTCCTCGGCGTGGCGGTGCCGATCACGCTGGCGATGGCTCTGGTAGTCGCCCTCGACTTCATGCTGCTTCCGCTCGATCGATTTCCAGTTGGGACGGAACTGGAGCAGCACGATGGCAGTGTGGTGGTAATCCCACGTGCGGTTAAGACTTTCCCGGGCTTCGAAGTCGACCGCTACCTCATGGCGGGAGTCATCGAACAACTTCCACTCATCGCTACCTTCCTCGCCGTCGGCTTCGGCATGTACCTGCTGGGCCTCATCGACGACCGCCGGCCGCTCGGGCCGTTCGTCAAGCTTGGCGTTCAGCTCGGTCTGACCGTCGCCCTCGTGCTGCCGTTTCCGGAGGTGCGACTGCTGACGGTGATGGGCCTCGTGCCGAGCGTGGTCGTGACGGTGCTGTGGATCGCGGGGGTGACGAACGCGCTGAACTTCCTCGACAACATGGACGGTCTCGCCGGCGGGGTGGCGGCGATCTGTGGGCTCGTGCTGATGGTGACGAGCGTGCTGGCGGGGCAGGTCTTCGTGCCGGCGACGCTGGCCCTGTTCGTTGGGGCGTGCGTCGGCTTCCTCGTCTGGAACTTCCCACCCCGCGGCGGACCGGCCCGCATCTTCATGGGCGACTCGGGCTCCCTCTTCGTCGGCCTGGTGCTGGGCGTCATGACCGTCCGGACGACCTACCTGCAGCCGGGCGAGTCGCTCGCCGGCGGGTGGTACGGGGTCTTCGCGCCGCTGATCGTCCTGGCGGTGCCGCTGTACGACATGACAGTCGTGAGCGTGATCCGCCTTAGTCGTGGCCTGAGCCCATTCGTCGGCGACACGAACCACTTCAGCCACCGCCTCGTCGCCCGCGGCATGACGAAGCGGACGGCGGTGCTGTGCATCTGGCTCATCACCGCCGCGACCGGCGTGGCGGCCCTGCTGTTGCCCCTCGTCGAGTCGCCGCTGGCCGCGTGGCTCATTTTCGGGCAGACGGGCTTAATTCTCGGCGTGATTCTGCTGCTGGAGCGCGGGGGGAACACGATCACCGCGAAGAGCGGTCGGGGTGCATGAGCTTTGCGGGGTAGAGTGGGACCCCGTGGTTTTTCCAGAAGATCGCAACCACGCCACGCTCCAACGGATCGCCTTCCTCCTCGCCGCGGGACTCGCCGCCGGTCGTGCGATCACGCTGACCTTCGTTCGCGATGTGACGCCGGTGCTGCCGCTGGTGCCGGGGGAGTTTCCTCCTGCGAGGTACGCGGGGCCGGCGGTGAGCTTGACGCTGGACGTCCTTTGCCTCGTGCCGCTGGTGCTGGCGTTGCTGGCTCGTACCTTAAGGCCGGATGAGGCGACGAGGACGCCGTCGTCGCTCGTGGCGCTGGTCGCCTTCGCGATTTGGGCGACGCTGAGTTGCCTCTGGGCAGGCGATCCGTGGGCGGCGTTGGTCGAGGGCAGCGGCTGGATCGCGGCCGCGGCGTTGGCGTGGACGCTGGCGATCACGTGCCGCTCCTGGGCGGACGTCCGACTCTGCTTCGGACTCGCCGCGGGCGTCTTGGCCGCAAACGTGCTGGCTGGGCTCTACTACGTCGGGATGGAGCTGCCCGACACGCTCCGGCTCATCGAAGACGGCGGCGACGACCTGCTCCGCGACCGCGGCTTTGAGCCGGGCAGCTTCGCCGCGACGCAGTTTCTGGGCCGGGTCACCCGTGGCGAGTTCAGCGGCTTCACCGGCAGCGTCAACAGCTATGCGGCGGCGTTGGGATCGATGCTGCTCGTGACGCTCGGCCTCGCCTGGTCGTCGCTGCGGAAGGATTGCCCGCCGTGGTCGCACGGCGGCATCGTCGCGGGCCTGGTTGCCCTCGGAAGCCTGGCCACCGCGGTCGGCGGGACGTCATCGAGCTGGCCGTGGCTGATCGGCGGCCTGGTGCTGGTCGCGGTCGCCGTGACCGCCGCGATGCTTCGCGATCCGACGAAATTGGCGACAATTCTGCTGCTGCTGGTGCCGCCGGCGACGTGGCTGCTCGTCCGCACCGCCGGCAGGGCGGCGATGGCGGCGATCGTGCTGGCGGGTCTGGCCCTGGTCGTCCTCTGGCCGCTGCGGGCGAGGCTGCGACGACCCCAGACGCTGGCGGTCGTCGCGGTGCTGTGTGTTCTGCTCGGCACAGGGGCGTTGTTTCTGCTTGGAGCAACGACGGGGCAGATGCCGCACGTGTCGCTCCAGTTCCGGCTTTACTACTGGCTCGGGGCGATCGGGGTCTGGCTGGATCAGCCGATCCTCGGCGTCGGGTTCGCGAGCTTCGGCGATGCCTATCTGCTGCACCGGCTGCCGCAGGCGGCGGAGGAGGTCAAAGACGCTCACAACCTCCTTCTGCGGCCACTGTCGGAACTCGGCCTCGTCGGCTTCGGCTTGATGGTCGCGTGGATCGTCCTGACGGCCCGGGACGTCTTGCAGAGTCCTGTCGCCGAAGGAACGCCGGCTTCCGGCGGGGCGAGAGGGGCCGTGATGCCGGCGGTCCTCGCTGCCGTGGTGCCGGTGGTGGCGACCGTCGACTTTGCAGCCGACGTCGGATACGTCGTGCTCGAGCTGATGCAGGCCGCCGTAACGGGGCTCGTTATGGTCGCGACGGTTCTGCTGGCGACGGCAAAGTCGGTCGACCTGGAGGAAGTGGACGACACGCCGGGGCCGTTCCTCCTCGCAGCGGGGTTGGCGGCGTTGGGAGCGTTGCTGGTCCACTCGATGATCGACATAGTCCTCTTCTCGCCCGCGGTGCTGTTCGGAGCCGTGCTGATCTTTGGGCCTCTCAGCCGCAGGTCTGTTGCCCGCGGACCGGGCGTCGAAGCGGATAGTGACCGCAGCTCCCGGCTGTGGCACGGCATCGTCCTCGCGATCGTCACGACGGCGTCGATCGGCTTTGCGGTTTTTGCAGCGTTGCCGACGATCCTCGCCGAGCGGGCCGCTTCGGAGGGCGACCGGTTCGTCCAGCAGAGCCGTTTCGAGCAGGCGGAACGAAGTTTTGCCCTCGCCGCGGACCAGGCGCCGGTCTTTAATGCCGATTATTACGTTCGCCGCGGGGACGTCCTTGTCATGGCGGGTCAGGCGTCGTCAGCCGATGCCGCGTACGCGGGCGGGTCGACACGTTGGCCCGATAGCAAGGCGATCCTTCGCCAAGCCGCACTCGCCGAAGCTGCAGGGCGGCTTGACGATGCTGCTGAACATCTTCGGACCGCCATCGACTTGAATCCAAAGGAGCTTCGCCTCCGCCTCCGGCTCGCGGAGCTGCTCGACGATGGCCCGGAGGCCTACGAGCAGATCCGCATCGCCCTGGACCTGAACAATGCCTTTGCTCCGGACGAACCCGAGCGTCTGGACCCTCAAGTGGCCGATGAGCTCCGAGGGCGCCTACCCTCTCCGCCCGACTCGTCGAGCAACGGCGTTCCACCCGACTGATATGGCCTACAAGTTCAAGCCCCGCAAGAGTGTCCTGCAGCGTTTCAAGGTGACCGGCACCGGTAAGCTCAAGCACCAGCGGACCAAGCGCCGCCACCTGCTCAGCGGCCGAAGCGGCGACAAGATGCGGGCCCTGTGCCGGCCCGCCGTGCTCAGCGAAGGTCACTCCAAGCCGCTTCGAGTCGCGATGGGCGTCGCCGGCAAGAACCCGATTCGCAAGGCCCACGACCGCCAGGTCGCCGCCGCCAAGACGGACGAGCAGGCCTAGCCCCACGATTCTGGACGCGCCCGTCGCGTCCCTGCCAAGCGGCTGACACGGCGTCGGCCCGGCCAAGCCCCGTGACCGCGGTCGCGGCGTGCCCCTGGACCCCTCTACTCAAAGGACTACCCCATGCCCCGCGTCAAGGGCGGCGTCAAACAGGCCCGCAAACGCAAACGGATTCTCAAGCAGGCCCGCGGTTTCGTCGGCCCGCGAAGCAAGAACTACCGCATCGCTAAGGATGCCGTTCGTAAGGCCGGTGCCTACGCGACGGCTCACCGCAAGCAGAAGAAGCGGCTTTACCGCTCGCTGTGGATCACCCGGCTCAACGCGGCCCTCACGCCGTTCGAGATCAGCTACAGCCGATTTATTCCGGCCCTGCAGGCGGCGGGCATCGACTTGAACCGCAAGATGCTCAGCGAGATCGCGATTGCCGATCCCGAGGGCTTCAAGGCGATTGTCGAGCAGGTCAAGCCACACGTGCACGCACCTTCCGCGGTCGCGGCGTGAGCACGTGGTCGCGGTGGTCGCGGTGGTCCCTACCAGATGCGAGACGAACCTCTCGCTCTGGTCGACGTCGGTGCTGCGACCGGCTCAACCGGCACATGCGTCGGTTCGATACAACCCAAGCCTCCTGGTCGGCAGACGCTCCCGAGCCTCACGCCGAACCCGGACCCTTTAGGCGGCGTCCGATTCTCCAGTAGGATCGACGCCGCCGTGCGTTATGATGGTCGCCCCGACGTCTTAACGGTCGCCACGCCGCCGCCCCTATTGAACCCGCTGCATGTCTACCACCCCGTACACCGCTGCCGGCCATTCCGCGTCGACGCGGGAGGACGAAGGCTTCCTCGGCCTCTCGACCCACGCCTGGACCTGCATCGGCATCGTTCTGGGCCTGATGGTCGCGCTCTATTGGCGCAACCTCGAGCGGCTTTGGAACAAGACCAACCCGATCTACGGCCAGGACGGCGACAACTGGTCCCACTCGGTCCTCGTGCCGGTGATCGGCATCGCTTATCTGTGGATCCACAAGAAGGCGATCCAGGCGGCGAATGATGAGCCGGTGTTGCCGACGATGCGGCTGCCGTGGCTGCTCGTCGGGTCATCTGTGTTGGCCTTCGCGTCGGCCGCGACGTGGCTGTTCGGCCGGAAGGTCGAGGCCTTGAGCGACGTCATGCCGTTCCTCTTGCCGATGGCGGGGATCTTCGTCGGCGTCGCTTTGGCGGAGGCGGCCTTCACCTTGTTCACGCGGGGTGCCTGGGATTTCGGCCGGACGCGGCTCATCGGCGGCGTCGCCTTCGTCGCGGCAGGATTGACCGGCATGCTGCTCACCAGCGCCGGCGTCGTCGAAAGCCTTGCCGGCTCGACCATTGCCGGATACGTCGGGCCGCTCATGGTCGCCACCGCCTTCCTCGGCATGCTGGCAATTCTGTTCGACTGGGGCGTCGGCACACTGGTCGCGGGCATCCTCCTCAGCGGCTACGGCATCTGGCCGGGACAGAACGACTACCTCAAGGACCTGGGCATGGTTCTAGCGACTTTCGGTGCCGTCCTGACGCTCGCAGGTTGGGGCGTGATGAAGTACGCGTGGTTCCCGATCGCATTGCTCGTCTTCGCCTTGCCTTGGCCGGAGTTGGTCTACAGCAAGGTCGCTCTGCCGTTGCAGTTCCTGGCGGCGAAGGTGGCGGTTATCGTGCTCAACCTCTCGCAGGTCGAGACTTACGTGCAGGGCACGCAGATTATCATTGCCAAGGGCGGCGGCGAGGAGCGGGTGCTGAACGTCGCCGAAGCCTGTGCCGGGATGCGGTCGCTGATGACCTTCCTGACCGCCGGTGCGGCCATCGCGTTCCTCTTCGGTGATCGGCCGATGTGGCAACGGCTGCTGATCGTCGCCTCCGCCGTGCCGATCGCCATCGCCATGAACGTCGCCCGCGTGTCGGGTCAGGGCCTCCTGGACGTTTACGTTAGCGAAGAGTTCTCCAGCGGCTTCGCCCACTACTTCGCCGGCTTGATCATGCTGATCCCGGCCTTCTTCCTGCTCATCGGCGTTGTTTGGATCGTCGACAACCTCTTCGTCGACGTTGAAGACGACGAACCCACCAGCCATCCCCATGTCGCTACCGCCTGAGATGTCGCAACCGCCTGAAGCTTCCAGGACTCCGCCCTTGGCCTATGCGTCGGGACCGGATGATCCCATCGTCCCGCCGGCTGATCCGACGCGTCGGGCGCGACGGTTTCGTGCACTCGCCATCGTCGGCCTCGTGTTGGGCGTTTCGGCCGTCGCGCTCAATGCGGCGGTGCCGTCGCTCAAGCTCAACTTCCGCAAAGAGGCCGTCGAGCCGCGGGCCAGCATTCTGACCATCCCCACCCGCATCGGCCCGTATCTGGCGATCAGCGACGTTCGCATGCCGGCCGAGATTGAAGAAGAACTCGGCACCACCGACTACATCCAGCGGACCTACATCGACCTTCGCTACGCGGATGACGAGGTCTTGCAGGCTTACGAAAACGCCGAGCTTAAGACAGACGAGATCGTCAGCCACCTGGCCCGCAACGTCCGGCGCAACAGCCAGTCGGGCGGCGTGACGTTGCACGTAGCGTACTACACGGGCAGCGTCGATACCGTGCCGCACATCCCCGATCGCTGCATGCTCGGGGCTGGCTTCGACATGGTCGGCCGCGAGACGCTGACGTTGCCGGTCGCAACCGAGCAGACCGAGGCGACTGGCGGCGAGATCGACGTCAGTTTTGCCGCGTTTCAGGACAACCGCGGGTCCGTTGGTAGCCAGAAGCCGGTCCAGCGGGTCGCCTACTTCTTCCACGTCAACGGCGACTACGAGCACGACGCGATCACCGGCGTCCGTAAGCGGCTTCAGAACCTCTTCGAGACGCACGCTTATTTCGCCAAGATCGAGGTCGCCACGCTCGGCCTCAGCGGCGAGGCGGAGGAGACCGAAGCAGTCGAGGATTTGACGGAGTTCCTCAACCACGCGTTGCCGGAGGTCGAAAACATCCTGCCTGACTGGAACGAAGTCGTCGCCGCCGAGTGAGTCACCGGGGAAATGACGCTTTTAGCGGGCTCGTGCCGCGGACTGCGCACCGGCGACCTTGACTGATACGCTTCGTGCCCCGGTTCCCTTACCACCACCACCGGACGCGTCGCGTCCGCCGAACCACCGACCGCCGATCATGGCCCGCAAACGGCTCAACACCAACCTGCTCATCATCCTCGCCGTCGTCGTCGCCCTCGGCGGACTCGGCTTGTTCCTGGCGGGGCGTGCGTATCGCGACAACCCGGAGCGTGCCGTCAACCGCGCAATGGAGTTCGAAGAAGCGGGCCAGTGGCAGAAGGCCGCCGACCAGTGGGGCAAGGCTTATCGGGCGACGCAGATCGCGGAGTACGGCCTCAAGGTCGTCGACAACGTCGCGAAGCTCACGGCAGACGAAGAGGATGGCGGCGAAAAGCTGCAGCAAATGTCGCAGATTCTCGAGCAGGTCGTCGGCGACGACACGAGCAACGTTGAGGCGATGCGGCGGCTCTTGCGGTTTCATGCCGACAACCCCACCTTCCGTGCCGGCCAACCGAGCCGGGCGGCGTTGCAGATTCGTGACGTTGCGAACAAGATCCTCGCCCTCGAGCCGGACGATCCCGAAGCCCTCGTCTTCCGAGCCGCGGCGACCGTGGATCTGTCGAGTGTGACGAGCGAGGAGATCACTGAAGAGGACATCGAGCAGGCCCGCGCCGAAGCCGCGGCTGTCGTGGCGAACGATCCGGTCGATGGCACCGGTCTGCGGGCGATGCGGACCGCGGTCGGCTTGCAGATGTCGAGGCCGGGCGTGACGCGGGAGGACCAGCAGGCGACGTTCGACCAGTTCGTCGCCGATGTCGAAGCCGCTGCGGCAGCGCTCGAGGACGGTCACGAGCCGCGAGACGGCTTCCCCACGGACACCGCCTCTGCCTACACGCACTTGGGTCAGGCGTTCGAGACGATTGCCTTCCTGGCCAACAACCTCGCCCAGTTCGACGTCGCGCGGGCCGCTCGCGATGCCAACGAGGAGCCCGACGCCGTTACCGCTCGCAATGCGGGCGACGAGGCCGCCGAGTCCTATCGCGACAAGGCGGTGCAGTACCTGCGTCGTGCAATCGAAGAGGTCGATGCCGAGCGTGACACGTTCGAGACCATCTACGCCGACGTTCACTACAACCTCGCCGAGACGCTGCGTCGTCGTAACGCTGCCGATCCGGAGATTGAGGCGTTGCTCGAGAAGATGTACGACGAGCGGCCTTGGAGCGTCCGGGCGGCCCGAATCTATGCCGATCAGCTTCGCGAGCGGAACCAGCACGCCCAAGCCAGCCAGGTGATGCGTGCGGCGTCGGAGCGTGCGGAGGAGCCGCTGCCGCAGGTGCCGGGCTTCGCTGGTCTGCAGGCCCGCGAGAACAAGGCCCAGATCGGCCTGTTCCTGGCGGACTCGTTGCTCGAAGAGCGTCGGGCGGAGCGTCGCAGGGGTGATGCGACGGCTGCATCGCAGCGGACGCTGCTCGCCGATGCCGAGGAAGCGTTGGCGGCATATGAGGAGCAGGCGGCGTTGCTGTCGCTTCCCAAGACGTTCGCCGTCCGCCGCGTCGAGGGCCAGCTCCAGGTCGCTGCCGGTGAAACGTTCGCCGGGCTCGAGACGCTCGAGCGGGCGCTGCGGGAGTTGGAACAAAACGACAGTGCCGCCGCTCGTCGTGAGCGGGTCGACATGCTGCGTCTCCTGGCCGACATCAACCGTGAAAGCGGTCAGGCCGGTGCCGAAACCGAGTACCTGCAGCGAGCCTTCAACCTCGCCGGGACGGTCGCCGACGGCCTTCGGCTGGCGGAGTTGTACCGGCTCTCGGGTGACAAGCAGCGAGCGATGGACGTCCTCGACCGCCTCGATCGGGTCAAGGACGCTTTGCCGGAGGCAACGCAGCAGTCGCTCCAGCGCATCCGCATCGCGTTGACCGGCCAGCTCGAGAACCTGCCCGAAGGCACGCGGGAAGAGAAGATTTCCAAGATCCAGGTCGCTTTCGCGGCGTCGGACATGGATCTCGCCGCTCGGCTGGCGGACGAACTGCTCGAAGAGTTCCCCGAAGATGAACAGATCGGCCTCATCGCCGCTCAGGTTGCCAGCAGCCGCGGCGATCGCGACGGAGCCATCACCATCCTCCAGGGCCTGCCCGACAGCGAGACGGCAAAGTTGGCCCTGGAGCGTCTTGCAGGTAACCGCACGGTCGGCCTCGACGAGAACACCAGTACCATCGTCCAAGCCCAGCTTGCGCAACAGCAGGGAGACACGGCAAGAGCCATTGAACTGGTCGAAGGCCTCGTCGACGGCTACGACGACTCCACTCGCACCGCCGAGCGGAACCGTGCGGACGAGTTGCTCTTCGGTCTCTACCTGCAGGCCAAACGTCTCGACGACGCCCGAGTCGTGGCGGACCGTCTCGGCAGTCGTGGTGCCGACGGTGCCGGCGGCGAGATCTACCGGATTCGCCTGACGATGGCCGAAGGTGATCTCGAATCGGCTCTGGAGCTGGCGACAAGAACTGCCGACGCTTATCCATCAATGGCCGAAGCTCAGCGGCTGCTTTCTGAGACCCTCCGTCTTTCCGGTGAGCCCGGCGAAGCGGCCGAGGCGGCGGAGCAAGCGCTTCGACTGGCCCCGACCGACCTTCGCGTCGTCATCGAAGCCGCCACCGCCTTCGAACAGGCCGGGCGGATCGAAGAATCCAAGGCCGCCATCGAACGCGGGTTGGCTCAGCGGCGAAACGACCCGCGACTGCTCGCAGCGCTTGATGCTCTGGAACTCGGTTACGGCGATGCCGCACCGGTGCTGGCGAAGCGTCGTGAGCGGGCCGAAGCCGATCCGGACAACCTTGCGTTGCGGCAGCAGCTGCTCGAGGGCTACGTCGCTGCCATCGCCAACGCTCGTCGCAAGGGTGAAACAGACCGTGTGACGGCACTGGCCGCTGAAGGGGTGGCCGAGGCAGCCGAGGCCGTCGCATTTGCGGAAGAACCGGGCAATCTGGTTCGGTTCCTGGCGAACCTTGGTGTCGCCGCCGGTGGTGAAGCTCGGCAGACCGTGCGGACGTTCTTCGACGAACGCATGACGCCCACGCACCCCGAGACGCTCATCGCCGATGCGTCCGCAGTCGCTGCTGCTGCGACCTTCTACGCCAATGACGACAACATCACCGGTGCCGAGCAGGTCGTCCGCCGGCACCTCAACACGATCCCCGCCGATGCCCCGCGAACGCGGCAGGCGTCGATGCGTCTGGCTTTGTCGCAGCTGCTGAGCCAGCAGGGCCAGACGCGAGATGCCATCGATGTTCTGAGCGGCTTCGAGGATCTGCCGACCGTCTCCAACCGCATCGTCTCGCTGCTGGCGGCACGGGCGACCGGAGCGACGGGCGAGGAGAAGGAGCGTCTTTATGACGAACTCGCCCAAGCGATGAAAGGCGACGACATCAGCTCCACCGCTTACTCGGCAGCAACCCTCGCCGAACTTCGACGCGGCAATGCTCAGGCCGCTCTCGACTATGCGAATGAGGGACTCGAGTCGCTCGGCCACAATGCCGATCTGCTCTACCTCCGAGCCGTCGCACGTGGGCAGATCGAAGACGGCGATCTGCAGGAGGCGGTCGACGACTTCGAACGCTCAATCGAGCTTCGGCCGAGCAACCTCGACGCCTACCGCAATCTCGCCCGGGTCTACCAGGAACTGGGTGAGCGTGACGAAGCGGAAAACGCGTTGCGTCGTCTGCTCGACATCCGCGCCGGCGACGTGCAGGCACGACTGTCGCTGGCCCAGATGCGGCTGGCGGTCAGCCCGCCCGACTTTGAGGCGGCGGATCGCTATTTCCGCGGTGCCGATGGCACCGAGGCCGCCGACAGTCCGATCCTGCTCCTGGCCCGAGCCCGGATGGAAGCCCTTCGCAACCGCGGCAACGACGCGATCAACTACGGCCGACGTGCCTTGGAACAGTCCGTCGAGGTGCAACGCGGCTTCGCCGAGAGCGGCGTGGCGCCGCAGGGAGCTGACACGCTTGCCGCCAATGTGCCGTCGTACCTGAATGGCTACCTCGACCTGCTCCTGCAGTTCGGCCGGGCCGACGAGGCGCTTCGCCAAGTCGAGTTTTGGGGCCAGCGGCTCGGTGGCGACGCTAACCAGTTGCCGTGGTGGCTGGCGCGTCGTCAGGCAGAGGCCTTGGCAGCGTCAGGTCGGGACCGTGCCGCTCGCGAGGCGTACGCCAATGCCTATCAGCTGACTCTGGCCGCTCGCGGCCAACAGGGGGCGGCTCAGGTGCTGCTCGAGATGGAGAAAGACGTCGGCATCGATGCGGCTTATGCGTTGATCGAGGATCAGGTCGAAGCCGACCCGATCGACGTGCCGGCCACCTACGCCGCCACGCGTCTCTTCGCTCAAGCCGGCAACTACGACCGGGCGATCGAGTTGCTGCAAAACGTGCGACAGGCCCTTGATGCCGGCAACGGCATGTCGCCGCAGCAGGAAGCGGCGTTCCAGCAACAGCTCGGCACGCTCTACCTCAGCAGCCAGCCGCCGCGGCTGGAGGAAAGCATCAACGCCTTCCGCCGCGCCCGTGAGCTGTCGCCCGACAGCATCGGCGTTAACAACAACCTCGCTTACACGCTCACGCTTCTGGCTGACCGCGAAGGCACGTCCGACGAAGCCCGTCGTCGATACCTGAGCGAAGCCGTCGAGCGGTCGCAGCAGGCGGTCGATCTCGACACGGAGCGACAGCGGCCCAGCGGCAACGAACCAACGCCCAGCGTGATCGACACACTCGGCTGGTCGAAGGCCCAACTGGCCATCCTCGACGGCAACGAGGATGAGCTCCAGGAAGCGATTCGTCTGCTCCAGCGGGCTCGGACGATTGCCGAGCGCGACGACGCGCTCTTCCCCGAGGTCTTCCGCCATCTGGCCGTCGCCTTGGAAGCGACGGGCGATCTGGAGGCAGCTTTGGAAAACACGGAGGTCGGCATCGAGTTCCTGCTCCGTCGTCTCGAAGACCGCGAGACGCGTCGGCCTGGCGACGAAGAGCTGTTGTCCGAACTTCGTGCCGCCGCCCAGCGGCTTAAGGATCAGATCGATGCCGCCGATGCTGAGACGGAGGGATGAACCCATCTGTCGAGTGGCGTCAGGTTGCTTCATGTCGCATCTTCGTCTCAGATGCGGCGAATCGACCTGCACGAAAGCCTGACGCACATCTGCCGCTCACACTCGCACGCGATCCTACAAAGCACCGTCAGCCACGCTCGCACTGCTACTTGCCATGACCACGCTTCCGCAAACCGCTCGACACGATCAGGGGCCTGACCCGCGTGGTCGCAACGGCCACACCAACGGCCACTCGCACGGAGCCAACGGCACGAGCCTGCCCGCGATGCCGAGCATGCCGGTGCTGTCGACGCCCGTCAGTCTCCCGGCCGGCCCGGCGCAAGCCGGCGGGTCGACGAGCCTGACCGGCAACGACGTCATTCGAGTCCTGCGAGAGAACCTGATCTTCATCGTTTTGGCGTTCGTGCTCAGCGGCGTGGCGGGATACTTCCTGAACGAGTGGCTCAAGGACAACTACATCAGCTACAAGGCCGAGGGGCAACTCTTCGTCCAGCCCGAGCAGGAATTTCGACCGCTCGGCGATGACACGGCCGTCCGTGGCCTGCGGCAGACGAACCTGGAAGTGCTCCTGCAGACGCAGGCCGCCGGCTTGGCGAGTCCTGCCGTCATGACGGAAATCGTCAACGAGAGCGAGACGGTCCGCAACAGCCAATGGCTCAACAAGGTAGCCAAAGGCGCGGGCGGCCAGTTCGATTCGCAAAAGGCGGCACAGGAGCTTGTCGAGAGCTTCAGCGCCTCGCCGCGTCGAGGGTCGGAGTTGATCAACATCAGCTTCAAGGCTGACAACCCGACAGACGCTCACCAGCTGCTCAACGTCATCGCCAACACGCGGATCGAGCAGCTCGATGAGCAGCTAGGCCGCCGGCTCGATTCGGAGATTGACGAGCTCGAACGCATCGTTGGCAACCGTCGCGAGGCGCTCAACGACCTTGACCGCCAGATCCGTCAGGTCCGCAGCGACGGGGCCGGTGCCGGTGACGCCGCCAACACGCTGACCACGCAACGCGGCCTGCTAAACCAGGCACTGAGGGAGCAAGGTGAGGCGACCAAGGAAGCCCTCACGCTTCGCCAGCAGCTGTCCACCGCTGAAGACGCCATCAGCCGCGGCGCTGATCCGGCGATGGTCGAGGCGATGGTGAACCAAAATCCGTCCATCCAGCGGCTCGAACAACGGCTTGAAATTGACCGTCAAAGTCTCGCTCTGCAGCGGGACCGTCTGGGCGACAGTCACCCGGTCGTCTCGGCACTCCGCAATCAGATCGACATCACACAGATCGAACTGGAGAATGCCCGCACCGACGCCCGTGCCCAAGCCCGCGGGAACGTCATCTCACAGCTGACCGGGCTGGTCGAGTCGGCCGAAGATCGGCTCGAAGAAGCGACGGTTGAAGTTCGTCGCCTCAACGCCGAGCTCGCACAGCTCGAGAACGATGCCGCTGAGCTCGAGAAGCTCAACCGTGATCGCCAGGCGTTGGCCCAGACGGTCAACGAGATGGAGATTCGTCTGGAACTCCTTCGCCGTGCCGCGGTTGCACAGCCGAGCAAGGTGCTGCAGTGGTACCAGCCCGTCACGCCGCCGACGAGCCCGGACTTTCCGCGGCTGCCGCTGACAGTCGCCGCCTGCCTCTTCGTAGGCGTCGGCAGCGTCGTCGGCTTGGCCTTCCTTCGAGAAGTGCTCGACACCACCGTCAAGAGTCCGCGCGACGTGCTCCGCGGCAACCTCGCCGTCCTCGGCACCATTCCCGACGAGAGCGACGATCCCGAGGCCACCGACGGAGATCGGCCGCTGGCGATGAGCATCGCCCACTCGCCGCACTCGATGACGGCGGAGCAGTACCGCATGGTTCGCAGCCGACTGGCGCACGTCGCGCCTCTGGAGAGCACGCGGTCCATCCTCGTCACCAGCCCGCAGCCGGGTGACGGCAAAACCACCGTCGCCTGCAACCTCGCGGCCGGACTCGCCTTGAACGGTCGCAGCGTCTTGCTCGTCGACGCCAACTTCCGTCGACCCGGCATTCACAAGGTCTTCGGCCTCGACAACGACGTCGGCTTCTCGACCGCGATGCAGGACGTCGAGCAATTCGATGACTGCGTCGCCGCCGTCGAGAGCGTGCCGAATCTGCACGTCCTCACCAGCGGGCCTAAGCCGGAGAAGGCGACGGCGACCGAATTGATCGAGAACAACGGCTTCCTCGACGTGCTCGACCGGGCTTTCGAGGGCTACGACATCGTCGTCTTCGACTCGGGACCGATCCTCTTCACGAGCGAGACCGGTGCCCTGGCCCCGCAGGTCGACGGCGTCATCAGCGTCGTCCGCGCACGCAGCAGCACGCGCGGCCTGCTCGGCCGGCTCCGCGACTCCTTGGCGTCGCTCAACGTCGAACACCTTGGCGTCGTTCTCAATGCCGTCCGCAGCCGCGCCGGCGGGTACTACACACGCAACATCAAGACCTACTACGACTACCAGAAGGCCGCCAAGAAGTAGGGTCATCTCCGGATGAAGTCATCACGGCCCCGCATCTTCATGTGGGGCTCGTTGTCTTCATCGGGCTCCCTACGCTTCCGCAGTGGCTGAACGCGATGACCTTCTGAAGGAGACGAGCTTCGCGGACGGCGTCGCGTTCGCCCGCGTCGAGGGAGAGATCGACCTCCACAACGCTCCGCAACTACGGGATGCCCTGCTGGATTTGGTTCGCGAGCATCAGCCGACTCGCGTCGAGCTTGATCTGGGCGAGGTGCCGTACATGGACAGCAGCGCGTTGGCGGTCCTGGTCGAGGTTGTCAAAGAGGCTCGAAAGGTCGCCGGCGATTCCGGCGGCACGAAGGAGGGCGAGCGACGCGTAAAGCTTGTCCACCTGCAGCCACGCGTCCAGGGGCTCATGCACATCGCCCGACTTGACGCGATCTTCGATATGCCCGCAGAGTAGAGCGATCGAGATCCTGCGTTCTGTTCGAAACAACAGAGGGGCGAGGATCTACGTGAAACGCTCCGATCCAATGTGGAGCGGCGTCGCTTGCGACGCGTTGGAGCATCCAAGCATTGCCAGACAGACCGCGTCGCAAGCGACGCCGCTCCGTCTCGCGCCTCTCCGCTCCCAGTCGCAATTCCCTACTTCGAATCGTCTCTCTACTCCGGGTCAAGCTTCTCCGCGCCAGGAGCGTCGCAGCGCCTCGACCAGCACCGCATCGTCGCCGGCTCGAAGCTCAGCTCGCTGAACCACCGTCCCGACCTGGCGCGTCACGAGGCTAGCGTCGAAGCTCAGGCCTTCGCCGGCAACGAGGTAGCTCGTCATTGGCTCTTCAAACGCCTCGTCGAGATCGATCAGGTCCAACCCGAGATGGCCGCCGATCGCCATCTCCGCCGCGGCGACAAGCCAGCCGCCGTCGCTGACGTCGTGAGCGGCCGTCACGGTGCCGCCGCGGATTAGCCGGCTCACCGCGAGGTGAGACCTCCACCGCGACTCAAGATCATCACCCGTCGCCGACACGAGCCACAGCGTGTCTCCCGCTCGCTTGAGGTCGCTTGTGGTCGCCCGCGTCACGTCGTCGATGATGCCGAACACACTAATGAGCAGTGTCGGCGGGATCTTGATCGTCCGGCCGGTCTCCCGGTCGGTGAATTGGTTGTGGAGCGAATCCTTGCCGCTGACGAACGGCGTGTTCCACGCCAACGCCGCGTCGCGACACGCTTCGCACGCTCGCACCAGCGTGCCCATCGCCTCGGGGTTGTCCGTACCGGGCCAGCAGAAGTTGTCCAGGAGCGCCATCCGCTCCGGATCCACGCCGACGCAGATCGCATTGCGAACGGCCTCGTCGATTGCCTGCAGGCTCATCTGGTACGGCTCTTCGATGTGCGGCGCCAACCCACACGACATCACGACGCCGCGACTGCTGCCGTGCTTGACACGCATCACGGCCGCATCCGACGGCCCGATCTGCATCGGCCCGACGAACGGCTTGACGATGGTGTTGCCTTGAACCTCGTGGTCGTACTGCCGGACGACGCGGTGCTTGCTGGCGACGTTCGGATCAGCGAGCTTCTCTAGTAGGTCGTGCTTCAGCACGACGTCCGGCTCGCGTCGTGCTGAAGCACGACCTACGGCCGGGCCGGCTTGCATGACCACCGCCTCCCGCGTCGGCATCGGCACCCCGTCGTGCAGCAGGCCCATCGAAAGTTCGGCGACCTCCGTGCCGTTCCACGAAAGCCGCAGCATCGGCTCATTGCTGCCATAGCCGAAGGTGCCGATGGCGGTCGTTTCCACATCGTGCTCCGCCGACAGGGCGAGCAACGCATCGAGCTGTTCCGCCGGCACCGCAAAGACCATGCGTTCCTGTGCCTCGCTGATCCAGACCTCGTCATAACGCAATCCCGCATACTTCAGCGGCACCTTGTCGAGCTGCACGTCGGCACCCACGTCCTCACCCATCTCGCCGACGGCCGACGACAACCCGCCGGCTCCGCAATCCGTCACCGCCGAGAAGAGCCCGCGGTCGCGAGCAATCAGCAACACGTCCGCCACCTTCTTCTCCGTAATCGCGTTGCCGATCTGGACCGCGTGCCCGAATTCGCTGCCGGCCGTCTCGGTGAGTTCGGCACTGCTGAACGTGGCCCCGTGGATGCCGTCACGACCGGTGCGTCCACCCATGACGACGATGCAGTCGCCCGGCCTCGCCGCCTTGTCGATCTTGTTCCGTGGCAACACGCCGACGCAGCCGCAGAAGACGAGCGGGTTGGCGACGTAATGATCGTGGTAGACGATCGCGCCGTTGACGGTTGGGATGCCCATGCGATTGCCGTAATCACGTACGCCGCCGACAATGCCGTCGAGCACACGCGTCGGTGGCAGGACACCTTTGGGCACTTCGACCGACTCTGGTGCGACGCAGAAGACGTCGGTGCAGGCGATCGGCCTCGCGCCGAGTCCGGTGCCAAGCACGTCACGGATCACGCCGCCGATTCCGGTTGCAGCGCCGCCGTATGGCTCGATGGCACTGGGCCGGTTGTGGGTCTCGACTTTGAAGCAAACGCCGTCCTCGTCGTCGAAAGCAATGACGCCGGCGTTGTCGACGAAGACGCTCAGGCACAAGCCGTCGTTGCGTCGTTTCATGATCGTCTGCGTCGAGGCGAAGATGGTCTCCTTGATCAGGTTGCCGTAGCCGCGAAGCTCGTTGCCGCTCTCGTCGCGAACGCTGACAGCACTCTTGAGCGTCTTGTGGACGCAGTGCTCGCTCCACGTCTGGGCCAGCGTCTCGAGTTCCACGTCCGTTGGCTCGCGGCCGAGGGTCTGATAGTGGTCGCGAATCGCCTGCATCTCCGCTAGGTTGAGGAACAGGTGGCCCTGGCGGCTGAGGCGTTGGAGGCCGTCGTCGTCGAGCGTCGTCAGCTCCACGTGCCGTAGCTCGAACGGCATCGTCGGCGGATGCGGCAACGACGTCGGCAGGTGTGGCGTCTCGTGCACCTCCTCGATGATGCCGTTGGCAACAAGGTCCGCCCGCTTGAGCCGCCGACCCGTCTGGACGCTGACAACTTCGAGCCCGCGACGACGCAACGCCTCCTCCACTGACGCCGCCGCCGGATCCATGACGCCCGGCTTCGGCCAAACCTCCACGACATCATCGTCGGCAACCGGCGGCGTTTCGTGAAGCGTCGCCACGTCCCGCACACCGTCCGCCAGGAGCGGCAGGGCGAGCTGCCTCACCTGATCCGCGGACGCGGGCGTTTCGATGAGGTACAGCTTCGCTGCTGCAGAACCGTTTGCGGGAACGGCATCAACGCGAAAAACGGTGACTTCGCTGGTAGGAGCAACCATCTTAAGCAGGCTAGGGAACTCGGTGTCGCTGATGCTTCGTCTGACCGTTCTATCGTTGACGAACGCAAAGAAGGCCGCGCCCTGCACGGGACGCGACCTTCGGGAAGTGGGAACAGTTTAGATGCTTCAAGCCCGACGACGACGCAGCAGCAGGCTGCCCGCCGCGAAGCCGGCCATGGCCAGCGTCGGCTCGGGAACCAGAATCATCGAAGGCGTGTAGAGGTTGCCGCCGGCGGTAGCGACCTGAACGTTGAGGTCACCTCCACCGAAGCGGGTGAGCAACTCACCCAGCGACAGTTCGCCGTCGATCGAGACGAAGCCTTCGATCATGCCGATGGCAAAGTTGTCGCTGGCATCGCTCAGGACGCTCATGCCGAGCGTGTCGCCCAGGCCGGCGAGCAGGTCGCCGTCCGCGCTGAGCAGTTGCACACCGGAGATGTCGCCTTCACCCTTCAGGCTGATCTCGCCCGTGTCCCAGTTGACGATGAGGTTGAGGTCGAGGGCTTCATCGACGACCGCAGCCGCCGCGGCCATGCCGACGGAGAGGCCGAAGTTGTTGCGAAGGATCGTGAAGTCACCCAAGTCGACGTCGTTGTCGAAGTCGCTGTCGCCACTGCCGTAGCCAATGCCGGCCGACGTGCCGCCGAAGTTGTTGCGAAGGGCCGTGAAGTCGGACAGGTCGACCGTGCCGTCGAGCGTGTAGTCGCCTTGAACGAAGTCCATCGACGCGACGAGCGCGTCGTGAATGCGTTCGAAGTCCGACAGGTCGCCGTCCGCCGGGCCGTCGCTGGAGACGAAGGTGATGTCGGCGTCGTCGGTCAGCTCGACCGCGACGAGATCGTCGCCGCTGGCAATGGAGTCGGCGAGGCTGGTGTAGCTGCGGCCGATGTTGCGGTTGACCGCTTGAGCGTCCGAGAGGTCGCTGACGTCGTCGAAGTTGACGTCGAACGGATCAAACTTCTGGGCGTCGGCGTCGGCCTGGCTGATGCGGCCGTCGACGACGAGCTGGTCGAGCGTGGCGTTGAAGCGGGTGATCGCCTCGTTCTTCTTGAGCTGGCCCAGACGAACGCCGAGTTCACGCTTCTCCTGAGCGGTGGCGAAGTCGCTCGTGTCGACGGTCGAGCCGTAGAGGAAGAAGCGGGCATCTTCGCGGCTGATGGCGACGACCTTGTCGGTGCCACCGGCGACGCCGGCGTTGAGGCCGTACTCGGCGTAGTTCTCGGGCGTGTAGGCGATGACACCGTTCGGGCCGACAACCTGAACGTTGCCGTCACCGTTGAGGTCGGTCAGGGCGAGCAGGCCGGCCTTCTGGGTGGAGTCGAGCTCGCTGGCGTCGAGCTCACCGCCGGGAGCGGTGGTGACGTTGAGACTCGAGGCGTCGATGTCGGTGTTGGCGGCGAGGAAGCCGTCGGTGTCGCCGATCGCTTCGGCCCAGGCTTCGACGTCGTCGAGGTCACGGACCTGGTCGCCGTTGAGGTCACCGGCGAGGAAGGTGCGGTCGGTGAAGCCGATTTCGATGTTGCCCAGCGGGTTGTCTTTGATGTCGCTGGTGTTGGCGACGTCGTAGATGCGGTAACGCTGGCTGGTCGCGTCGGCACCGTTGTAATCGCCGGCTCGGGTGAAGCTCAGGTTGCTGCGGAGTTCGGCACCGGCGGAGCCGGCGTAGACGGCGTCGGCGGCAGCTGAGCGAGTGTCGGTGATCTGCGTGTCACCATCGAACTCCTTGGTGACGTCCATCAGCGGCAGCGGGATGAACCCGGCCGAGATGATGGTGTCCAGAGGCGTGAGCTTGTTCGGGTCGGGTGCCGTGAAGTCGGCAAGCGAGGCTTCCGAAGTGATGTTGAGCAGGAACTTCTTGACGATTCCGGTGCCCGTGCCGTCGTCATCGACGTCGTTGAGAATCGTGCCGGTGCCAACGGTACCGTCGAGGTTGCGGATCAGGCCGTTGGTCGATGTGGCTTCCGAGACGCCGCCCGAGAGTTGGCCGTTGGCGTCGGCGCCGGTGGCGAGCGTGCCGCTGACGGTGATCGCCTGGGCAGCACTCCAAAGCTGGTAGCGGCCGCTGGTGACATTGTCGGCGGTCGGCTGAACCGCACCGAGATCGGCACCGACGAAGTCGTCGCCCTCGAAGTCGATGGCGAGCACGCGAACCGGTCGCGACTCCGTCGTGCTGTTCGCCCGGCTGCCGACGTCGCCGACGCTCAGGACACCCAACGCCATCCGCTGACCCTGAACCGTGGGGCGAAGGGCTGAACTGCCCGATCGCTTGTCAGCGAACGTAGCGATGGCCGATGGGCCGTACTCGACGGTGTTGGGTTGGCTGCCGCCGTTGAGGCGGTCGCGACGCGGGTTGGCCTCGGCACCGATGGCATCGCCGTTGGCGTCGATGAGCTGGACGCGGTCACGCTCGCCCTGGCCGAAGCTCGGGTCGAGGACGAGGTTGTTCGAGCCCTGGTTACGGGTGCCCGAGCCTGAGTCGCGGGTGACGCTGTTGAAGTTGACGCCGTTCTCGAGGCGGCCGACCGCTTGCAGGAAGCGTGCGTCGCTTTCGCTGATGGAGTCGAGACCGGTGCCGGGGTTGGCGCTGATGGTGAAGGGAACGGCGGCGACGGGGGTGTTGCGGAGCTTCGTCGTGCCGGGCGTCACGCCACCGTCAAGAGCGTCGGCGCTGCGGAGATCCTGGTAGTTCTCGCCGTTGGTGGTGAAGCGGCGATTGTTGTACTGGGTGGCGTCCTGGCCGAGGCCGTAGCCGGCGGTGGTCGGCCGGGCGTCGAAGGACTCATTGCCGCTGAGGGCGAAGAACTGCTCGAAGCTGACGTCGCTGTAAGCGATCTGGGGCAGCGGCTTGCTGTTGGTCGTGTAGTCGTAGAACGCGTTGGTGACTCCGGGCACAGCCTTCTCGTTGGCCGTGTTGTTGTAGAAGGCGTCGTATTGGTTGGTCAGGCCGCTGGTCGGGAAGTTGACGAACTCCTCACCCATGACGAAGTGCGGGTTGGAGCTGCTGATGGTGGCGGGGCTTCCGCTGAGCAGGCCGTTGCGAATGGCCAGGTCGTTGATGCCGTTGCCTGAGCCGGTTTCGTGGTAGCCGTAGACGATTCGGTCCGCGGTGCTCGGCGGTTCGATGATGCTCGGAGCGCCGTTGACCTGCTGGCCGATGCCTTGGGCGAAACCGCCGCTGAGGTTGTAGACGGTGTCGCCGATGGTCAGCGTCGGCAGGCCGAGGAGGTAGGTGCCCCGGTTGCCGTCAGCGCTGCTGAAGGCTTTGAGGGCGGTGGCGCCGGTGGTTTGAATGAGGTACTCGTTGCCAATGCCGTCGCCGAGGCTGGAGATGTCGGCAAGAACGGCTGGGGTCAGGGCGGCCGCAGTCAAGCTGGCGGCGGCGACGATACGCGGATGGTGCTTAGACATGTTTCTCAGGGCTCCGTGAAGTTCGCACTTACCACGGGCCGGCCGGAGCGGTCGGCACAAGACGTCGGTAAATGCTCTGGCTGCCGAGGCAGCAAGACCGTCGCCGACCGTCAAGTCAGCGGCGGCCGGTTTCTAATCGTCGAGCGGCAGATATTGGATCTTCGGCGTTCCCTTGATCGCATAGATCGGGTTGCCCCACTCGTAGCGGTTGCCGCCAAGGCCGGCGATGGACTCCTCCCAAGCGTCTTGAGCCGATTGAGGTGCATCCGAGTCGAGACCCGACGGAAGCGTCTGCTCGATCAGCTTCGTCTCGACGTGCCCGTCGACGTACAGGAAGTTCGAGGCACGAAGATCTTCCCCGTTCTTGTTGCCCTTCACCTGGTGATTGCGGCCGATCCAGCCGATCGACTTGATCGCGGCCGTCGGATTGATGATGACGGCCGGCGGAGGGTTCTTCGGCTCATAGAAGTTCTTAAGGCCTTCAGTGACCTGCATGATGTCAGCTTCGAAGGAGTGACCGATAGCGCTAACCGGCCGCTCGCTCTTGGACTCGAAGCCCGGCGTCGGGTCGCTCGGGTCCTTCTCCGAGATGATGCGGGGGTTGTTGATAAACTCCGTCGCCATGATGACGCCGGACGAATTGCGGATGCGACCCATCGGCACCCGTTGATTCTCTACGCCGTTGTTGACGGTGCCGGCGACTTCCGGTGCCTTGAACTTGTTGCGAGGGATGATCGCTTCGTTCACGGTGAACGCGACGCGTCGCACCTGCTCATCCACGATGCCGTTGAGGTTCCAAGCTTCGCCTGGATTCTGATCATCAACACGATCCGCCGGGTTCGGGTTGGTCGGCGGCAGACCGCCGCCGAAGTCGAGGTTCGGGCACGTGAAGGCTTCCTCACCGACCGTTTCACCGTCGCCGTAGATGAGCCACGACCAGTGGCGGTAGCCGGCTTGGCGTTCCGGTGCCGTTCCACCGCCGACGTCTTCGAAGGCCGTCCCGGTCAGAGGCAACGTTGCCGTCGTGCCCGGACCATTCGCACCGCCCGGCACGTAGATGTAAGCCGCCGGCAGGAACTGCCGGTTGTCGGCCGCGTAGAGGGCGAACCCCTGGCCGACACTCCGCAGGTTGCTCGCGCACTTCACCTGGTTGGCGCTCTCCCGAGCCCGACCCAGCGTCGGCAGGAGGATGCCGACCAGCAAGGCGATGATGCCGATGACGACGAGGAGCTCGACCAGCGTGAAGCCGCGAGCGAAGGAGACGGAACGGGAGGAAGACGACGGAAGGCGGACGGGAGGGCGTGGCGCTTCGTTCATGTGACGGTGGGGTCGAAGATTCGGCCGACCGCGGTTCGAGACGCCTCGAAACCGCTTCCTGATCGGTGTTATCTTCTAACCGTCCGAAGTCTTCCCATCGTTAAGCCTCAACCTGCCTTGCAACAAGGTTCGGCAAGCGCAACGTGAAGAAAACCTCAGCATCTTGTGAAGGGGTGGAGCGGCATGTATGCGACCTGTTCCACCCGGCCCCTTGTGCGGCCTCACACGCCCCAGCCGCCGGCGACGTCGAGTTCCCCGCCCGTCACGAAGCCCGCCTCGTCGCTGCACAGATAGCTCACCGCCGCCGCCACCTCGCTCGGCTTGGCGAACCGCTTCAAGGGCGTCACGTCGAGCTGCATCGCGGCGTTGGGCCCGTCTTCCGAGTTTAACTCCGTCGCCACCGGACCCGGCTGAACGACGTTGCTCGTGATCTGCCGCGGGGCCAGGTCGCGGGCCCATGACGCACTCATGCCACGGATGGCGAACTTGCTCATGGAGTAGACGCTGTTGCCCGGGAAGCTGCTCATGCGTCCCCCGACGCTGCCGATGGTCACGATCCGGCCGCCGTCGGGCATCGTGCGGGCGACCTCGCGGGTCAGGTAGAAGACGCTCCGCACGTTCACCGCCAGGACGCTCTCGAACTGCTCGTCGGTCACCTCCGTCAGCGGGGCGACTTCGAAGAGGCCGGCGTTATTGACGAGCACGTCGATCGGTCCCGGCACCTTGCTCGCCAACACCTTGCCGCCGTCAGGCTCGGCGAGGTCCGTCTGAACGATCGTCGCACCGTTGCCGATCCTGTCGGCGAGGTCGCGGGCCCGAGCTTCGCTGCCGTTGTAGTGGACGAGGACCTTCATCCCGTCCGCGGCGAGACGTTCGGCGATGGCGGCACCGATGCCGCGGGAGGCGCCGGTCACAAGGGCGAGCTTCTGCATGAGCCGAGTCTACCAAGGCTAACAGTCAAGCTTCGATGAGCGACTGAAGCCGGCCGACGTATCCCTTGAGCCCCTCGGGCTTCGCCTTGAGCATCAGGCACTGGCCTTCCTTGCGACCCTCCACCAGCCCGGCGGCGGTCAGTTCCTTAATGTGATGGCTGATGGTCGCCTGGCTGACCGGGAACCTGGCCACGATCTTCTTGCACCCGACCTCCTCGCCTCCGCGGCCTTCGTGGCAGACGAACTCGAAGATCGCAAAGCGCTGCGGGTCGGCCAGGGCTTTGGAGATGCGGTCGTTGACGTCGTTCATCGATTCTGTTCCACGAGGGCCCGGTCCCGCACCGTAAAGGTGGTGCAGGCTCTGCGTCAGCGTCAATAAATCGGTGCCTGCCGGCAGTGCCTACGGCGCCTGCCGGTGCCTTGTGAGGTGGACGCTCAGGAGCGTGACGTCGGCTGGCGTGATGCCGCTGATGCGGAGGGCCTGGCCCAGCGACCGGGGCGTGAACCGCTTGAGCTTCTCGCGAGCCTCGTTGCGGAGGCCGCTGATGCCGGTGTAGTCGAGGTCGAGCGGGATCGACTTATGTTCGAGCTTGGCGAACTCCTTGAGCTGTCGGCCCTGACGCTTGAGGTAGCCGTCGTAGCGGGCAGCGGTTTCGAGGCGAGAGGCGATGTCGGGCGAGAGGGACGGGTCGTAGTCGGTCGCGGAGGTCTCGGGGCGTCGCAGGAGGTCGAAGACGAGGTCGCCGTCGACGCGGGTCGACTTGGCCCGGGTGAGGGCGGCGTCGAGTCGATCGCGGCGGGTGGTAAAGCCTTGCCAGCGAAGGTCGTCGATCAGGCCCAGGTCGCGGGCGAGCCCAGTGAGGCGTTCGTCGGCGTTGTCGCTGCGCAGGCTCAGCCGATGCTCCGCCCGGCTGGTGAACATGCGATACGGCTCGATCGGCGGCTTGGTGACAAGGTCGTCGCACAGGACGCCGATGTACGCCTGATCGCGGCCCAGCACGAAGTCGGCCTGGCCGGTGCCGACGAGCAGGGCGGCGTTGATGCCGGCGACGAGGCCCTGACCGGCCGCCTCTTCGTAGCCGCTGGTGCCGTTGATCTGACCCGCGAGGAATAGCCCACGGACCTGCTTCGTCTCCAGCGTGCTCGTGATCTGGCTTGGCCAGACCATGTCGTACTCGACCGCGTAGCCCCAGCGAATGACTTGTGCCCGGTCGAGGCCGGGGATCGCATCAAGCATTGCCTGCTGCGCGTCGGCCGGCAGCGACGTGCTGATGCCGTTGCAGTAGATCTCGTCCGTCGTCAGCGACTCGGGCTCGAGGAAGATCTGGTGCGAGGGGCGGTCGGCGAAGCGAACGACCTTGTCCTCGATGCTCGGACAGTACCGCGGCCCGACTCCTTCGATCTCGCCGGAGAACATCGGAGCCCGGTGCAGGTTGCCGCGGATGGCGTCGTGAGCGGCGGGCGTGGTGTGGGCGACGTGGCAGGGCACCTGCGTCAACGGCGGGGACCAGTGGCCGTCGTACTCCGCGAGGAAGCTGAACGGCACCGGCGGGACGTCGCCTTGCTGCTCCTCGAACCGTGACCAGTCGATGCTGCCGCTCCTGAGCCGGGGCGGCGTGCCGGTCTTGAGTCGGCCCAGGTCAAAGCCGAGGCGACTTAACTCGCCGGACAAGCCGGTACTCGCCGCTTCGCCGACGCGGCCGCCGGGGGTCTTGGTCTCGCCCGTGTGCATCAGGCCGCGCATGAACGTGCCCGTCGTGACCACGGTCGCGCCGGCGGCCATCCTCCGACCGTCCGCCAGCACCACGCCATGACATTGGCCATCATGAACTTCCAGCGACGCCACCTCGCCCGCGATGATGTCGAGGTTCGCGACAGCCTCCAACATCTCGCGAACCGTTCGGGCGTAGACGTATTTGTCACATTGCGCCCGCGGCCCGTGAACCGCCGGTCCCTTGCTCAGGTTCAGGACGCGAAACTGGATCCCGCTTGCGTCCGCCGCCAAGCCCATCAAGCCGCCCATCGCGTCGACTTCGCGGACGATCTGCCCCTTGGCCTGGCCGCCAATTGCGGGGTTGCACGACATCTGTCCGATCTTCGCAGGGTCCAGCGTCACCAGGGCAACGCGGTCCACGAGCTTCGCCGCCGCCCACGCCGCCTCCGCGCCGGCATGGCCGCCTCCGATGATCAGCACGTCGTACTGCACAGCGAATCCTATCGCACGCTCAGCCCTACCGCCGACTGATCCGCAGCATCGTCAACGCTCCGATGACCAGGCCTGTCGCACCCATCCAGTAGGGCCAGGTCGAGGTTCCCTGCTCCGCCTGCAGGGCCTGCATCACAACGACCGCCGCCAACGCCAGCAGCGGGAAGGTTAGCCGCGTCGCCCAGCGTCGGCGGTCGTTGAAGCTCGGCTCTGGCTCACGCATCTGAAGCCCCTCGCCGCCAGCACTGTCGTCCGATAATCGTGGCATTGCCCTTGCTCACCAAGTGATTCCGCTCGATACTCGATGCTAGCAACAGCGCCCCGACGCCGCCGCCATGCGAAGTCTCCTCTGCCTGACCGTCCTCCTGCTCGTCGCCGGCTCCGTCCAAGCGGACACGGCAACAAGCCGTTTGCTACGCGTCCACGAGCAGATCCTGCGAGAATTCGAAGCCGATCCCACCACCGTCGCCGCCAGTGACGCGATCCGCTCTGCCCGAGCGGTGCACGACGCGCTGCGAACGCAACTGCTTGATGAGCTTCGTGATACCGCGGAGTACCGCAAGCTCTTCACCCGCGAAAACCAGCTGAGGACCGAGGTGCGTCAGCTGCAGCACAAGTTCCGCCACGGCATCGTCCCGCGGGATCTGGCGAACAACCTATCGCTCGAAATTCTCCAGCTCCAGACGAAGCGGCACAAGCTCATCAAGGCCAAGCTCGAAGGCGACCGTGACTATGTCATCGCCCGCGACCGCCTGACTGCCGCGGGCATCATCTACTCAGACAAACTCCGCTGGATCCCCGAGCGGATCCGCAGCGACCCACGTTTCCAACAGGCACTGCGGGCGTCGGGGCGGTCTGTCCGATAACGGGACAGTGCCCGATTCGGACGACGCCTCACCCTCTGACGGACCGACGGTCGCCTGCGTCTCCACGCTGGCCGAACCGCATGGGCTGAACGTCTTGCAGGACACGCTCTTGCGACTGTCACGCTGCCAGGCCGTCGATGCGACGGCGGTGCTTTGCTGGCAGGAGCAAGTCGATGCCGTGCAACGGGCTGCCGACGGCTTGGCCTCCGTCGTCCCGGTCGGACCGCAGGGGCAGGATCCGTCGCTGTCGCTCGTGGCACGAGCTCAAGCCTGGTCGCACGGCTGGCGCGGCGGACCGCTCGCGACGGCACCGGCGGATCGCGGCTGGCACGCACAGGCCACAGCCCTCGTCGCCGACGCGACCGATGCAGCTCTCGTCTATGCCGTCGATGCCACCTTCGCCCGACTCGATGTCGACCTTACCGACGCCCTCATCCTCCACGCCCAGGAGCATCGTCAGCCGGTCAGCTTCACGCCCGCACCTCCCGGTCTCGTCGGCCTCTGCGTGCGACGCGACGAGGTCGACCGACTCGCCGCTACGAGCGAGCCGAAGCACCGCCACCCCGGCCGGGCCCTGCACTACCTGCCGGACGCTCCGCGATTTGATCCCGTCGGCGAGTCCGACTCCCGCAACGGCCCCTCCTGGCTCACCCTCGCGACCGGCGACTACCGCATCGACAACGACGCCCGCCTGACATGGCATCGCCAGATGCCTGACGATCTGTCACTACGTCACCTCATCGACTCGCCGCCGCCTGAGCGACTTGATGCGACCCTCGACGTCACGACCCGTCGTCGCACCCGCCCGATTTGGCTCGCCGATGCCGACGATGCCGAACTCGATGTCCTGCCGGAGGTTACAGGCCGCCGCGTCACCCTCGGCGGCGGCGGTGATCCGATGTTGCATTCGAGCTGGCCCAGCCTCATCAGCCGACTCCGCGACGGTGGGGCGACGAGCATCCACGTCGAAACTGACCTGCTCTGCGACGCGAGCGACATCCTGTCGCTGCTCGACGCCGACTTCGTCAGCGTGATGCTCCCCGCGATGACCGCCACGACCTATCGAACCGTGATGCGGCACGACGGCCTCACGACCGCCCTCGGCAACCTCGCCCGTCTCCTCGCTATCGGCCGGACGCGTCCCGACGGCGGCCCGGTCGTCATCCCGATTTTCGTCAAGCTCGCCCACAACGTCGCGGAGATGGAGCCCTGGTACGACCAGTGGCACCGGGCCGCCGGTTGGGCTGTCGTGCGGGGGCCCGACAGCTTCAACTTCCGTCCCGCCGACGACTTGTCGTCGCTTATCGCCGCTCCTTTGAACCGGACCGACCGCCAGCCGATCGGCCTGCTCGCTCAAGCCGCCTGACCTCAACCTCCTCCATGGCATCGACTTACCAGACGCTCGGCGTCATCCTCGCACGCGCCGGCAGCCAAGGCCTCGGCAGCAAGCACCTCCGGCTCATCCACGGTCGCGAGGTCGTTCGCTACACCCTCAGCCACGCTATCGGCTCCCAAAGCCTCAGCCGCATCGTCGTCTCCACCGACTGTCCCGGCGTCCGGCAGATCGCTCGCGAAGCGGGCGTGCCGACCATCAACCGACCCGCCGACCTCGCTACCAGCGATGCCAGCGTGCAGGACGCATTGCTTCACGCGCTGGCCGAGGTCGAACGCCACGGCACCTTCCAGGCCGACGCCATCGCCTGTCTCTACGGCAACGTCCCGGTTCGGCCGCCGTCCGTCACCGACGACGCCATCGCTCAGCTGCAGGCCACCGGCGGCGACTCCGTCCGCTCGTTCCAGCCCGTCGGCAAGTGGCACCCTCAGTGGATGAACCGCCTCGCAAGTGACGGCACCGTCGAGCCTTACATCGCTGGCAGCATCCACCGCCGCCAGGACCTCGAGCCGCTCTTCCTACACGACGGCGGGGCCCTTGTCATGACTCGGGGGAGCCTGCAGCGGGGAATCGATCACCGCGACGACCCGCACGCGATGTTCGGCACCGACCGTCGGGGCATCGAGGTCGAGCCAGGCTCCGTGGTCGAGGTCGACACACAACGCGACCTTGATCTGGCAATCTCGCTGCTCCGTCCCGAGCCCGCTGTCCGTCTGGCAGCGTGAGTCACGACAGAATCCGATCCAGCCGATGAACCCAAGGACATGTCGATGAAGCTCGCCGAAGCCGAACGCCGATCTAGGCCCCGCAACGACTTATCGATCGATGGGGTCCTGATCGGGGCGAACCAGCGGACGATGGTCATCGCTGAGATCGGTGTGAACCACGACGGCCGGCTCGACCGGGCCCTGCGGCTGGTGGAGTCCGCCTGGGAAGCCGGTGCCGATGCCGTCAAGCTGCAGCTGTTCAAGGCATCCCGACTCGTCCACGCAACGGCCCGGCTGGCCAGCTACCAGAAATCCGCCGGAGCCACGACGCCGACGGAGTTGCTGCGGCGGTACGAGTTGAGCGACGACGAGCTCCAGACGGTCGTCGAAACGATTCGCCAGACGGGCATGATCCCGCTCGCGACGCCGTTCTCACCGGAGGACGTGTTGCGCGTCAACGACTTGGGCCTGCCAGCGGTGAAGCTCGCCTCGCCGGACCTGGCGAACGACCTGCTCCTTGACGAGGCGGCGACACTGAATCTGCCGATGCTCCTCAGTACCGGCGCCGCCCGTGAGGACGAGATCGACCGGGCGGTCGGGCGGCTGCAGAAGAGGGACGCGAGCTTCGCGCTGCTGCATTGCGTCAGCGCCTATCCGACGCCCGACAACGAAGCGGGGCTCGGCCGAATTCATGATCTGGCAACGCGTTACGGCTGCGTCACCGGCTATAGCGACCACACGCAGCACCTCTCCAGCGGAGCCCTTGCCGTCGCTGCCGGAGCCAAGATCGTTGAGAAGCACCTGACGCACGACCGCACCGCTACGGGTCCGGATCATGCCGCCAGTGCCAATCCGCACCAGTTCCGCGAGTACACGTTCCGCCTTCGCGAGGCCGAGTCGCTCCTGAGCACCGTCGGCCGCGACCGGACCCCGCTCGCCAGCGAAGCCGACGTTCGCAGCCAAAGCCGGCAAAGCCTTGTGGCCAAACGATCTATCGCCGCCGGGAGCGTCATCGAACAGGCGGACCTGACCTGTCAACGCCCCGGCACCGGCATCGCCGCAAACCGTCTCGACGACGTCCTCGGCACCGTCGCCCAGCGGGATGTCCCCGCCGGTGCCATGCTCGACTGGACCGACCTCAATCTCGCTCCGGCACGAGTGGCGGCGTAGGCGATCGATCTACGCTAAGATCATGCGGAACATCACTTTCGCCACCGGAACGCGAGCCGAGTTCGGGCTGATGGAGACGACGCTTCGGGCGATCCAGCAGCACCCCGACCTCCGCCTGCAGATCGTTGCGACGGGCATGCACCTTGACGCCAGGAGCGGCAGGAGCGTCGACCGGCTCCGTGACGAGGGCTGGACAATCGACGCGCAGGTCCCTTGGCCAACTACGCAAGACGCCTCTGCCCTTGCGGCAGCAACGGGTCAAGCGACAGCCGGCTTCGCCGTCTCGTTCGGTAAATTGTTGTCCGACATCGTTTTGGTCGTGGGCGACCGTGTCGAAGCCCTTGCCGCCGCGACCGCCGGGCACCTGTCGGAGCTCGTCGTCGCCCACGTTCACGGCGGCGACCGCGCGACCGGACAAGCCGACGACGCGATGCGGCATGCGATCACGAAGCTCTCGCACCTCCACTTTCCGGCCACACCTCAATCAGCACAACGACTTACGCGTCTCGGCGAGGAGCCTGACCGCATCCACGGCTTCGGCTCCCCCGGTCTCGACGGCATCGCCGAACAAGCCGCCGCCCGAAGCCCGGAGGATCCTCGCGACCACGTCCTGCTCGCCCTGCACCCGACTGCTGACGATGCCAGGAGCTATGCCGACGCTCGCCGACTCCTGACCGCGGTGCTCGATGCGGGTGCGGAGCGAATTGAGATCGTCATGCCCAACAACGACTTGGGCCGCGACGGCATCGTACGCTGCTGGACCGAAGCCGCTGGCGATAGGCGGGTCACGCTCCACCAGGACCTGCCCCGGCCACGGTTCCTGAGGCTGCTGGCCGATGCTAAGTGTTTGATCGGTAACAGCTCCGCCGGCATCATCGAAGCCGCCGCTCTAGGAACGCCGGTCCTCGACATCGGCCCCCGCCAGCACGGTCGCGAGCGGCCTGAGAGCGTTCGGCATGCCGACATGCCCGACGTCGACCAAGCCGTTCGGCGGATGCTGAGTGACCCGCCAATCGTCGCCGGCAGTCCGTACGGTGGACGCGACACGGGTCGACGCATCGCGGACCTCCTGGCGACCGTGCCGATCGAACCGGCCCTGCTCAGAAAGACGATCGCGTACTAACCTGCTTAAGCGGGCGGGACCGGGTAGACTCGCAAGCCATGGCCGAGAGTCCCGCCCCAGCTGCAGAAGCGTTTTCGTCGTCGCCGGAGTCTAAGTCCAAGGCCCAGAAGTTCTTCGACCGCGCTCAGAAGGTCGCCGAGGCAGGGCAGACGGACTACGCGATCGAGATGTACCTCCAGGGCCTGAAGCTGGCACCGGACGATCTTGAAGCTCACACCGCGCTTCGCAAGGTCGCCCTCACGCGTAAAGCCACTGGCGGCAAGGCGTTAGGAATGCTGGCGGCGGGCAAGCTCAAGCGGCAGGGCAAGGATCCTGCCGAGAACTTCCTCAACGCCCGGAAGCTCCTGGCCCACGATCCGGGCAACATCGGATTAATGGAACTCTTTGCCAAGACAGCAGTTAAGCTTCGTCTAAACAACGTGGTCACGTGGATCGGGCCCATGCTCTACCGGGCACTCCTCGAGCAGCCCAAGCAGGACGCCGACGCCTTTATCCGACTCAAAGACATCTACAAAGGCATTGGTGAGTATACACTTGCGGCCGAGGCCTTGACCCAAGCCGGTGCCCTGCGACCCGATGAAGGCGGCATTCAGCACGAGCTCCGCGAGCTCGCCGCCCAGAGCACGATGAAGCAGGGTCGCTACGACTCGGGCGACTTCCGCCAGTCGGTGCGTAACGCCGATGCACAGAAGGAGTTACAGGAGCGGGACAGCGACATCCAGACCGTGGACGCCCTCCAGGGCCAGCTGCAGCGAGCCCGGGCCGAGTACGAGGCGGATCCCGAGGTCAGCGGCAAGATCATGAAGCTTGTCGAGACCCTCACCAAGACCCGCGAACTCAAGTACGAGAACGAGGCCTTGACCGTCCTCGATAACGCCCACAAGGCGACCGGTGGCGCGCGTTGGCAGTTGCTAGCCAACGAGATAAAGATCAAGCAATTCGCCCGCGGAGAGCGGATGCTCAAGCAGATGCTCGACGCTGATCCTGATGACGAGACCGCCAAGAAGGAGCTGGCGGACTTTCGTAAAGAGAAGGCCGAGATGGAGTTAGAGCACTTCACCACCGCCGCAAAAGCGTATCCGACGGAGCAAAAGTACAAGTACGAGCAGGCCCGGCGCCTCTTCGAGCTGGGGCGGTATCCCGATGCGATCCCGCTGCTGCAGCAGTCACAGAACGATGCGAAGGTCCGAGACGACTCCAGGTTGTTGCTGGGCAGGGCGTTCCTGCTCGCTGACTTCCCGGACGAGGCAGCAGATACGCTCAAGGGCGTCATCGAGTCTTACCACGGCGATTCCGACGACCGGGCCAAGAACATATACTATTGGTACGGAAGAGCTTGTGAGGCGAAGAAGGACATCGACGAGGCCCTGAAGGCCTATAGTCAGATCGCACAGTGGGACTTCGCCTACCGCGACGTGCAAAACCGAATCAAGTCGTTGCGGGCCAGTCGTTAGCGATGTGGTTCGATCCGAAGCGGCCCTCCGTAGATTGGTCGGAAGCCGAACGATCTCTGCGGAAGCAGGATCCTGTGCTGCGGCGGGTCATCGACGAGGTCGGCCCGTGCCAGATTAAACCGTTGCCGGACCCGTACTTAGCACTCGTCCTGAGCGTCTTCAACCAGCAGCTGTCGATGAAGGGGGCCGAGACGCTGTACGCTCGGTTCAAGGACCAGTTCACGAAGAAGACGCCGACGCCGCGGAAGGTGGTGTCGGCCCTAGATTCGTGCTCGGCAACGAGTTGGGACGATGAGCTTACACGCCACTGCGGGCTTAGCCGGCAGAAGCGGTCGTACCTTTTGGATCTTTCCCAGCGGGTCGCTAGCCGTCGACTCAAGTTGGAGGAGCTGACGGATTTGCCGGACGAGGCGGTTATCGAGCGGCTGACGGAGGTACAAGGTATTGGGGTCTGGACCGCCCAGATGTACCTCATGTTCGTCTTGCTCCGGCCTGACGTCCTGCCCGTCGGCGACCTCGGACTGTGGGAGGGCGTCCGGCAACTCGACGGGCTCGCCGAGCGACCCAAACCCGCCGAGATCACCATGCGGGCGGAGGTCTGGCGACCATGGCGAAGCGTGGCGACGTGGTACTGCTGGAAGGTGAAGGGCGACTGACGGATCGGTGCAGATTCCAGACGGTTCCGTCGCGGCAAGGTGCTGTCGACGTTCAGATTTCGGTGCCGAAAGTACACTCGACATGCAGGATTCAGACGGTCCTGTCGGCGAGGGTCGATGAAGCGACTCACGCTTCGACGGCCACCGAAGCCTCTTCCGCCGCGTCGCGTTCGCGCATCTCTGCCGCAGTCGGTTTTCGAAGCGGCATGTCCGGCGGCGGATCCCCCGACGTCGGCCACGACTCGCGAAGCTCACGGATCGCCCGCTCCTTGCCACGCGACTCGACCTCCAGCCACGGCACCTCCCGAAACGCCCGCGGCATCATTCGGGCGAACTCCGCGTGATACCGATCCCGAAACGCCGCGTCGCCGTTGCTGACGTGGCATACTTGCCAGCCCGAGTCGGGCCAGGTCTCGCGGGCAGCGTGCGTCGCCTCCGCCACACTCGGATCGTCGTAGCTGTCGAGCCCCTCCTTGATGACGTGGTGGTGGCAGTCGAAGACCATCGGGCACCCGGTCCGTTGGCTGACCTCCAGGATCTCCACCGTCGAACAGCTGTACTCGTCGTTCTCGAACGTCAGCCGACTTCTCACATTGTCCGGCAGGCGATCGACGGCCCGAACGAGCGTCTCCACCCGCCCCGACTTGCCACCATGAATGTTCATGAGGTTCCAGGGACTCTGCTCCAAACCATAGAGGTCGAACCACATTGCATGTTTCTGCATAATCTTGACGCTGGTCGCTCGCGTCTGCCGCGTCTCCGAGTTGAGAACGACGAACTGATCCGGATGCAAGATCAGGCGAATATCGTGTTTCCTTGCCCGCCGGCCGACGCTGGACATCGTCGCCGGAATGCTCGACAAGACGTCGCGGCCTAGAGGCTCGTCGCTCATCGGGTAGAGGTTGCTCGTCGTGCGATAGAGCCGAATGTCGCGGTTGGCGCAGTAGTCGAGCGCCCGCAGAAGGCGGTGCGTGTTGTCCCAGTAGACGCTCAGAAGAAGCTTGCGTCGCAGATGGGGCGGCGTTTTAAGAAAGGTTGCGCGGGTCATGCCGCGGTACTTGATCCGTTCGTCACTGCTGAGACAGACGAGGCCGAGCTGGGGCTGGTCTGGTTGATGATGAGGAAAGGTCTCGTCCGAGAGCACGCGAAGCTGGTTGCAAGAGTGTTGCCACGACCAATATGGCCTTCATTTCGCAAACGAACGAAGCCCCGCATGTCCATGCGGGGCTTCAAAACAAGTACGGTTGTTCAATACTGAAAGAGGCCCCTCGTAGGGTGGGCTTCAGCCCACCATCAGAACGAGGAACTGAATCTTCAGATGAGAGACGGTGGGCTGAAGCCCACCCTACCGGCGGTTTGCCTCAATTAGTACTTGACGCTGCAGCCGTAGGGCTTGGTCTCGCTGGGCGAGGGCGTCTCGCCGTTCATGAGGGCGTCGACGGCCATGACGACGTAGTTGTCGGCCTGTGCAATGTCGCTGGCGTCGGTGCTTTGGATCGAGTCGATCGCACCGGCGTAGGCGAGCGTGCCGTCCTTGGCGATGACGTACATGTGAGGCGTGGTCTTGGCCTGGTACATCTTGCCGACCTTGCCGGCCGAGTCATCGAGGAGCGGGCGGTCGATGTTCCACTCGCTGGCAATGGCCTTGTTCTCTTCGACGCTCGAGAAGTTGCTCGAATCGATCGCGAGCCAGACGACGCCCTTGTCCTTCATGTCCGCCGCCATGCGATTCATGTCGCCGTTCTTGTAAAACTTCTTGACGAAGGGGCACTGGTCGTTGAAGACCTCGAGGACGACGATCTTGCCCTTGTGGTCGCTGAGGCTGACGGCTTCGCCGTTCTGGTCCATGAGCTTGAAGTCAGGAGCCGTTTGGCCGACGGTCGCCATCTTGTTCTCGGCGTTGACGTTGACGGTGCCGCTGCAGGAGCTGCAGCCTTCACCGGCCTGGGCCGGGGAGACAAACGAGAGGGCGGCGGCGGAAAAGGCGACGGCGGCGGTGAGGCCGAGGAGCTTATTGATGCGGGTCATGAGCGTGTTGGGGTGAAGCAGACTGCGGGAAGAGACTCGACGCTTTAGGGCGTCACAGGAAGGTCGATGTTGATGCCGCGGCGTTGGCCGTCAGCGTTGGTCCAGGCGACGACCGCCGGGACGGCCAGATTCGCCTCACTCTCGTCGAGGATTCGAGCGGTGAAGGCGAGGGTCGTGTTGTTCTCGCTGACGCGAACCTCGCCCGGCTCGACGACGACATTGGCCGGCGGATCCGGGAAGAGGCCGATGTCCGTCGCGTCGGCGGGGATGCGAACGACGACCTCGGTGCCCTTGATGAGCATCGTTGGAGCGGCGGGATCATCCGCTTCCATCGGCAGCGACGCCATGGCGTCTGCGAGACGCGACAGGCTTGCATCGTCCTGCGCAGGTCGACTGCCGGCGTCGGCGACGTTGAGCCGCAGTGTTGCCGTGGCTTGTTCGGGTACGCAGACGGCGTCGTCGCAGACGAGGTACTGGACGTCGATCGCCAGGTCGAGCCGGCGGCCGGGCTTGACGTCCTGCGGAACGTTCAGGATCGCCGGGAAGACGATCGTGCCGCTATAGCCGTAGCCGACGAGGCCGCCTTGGGTGAAGGCTTTGGGAGCCGGGAACAGCGGCTCGCTGACGGTGCCGAGCGTGGTCGTCCACGAAAACCGCGGGGCCTGGCCAGCGTCGCCGGGGTTTTTCCAGTAGATGTGCCAGTTCGGCTGCATCTCGAACTGCACGCCGACGGCGATCTGGTCGCCCGGTTGGACGTCTCGCGTTTCGGCGATGAGCGAAACCAGGGCCTTGCGGTCGTCACCCGGCAGCTGCAGCTGGCCCGACGCGGCTGATGTCAGGCAGAGGAGCGTGGAGAGCGCGAGCAGGAGGTAAGTCGCCGGCATGCCGATTCTCACCAGACTACCTGCCGAAGGTTGCGACGGGAACGGAGAAAGTCGTTCACGGGTGTTTCAGGTGCGAGTTCCGATTCGGACT
The DNA here is from genome assembly GCA_964388485.1 of uncultured Tepidisphaerales bacterium. Classification (GTDB taxonomy): domain Bacteria; phylum Planctomycetota; class Phycisphaerae; order Tepidisphaerales; family Tepidisphaeraceae; genus JBCDKH01. The sequence continues at coordinate 73,188 of CAYMAS010000002.1, read as the reverse complement.
CTGTAGCTGTGGAGCAGGCTCCGCGGCTACCAGAGCGGTCAGAGCAGCTTGCTCGTTGCGTGTCCTTCTTTGTCAAGCTGGGCGCAGGCGAGGTTCCTCGACTCGCTCCGCTCGCTCGGGATGACGGAGGGAGGCGGTGAAGTCGGTCGTCGGGTGCGAAGATTGGATGAAGATGCATGATCTTCGCGTATCGATTGTCGTAAAACCTTGGCGTTTGTTCGGTAGGGACGTACCCTTTGCCGCAACCGAGGAGAGGCACCGTGGAGCAACCCCCGACGAGCCAGCCGATTCGAGACGCCGCCGCTGCGGTGGCGGTGAACTTGCCGAGTGATCTCGCCGCCGCCACGCAAGGCCCGCAGGGTCTGACCGCGAGCGTGCTCGTGCTCAACCGCAACTACCAGGCGGTTCGCGTCGTTAATGTCCGTCGCGCCTTCGGCCTGCTCTGCAAGGAGCTGGCGGAGGTCATTCATATCGAGACGAAGCAGGACGGCACCGTCAGCCAGTGGCAGAACCTGGACTTCGAGTCGTGGACGGAGCTCTCGGAGCTGCACGCGCAGTTCGAGCCGGACGGCTTCGACTGGATTCGGACGGTGCGGTTCCCGATCGCCGTGCCGCGGATCATTCGGCTGCTGGGGTACGACCGGTTGCCGCGGCAGGAGGTGAAGTTCAACCGGCGCAACATCTTCGCGCGGGACAGCAACCGTTGCCAGTACTGCGGCAAGAAGTTCGGCACGAGCGAGCTGTCGCTCGACCACGTCCTGCCGCGAAGCCAGGAAGGGCCGACGACTTGGGAGAACATCGTGACGTGCTGCATTGCCTGCAACGTCAAGAAGGGCGGCCGCACACCGCGTCAGGCGAGCATGAAGCTCCTCACCGAGCCGGTGAAGCCGCGGCGTAGCCCGGCGGTGAACGTGCGTCTGGGCGACAAGCGTTACGCGTCGTGGAAGCAGTTCCTCGACGAGGCGTACTGGACGGTCGAGCTGCGGTAGGGTCCTACGTCACCTAACCGAAGAAGTTGAGCACCGTCATCAGCGTGCCGAGGAGGCCCACGCTGGCGCCTGCGATGGTGAGCATTCGATGGGTCAGCCGCTTCTCTATCTCCGCCATCCGGCGGTCGACGTCGCTGAAGCGAGCATCAACGTCGCTGAAGCGGGCTTCTATCTCCGACTTCGCGGCGTTGAGCTTCAGGTCAAGGTACTCGCGGGTGACGATCTTCTCTTCGGTCCACCGTCCGAACATCCGCGCCTGCACATCCGCCTGCCGCTCGGGCACACCGGCCTCGAGCAGTTCCTTGTACGTTTGGTGGGTGTCGATCAACGACGGTATGGCCCAAGCATACGACCTGTCACGCGATCAGGCTCCTGCCCTTCATCCGTGGCCCCACGTGCGTCTGTCGCAACCCGTCGATACGACCCTTCAGCTCCGCCGTAATTTCTCGCGGTTTGCGACGCTTGTCGTCGGCCGTGCGGATCGGCACCTTTCGGCCCCAGGCGACCAGCGGGTGTTGCGGCGTCAGGTACGCGTCGAGCATCGGCGTGCTGCGTTGCAGGCCGTCGAGGTAGACCGGGTAAATGTCCGATCCGCCACGCGAGGCCATGGTCGATACGCCGTCCTCGAACGGCAGGAGGTCGCGGGTCCGGGCGATGCGGCCTTCGGGAAAGACGCCGACAACCTGATTGCGGCCAAGGGCTTCGAGGGCGAGCTTCCAGGCGCTGGTGTCGCGGGTTGTCCGGTCGATGCGGATCATCTTGACGTACTTCAGGAACCAGTTGAGCGACGGCAGGTCGTAGAATTCGGCGGTCATGACCCACGTGATCAGCCGCGGGCAGGTCGACTGGATCATAATCGGGTCGAGCCCGCTGGTGTGATTGGCGGCGATGACGGCCGGACCGTGCAAGGGGATCGGGCACGTGTGGCCCGGCACGATGGTGCGTCGCTGGAACGCCCTGCCGAAGACGCCGGCAACGACCCAGATGGCCCGGAAGTCGCGGCGTCGCTCGAAGTCGGGCCGGGAGTCGTCGTCGGAGAGGAGCATCGACACGGCGAGCACCATACGAAGCGTTGCCGACGCGGCACGTGGTCGCGTAGAACAGAGGCGTGGCGTCGCCGTTCGATCCATCCGGTCCGCAGCGTGGCGGCACGGCCAACGTGGTTGCGGCGATCGCCAGTGCGATCATCCCGGGCCTGGGTCAACTGGCTCAGGGGCGGCTCGGGCCAGCGGTCTTCTTCTTCGTGACGGACGTCGTGCTGTGGGTCACGCTGTCGATCTTCTGCCTCGGCTGGCTGGCGCTCGTCGTCCACGCCTGGGCCTGCCTCGACGCCGCCTGGTGGGAGCCGGCATGAGCATCCTCATTCGCGATGCGACGCACGACGATGTCGCGACGTTGGCCGACTTCAACGTGCGATTGGCGATGGAGACGGAGGACGTCGACCTCGATCCCTCGACGGTTGAGAAGGGCGTGGCGGCGGTCATCGATGATGCCGCCAAAGGCCGGTACTTCGTCGCGACGAACGACGGCGAGGTCGTCGGCTGCCTGATGATCACGCTCGAATGGAGCGACTGGCGGAACGGCGACTTGTGGTGGATCCAGAGCGTCTACGTCGAGCCAGGCCACCGGGGTAGCGGCGTCTTCCGCACCCTTCACGCCGCCGCGCGTCATGCTGCACTCAATGCCAACGCCCGCGGCTTGCGGCTCTACGTCGAGCGACACAACGAGGCGGCTGTCGCGACGTACACGAAGCTCGGCATGGTCGACGCGGGGTACTTTCTGATGGAAGAGATGTTTCCTGATGGAGGAGATGTTCGATGTTGAGCGTTGACCACCTGCCGCCGCCTTCAGTAGCTTCGGCGGCATGAGGGTGAAGAAAGCCGTCGCTGCCGCAACCGTTCTGGCCGCCAGTGCTCCGGCGGCAGCCGTCGGTGTCGAGGTCCTAACGTTGGAGAACAACCTCGGCTTCGGCGAGGCTGTCGATGTCAGCGACGACGGCCAAACGGTCATCGGCACCAGCGGAGACGTGAACTTTTACTGGACCCGTGACGGCGGCATCGGGCCACTGCCGATCCCCGTGCTGGGCGATCCCGACTGGAGCTTTTCCGCCATCAGCGGCAACGGCTCGACGCTCGTCGGCACGACCGACGGCAAGCTGCCGTTTCGTTGGCCCGTTATCAGCACGCCGCAGTTGTTGCCGGGCGACTTCGATGATGCCTTTGCCGTCGACATCACCGCCGACGGCAGCACAGTCCTTGGATATGGAGAACGAGACGAGCCCGGTACGCCCAATCAGGAGCCGCTGCTTTGGACATCGTCCGGCTTGACGGCTCTGGGCGAGTTCGAGCCTGGCTGGTCGACAAGTGCCAGCGCCATCAACGCCGACGGTACCGTCATCGCCGCCGAAGCCGGTCAACTCGGCAGTGGTCCGCCGACGTTGCTGCGAGGGGAAGTGGCCGGGAACAGCGTCAACTACACGCCGCTCTTCGTCGTCGACGGCATCCAAGCCGCCGGCAGCATCCAAGGCATCAGTGCCGACGGCTCCACACTCGTCGGCGAGGCTGGCTTCGACGGATCGTTTCTGAAAGAGGCCGTGCGACAGGTCGATGGCGGCTTCGTCGAGTCGCTCGGCTTGCCCGGTGTCGCCCGCGCTGCCTCCGCTGATGGCTCCGTCATCGTCGGCCAGGGACAGCTCGGCGAATTCGACTTCGGCGCGTTCGTCTGGACCGAAGCCAGCGGGGCGGTCTCGATCTACGACCTGCTCGTCGATAACGGCGTCGACTTGAGCGACTTCGTCCGCATCAGCGACGCCGTCGCCATCACCCCCGACGGTCGCTACGTCGCAGGCCGCATTCGCGGGTCAGCCTTCGGCGAAGGAGCGGTGTTAATCGAACTGCCTGCCGTCATCCCCGAGCCGACCACCCTCCTGGCCATCACAACGACGATCGGCGTCGTCCTGCGACGACGCCGATCGTGATGATTCCACGGGGAGCCTGACGCCAATCAGCTCGGCGAGCTGATGCGCTCGGGGTTGTCGCGCTCGTACCGCTCGACGACGTCGCGGTTGACGCGTTCGAGACGGTCGAGGGTGTCGCGGGCGTAGCCGACATCGAGCAGTTCGTCGCGTTGATCGTCGTTGAAGCGGAAGACCTGATCCGTCGCCTCGGCCCGGTCGATGATCTCGTTGGCCCGCAGGTCGGCCTCCCGCAGGACGATCAGCTCGTCCATCGTGACGAAGCCGTTGTCGTCGAGGTCGGCCGTATCGCTGCCGCGTACCTCTTCGACCGTTGCGGGATTTTCGCGAGCATTCTCGGCGGCTTCGCGGGCTTCGTCTTCGTTCTTGTCGAGTTGACCGCCGACCAGATACCCGCCGCCAGCACCGAGGAGGCCGCCGATGAGGGCACCGATCGCCCGATTCTCGTCAGCCACGGCGGCACCGGCCAAGGCACCACCGACGCCACCGCCGGCGGCACCTTGCTGTTCCGAACTGCCCGGCAGGCTCTCGCACCCGCCGACGGCCAGCAAGCCGGCGGCGGTGAGCGTCGTAATCGTCGTCTTCGTCAGGGGATTGGACATGGTCTTCGGTCCGCAAGGCCCGTGCCGGCGATCTTGCAGATCGAGATCGTGGGGACTTTGTCGTGGCGAGTCCGTCGTAACGCGTGTAGGGTTGGCCCGTCCCATGCCGACTCGACTCCTGCTTACCGACCTGCTCCTCCTCGGCGATGGCCGCGGCGGTTTGGTGCGGTAGCCGACGACGGCATCCCGAACCTCAACGCCCCGCGGCTTCGCCGCGGGGCTTTTTGCGTCTACCTTTCCATCGCACCATGACCGACACGCTCCGCATCTTCGACACCACCTTGCGCGACGGCGAGCAATCGCCCGGCGCCACACTCACCCGCGCCGAGAAGGTCGAGATCGCCCGGGCCCTCGAAAAGATGGGCGTCGACATCATCGAAGCCGGCTTCCCCATCAGCTCGCCCGGCGACTTCGAGAGCGTCAAAGCCATTGCGGGCGAGATCAAGAACAGCACGGTCTGCGGCCTCTCCCGGTGCGTCCCTGCCGACATCGACCGCGCCGGCGAAGCCGTTAAAGACGCCGCCAAGCCACGCATTCACGTCTTCTGTGCCACCAGCAAGATCCACCGCGATCACAAGCTCAAGAAGGGCAAGGAGGACATCCTCGACCTGGCGGTGAAGTCGATTCAGCACGCGCTGCAGTACTGCGACGACGTCGAGTTCTCGCCTGAGGACGCCAGCCGCACCGAATACGAGTTCATCCGCGACATCACCGCCGCCGCCGTTGAAGCCGGGGCGACGACGATCAACCTGCCCGACACGGTCGGCTACAGCTATCCGCACGAGTATGCCGCCGTCTTTCAACGCGTCCTTGCCGACGTGCCGGCGGTGAAGGAGAAGGGCATCATTCTCAGCACGCACTGCCACAACGACCTGGGCATGGCCGTCGCCAACACGCTCGCCGCCGTCGAAGCCGGTGCCCGGCAGGTCGAAGTCACCGTCAACGGCATCGGCGAACGCGCCGGCAACGCATCGCTCGAGGAGATCGTCATGGCCCTCCGCACGCGGGCCGACCACTTCGGCATCGACACGAACATCGACGCCACCAAGCTCTTCCCGATCAGCCGAATGGTCTCGACGCTGACGGGCCTGAGCGTCCAGCGAAACAAGGCCATCGTCGGCCAAAATGCGTTTGCCCACGAGGCCGGCATCCACCAGGACGGCGTGCTGAAGCACCGTGAGACGTACGAGATCATGAACCCCTCGCACGTCGGCGTGCCGAGCAACGCGCTCGTCCTCGGCAAGCACTCGGGCCGACACGCGTTTCGCGAACGCATCGACACCCTCGGCTATGCCCCGGACGACACGCAGCTCGAACTCGCCTTCGACCGCTTCAAGAAGCTGGCCGACAAGAAGAAGGAAGTCTTCGACGAGGACATCGAGGCCATCATCGACGACCTGCTCGAACAGGGCGAAGCGACCAAGAAGTGGGAACTCGTCGGCCTGCAAGTCGTCGCCGGCAGCGACTCGCTCACGCCCACCGCGACGGTGACGTTGCGCAGCCCCGACGGCGACACCAAAACCGACGCCGCCACCGGCGACGGCCCGGTCGACGCGATCTACTCGACGGTCATGCGGATCACCGGCGGCGAGTACCAGCTGGTCGACTACCGCATCCGCGCCGTCACCGGCGGCAAGGACGCTCAAGGCGAGGTCAACGTCGAGCTCGAACCGATCAATGGCGACGGCAGCGCGACGGGCCGGGGACTATCGACGGACATCCTCGAAGCCAGCGCTCTCGCCTACGTGGCGGCGGTCAACCGGCTAGCGACGGGTAGTCGCCGGCAGGTAACGCAGTTCAGCGGCGTCTAGGAGCGACGCACATCAGGGTTATCAGCGCCAGAAGCCTCTGGATTCTGTCTCCTCCACATTTGCTGTGTCGTCTCGACCAGCTGTGGATTATCCGCTTGAGTTACCCTGAGCGAATAGACGCGACCTGAAGGCTCGAACATCTGAGCCGTCAGAAGACGCACAGCTGCAATGAGGAAGAGCGTCTTCTCATTCATTCTCATGTGATGAACAGCGTTCGCGAGGCGAATTTAGGTGATGCCGCTCGCGTAGAGAAGGAGCGGCAGCTTCTCGCCCCGCTTTCGTCGACCACGGTCGGCGTGTAGCACAATGGCTCGTTCGTCAGACAGTCGTTTCAGCCATTCAGTGTCTGCGAGACCACACCATGCCTGGTCATAGTGCGAGTCGATCTGGAACCGATCAGATAGTGGATCGAACACGAGGCGGATGCGATCAACTGCCGGTTTCCCGACGCTCTCATCGAAGTGGAGATGAAGAGGTGCTTCCGGCAAAGATCGGCGTCTTGCTCGGCTAGGCGGCAGCCCGGTCGAAGTCGAGGGAACTCAGGTAACGATCAGCAAGAATAATGTCAGCCTCATCGACGCCAAAGGCCTCAGCCGCGGCGGCGGGAGAGCCCTCGATCCGATACGCATCTGCGAGAGTCTCAGCTGACACGTTGCACGTTGGTAGATAGGGGCTGCCGAGTTTGATCGTCGGGTCGATACGGACCTCACGGTCGCCGTACTTGAACACGTCCCATCGTTTGGCAAGTCCTTCTTGATCGAATGCGAGATCTTGCATGAAGGGCTCGATGATCTTGCGGCTCACACGACTACCGGCCGCTCGTCCGGTAAGCTGCACGAGGCATTCGCCGTCTTTTAGATCGATGTGGATGTCGCCGTCGCACAGGAAAGTCGTGTGCGGTCGAGCGAGAGGGAAGTCGATCTGGTGCTTATCTTGAGCACGACGAACCGCATCACGGACCTTCTGAAGCGAGACTGCTTCGTCTGCATTCCGACGGATTTCACGAACTGCGGCAAGCTGGATGAGGTCGACAAAAGTTAGCGTCTGATCGTCGGCATCAACCGATGGTCGGAGAACCGGCTCAGAGCGTTTCGTGCCAAACATCCAACGGTTGACAGTCTGGAGACGAAGCTTTGTGTAGTACGCCGCTTCCGACGGGCTGTAGAGCCCGCGGCCGAGAAGATCCGGGAGTGGCGCTGTCGTTGCCAAGAGGCGAAGCTTATACCAACTCTTGGTCGGACGCGACTAGGGAATCCGTGCCTTCCTCTACCGATAACGAGGGAGAGATAGGGGTGTGCAAGCCTTCATATCTCAACCGCTCGGCATTTCCTCAGCCAGATCGAGCGGGGCGACATCCGGCAGTGGCACGAGCACCGCGTCGCCGGGCGTGTAGGTGCGGCAGTGGCGATAGGTGGCCTCGTCACCGTCGGTGGTCGGGTCTGTGTGGACCTCGAGGCGGCGGTGGGTCAGGTCGAGGACCCAGTACTCCGGCGTGCCGCCGCGGGCGTAGATGCGGCGTTTCCAGCCGCGGTCACGGGCCAGGCTGGCGTAGGCTGGTGTGGGCGACCTCGATCATCAGAACCGTCTCGTCCGGACGAGGGTGGTGGTCTGCGTAGTCGAGCGGGCGGCCGCGGGCGATGAGCAGGTCCGGCTCGGGTTCGCTGTCGTCAGACGTCATCGGGGCAGGGCCGCGGACGGTGAAGCCGTCGGGAAGGTGCTTCGAGAACCACCCGAGCAGGGCATAGATAACCGCCGCGTGGATGGGATCTTCCGGTATCTTCTTGACGATCAGGCCTTCGAGCAGTTCGTACGGATCCTCCTTGCCGAACCGCCCGGCGGCGATGAGGTCGTGCCAGGCGTCGACGGAGATGCGGCCGACGTCGTTGATGCCGAAGTCGGCGGAGGCCGGGGGTGGTCGGGTCTGCACGCTCATGTGATGACCATCATAAACGACTTGGGGGAAATTCACTCCGTCGGCTCGCGGCGGACTTCATCGACGACGGTGCGGCGGTAGACGAGGCCCGGCGTGTCGGGGTCGCGCTTCTCCTCGACCGCCTCGCGTTTGGCGACGCGTTCGGGGTCGTGCTTGACAGCGGCGGTGACGTAGCCGACTTGGCGGCCGAGCCAGCCGAGGAAGCCCCTGCCAGGTTTGGCATCAGCGTCGCCCATGGTGGCCTCAGTCGAGCATGGCCAATTCACCCACTTCGCCACGTCCGAGGACCGGGTCGATCGCGACGATCTCACCGCTTCGGGTGGCACCGAAGATGCGAGGGCCATCGACGTTGCGGGCGAAGGTGCGGAGGTTGTTGGTCTCGCTCTTGAACATGAGGTCGCCGGTCTCCTTGTCATGGGCGGCGATGAAGCCGTCGTCCTGAAGGAGGTAGACGTTCTGGTCGTCGTGGCTCAGGAAGCCGATGGCATTTTCGGCGGTCCAGATGGGTTCGCGGCTGTTGCTGCTGCCTTCGAACTTCGACAGAGCCACGACGCCGCCGGTCGTGCGGGCCTGATAGACGTATTCGTCGGTAACGACGGGGCTGGCAAAGAGCGGACTGCCCGAGAAGTAGCGCCACAGGCGTCGACCGGATTCACGGTTGACGACGTTGAGCGTGCCGTCGGTGCCGGCGATGTAGAGGCCGAAGTCATCGACCGTCAGGCCGGCGTTGACGCCCTTGCCTTCTTCGGTGAGGTAGTCGCGGTTGTTCCACAGCTGACTCAGCTGCTCGGTCATGCCGTAGACCTTGCCGGTGAGGTCGGCAACGTAGACGAAGCCGCCGAAGGCGGCGGGTCGTCCGGCCAACGAGCCGTCGACCTGCACGCGTTCCTGGATGAAGCCGGCCCGAGCGAGGGGATCGACCTGCACAAGTCGGCCGCCGCGTTCGTCCGCAACACCGACGTAGATCAAGCCCGCCATCTCGACGGCCGGCGTTGTCAGGCCGCTGCGGAACGACGGCTCCGCCACGATCTCACCCGTCGGCCTCGTGACAACGAAGCCGTTGCTCCGCGGAAAGACCACCACGTTGCCGTCGCCGCGCTGGTCATCGAGTCGGCCCAGAAGCGGCAGCAGAATCGGCGGGTAAAGGACGTCGCTCGAATCGACGATCTGCTGCACGAACTTCGTGCGGCCGCTGGTCGAGACGGACTGAACCGCCTGTGTCTGCGTGTAGATGAAGACGGTGTCGTCGCGCAGGTAAAGCTTGTCGATCAGGCCCCGCTCTTCGGTGTCGATCTGCAACCGCCACGCGACTTTGAAGGAGTTGGGCGAGATGAGGCCGATGTTCTGCTCGCTGCCGGGCAGCTCGGTGCCGACGTCGGCGACGACCAGCGGCGAAGCCGACTGCTGCGTCGGCTGATTCGCCTGCTCGCCGTCTTCCTTGGGCTCGGAAGCGCAGCCGGCGATGAGGGCGGCACTGGCGGCGGCGAGAAGCACGTGCCGCAGCGGGCGTAGACGGGCGGAGGAGGGGGGCAAAGTCATGGGTTCCGTGCGCGGGCGGCGGCTCGGGTAGGTTGCGTCATCAACGGCCTGCGACGAGGCAGGCATCTAGGGGTCCGGCGTCTGGTCGTCGGACGGAGGGCTCGGGAGCGTACCACGGCCCGCCGATTCGCGTCAAAGCCCCGTCTGCGTCCGCTAATGCGACCGCGGCAAGATGCGAACGTTGCGAGACGCCCACGGCTCATCTCGACCGACTCGACAATAAGGACTGGCAGTCCGCCGTTGTACCTCGTGCCATGAATACGACCCTCAAACGCCTGACACCGTTGGCCCTCTGCCTCGTCGCCGCCGCTGCCGCGGTGCCGACCGTCGCGTCTGCGCAGCCGAACCAGAAGCCCGAAGCGCGTCAACCCGACGGCGAGCAGCGTCGCGGCCAACGGCCCGCCGGTCGCTACCTCGAGATGCTCCAGGCCGAGCTTCAGAAGCTGGATCTGAGCGAGGAGCAGCAGACGCAGGTCAAGACGCTCGTCGCCGAGCTTCGCATCGACCTGAAATCAATCATGCAGCAGAACAAGGGCGATCGCGAGGCCACCCGCCAGGCCGCCCGGGAGCGGATGAGTCGCTTCCGTGCCTCGATTCAGGAGACGCTCACTGCCGATCAGGCCGAGCAGTTGAAGGAATCGATGAAGCAGCTTCGCCAGGACCGCCCGCAGCGACGCGATCGGGCCAATCGGCCGGAGCAAGGGAGCCGGCCGTCCATGGAGCGTGGCCGTCGCGGCGGATTCGGACCGACGACGCAGCCGCGGGTCGATCGTGAGCCGGGCCGCTTCGAGTCGCGGCTGGCGGATCGCGCGGACGGCGGGCGGATCGAGGCGCTGTCGCTGGACCTGCCCTTGCTGACGCCGACCGGCCGCGAAACGACCCTCGCCAGCGGCCTGGCCGAGAACCGCCCGACGGTCCTGGTGCTCGGTTCCTACTCGGCACCGTCGTTCCGCGAGCGGATGAAGGACCTGCCGTGGCTGCTCGATACCTTGCGCGACGACGGCAGCCGGAATGCGGACGTGCTGGTCGTCTACACGAAGGAACGTCATCCCGCCGACGGCTGGACGAACCCGCGGAACGAGGAAGAGGGTGTTGCCATTCCCGCGCACGCCTCCGCCGACGATCGTGTTGCCGCCGCGAATCAGGTGCGTGAAGCTCTCGGCGATCGGTCGGGCCTGACGGTGTTACTCGACTCGATGGACGACACGTTGCACGCCCGAGTCGCCGGCGACCGTCCGGGCGATCACGTCCTGATCCTCCGCCCCGACGGCACCGTCGCCGCCCGCCAACGCTGGTTCGACCCGACCGCGATCCCAGAGCTCGTCGCCAATTCCCGGTAGGTCGTGCTTCAGCACAATGGCCAACTGCGTCGGACGACACCACCTGTGTTCCGCGTCGTGCTGAAGCACGACCTACGACGAAGCTACCCTCGGCTCCTTGCCCGAGGCCCTCTCGTTCATCCACGTCCCGGACGGCATCGCACCGTGGTGGTTCGTTACCGCGCTGCTGCTGGCGGCGGTCATTCAGGGGATGGCCAAGAGCGGCTTCGGCGGCGGCATCGGGATTCTGGCGGTGCCGCTCGTGGCAAACGTCTTGCCGCCGGACCAGGCGATCGGCGTCCTCTTGCCGATGCTGATCTTCGGTGACCTCTTCGCTAACGCGATGCACTGGAAGCACGTCGACTGGCCGACGATCCGGCCCGTTCTCCTCGGCAGCACGGTCGGCATCGCCCTCGGCACGGGTCTGCTCATCGCGCTCGGCACCGCGGATCGTTTGACCTTCGCACTCCGGCTCATCGTCGGCGGCATCTGTTTGCTCATGGTCGTCATCCAACTCTGGCGGCTGCTCGGCTATTCCTTGCCACGCGTGCAGCCGACCCACCGCAACGGCTCGATCGTCGGTGCGGCCGTCGGCGTTGTCAGCACGCTCGCCCACGCCGCCGGACCCATTGCGGCGATCTACTTCCTGGAGATCAAGCTCGACAAGCACAAGCTCGTCGCGACGGCGGCGTTAACGTTCCTGCTCGTCAACCTGCTCAAGTTGCCGACGTATCTGGGCCTCGGGCTGATCGATGTCGGCACGCTCGTCAACAGCCTTTGGGCCGCGGCGGGCATTCCGGTCGGCTCGCTCATCGGTTTGTGGCTGCACCGGCGAATTCCGGAAAAGCCCTTCACGATCGTCATCTACACCGCCGCCGCCATTGCCGCAGGCCGCCTCATTTATCAAGCTCTCGCCGGATGACCCACTCGCGTCGCATCGTCGTCGGCATGACGAGCATTCCCAGCCGCGTCGCGCTGTGCCGGCCGGCGTTGGAATCGCTGGCGGAGCAGGAGCGTCGGCCCGACCTGATCGTCCTGAGCCTGCCGATGAGGTCGGCCCGCGACGATCAGCCGTTCGACATTCCCGACTGGTTCGACGACGCCGCCTCGCCGGTGCCGCTGCGTGTCACGCGGCCGCCGGTCGACTGGGGCCCTGGGACGAAGCTGCTCGGTGCCTTGCCGGAGATCGAAGACGACGACACGCTGATCGTGCTCGACGACGACAGCGCGTACCTGCCGCGGGTCATCGGTCATCTCGCCGACGCGACTGCCAGCGGCAACATCGCTGCGAGTTTCTACACGTACCGCCACAACGGCCTCGTCATCGGCCAGGGAGCCGACGGCTTCGCCATCCCCGCCACCGTTGCGAGGCAGTGCGAGTCGCTCGTGCCGCTGGTGATGGAGCACAAGGCGCTTCGAATGCACGATGATTACTGGATCTCCTTCGCCGTCGCTCGGGCGGGGCTGGCCATCAAGAGTCTGAATCCGCTGTTGAAGTCGATGCACTCGCCGACGCCGTATCGCCAGGTCCACGGCATCGACGGCCTGGTCGACCTCCAAGGCGACCTCGCCCGTCAACGGGTCTCCGACGAGGCGAGCTCGATCCTGTTCCGCGACGCGTCGCCGACGGTGTTGATGCAAATCGCCCGACGCACCGCGATGCTCCGCGCGAGCCTTGGACGCCTACGTCGAGCAGTTGGAGTTGGTTCGAGCACCTGAGCGTTCTCCCCTTCTGGAAGTCGTTGAAGCTTCGCGACGGGGGCTGCAGTCGCCTCCGGACACGCGGAGCAAGCTCCACGGCTACCCCAGAAGAAGTCATGCGTTCGCCACCTCGTCAGCGGGCGTCGTTTTGCTCATGCTGCTTTTCCTGCCGTTTGATGTGGTCCTTGTGGATCGTGACAAGAACGTCGTTCATCTTCACGTCCGCCGCCACCAGCTTGCCATCGGGATCGAGCACCGCCACCTGATGCTCCGCTGTGACTGCGAGCTGCTCCACCAGCCTGGCGGGATCGCCCACCGTCACCACCGGCCACGGCACCTGCTGTCGCGCCTCGCGAAGCAGTGCCAAGTCGTCCTCGCCCAGTGTCACCACGGTGACGAACTGCGTCTCGGCTAAAGCGACGTCCGGCGAATCTCGCAATCGATCTTGAGCTCGACGCAACGTCATCAGCAAGGCATCCGGCACAGGGTGGCGAACCGGCCAAAGGTGGAGGACGCGGTAGCCTTTCGGAAAGTCGAAGCCGATGTCGATGGCGGTTCCTGCGGCAACGGGCTCGACCGAATACAGAGCAAGCGGCCCGAGACGGACCGATTCCTCGTCCTCCTCGATGTCGAAGTGGAAGGAGCTTTCGGGACCCGATCGAGTGCGGTTCGGCCCGGTGTTCATGAGAAACAACTCCCATCGTCCAGCCGGAAGGTGGCCGAGGTTGGCAACGCCGTCGTCGCCGAGCGTCAACGACCGGCGAACCTGTCCCGTGCTCCTAACGGTTCCGGCCACGCCCGTCGGATCGCCTATGAACCAAATTGTCGTCGGGATGCCTTCGCGGTTGAGATCGACCCGTCGCTGCTCGCCCGGCTCGAGGGATCGGATGCGGAACACGTCGCGGTTCCAGAAGCCTGTGCCGATTTCGAGACTCGCGCCTCCTCCTGCCATCCGCCAGATCACGAATTCGCCGGCCTCGTTGGTTTGTGACATGCCGCTGAGCATGCGGAACTGTGACACCGGCGCGGGCGTTGGCGGCGTCTGTTCGGCTTCATAACGGGCATTGACGAACGGCTTGCCGTTTCTCTGAATCGTGCCGCCGAGGGCGGCCCAGGGCTCGAGCTCGAGCACCACGTCCGCCTCAGCCGGCGCGCTCGCCCAACCGGCGGGATGAAGTGCGACGACGAACGGCACGTGATCCTCTGCGGGTAGCGTGGTGAAGCCGGCCTCGTCGGTTTTGGTCGCCACCAGTGGCTGGTACGGCTTGCCTTGGAACGACGGCGCTTGACCCTCGATTGTCAGCGGCATTCCCGTCGCCACGATGACGCGGCTCGACTTGGACCCGATGGCGACAAAGGCGTCTTCGGCCGGCTGTCCGCTTGGCAGCAACACCTGCACCTTCACCGGCTCGGCCCGTTGCAGCTCGAGGGTGATGTTGACCGCTTCGCCCGGCTGCTCACGACGCAGGTCGTCTGCCTGAAGGATGGCAGAGCGTGTCGAGCGGTAGCCGGCACCTTCGACGCGGACGAACTGACGATCATGAAAGCGGTGAACGCCGGTCAGGGCGATCGAGAAGGTGCCGTCTTGGGCCACGGATTGCAGCAGGTGCCGTTGGCTGACGCCGTTGTCGACGCCCGTCTCGAACCCGGGCGCGACCTTGGCGTGTGGGATCGGCTCGCCGGTTTTGGCATCGACGACGCGGCCGGTGATCTGCAGCGGCTCGGCCTCAATACCGGGATAGAGGATCGGATAGCTCTCAGGCCGCGGCTCGGCAGCGGCCGATGAAGCACCGACGGCAAGAATGGCCAAGGCGGCCCAGATCATGCGGCAGACCATGGCCTTGATGTTGCCACGTCACGCCACAAGCAGACAAGCGGCAATCCGGCCGTTCCGGCTTTCGACAGCCGTCGAATATCGTCGCCGCCATGCCCACGACTCAACTCGATCATTACCGCCTCCTCGGCCGAAGCGGACTACGCGTCAGTCCGCTGGCCCTGGGCACCATGACCTTCGGCGAAGAATGGGGCAGCGGCGCCAACGAAGAGGACAGCCGCATCATCTTCAACGACTACGTCGACAAGGGCGGCAACTTCATCGACACCGCCGACCTTTACACCAACGGCACCAGCGAGCGCTTCGTCGGCAAGTTCGCCAACGACGTCGGCCGCGACCGGCTCGTCATCGCCACGAAGTTCACCTTCAACGGCGGGGCGATGGGCGTTGAAGACCTCAAGCTCCGCGGCAAGCCCGACCCCAATGCCGGCGGCAACTCGATCAAGCACATGCGGCAGGCCGTCGAAGATTCGCTCGAACGCCTCGACACCGACTACATCGACCTCTTGTGGGTCCACTGCTGGGACGGCGTCACGCCGGTCGAAGAGACGATGCGGGGCCTCGAAGGCCTCGTCCGTAGCGGCAAGGTGAACTACGTCGGCGTCAGCGATTACCCGGCATGGAAGGTCAGCGAGGCCAACATGCTGGCCCACCTTCGTGGATGGTCACCATTCGTCGCGTTGCAGGTCGAGTACTCGCTCGTCGAGCGAACGACGGAGCGGGACCTCATCCCGATGGCACGTGACTTGAATCTCGGCGTCACGCCGTGGTCGCCGCTGGGGCAGGGCGTCCTGACCGGCAAATTCCTCGACGGCGGGACGGATGAAGGCTCGCGGATCGAGAAGAACAAGGACCGCATGGGCGGCAAGTACGTCACCGACGCCGCGACGAACGCGGCCCGGGCGGTGGTCGAGGTGGCCGAGTCGAAGGACGTGTCGCCGAGCCGGATCGCGCTTGCGTGGCTCCTGCATCAGCCGGGCGTGACGGCTCCGATCATCGGGGCTCGCAAGACGAGTCATCTCGACGACAACATCGAGGCCGTGTCGGTGGAGCTGTCGGCGGACGATCTCTCGAAGCTCGACGAGGCGACGAAGGTGCCGCTGGGTTTCCCGCACGACTTCTTCCACGAGGTCGACAACATGATTCGCGGCGGGGCGACGCTGGACTTGCCGCACGAGCGGCTGGTGTAATGCGATCGCAGACAAAGCCAGAACCCATGAGCCGCGGACCCACGGTCCGCCGGTCTGACGAGGCGCGATGATGCGGTCGGATTCGTCTTCCACCCCAAGCGTCTCATCGAGTTTGTAAGTGCTTCCTGAGAAAGCGACAGGTGCCGCGGCCACCGGGCCGGTCAGACCTGCGGACCGTGGGTCCGCGGCTCCATGATCATCCCCAACTCTCAACTCTCAACTCACGACTCACGCTTCACATCAGCCCCAGCTCCAGCAACGCCACTTCGCTCATCTTGCTCTTGTCCCACCGCGGGCTCCAGACCAGCTCGACCTTGCAAGACGCCACGCCGTCCACCGGCTCGACCGCCCGCTGGACCATGCCCGGCATCTCCCCCGCCACCGGACAGGCCGGGGCCGTGAGCGTCATGTCGATGTCGACGTGCTGCCCGCCGTCGACCTCGGCGAGGTCGATCTTGTAGATCAAGCCAAGATCGAACAGATTCACCGGCAACTCCGGGTCGTAGACCGTCCGCAGGGCCTCGATGATGCGTTCTTTGACGACGCGTTGGTGATCCGACAGTGACGCGTCCAACGCACGATCGATGGGCGTTTCGTCGTTGAGGTTCTTGACGCTTTCGTCGCCTACCGGCTTGGCCGTCGGGCTCTTGCGGAGTTCCTCGACCTTGTCGTTGGTTGGAAGAACGTTCAGGCTTCGCGTCGGCATGCCACAGCTTATGCGGCTTTGGCGTTGGCACGGGCGAGGCTCATGATCCGGTTGAGCATCGCCTCGACGCCGCTGCGGCGTTGAACGCTGATGAGGTTCTGGAAGTCGAGTCGGCGGAGCAGATCTTCGACGTCGAACTGGACAATCTCGCTGGCACTTTGGCCGCTGAAGACGTGCTGCAGGACACCGATGAGGCCGCGGACGAGTTCGGCGTCGCTGTCGGCGAGGAAGTCGAGGGCGTCCTCCGTGTCAGGCCGACGGCGGGCGGTGAGCCAGACCTGGCTCATGCAGCCCTTGACGTGCGTCGCTTCGTTCTTGTCGCTGTCCCGCATCGGCAGGAGCTTGCGGCCCAGGTCGAGCACGAAGTCACGCGGATCCTCGCCGGCCTCCTTTAGAAACTGGAAGTCGTCGACGAGTTGCTGGGCCGCCTCGTCTGGCGTGTCGGCTTGCGGCTCGGGCCAGGCGACGTCGGCATCGTCGGACACCACGGTCGTCTCCTTCTTCTCGGCATGGCCGCGAGCTTCGGCGACGATCTCGCGCAGACCGTCAGCGAGTTGCTCGACTTCGGCAAGCGTGTTGTAGAACGCGAAGCTCGCCCGCGTGGTGCCGGGGATGCCGAAGGCGTCCATGAGCGGCTGGGCACAGTGGTGGCCGGTGCGGACTGCAATGCCGCGTTGGTCGAGCTTCGTGCCGATGTCGAGCGACGAGATCGGCGGGTCTTCCAGAACGAAGCTGACGACGGCCGCCTTGTCGGGTGCGTCGCCGATGATCCGCAGGCCGGGCACTTCCTTTAGCTTTCTCGTGGCGTGGCGGAGCAGGTCGTCTTCCTGCTGACGGATCGCGTCGAAGCCGACGGAGTGCACGTAGTCGACCGCCGCCCCGAGGCCGATGACGCCGGCGATGTCGGGGGTGCCGGCCTCGAACTTCATGGGGATCGGCGCGTAGGTCGTGCCGGTCCAGGCGACGGACTCGATCATGTCGCCGCCGCCGTGAAAAGGCGGCATGGCGTCGAGCAGCTCTCGCTTGCCCCACAAGACGCCGACGCCGGTCGGGCCGAAGAGTTTGTGCGCGCTGAAGCAGAAGAAGTCGCAGCCGAGCGTCTGCACGTCCGTCTGAAAATGCCCGACCGCCTGAGCCCCGTCGACGAGCACGAGTGCCCCGACCTCCTTCGCCGCTGCGATGATCGGCGGCAGATCGTGGACGATACCCAGCGCGTTGCTGACGTGCTGGACCGCGACCAGCTTCGTCTTGCTTGTCACGAAGTCGCCCAGCCGCGAGAGGTCGAGCGTGCCATCGTCGTTCATCGGCAGCGTCTTGACGACGGCCCCGGTCGCTTCGGCGGCGAGCTGCCACGGGACGATGTTGCTGTGATGCTCGAGGGCCGTCAGCAGAATCTCGTCGCCCGGCTTGAGCTGCGTCCGGCCCCAGGAGAAGGCGACGAGGTTGATTGCCTCGGTCACGCCGCGGGTAAAGACGCACTCCGCCGGTTCGGGTGCGTTGAGGAAGGAGGCGACCTTTGTCCGTGCTTCGTCGAACCGACTCGTCGCCCGCTGCGACAGCTCGTAGACGCCGCGATGGATGTTGCTGTTGTCGCGTTCGTAGTAGGTCGAGATCGCGTCGATAACCTGCCGCGGCTTTTGCGTGGTGGCAGCGTTGTCGAGGAAGACCAGCGGCTTGCCGTTCATCTCGGTCGCGAGGATCGGGAACTGACGGCGGACGCTGTCGACGTCGAAGACCGGCTTGCGATTGTCGCCAGCGGCACGCACGCTTCAGTCTAGCGGCGTTGCGAGCCGGTCCTTCCAAAAGCCGGGCTCGCGGGAGGTGTGGGCGATGGCGAGCACGGTCCATCTTCGCCCTCGAAGATGGTAGATGATTGCGTAGGGGAATCGTTGAATCCTGAACCGCCGGCAGTGATCGACGTCCGGCACAGGCGGCCCCTGTCGAGGATTCTCTGCGATTTGTTCTAGATGTGCCTCAACGGCTGCCTCGAACTCAAGCCCGAGCCCGGCTTCGCACCGCTCGTAATGACGAATAGCCTCGCGATAATCTTGTTGCGCCCCGACGTGAAGCGGCAACTTCATCGCCCCTGCTCCCGTTCCCGTCGGACTCGCTCAACGATCTCTCGCCCCTCGCGTCGAACTTCTTCCCACGGCACAAGAACGTCTTCGCCAGCTTCAATCTGTCGAATCCGCTCGCGCAGGACCTCGGAAAGATCCCCCTTTTCGAGCGGCGTCGACGGGGCGCAGTCGTCGAACAGCTCGTTCGCCAAGTCAAGACGCTCACCCATGGGCAGTCTGGATGCTGCCTCACGAAGCTCCGCCTTGGTCAGCTGCTTCTCGACGGGTTCCGTCTTCTCTTTCGGCTCTGCGGTGGCTGCCATGCCGCAAGCTTATCACGGATGCCGCCGGCGATCAGCCCTAGCCTGCCCCTCCCATGCCGCATCGAGTCGCCATCGTCGGAACGACCGGGGCCGTCGGGCAGGAACTGCTCAAGATCCTGACCGAACGCCGCTTCCCCGTCGCCGACCTCAAGCTCCTCGCCAGCGCACGCAGTGCCGGCAAGACGTGCGCGTTCGACGGCAACACGCTGACGATCCAGGAGACCACCCGCGACAGCTTTCGAGACGTCGACATCGCCTTCTTCAGTGCCGGCGGGTCGATCAGCCGCGACTTCGCTCAAGCCGCCGTCGATGCCGGGGCGGTCGTCATCGACAATACCAGCGCGTTCCGCATGACCGACGGCGTGCCGCTGGTCGTGCCTGAAGTGAACCCGCAAGCCGTCAAGCACCATCGCGGCATCATCGCGAACCCCAACTGCTCGACGATCCTCATGAACGTCGTCGTCTGGCCGCTGCACCAGGCCTTCGGCGTGAGGCGCATCGTCGTCAGCACCTATCAAGCCGTCAGCGGCGCCGGTGCCGCGGGATTGGCCGAACTCGAACGCCAACAACAGCAAGTCGCCGCCGGCCAAACCGCGACGGCCCAGCTCTTTCCGCATCCGATCGTCGACAACCTCTTCAGCCACAATTCGCCCATCGACGCGACCGGCTACAACGAAGAGGAACGCAAGATGATCCACGAAACCCGCAAAATCTTCGATCTGCCGAACCTCGCCGTGACGGCTACCTGCATCCGCGTCCCAGTGCCGCGTGCCCACTGCGAAAGCGTCAACATCGAGTTCAGCCAGTCGGTCACGCCCGATGAAGCCCGTGACGTGCTGGCCGAGGCTCCCGGTGTTCGGCTCGTCGACGACCCCACGCCCATCGCAGCCAGCGGCCAGGACGACGTCCTCGTCGGCCGCCTCCGCCAAGACCCCAGCCGCCCCGACGGCACCGCCCTCGACCTCTTCCTCGCGGGTGACCAGATCCGCAAAGGCGCAGCGACCAACGCGGTCCAAGTCGCCGAACTCCTTTAGCCTCACCTCATGTGCGGCCGCCTTTTTCTCTCCGACGCTCGGGCAATCGTCGAGAACAACCCGTACGTCCTTCCCAAGCAGAGCGAGCTGTTCGAGCCCGTCCTCGAGCCGCGTTACAACATCGCGCCAATGCAACAGCTCCTCGCCATCCGCAGCGATGACGACGGCCCGCGGTACGACGTCCTCCGCTGGGGCCTCGTGCCGTCGTGGAGCAAGAGCGACGAACACGCCGCCAAGCTCATCAACGCCCGCAGCGAGACGATCCTCGACAAGCCATCCTTCCGCGACGCTATCGCCCGACGTCGCTGCCTCATTCCCGCCAGCGGCTTCTACGAGTGGAAGGCCGACGCCAGCGACTCCCGCGGCGGCACCAAGCAACCGCACGTCATCCGCCGACGCGACCACCAACCCTTCTGCTTCGCCGGACTCTGGGAGACGTGGATCGACCCCGTCAACCGCCAGCCGCTGCACACCGCCACCATCTGCACCTGCCCGCCCAACGACCTGCTGCGAACGCTCCACCACCGCATGGCCGTCATCCTCGAACGCGATCAGTGGGACGACTGGCTGGACGTCGATCACGTCGACGCCGTCGCGGCAAGCGACATGCTTCAGCCGTGTGCGAGCAACTCTCTCGAAGCCTTCGCCGTCTCCACCCGCGTCGGCAACGTGCGGAACGATGACGCGTCGCTGATCGAACCCGTCGAGGTGGTGCCGACCTCGCTCTTCGAATGACGTGCGTCGTCCCTAAGCTCCGGCATGAGCACGCAAGTCCAGGTCCACGTCGTCGACGACCAAGGCCAAATCACAGGCCCGGTCACGCACAGCAAGATCAAGAAGACCGACGCCGAGTGGCGGGCACAACTCGGCAGCGAGGAGACCTTCCACGTCGCCCGCGGCAAGGGGACCGAGCGGCCGTTCTGCGGCACGCTGCTCGACAACAAGCTCGACGGCGTCTACGCCTGCGTCTGCTGCAAACTCCCGCTCTACGACAGCGACAGCAAGTTCAACAGCGGCACCGGCTGGCCCAGCTTCTTCCAGCCGGTCGGCGGGGAAGGGGGTGGGAACGTCATGGTCGAAGAAGACCGCAGCCACGGCATGATCCGCACCGAAATCCTCTGCAAACGCTGCGACTGCCACCTCGGCCACGTCTTCCCCGACGGCCCGCCACCGACCGGCATGCGGCATTGCGTCAACAGCGAGTCGCTCGTCTTCGTCGAGCGGAGCGAACTGAAGTCTCTGATGTAGGACCGGAGAGAGTCAGTCCTACATCAATGCCCGCCGACGCGGATGAGGCTGCTGGCGGCCAACACCAGGACCGCGATCTGCACCAGCACGATCGACAGGTACAGCCACCGCTTCTTGGCGACGTACGCCGGCACGAGTGACGCGTAGCCGATGATCGTCAAAACACCCAGCAACGCCAACCCGACAAACGGCAGGTGCTCGCCGCGCAACGGTTCCTTCGCCCACGCCCAGCCGACACTGCTGCCGGTGGTCTCAGCCAGCATCTCCGCCGGCTCGTGCCAGTGCGCGACCACCTCACTCCGCGGCACCGTCGCCGGCACGAGGCCGAAGATGTAGAGCACGAACGTCACGATCAGCAACGCCAGTGACAGGCGCGTGCCGAAGTTGATGATCGACGCGTACCGCAGCCGCTCGGCACTGGCGGGCAGCAACTCGTGGTTGATCGGCTGCGGGTCGCTCATGATTTAAATGCCAAAGCCTTTAAGAAGTGCGCGCAGCCCGGCCAGTCCGAGCATCGCGATGACGAGGTAGCGAATGTACTTCGGCTTCACGATCGCCAACAACCGCACGCCCACCAGCGACCCGAGCATCAGCCCGACCACCGACGGCACCGCGATCATCGGCAGGACCGCACCGCGGTGAAAGTAGATCCACGCCGCCGACGTGTCGGTCACGCTCAGGATGAAAACGCTCGACCCGACGCTGAGCTTCAACGGCAGCCCCAGCACCAGGTTCAACGCCGGCACGTTCGCCCAGCCGGCGCCGAGTCCGAACATGCCCGCAATCACGCCGATGAACGCGAACAACAGCATGCCGATCCACGTGCGATGCGTCTTCCACTCGATCCGCTCGCCCGACGCCGCGTCGGTGTAGAAGCCGCTCAAGCCCAGCGCGTGGCCCAGGGCGTCCTGCTTCGTGACGATCGGCCGCTCGGTGTTCTTCGAAGCAATGGTCAACGCCGTGACGCCGAGGATGAGGATGCCGAGGCATAGCTGCACGTACTGCGTCGGCAGCCCGAGCCCGAGCAGCGCGCCGAAGATCGAGAACGTCGACGCCATCAACGCGAACGGCAACGTCAGCCGCAGCGTCGCCAGATCACTCCTGAGCAACCGCGGCCCGGCCGTCAAGGCTCCGGCCAACGCCATGAACAACCCCGCCCCGCGAACGAAGTCGAGGTGGAACGGAAACAACCAGCTCACTAACGGCACGTACAACACGCCGCCACCCACGCCCGCAAGAATCGCGACGATCCCCAAGGCGAAGCAGAAGCCGAACAGCAACAACGGCCACGCCCACCAGATCAATCCGCCGTCTGCGCTGGATTCACCCGCCATCTGCGCCAGCGGCAACACGGTCAGATTCTCCAACAGGGCGAGGCATTCCACGGCTCGACGCACCGTAACGACTCCCGCCGCTCCTGTCGCGACCGACGCCACCATCGCCACGGCAACCCTTCTCCTCCGTCATCCCTCGGCTTCGCTCGGGATGACGGAGTGGGGGATGACGGTTCTGGATTTCGCGCAACAAGAAGAGCAGGCGCACCTGCGCCCGCTCCGGTTATTCACTCGAGGTTGAACGTCGTCGCTACCGGGCTTGGAACTCGACGATGCTGAAGCTCAGCACGCGCGTTGAACCCGCCGTGCCGGTGGCACCGTCTTGGCTCCAGGGCGTGACGCTCAGCGTGTAATCGCCGGCCGGCAGCGAGCCGCCGAAGAAGTCGTTGCCGTCGTTGGCAAAGATCGAGTAGGGCGAGACGTTCTCGACGCTGCTGACGCTCAGGCCGTCCGGCCCGTCAAGTTCGAACGCGACGCTCTCGCTCTCGCTCGCGGCGGCGACGATCGTCGCACTGGTCGGGACTTCGAAGACGCTGTAGACGCCGCCATCGACGAGGTCGAACGCCGTCACGTCACGGTCTGCGTCGACCACCGTCAAGCCGTCGATCGTCGGCACCGTCGCGTCGTCGGCGATGGTGAAGGTGATCGTGCTCATCTCGTCGACGCTGCCCTCGGCATCGTCGGCCGAGTAGCTCGTCGCACTCAACGTGTAGGTACCAGCCGGCAACTCGCCGCCCAGCACGTCGGCCGAGCCCTCATACGCGGTGCCGAGATTGCGGAAGAGCGTGTAGAAGCTGATGTTCTCGGTGTTCTCGTAGACGAGCCCGCCAGGCCCTTCGAGCCGCCACGCGACGCTCTCGGCCTCGGCGTCGACGTTGTCGACCTCGACGCTCAGGTTGCTCGCCAGCTCGCTGCGGGCGTAGGTCGCACCGTCTTCGATCTGGAACAGCCGGACATCCGCCGTGGCGTCGAGGAACGTGAAAGCCAGGTCATCCGTCGGCGGAGGTGGTGGTGGGGCGATGACGGTGCTCGTGACGAACCGCGGTTCACTCTCCAGGCGTTGTGGATCAGCGGCCACGACCGAGAAGGTGTAGACGCCGGGCGAAAGATCCGTTGTGTCGACATCGAGCGTGAACCCATTGTCACCATCGACGCTGTCAGCGATTTTCATGCCGTCCCGGAAAAAAGTCAGCCGAGCGATCGGATCCTGCTCGTCGACAATGCCGATCGGGGTCAGCGTCAGCGTGTTACCTTGCACCACGGGCTCCGGCGAGGCCGTCAAAGCCTCGATGGTCGGTGGAAGATTGTCGATGACGAAGACACCGAGTCGCGTCGTTGCCTCTTCGCTCAGCAGTCCGTCGTCATCGCGCGCAACGGCGATGAAGTCGCGAGCGCCTGCGAAACCATCTGGATCCCCGTTGCCAAAGAAGTCGTCCGGTGCGAGCGTCTCGACAAACCATCCGTCGCTGCCATCGGTATCGATGCCGATGCTGAAGCGGAAGTTGCTCGTGTTGTCCTTGAGGAAGAATTCGACCGAAGTGACTTCGCCGTCAAGGTCTTCCACGCTGAGGAGTTCAAGCGTGACGGGCGACGACACCTTTGCCGGGTTCGGCGACGCAACGAGCGAACCGATCGTCGGCGGCTGGTTCGTCGGCTCCGGCGGCGTGATGCCAGTGATCGTGACGGTGTACTCGCTTGCGTCCGGACTTTGAAATTGGTTGTCGCGATCACGGACGACGAAGAGGTAGGTCCCATCGGCCGGCAGCGGATCGATCGTGAAGTCGATCGTCTGGCCACGACCGTTGCCGTTGAGTTCACCGTCCAGCACGTCAGCGATGCGGGTGCCGTCCGGAGCAAACAATTGGCCGGCCAGAGCAATGACTGACTCAGGGTCGCGACCCTGTTCGTCGGCGACGATTTGCATGGCATCGCCTGCGGACGCTTCGAAGACGAAGACATCGACATCACCGTCGAAGAGCGTCGTGGTGAACGGGATTGCTTCGTCAACGCGTGGATTGGGGTCACTAGCATCCAGACCGACGTCTGTCGGTAGCACACTTCCAAGGGCGAAGCTGAGGGTGAGACTGCCTGCATTGTCCGCATTCAACTGATTATCGCGATCACGTACCACGAGTTGATACGTTCCAGTGGCCGGGAGGGGATCGGTGACGAAGCTGGCACCGAGGCCGAGGCCGTTTCCGTTGATCTCGCCGTCAAAAAAGTCGCCGACGAGCGAACCGTCCGGGGCGAATAATTGGCTGCCGGTCGCGACAAGATTGTCGGTATCGAAACGCTCACTGATGGCGAAGGTCGCCCGATCACCGGATGTGGCATCAAAGCTAAAAACGTCAAGATCGCCCGAATCTACAGTAAATTCGACGGTTCCACCGCTGACGAGCATGAGGTTCGGGTCGTCGCCCTCGCCACCGTCGTCGAGAACAGCTCCGTTGCCGACAACGAGGCTGAGGCGGTAATCACCTGCGTCGTCAACGTTTGAATTGCTGTCTCGATCTCTAAAGACGATCTGATAGGTACCGTCCTGCGGCAGCGGGTCGCTGACAAACGCGGTGCCCCTGCCCGTGCCGTTGCCGTTGATTTCACCGTCAACGACATCGGCGACTCGCGTGCCGTCAGGTGCGAAGACTTGAAAGGCCAAAGCTACAGCGTTGCTTGGGTCACCCAACTCGCTGAACGAAATTGTGGCTGTTTCTCCGGCGTCGGCATCGAAGCTGAAAACGTCGAGGTCGCCATCGGAGAGCGTCGCCAGCACGCTCTGCCCGCTGACAAGCGTGAGGTTCGGGTCGTTGCCGCTTGCGTTGCCGTCAGCGACGGGTGGCGTACCGCCGACCGCAAGACTGATGACAAGGTTGCCCGCGCCATTGATGTTAGAGGTCGAATCTCGATCGAAGAGGAACAGTTCGTACGTGCCGGTCTCCGGCAGCATGTCGCTGACAAACGCCGTCCCGACGCCAACGCCGTTTCCGTTGATCTCGCCGTCGAAAGGCTGTCCAACAACGGTGCCCCCGGGGCTGACAAGCCGACCTTCGATCGCGACTCGCCGATCCGGATCTGTGCCGGCCTCATTGAAACTTAGTGTCGCGATCTGACCGGCCGTTGCGTCGAACGTGTAAGAAACCTCCGCCACGCCTTCTCCACCATCAGGAATAAAGTCGGTAAGCGTCTCTCCCGAGGCGATCGCGACGAGCAAGCGTCGACTTTCCAACGTCTCGATGACAAAGTGACTCGCCGCACGCAGCCGACGGGAGCGAGAGGCGGAGGGACGGACGGTTCGGTTCGACTTCGTGTTCATCAGGATTTCCCACAGGCGAATGGAACGGCCCACGCCTACAGCAGACGACGGGCGACGCGGAGGCGGTGGTAGCTTGTTGCTGCCCGTTCCCCCGGCTCCGGCGTTGTACCCGGATCGGGGTAGGCGTGCAAGAGGTTGTTGCATTCTTCATGTCGGCCACGGGGGTGAAGTGGGGACGGGGAGGTGGGGGTGGGGTATCTCGATGGGGTCAGGAGTCGCCGGGGGAGCGGGTTACGTTCGAGGAACTGGCTGCAGCGGCGACTCCTGATCCCGCTGGACCTCCTGGAAACCGCCGGGTCACGTCTGAACGGCCCCGGTTCAGATGTGAAGGACGCTCATTCAGATGTGAAGGACGCTCATTCAGATGTGAACGGGGCTCATTCAGATGTGAATGGGGCTCATTCAGATGTGAATGGGGCTCATTCAGATGTGAATGGTGCTCATTCAGATATGAACGGGGCTCATTCAGATATGAACGGGGCTCATTCAGATATGAACGAAGCTCATTCAGATATGAACGGGGCCCGTTCAGGAGTGAATGGCGCCTGTTCAGAAGTGAACGGCGCTCGTTCAGCCACGTAGGTTGACTTCTGCAACGATGCGCACCAAGCAGTGGACGCGAGTGAGCATCGAACATCGATGTAAGTGGTGCACCTCGTAGGTCGTGCTTCAGCACGACGCGCATCAAGAGCATCAAGTGACGGAAAGGGTTCAGCCCGTTTCCGCCGTAGGGTGGGCCCTGGCCCACCATCTGGGGTCGACTCCAGGCGGTGGGCCGGGGCCCACCCTACGTGAGGAAGGATTGAAATTTAAGCCGTTCTACGACAAGAGACAAAATCGCGCCGGGACCACCTTGATGCGCATCCTTGTTCAGACCCAACGTCGTGCTGAAGCACGACCTACGCGACTGACGTTGTGGCACGACGCAACTAGCTCTTGCACGTCGTGAGCCTTGCCGACTTCCGTCGGCGGCCTGCACGAACTGTCCACCGTCGGTCGATACACCCGTGTCGGGACCGGATGCCGTCGGCAGATTCGGGCGCTCGACCATCCATGGGGCCGACGCGGCATCGACGCCACGGAACATCACACCTTTCTAAGAAGAGGTTTTCGACATGAGCTTCTCCGACGAA
The DNA here is from genome assembly GCA_964388485.1 of uncultured Tepidisphaerales bacterium. Taxonomy (GTDB): domain Bacteria; phylum Planctomycetota; class Phycisphaerae; order Tepidisphaerales; family Tepidisphaeraceae; genus JBCDKH01. Next base: position 46,151 of record CAYMAS010000002.1, on the reverse strand, counting down.
ATGCGGACCGAACAAGGCATCATCAACTTCACCGGAAATCTGGAGACCGTCATTTCCGGTAATCCAGAGCGCTTCAATCTGGATGCCGCCCGTGCGACGGCTTACGCGACGACACGCTCTGCGTTTATGGAGGCTTATGGCGTCTATCACACCGAGGCCACCCACTCCACGCCGTATCGTGTAGCGAAGGATACCGCCAAGCAAGACTTGCGCAACAGCACGCGTGACTTGTGCGAGCAGTTCCTCGCCAACCGATCGATCGACGCGGGCACGCTCGCCCTCGTCGGCCTGAAGCGGCGGAGCGGTTCGGGAACGCCGGTCAAGCCGCCGACGACGGCACCGTTGGTCATGGGACAAGTCGACTCGGCGACGGCTGTCACGCTGAGCTTCCGCAACGCGGAGGATCCAGATCGTCGTGCGAAGCCGGCCGGCGTCCGGCAGGTGGCGGTGGCGCAATTTGTCGGCGACGCCCCGCCCGCGAACACGGCCGAGTGGGGTCAGCCGATACTGCTGGGGCGGACGAGCAAGCAGTTGACGTTCAACACACAGACGCCTTTGACGGTGTGGATTACTGCGTGGTGGATCACGAGCCGGAACGAGACCAGTCAGGCCAGTGCGCCGGTGAGCTTCCGCATCGCCGGGACGAGCGGTGCGTTGCCGCAGCAGCAGGCGGATCGGCCGACGATGAAGATCGCGGCTTAATTCGTGAGATGGTTTGGAGCTGGGCCTGGTGACACGGGTCGCGAGCGGGTTGAGGAAATGATCCAGAAGAATACCGCCGACGCGTGACGCGTCGGCGGCGTGTCATCTCAGGCGCGGGGCCGGGCGAAAGTCAGTCGCAGTCACTGCGGGTTGACCGTCGCCACCCGCCGGCTCAGGCCGGTGTCGAGGTAGTCGGGGAAGCCATCCAGCTCGCCGACCGACGTCTGCGTGCTCGCGTGCATGTCCGCCCAAAGGATGTTGCACTTCGATCCCTGGAAGTCGCCGCGGGCGCCACCGTTGCCGTGACGGAAGCGAAGGTTGCCCCAGTCGAAGTCGCCCGCCGCCGCGACATCGGTGTTCGTGCTGCCGGCCAGGTTTCGGTCGTAGAAGCTGGGAATCGCCTCGGCCAGAGGTTCGAGCAGGTATGGGGCGTCCCGAATGCCCTCGTAGGTCGGGACCGTCGCACCTAGGGAGTAGAGCGTCGACGCCGAGACGTTCTGGACCGGCGTCGTCGCGTTGTTCGTGGCAGCGATGGTGGAGTCTGCCACGAGCAGCGTCTCGACGGGATCCTTGATCTGCGACAGCTTGTAAGGGGTGAGGTAATCAGCCATGGGATCAGGCCGATCGTCGAGGTTGGGCATCAACCGCGGGTGCGACGCGTACTGGCCGAACCCGTTCGCCGGCGCGGGGGCGGTGGGGCAGTTGAAGGCGGCGCGGGTGGGGGTGCCGTTGTCTTCGTTGTCGACGAAGTTCGTCGCCGCCGTCTCGTCGATGTAGTTGAGCGTCAGCTGCGTCCACGCCGACTGCTGCGGCGGGTCGATGTCCGGATCGCCGGGGGGCGTCCCGTCCCAATAGCCGTAGGGCAGAGCGCGTTCCTTGTTGCCGTCGGCATAGAGGACGAGCCCCGTGCCGATCTGGCGCAGGTTGCTCAGGCAGACGACGTTCTGGGCCGACTTGCGTGCTGAGTTGAGCGACGGCAGAAGGATCGAGACGAGCAGGGCGATGATGCCGATGACGACGAGCAGCTCGACGAGGGTAAAGCCGCGACGAAGTGCGGAAGGATGGGGAGTCAGGTTCATGGGTTCCTCCAAAAGTGATGGCGAACAGAAGACAGGAGGCGTGACGGTCACTCGTACCGCACGTCGTCGAGGTAGAAGGTGAAAGGCTTGCCGGCGTTTTGGTCGGCGGCGGCGGACCATCGGAAGCCGCTTTTGATGCGGGACAGGTCCTTGCCGCGCAGGTCGATGGCGTAACGCTGCCAGCCGCTGTTGAGCGTGACGACGACTTCGTCCTTGCTCGTGTCGAAGAAAGGCTGGTCCTTGCCGATGCCGCCGAAGCCGAAGGTGATTTTCTCGCCGCCTTTGGCACCCTTGGCCCAGAAGGTGAGCTTGGTGGCACCGGTGAGGTCGAGGCCGCCTTGGGCTTGGCCCCAGTCATCGGCGGGGCTTTGCCAGACGATGCCGCCCCATTGGTCGTTGGCGTTGTAGTCGATGCGACTGGCGGTCTTGCCGGTCTTGGGATCGGTTGTGTCGGCGGGTTCGTAGGTGATGGCGTCGACGTTGCCCATCCAGCCGCTGGGGGCGAAGATGGTGCCCGCGTCGTCACCGATGAGGACGACCGGCAGCGTGGCTCGCGGCGCGTCGTTGGCGGCGCGGGCAGGCTGGCCGGCGGCGGCTTCGACGAGGAACGGGATCGACGCGGTCGCCGCAGCGCCGTTACCGTCGTGGACGGTGGCGTACAGGCGATATATTGCAGGTTGATCCGGCAGCGTGATCGTGACGCTGTCGGTCGTCGCGTCGCTGATGGCGTCGGGATAGGTCGGCAGCTCCGGGGCGACGTCACCGCCGTCGAAGTAGACGGCCTGCTCGCCGCTGAGGACCCAGGTGGTTTTCAGATCGTCGTTGTCCGGGTCGGCGACGACCGTGCTGATCTTCACGACGTCGCCGGGCTTGCCGACCTTGGAGCTGACGGCGAGCGGCTCAATCGACGGGCTGTGATTGTCGATCTTGCCGCCCCAGGCTTTGGCCATCGCATCGACGGCGGCGACCTTGCTGCCGTCGGCGAGGAACATGCCGAACCACGTGCTGGTCGCTTCGCGTTTGGCCCCCCAGAGGAAGGCGAACGAGCCGAGGCACAAGTCGCTGTCCTTCTCGAGCGTTTCGTAGACGTTCGTGTAAATCTCTGCCTTCTGCGTGCTCGTGAGCTCTTCAGGCACGCCGAAGTCGTTCGTGCCGACTTCCCACGTTCCGGGCGGACCGAACTCCATCACGGCGAATGGCTTGGGCTCATAACCGTCGGGCACGGCAGCGCGGTATCGCTCCGGCAGTGACGCGGCTCCGCCGTACGAGTTGATGCCGACGATGTCGATGTCCGGGCAAAGGCGATGGATGCCGGGGATGCGGAAGCCGCCGACATCGGCGACGACGGTCATCGTCGGGTGGTCCGGATCGAGCCGCTTGACGACCGCGGCGGCGGATTGCACGTGCGACCAGATGGCGGCATCGTCGGCATTCTCGTAGCCCTCCATCTCGTTGCCGAGGCTCCAGGCGAGCAGGGCGGGATGGTCCTTGTACTTCAGGACGGCATCGCGAACGCCTTCGAGTTGCCTGGCGACGGCCTCGGCGTCGTTGTAGTCGAAGCCCTTGCGTTCGTGCTCGAACCAGATGCCGAGGACGACCTTCAGGCCGTTGGCGTGAGCGTCGTCAAGGACGTTTGGCGTGTTGTCGTCGACGCCCCAGGTGCGGATGGTGTTGCCACCGGCTTTGGCGAGTTGATCGAGGTACTGGAACCCGCCGGCGCCTTTGATGTAGTACGGCTCGCCGCCGACGAGAAGTCGCCAGCCGGCGTCGGTTCGCTCGAGTTCGACCTCGTGAGGATTCGCCATGGCGTTACCGACCAGAAGCAGGGAGCCGAGGAGTAGAGAAAGCAGTCGCATGTCGAAGGGGGCGAAGAGCGGGAAGTCATCCCGCCGCCGCTTGGCGACGGAATGAGGAGGAGACACACGGTCGAGTCAGCACGTCATCGCTCAGACGCGACGACGACGCAGGGCGGCCAGACCTGCGAGGCCGAGCAGGCCGGCGGTGGCCGGTTCCGGAACGGGCGTGATGACGAGGAACGCGTCATCGAAGAACGGCGCACCGCCACCCGATACGCCGCCGCTGTTGTCGATGTCTTCGAAGGCACCGGTGACGATGGCGAGCCGGACTCGAACGGCATCGTCGGGAGCGACGGACGAGACGAGGCCTTGGACGAACATGCTGTCCGCCGGGTCGGCTGCTGTGAGGAAGTTGTTGCTGATGATGCCGCCGATCAGCATGTCGTTGACGTCGTAGAACTCGAGGTTGACCGCGGCGATTTGATCGCCGACAAGGGCGTCGAAGTCCGGGTTGGCCGCCACGACGCCGGCATCGACGGTCTCACCGGGGAGCACCGGGAAATCCTGGAACGCACCACCGGGCGTGCCGAAGGTCTTGAATGCGTTGACGCCGCTGTTGACGAGAACCTGGTTGGTGAAGGCGGCGTTGAACGTGTTCCAGCCGACGGCACCGGGCGTCTCCATCGTCGTGTCGTCGAGCTCGAAGCCCGGATTGACGACGAGGTTCTGAGCCGACGCCGAGGCGGCGAATGCGACCGGCACAACGGCGGCGACAAGGGTTTTGGTGATGCAATTCATCGATTCCTCCTAGGGAACTAAAGGGACAGGGTCGAAGGCTTCCGTGGCACCGGGCCGACAGTGGCTCCGGTCAGGAACACGGGAAGGACCTTCTTGTGAACGGGTTGGGGCTCGGGCTCGACGGGCACGTCGTCACGTTTGCGGACGTTGTCGGCCATGCGAATGCGAAGCAGGTCGACCGCGGCTTCGCCGATGCCAGGCGAATCCTGGTACACGGCGGCCATGGGCGGGAACGTCAGCTGCCGGGCACCACTGGGGCCGCCGTCGTCGAAACCGACGATGCTCAAATCGCCCGGCACGGTGATGCCGTGGTCGTACGCGGCGCGAAGCAGGCCCAGCGCCGGCATCGGGTCGGCGATGTAGAGCGCGGTCGGCCGGACCTCGGGCGGAGCGGCGAGCCAGCGGCGGGCGAGGGTGTCGCCGGCTTCGTAGTTAGCACGGATGCGAACGACGTTCGGGAACGGCTCGTCGTCCGTACCGTGATGCGCCGGTAGGCCGGCAGCTTGCATGGCCATCGACCAGCCGTGGATGCGGTCGCGGTGGTCGGTGTCGTCGCGGAAGTTGGCGACGATGGAGATGCGGCGGTGGCCGAGTTGGATCAAGTGCTCGACGGCTTCGCGTGAGGCGGGCGTGGAGTCGCCGTCGACCCAACTGAGTCCGGCGGCGACATCACCTTCGTCAAGCCGGCTGCCGGCGACGACGGTGGGGAATCGCTCGCCGGCGAGACGTCGGCACAGGCCCAGGCCTTCATCGGTCGTCCGGAGGATCGCCCCTTTGATGCCTTTGCGGCGAAAGAGCGACGACGGCGATTCCTTGGGTCGCAGGACCCGCTTGAGATTGACGATGAGCAGATCGTGGCCGAAATCTTCGCCGGCTTCGGCGTCGGCGACGCTTCGGCCGATGCCGGCGAGCAGGCCCTGGTCGAAGGGCGAGGCGATGGTGCCGGGACCGGCGTAGGCGAGGGCGATACCTTCGGTGACAGCGCGCCGTCCGACGCGTCGGATGTAGCCGCTTTCGTTGACAGCTTCGAGGACCTTCTGGCGGGTCTCCTCGTTGACGCCCTTGGCGTCGTTGAGGACGCGGCTGACGGTGGCGATGGAGACGCCGGTTCGTTTGGCAATTTGTCGAACGCTGCCCATGACGTGCCCTCCTCCGGCGTCGCTTGGAGCTTCTGAAACAGTTACAGAAGCGACAGTACACCGCACGTGGCGATGCGTCAAGAAACAGTTTCACCGACGGAGGCTGTTTGAGCAATGCTCAATTCATGAGCGGGCCGCACATTAACCGGGCAGCGTGTTAATGTCTGTTGGGAAACGATTTAACGTATAGCAGCTAAAGGCGAGCCTCTGCATCGAGCAGAAAATCGCTGTACAAATCACGCGGCTCGACAGAAGCTTGCTTGCTTGCGGGGGCCGCATCAGCTCGACTTCAGAGCCGTGCGCAGCTTGCTCGCGGACCTCCAGCCTCGGTTCAACGAGCCGCAGCCGGCGGTGTCGGACGGCCGTTAACCCGCCGCGTCGACTGTGCCGATCAGCAACAACCGATCGCCCAGCAGGCTGACCACGCTCCCACCCGCCGGCTCGCGAGTCACAGCGAATCCCGCCACGGAACCGATCGGCAGACGCGGCTCAAAGGCCACAACGCCACGACCCGCGACGAACGTGCCGCCATCGACCCGGTTGCGACCGCCCTCTGCGTCGCGGTCAGCGTCGATGATCCATAGCTGATACACCTCCCCCTCCAGCAAGGGCGGCAGGTCGGTGAGTGAGACGACACCCACCTGCTCGGCGGGGTCGAAGGCGACTTGTGCCGAACCGTCAGCATCGTCGGTGGGCGATGTCAGCGTAACTACCGCCGCGCCGGGCCGTTGTTGAAGCTCGGCCATCGTCGGCGTTGAGTCGGTCGGCGACGGCTGCCCGATCCAGAGGCCGACCGCCAACATAGTTGCCGCGGCCGCGGCGAGCCAGCCGGACCAAACGATCAATGGCAGCTTCAACGTCGGCTGATCGTCCGATCCAGACTGCTCCTCCGCATCGCGTTCCATTCGATGACGCAGCGACGTTGGCAACGACTCCGACTCCGCCGCACGCCATGCCGCGACAACGGCCTCGTCTGTCTCGAGAAGTTGAGGATCTCGCTCGTCGTTCATCGCTGGCCCTCGGGTTGAAGGCGGTACTGCTGTCGGCGGATACGCAGGGCTTGGCGACGTCGTTCGAGCCGATCCCGAAGCACCGCTATCGCTCGGGTGGCGTGGCTTTTGGCGGTCGAGGCGGGCATACCGAGGCGTCGGCCGATCTCCGCGTAGCTCAGGCCGCCGAAGATGCTTAAATCCACCACGCGTCGTTGGTCATCCTTCAGTTCCGACAGGGCTTCACGGGCGGCATCGGCGTCGTCGGGTTCACGATCCGAGGACGGGGCGACCAGGTCTGCCGTCACGTCTGCGGCGACGGTCGGCTTGCGACGCAGGTAGTCGGCCAATCGGCGGCGAGCGATCGTCGTGACGAAGGCCGCTTCACTACCCGCCGATGCGTCGTAACGACCGGCCGACCGCCAGAGGCTCATGAACGTCTCCTGCGTCACGTCTTCGGCGTCGGCTTCGCAGGAGCAGGCGCGTCGGGCGACCGACCAGACGAGACCGCCGTAACGATCCAGGCACAGCGACACCGCCGCCGGGTCGCCCGCGGCAACGCGAGGCAACACCGGCGGCGGATCGGCTGGAACTGAGTCGGCGAGAGCTTGCATCCTGATCGCAGGATGATTGGCAGCTACCAAGCCTCATGACTGCGGCAGCAGCACATCGCCCACGACGTGAATCACGCCGTTGCTGGCTTCGACGTCCGTGGCGACGACCTTCTTGCCGTTGACGGTGACGGTGCCGTTCTCGTTGACGATCGTCAGCATCTCGCCGCCGAGGGTTTGGACCTCCGTGGTGCCCGACGGAATGTCGCCGGCGAGGATCTTGCTCGGAATGACGTGGTACTTCAGGATCGACTTGAGCGTGTGACGGCCATCTTCGGCCAGGAGCGTCGAAGCGGTGCCTTCGGGGAGCTTGCCGAAGGCTTCGTCCGTCGGGGCGAAGACGGTGAACTCACCGCCCATGAGGGCGGTGTCGAGATCCGCGGCGGCGACGAGCGTGGCGAGCACCTTGAACGACGGAGCTTCGTTCGTCAGCGCAATCTCGAAGATTGACGGCTTGGCGTCGGCTTCGGCGGAGATGTAGCTGGTCTTGCTGCTGGCGTCGCTGCACGAGCCACACGAGCCGCCCGCTTGGGCGAGGGAAGCAACACCAAAAGCGAAGGTAGCAGCGAGGGAAATCAGGGAGAGGTTCATGGGCATTCTGCGAGGAAAGCATGCGGCCGCGGCGACTGTGCCTCGGCTCGACAATGGAAGATCGCGAGCGGCGCGGCGACCGGCGCAGAGAAATGCGGAAAAGAACAGGTCGCAATGCCCGAAGCCCTTCACCTTTGCAGTAGCCGCGGAGCTTGCTCCGTGACAACCTCAATTGAAGCGTCTGCCTCCGTTACCGCGCGTAGGGCGAGGAATGACAGAGGCGGAAGCCAGCCGCGACGGGGCGACGCTTTCTAGCTCCAGTCGTCGCCGGACTTGCTCCAAACTCGCTTCTCCTGCGGCTGGGTCTTCACCGCGAGCATCTCGACGGTCTCGGGGTTCAACACCAGCATCTCGAACGTCGACGGCATCGGCGTGTCGGCGCTGACCTGCTTGGGCTCGCCTTCGCGAAGCTGCCAGCCTTCACCCGCGCCGGCAAAGATCGCGCGGCTCTCGTCGCTGATCTTGGACCACCACGTTTGCCGCATGTAATCGTCCATCTCCGCACCGACCACCACGACGTGCCCGCGGACGCGGTACTGCGTGCGTTGGGACTCGAGCCAGAAGACGACTTCGGCATCGGGCCGCTCGCGGAGGTGTTCGTCCTTACGCGTGCGGCGGTCGCTAAGGAAGATGATCTGGCCGTCGTCGGTGACTTCGCGGCAGTACATGCAGCGAGCGCTCGGCTTCAGGTGGCCGTCGACGGTGGCCAAGACACACAGGTGCGGCGCGTCGCCGTCCGCGGCGAGGGCGTCGGTCAGAGTCGGGATCCAGGAGGCGTCGCTCATCGGCAAAGTGTTCGGTCGCCCCAACGGCGTGGCAAGTCGCCGCGTGTGATGCGGCCGGCTGTCGCACGCCGCATTGTCGCACGCGGCACTCCAACTCCCGTCGCGATAGCTTCATGACGTGGAAGCGCAGGCCTTGAAGAACCGTTGGCTCATCGCCGCCTGTGCCGTCGGCATCCATCTCTGTATCGGCAGCGTCTACGCCTACAGCGTCATGACCCAGCCGGTCAGCCTGTTGCTCGGCGTCGAGGCGGACGCGGTAAAGGTCAGCTTCTCGATCACCATCGCGTTCCTGGGCCTGTCTGCCGCGTTCCTCGGACACTTCGTCGAGAAGCGAGGACCTCGGGCGGCGGGCATGCTATCGGCGACGTGCTTCGGCCTCGGCCTCATCGGGGCGGGCGTCGCGGTGCAGATCGGGTCGCTGTGGCTCTTCTACCTGACCTACGGCGTCCTGGGCGGCATCGGGCTGGGCGTCGGGTACATCACGCCCGTCAGCACGCTCGTCAAGTGGTTCCCCGACAAACGCGGTATGGCGACCGGCTTGGCGATCATGGGCTTCGGCTTCGCCTCGATGATCGCCGCGCCGATCATGGCCCGCCTCTTCCTCGGCGACGGCTCGACGCAGGGCCAGCCGGTCTACACGGCTTGGAGCGTCTCGCGGACTTTCTTCATCCTCGGCGGCGTCTATGCGGTGGTGATGTTCCTCTCGGCCCAGTATCTCGCACCGCCGCCGAAGGGCTATGCACCGGCCGGCTACGACGCCGCCGCAGCTCAGGCGTCGGGCCGGCAGAAGGCGGACCTCGCCCAGCTCACTGCGAACGAGGCGTTGGGCACAAGGCGGTTCTACTTCATGTGGATCATGCTTTTCATCAACGTCACCTGCGGCATCGCGATCATCAGCGTCGCCTCGCCGATGGTGCAGACGATGCTCGGCTACTCGACGGTCGAGGCCGGATTCATCGTCGGTTTGCTGGGCATCTTCAACGGCCTGGGCCGGATCGGCTGGGCGTCGGCGAGCGACTACCTGGGCCGGCCGCTGACGTTCACGTTGTTCTTCGTCCTGCAGATCGCCGCGTTCGCGTTGCTGGCGAACGTGCAGCAGGCGATCGTGTTCCAGGCGTTGCTGTTCCTGATTCTCACGTGCTACGGCGGCGGGTTCGCCACGGTGCCGGCCTTCCTGGGCGACTTGTTCGGCACGAAGCAGCTCGGGGCGATTCACGGCTACACGCTGACGGCCTGGGCGGCGGCGGGGGTGGCGGGGCCGAGTCTGATCATTCCGCTGGTCAAGCAGCTTGCCGGCGGCACGGGAGGCGCTGCGACGCCGGCCTACTACGCGACGGTCCTCTACATCCTGGCAGGCTTGTTCGTGGTGGCGTTGTTGGTGTCGCTGTTGATGATGCTGGACATTCGCGTGAAGCGAGAGGCGATGTTGCGGCCGACTGTCGCGGCAGATTGAGGGATCGGCGGGCGGCTGTTCGTCGTAACATGACGAGAAGGTCCGATTTCGCCGATACCGGTGACGAACCGACGCTTCCTCTTGCCGACTGCCATGGAAAACACCCGCACTGCCGTCACGTCCGCCGTCATCGATGCCGCCGAGTCCGAGGCATGGCGTGGCTTTGCCACCGGCGACTGGCAGACCGCCATCGACGTCCGCGGCTTTGTCCAGATGAACTTCACGCCCTACGACGGCGACGATGCGTTCCTGGAGGGGCCGACGGAGCGGACGACGAATCTTTGGGACCAGCTCAGCGAGCTTATGAAGCTCGAACGCGACAAGGGCGTCCTTGACGTCAGCCAAATCCCGTCGAGCATCACCGCCCACGAGCCGGGCTACATCGACCGCGACAACGAACTCATCGTCGGCCTGCAGACCGAAGCCCCGCTCAAGCGTGCCATCTTCCCCAATGGCGGGTATCGCATGGTCGAAGGCGGGCTCAAGGCCTATGGCTTTGAGCCGGAGGCGAAGAACCGCGAGATCTTTACCAAGTACCGCAAAACGCACAATGACGGCGTCTTCGATGTCTACACGCCGGAAATCCGCAAGGCGCGCAGCAGTCACATCGTGACGGGCCTGCCCGATGCCTACGGCCGGGGTCGCATCATCGGCGACTACCGCCGCGTCGCGCTCTACGGCGTCGACCGACTCATCGACGTCAAGAAGGCAGAGAAGGCGTCGCTCGACAAGGAGCATTCGACCGAGTCGATCATCCGGGATCGCGAGGAGCTAAGCGAGCAACTTAAGGCCCTCGGCGAGCTGAAGCAGATGGCGAGCAACTACGGCTTCGACATCAGCGGGCCGGCGACGAACGCCAAGGAGGCCGTTCAGTGGCTCTACTTCGGCTACCTCGCCGCGGTCAAGGAGCAGAACGGTGCCGCGATGAGCCTCGGACGGACGAGCACGTTCCTCGACGTCTACTTCGAACGCGATCTGGCCGAAGGCACGCTGACGGAGACGCAGGCGCAGGAGATCGTCGACGACTTCGTCATGAAGCTCCGCATCGTTCGGTTCCTCCGCACGCCGGAGTATGACGCGTTGTTCAGCGGCGATCCGACCTGGGTCACGGAGGCGCTCGGGGGCGTCTCTCGTGACGGTCGGCCGCTGGTGACCAAGACCAGCTTCCGCTACCTGCACACGCTCTACAACCTCGGCCCGGCACCGGAGCCGAACATGACGGTCTTCTGGTCGAAGGACCTGCCCGACGGCTTCAAGAAGTTCTGCGCCAAGGTCAGCGTCGACACCAGCAGCGTCCAGTACGAAAACGACGACCTGCTCCGCGACTCCCGCGGCGACGACGCGGCGATCGCCTGCTGCGTTTCAGGCATGGCCGTCGGCAAGGAGATGCAGCTCTTCGGAGCCCGCGTCAACCTCGCTAAGTGCCTGCTCTACGCCATCAACGGCGGCCGCGACGAACTGACCGGCGACCAGGTGATGCCGGCCTTCGATCCCGTCGAGGGCGACATTCTTGAGGAAAAGCAGGTGCTCGAGCGGTTCGACACGGCGATGGACTGGCTCGCCCGCGTGTATGTGAACGCGATGAACTGCATCCACTTCATGCACGACAAGTACGCCTACGAGCGCGTCGAGATGGCCCTGCACAATTACAACCCGAGACGCACGATGGCCTTCGGCATCGCTGGCCTCAGTGTCGTCGCCGATTCGCTCAGTGCCATCCGGCACGCGAAGGTCAAGGTCGTCCGCGACGAGACCGGGCTCGTCACGGACTACGAGATCGACGGCGACTTCCCTAAGTACGGCAACAACGACGACCGCGCCGACGACATCGCCGCCTGGCTCATGAGCCAGTTCATGGCCAAGCTCCGCAAGCATCCGACCTACCGCGACGCGACCCACACGCAGAGCGTCCTGACGATCACGAGCAACGTCGTCTACGGCAAGAGCACCGGCAACACGCCCGACGGCCGCAAGACCGGCGAGCCGTTCGCGCCTGGCGCCAACCCGATGCACGGCCGCGACGCCGACGGCTACATCGCTAGCGCGCTCAGCGTTGCCAAGCTGCCGTACGCCGAGGCACAGGACGGCATCAGCTTGACGAACACGGTCCTGCCGAGCGCCCTGGGCAGCAACAAGGACGACCAGGTCGCCAATCTCGCCGGCTGCCTCGACGGCTACTTCGGCGCCGGCGGGTTCCACATGAACGTCAACGTCCTCGACCGCGAGACCCTCGTCGATGCGATGGCCCACCCGGAGAACTACCCGCAGCTCACTGTCCGCGTCAGCGGCTATGCGGTGAACTTCGTGAAGCTCACGCCGGAACAGCAGCAGGACGTCGTCGACCGGACCTTTCACGCGAAGCTGTAGTGCGAGGCGTCACCTCTTGTGCCTTCCCATGCCGTGCCCGGTCCCGCTGCTCGACCCGCCGCCACGACCGGGCACGCGTCTGCCGATCCTCGACTCGGTCGCTGACGACGCCGAGCGTGACGCCCGCCGCCGCGGCGACGTCGGGTTTGTCCACTCGACCGAGAACGCGTCCGCCGTCGACGGCCCGGGCTTGCGGTACGTCGTCTGGACGACCGGCTGCCTCATGCGTTGCCAGTACTGCCACAATCCCGACACCTGGCGACGCGGCGGCGGCACGCAGCGGACGGTCGACGACCTGATGGAGAAGATCGGTAAGTTCGCCCCGTTTCTCAAAGCAGCCCGCGGCGGCCTGACCGTCAGCGGCGGCGAACCGCTCGTCCAGGCTGCCTTCGCCAAGAACCTTATCGCCCGCGGCAAGAACCTCGGCCTGCACACCGCGCTCGACACCAACGGCTACCTCGGCGATCGCCTGAGCGACGACGACCTCGACGCGATCGACCTTTTCCTTCTCGACCTCAAGAGCTTCCTGCCCGACTTGCACAAGCACGTTACCGGCATCGACGTCCAGCCGATCCTCGACTTCGCCCGCCGACTCAGCGAACGCGGCCGGCCGATGTGGCTCCGGCTCGTCCTCGTGCCCGGCCTAACCGACGGCGACGACAACCTCCGCGGCTGGGCCGAGTTCGCGGCGTCGCTGAAGAACGTCGAACGCGTCGAGGTCCTGCCGTTCCACCAGATGGGCCGGCACAAGTGGCAAGAGCTGGGCGTTGCCTACCCGCTCGACAAGACGCCAGCCTGCCCCCCGGAGCGGGCGGAGGAAGTGCGTGCTCTGTTTCGCGGCTTTGGCCTGCCGGTGGCGTGAGCCTCAGGCCGACCCGCGGTTCCACGGCATGACAGCCAGCAGCTTGGCCATCCCGCACCAGCCGCTGACGCCGGCGAAGACGAGACCGCTGCCGACGAACAGGCTCAAGGCCAGAAACCACGGCGAGACGAACCAGCCCAGCAGCACGCCCAGGACGACAAGCGAGCCGGCCACGATCTGCACCTGCCGCATCACGTCCATCTTCGGCGAGCCGGCCGACCGCTCGACGGGCAGGCCCGCCGCCTTCCACGCCTCGATGCCTCCGGCCAGCAACCGTCCGCCGCCGAAGCGTTCGCGAGCCTGAGCCGACCGGCTGCCGGAGCGGCATTGGAAGATGACCCGATCCGCGTCGTCGCCCAGATCCCGCCGCAGGATTGCCGCGTCAAACGCCGATAGCGGCATGGCGTGGGTCTCGGCAATGTGTTCCGACGCCCGCTCGAATGGTTCACGGACATCGACGATGAGCTTCCGCTCGCGATCGGCTGCGTCGGGAGTGATGGCCTCAAGCGTCATGTCGAGAGAGTCATTTCGAGAGGGTACTGACGGAAGCTTAGGCGATGATTCAGTTGTGCGGCTTGTGCGCCACCGCCGGCTCGAACATCTTCGCCGCCAGGAGCCGCCGCCATGCCTCGAGGAAGGGAAGTTGGTTGTAGCGGTCCGGGAACTGCTCGCGGAGCTTCTGGCTGACCAGCGGATACCACTTGCTGTCCATGCCGGGAAACAGGTGGTGCTCCGTGTGGTACGAGAAGTTGAAGTGCAGTGCATCAACCCACCGCGGCACGATCACGCTCGTCGACGAGCCGACCGGGTCGCTTTCGTCGTGAATCGGGTGCAGGAAGTGGTTCGTGAACACGTAGGCCATCACGACGGCCGAGGCGACGATCCACGGGAACGGCCCGATGAACAGCCAGCGGATCGGGTCGAAGCCGACGACGGCGAAGGCCGCGAGTTGGATCAGCAAAATAACGCCGATCTCCAATGCAATCGCTCGACGTTGCTTGCCGTTGTAGTTCGGTGCCGACGGCAACGTCCCCCAGTGCCCACCGCTGAGGGCGGCAATGATGTTCCGCATGATGTAGCCGACGAACTGCACCGGCACGAGCGGGCTGAACATGCCGCGCTGCGGGTGGAACAGCTTCGAGATGATCGTGCTCCGCTTGCCTACCTCGTCGGTCATCCATCGCCGGTCGGGGTCGTCGGGCGTGTTCGTGTTGCCGTGGTGCGTGATGTTGTGGACCTCGTGCCACATCGTCGGCGGGATGCCGAGCAAGCCCATGACGCCGGTCTCGACGACCTGCTTGGTCTTGCCGCGCTTGAGGATCGCATTGTGCGACAATTCGTGCGCGAGAAAGGCCAGGCAGGCCAAGCTGTGCCCCGCCACGATGCCGAGCAACGGCCACGCCCACCATTCGAGATATCGGCACGCGACCCACGCCCCGACGACCACGAGGAGGTGCACGATTGCCGGAATCAGCTTACGCGGAGCCCGTTGAAACGCCTCCTTGGGCATATGAGGACGAATCGCCGTGGCGTAGTGTCGGTGCGGATTGGCAGGTGGGGCTTGCGTGCTCAAGGGTTGTAAGGATAAGGCGTCTGGACGCCTGTCGCGACCTGGCCGCAGAAGAGCTGTGGACTTTCAACCAATCTGCTACGAAGTTCATAGGGTGCCGCCCCATGAAGGACGTTCTCCTCATCACCTGGCACGGCATTCACGAGCTCGACATCTTCCCCGGACTGCCCGATACCGGCGGGCAGAACATCTATGTCCAGAACATGGCCCGGCAGATTCACGACACCTACGGGTGCCGCGTGACGATCCTCAACCGTGGCGGATTCGTCCATCCTTACACGGAGCGGATGCGCGAGGGCATGACGAAGGATCCGGAGCGGGAGCTCTATGTCCTGCACGTAGCCGACGACGTTAAAGCCTTTGTTCGCAAGGAGTACCTAACGGGGGCCCTGATCGAAAATGCGGTCAACCCCGTGCTCGGGCAGTTGCCAGGCGACTTTGATCCCGCGTTGATCATCTCCCACTTCTGGGACGGCGGCCTGCTCGGCGACTCCCTGTGCCGGCACTTCAAGGAGGCGTTGCACGTCTGGGTGCCGCACGAGCCGGTCGGCATGAAAAAGGGCCCTCTGGAGCCAGCGGACTACGAAACGCATAGCATCCCCTCTCGCGAGCGATACGAAGAACGTGTCCTCGACGGAGCACATCTCGTTGGCTCGACCTCCAAACTCGTCGAAGACGACCTCCGCCGCGCCCACGGTCGCGACTGGAGCGAGAAGCTCATCGACATCTATCCGGGCGTCGACATCGAGCGGTTCTCGCCCGTCGATGCCGATTCGCTGACGGGACAGCAGGCGAAGGATCACTCGGAGTTCCTGGGCCTGCCGGCCGAGTTGTTCCAGCGGCCTCACATTTGCGAGTTCGGCCGGAGCGACAGCCTCAAGGACAAGGATCAGGCTGTTGAAGCCTTCGCCCTCGTCGCACGTGAGGAGCCGGACATCACGATGTTCCTGAACCTCGACGAGACGATGGAGCCGGAGATCGCCAAGCGAGTTCACGGCATCATCGAGCGGGAGCAGTTGGGCGATCGGGTCCACATCTTCAGTCCACGTGAGTTGCCGCAGAGCGGAGCGGGCAGTGAGATTCTGCCGAACATCATTCGGACGTCGAAGGTCTTTTTGACGATGTCGATCATGGAGGGCTTCGGCATGGCCGCCTGCGAAGCGGCAGCGTGCGGCGTACCGGTGGTGGGGACGGAGCACATCCCGGTCGTCACCGACAACATCGCCCCAGCCGGCGGCGGGGCGGTGGTGCCGGGCAAGGACCCAAAGGCGGCAGCCGATGCCGTCTTGAAGTACCTGCGTCTCCCCGCCGACGAGTGGCAGGCCGTGGCCGACAAGGCTTTGGACTCGGTCATCCCCAAGTACACGTGGCAGCAGATCGTCGACGACATGTTTGCGTCGATCCGAGATCGCGGCTTCAAGCTCCAGGGCTTGACATGATCCGGTAGCAACCCATCACAAGGTCGTGCTTCACGACGATGCGGGTCACGAGCTTGTCCTGGCGCTGCGTGAACGCTCGGGCAGGATCGCTCTGACGTCGCCGCCGCGATCGATGCGATCGATGCGATCGGGTGCGGGCGTGCCGGCGGTGGTCGTGAGCGGGTCGAACCGCTGGGCGATCGGCATCCGGCGGCCGAAGCCGAAGGCGCGGCTGGTGACCTTCAAGCCTGGTGCCGCTTGACGACGCTTGTACTCCGTGCGGTCGACCAGCCGCACGACCTTCTCCACGATCGCCCGCTCGTAGCCGGCGTTGACGATGGCGTCGGGCCCTTCTTCGAGCTCGACGTACCGCTCCAGGATCGCGTCGAGCGTGTCGTAGTCGGGGAGCGAGTCGCTGTCCTGCTGGTCCGGTGCCAGCTCCGCAGACGGCGGCTTGGTGATCGTGTTCTCGGGAATGACCTCGCGTCCGGCGGTGTCGTTGTAGTGCCGGGCGAGGCGATAGACGTCGGTCTTGGGGACGTCGCTGATGACGGCCAGGCCGCCGCACATGTCGCCGTAGAGCGTGCAGTAGCCGACGGCCAATTCGCTCTTGTTGCCGGTCGTCAGGAGCAGGGCCCCGGTCTTGTTGCTGAACGCCATCATCGTCACGCCGCGGATGCGGGCCTGGAGGTTTTCCTCGGTAAGACCGGAGACCTCGAAGATCTCGCCAAGCGACTCGCCGAAGGCATCGTGCATCGGCTTGATCGGCACGACGTGGAACCGGATGCCGAGGTTCTCCGCCAGGGATCGGGCGTCATCGACCGAATGCCCCGAGCTGTAGCGACTGGGCATGGCGACGCCTTCGACGTTTTCCGTGCCTAGAGCTTCGGTCGCGACCGCGGCGACGACGGCGGAGTCGATGCCGCCGCTGAGGCCGATGACTGCCTGCTTAAAGCCGCACTTGTGGAGGTAGTCGCGCGTCCCGAGGACGAGGGCGGATCGAATGGTGGCAACATCTTCCCGTAGGGGGGG
>CAYMAS010000002.1:0-28949 GCA_964388485.1 uncultured Tepidisphaerales bacterium | reverse complement strand
CGCAGACCCTGCCGCAGATGGTGGGCTGAAGCCCACCCTACGGGAGTCTGAGAGGTCGACCATCAAGAGGTCTTCCTCGAAATCTTTCGCGTGCGCGACGAGTTCGCCGTTGCCGTCGAAGACGCAGGAGTTGCCGTCGAAGACGAGCTCGTCGTTGCCGCCGACCTGGTTGACGTAGAGCAGCGGCACGCCGTGCTGCTTGGCCTGCTGTGCGAAGAGCTCGAGCCGGAACTGGTGCTTCTCGACGACGAATGGACTGGCAGACAGGTTGACGATGATTTCCGCACCGGCGAGCTTCAGGTCGCTGATCGGGTTGTCGTGGTACAGCCGCCGCGAGATGAGCCGCTCGTCGTTCCATAAGTCTTCGCAAATCGTCACGCCGAGCTGGATGCAGTCGTCGCCACGGACGCAGGCACGGACCACGTTGTTGTCCGGCGTATTGGGCCCGGGCTCGAAGTAGCGACTCTCGTCGAACACGTCGTAGGTCGGCAGCAGCGTCTTGAAGTGCCGGCTAAGCACCTGGCCATCACGCAGCAAGGCGGCGGCGTTGTGCAGCGGCCGCCCGATCGGAGCCCCGTTGCGTTCCGCGTAACCGAGCAGGACGTCGATGCCCGTGGCTTCCGTTGCGATCCGCTGCAGTTGCCGGGCCTGCTCGTCGAGGAAGTCGCCGCGGAGCAGCAGGTCCTTGGGCGGATACCCACAGAGGACCAGCTCGGGCAATAGCACCGCGTCGCACCCGCCGTCGCGGGCTCGGCGGATGTCGTTGATGATCTTGTTCGCGTTGCCGACGAGGTCGCCGACGGTCGGGTTGATCTGGGCCAGGGCGAAACGCATGTGGCAGTAAAGGCTCAGACGACGATGCTGGCGACGGGCAGGTCGCTGCTTTCACGAGCTTCGTCCGCTTCGGCGTCAGCGTCATAGAGCGTGAAGAGCGAGGACCCGCTGCCGCTCATGCGAACGGGTCGGGCAAGCTGTCGCTCGCAATGGTCTCGAAGCTCGCCCAGCGACGGCGCAATCATGAACGCCGCGGCCTCCAAGTCGTTACGCAGCAAAGGCAGCAGCTCCATCGCCGGCAGCCAGGACCAGGCGGCGAAGTCAGGCGATCCATCGTCCGGCGGCGGCGGCAGCGTGTCGAAGACCTTGAAAACCTCCGGCGTCGAGACGTGCAGGTTTGGTAGCAGCAACAGCACGCTATGACGCTGCCGGGCGATGATCGGTTCCACCACCTCGCCCCGACCCAGCACCGTTGCCTGCTTCGTTCGGTCGAGGTGATGCGACACGAAGAACGGCACGTCGCTGCCGAGCTTCGGCGCGAGCCGACGGATCACCTCGTCCGGCACCTGTGCAAACTGCCTCGCCGCCAGCAACGCCAAGGCAGCGTTCGAGCTGCCACCGCCGAGACCCGCACCCAGCGGAATCTTCTTCGCCAACCGCACTCGCAACGGCGGCAGATCCACACCAGCCTCGCGTAAGCTGTTGAAGGCACGATGGATAAGATTCGACGAGTCGGCCGGCACCTCCGGCCCTTGGACTCGGCACACCTCGTCTTCAATCGGCGTCTTGCCCACGGACAGGAAGCGGTCGTACAGCCGGATGACCCGAAACCACGACCGCAGCGGATGGAAGCCCGTCTCGCTCAACGGATGAACCCGCAGATGCATATTGAGCTTCGCCGGCGTCTTCATCGAACCATGCGGATCGGCTTGCCTTGGCTCTCGTAGCTGGCGAGCTTGCGTTGAAGCGTCCTGACGCTGATGTCTAGTGCATCGGCGGCGTGGGTGCGGTTGCCGTCGAAGCGGGTGAGAGCACCTTCAATTGCCAGCCGCTCCAGCTCGTCCATCGTCAGGCCGCTGGGCACCTTGTCCCCGTTGATGCCATCAGACTGGTACTCCGTCAAATCATCCGGTAAATCGTTTTCCTGCAACACTTCACCGTCGGCCATTACCATCATTCTTTCGAGGATATTCCGCAATTCGCGGACGTTGCCGGGCCAGGAGAAGCTGGTGAAGAACCGCAGCACCTCCGGCGAGGCCCGCTGCACCGGCAGGTTGCGGGTCTTAGCGATGTCCTTGACGAACGCGTCGACAAGCAGCGGGATATCCTCGGGCCGCTCCCGCAGCGGCGGCAGCTGGATCGTCACGACGTTAAGTCGGTAGAACAGGTCCTCGCGAAACGTCCCGTCCGCCACCATCGCCCGCAGGTTCCGGCTTGTCGCGGCAACGACGCGGACGTCGACCTTTTTGTCTTCGTGACCGCCGACCGGTGTCAGCGTCAGCGTCTCCAGGACACGTAAGAGCTTGGCCTGCAACGCCAATTCGAAGTCGCCGATCTCGTCGATGAACAACGTCCCGCCGCTGGCCTGCTCGAACCGACCCATGCGCTTGTCCGTCGCGCCCGTGAAGGCTCCACGAACGTGCCCGAACAGCTCGCTTTCCACCAGACTCGCCGGAACCGCCGCGACGTTCACGGCCACGAACGGCCCCTTCTTCCGGTTCGAGTTGTGATGCAGGGCCTGGGCCACAAGTTCTTTACCCGTACCGCTTTCGCCTAGGACCAGGGCGGTTGAATCGACCGGTGCGGCTCGTCGGATCCGCTCGAACACCCGCCGCATCGGCTCGCTCTCGCCGACGATCTTCTCAACGCCGAATTTGTGGTCGAGCCGCTCGCGAAGCGCTTCGAGCTCCGTGTCCTTTCGTCGCGTTTCGATCGCTCGCTTGAGATGGATCTCGAGGTCGTCCGGATCGATCGGCTTCGTGATGTAATCGTAAGCCCCGGCCTTAATGGCACTTACGGCCGTGTTGATGCTGCTTTGGCCGGTGATGAGGATGAACTGCGTGTCGGCTTGCCGGCTTTTCCAGAGTTTGAGCAGGTCGAGCCCGCTGACGTCGCCCATGTGCAGATCGCTCAGCACGATGTCCACGTTCTCATCGACGTAACCCAGGGCCTTGTCAGGACTTTCAGCCGCAAACACCTCGTGGCCGAGCGTCCGCAGCAGCTTGGCCAGCGCCTGCCGCTCCACCGCGTTGTCCTCCACGATGAGGATCTTGCCGCTCCCGTCATCGGCGGCATGGCGTGTAACCGGTTCTCTGGTAGTTGCTTGAGGCACTTTAGGTCGGCGAATAAGCTCGAGGCTTAACCTCGAAGAGCAGCGGTACGACGTAGCGACATGCCACGACAGATGCGGGGGTGTACCACGGCACGTTGTCACAAGGCATCGCCGAAAAATCGCGGCGGCATCAGCCGCAACAGTCGAATATCGGCAGTTGGCGTAAGTTGCTGAGGCCAAGGAAGCTGCGGCCTGAGGACGCGCTGTAGGGTGCGTCAGCTCATGCTCCGGTGGCTCAGCCGACTCCAACTCTCGCTGGCGACGAAGTGCCAGCTGCTCTTCGGAACCGCCGCCGGGCTCATCATCCTGGCGGCACTGGCAGTCACGTGGCAACGCATCAGTCAGCTGACCCGCGGTCAGGATCAGGTCGCGGCCAAGGTCGTCGCAGACCAGACGCTGGCCAAACATGTAGCCGGCGATTCAGAAGCCAATGACAGACAATTGATTACAGGCGAAGCAACGTATCGCTCACCCAGGCTGATCGATGTGTCGTCGGACGAGTTGACGCCCTTTGAACAATCAGCACTTCGTCGCTTTCGCGAGGGCGGGCAAGACCGTTACAGCGAGTCGGCACGGCTACCAGATGAAGAAGGTCGGCCACAACAGGTTGTCGGACAACGAGCTGCGTATCCCGTCTTCGCTGCCCAAAGTTGCTTGTCCTGTCACGCAGGGCCCGATGCCGTCTCGCCGATCCTCGCCCGCGACGCAGTCGCCTCACGAGAGCTGGTAGGGCTCATTAGTGTCGAATTGCCGAGCCAGACGTCAAGACGCGAACTGCTGCTGAACCGTAGCTTCCTCATCACAGCCGCCATTACGAGCGCAGGTGCTGCTACGTTAACGCTTTACCTTATCCTGACCCGCCTCATCCTCAGCCCGGTGCGGGTGCTGCAGGACGTGACCGAGCGGGTCCGCGGGGGCGACCTCAACGTCCGGGCCGATCTCTCGACGGGCGACGAGTTCGAACGCCTTGCCCGCACCGTCAACGAGATGGTCGCTGGCCTGCAGACGCGGAACAGCCAGCTGGCCCGGGCCAACCGCAGTCTGGACAAGCGTTTAGGCGATTTGGCGGAGACGAACCTCGCGCTCGACGAGAGCAATCGCCTCAAGAGCGAGTTTCTCGCCAACGTCAGCCACGAGCTGCGGACGCCGCTGAACTCGATATTGGGCTTCGCCGACCTTGTCACCAGCGCCGGCCGGGACCCGAAGGTCGACCGCTACGCCGGCAACATCAAAAAGAGTGGCCAGTCTTTGTTGTTGCTCATTAACGACTTGCTCGACCTCGCCAAGATCGAGGCAGGCAAGATGGAGGTTCGCCGGGGCGAACTGAGCATGGCCGACATGTTCGAAGCGCTCGCCGTCCTGCTCGGGCCGCTGGCCTTGAAGAAGAAGGTCCGCATCGTCCGGGAGGTCGGACCCAAGGTGCCGATCATGCACACCGATCCCGGCAAGCTCCAGCAGATCCTTTACAACCTGCTCAGCAACGCGTTAAAGTTCAGCCCGAGCGACGGCCGAATCGACTTGGTCGCTCGGCGGGAGCTGGACGACGAGGGTGAGCCGAGCGACCGCGTCCGCATCACCGTTACCGATCAGGGTCCGGGCATCGCTGAGGAAGACCACGAGCGGATCTTCGAGAAGTTCCAGCAAATCGACGCCACCGTCACTCGCCAACACGGTGGCACCGGGCTGGGCCTGTCGATTAGTCGGGAGCTTACGTCGTTGTTGGGCGGTGACTTATCCGTTTCGTCCTCATTAGGCGAGGGTGCGACGTTCACCCTCAGCCTGCCCATCGATCTCGATGTTGGCGCAGCGAAGTAGCGGGCGCTGCATTCGATCCGAACCCTGTTAGGCTGAGCGCCCGGTGCCATCTTTACCGGGAAAAGCTGACAAGCCTGACAAGATCACGATCGTGATCCCGGCGCGATTGGCGAGTGAGCGGTTTCCGCGGAAGATCCTCGCCGACGAAACGGGGCGACCGTTGGTGCAGCATGTTGCGGAGCGTGTCAGCGGCTTGTTCCCGGTGGTCATCGCCGCGGATTCATCGGCGGTGCAAAAAGCGACGAAAATGTTCGGAACGCGTGTCGTTTTGACGAGTGAAACGTGCAGAACTGGCACGGAAAGAGTCGCAGAATTGACGGAAACGTTGGGCCTCTCGGCGAGCGAGATCGTGATCAACGTGCAGGGGGACGAGCCGGAGATCGACCCCGAAATCGTCCGCCGATTGGCGCGTCGCATGACCGCCGCGGACCGGCCGGAGATGGGCACGGTGGTCGTGCCGTATCCAAAAGATGCTGCGCCGGGCGACCCGTCGCTCGTCAAGGCGATCGTCGGCCGCGGCGACGTCGGGTGCCTCTGGTTCAGCCGCTTGCCGATTCCCTTCGGCCGCAGCGACACGCCCGAGCTGAAGCTGCACGTCGGCATCTACGCCTACCGCGTCGGCTTCCTCCGCCGCATCGCCGCGACCGATCCCACGCCCGCCGAACGCGCCGAGTCGCTCGAGCAGTTGCGGGCTCTGGAAACCGGTGCCCGCATCGCCTGCGTCGAAGGCACCGAACATATCGGCGGGATCGACACGATCGACCAATATCGGGCCTTCGTTTCCCGCTACAAGGCCCGCCAGATTCGCGCCACCTGACTCGCCGCCCCGTACCCTCCGCCGCCTGCTCCTCCTCGCCACGCCTCGCTCCGCCAAGCCTCACCCCGCTCCGATGAAGTCCGCCGAAGAACTCCTGGCCTCCACCGGCCACACGCAAGACGATACCGAGTTCTATACCCCGATGCCCGACGGCTATAGAAAGGGCAAACACAAATTTGTCGTCGTCATGGGCACCGTGATCAGTGGCCTGGGCAAAGGCATCTTCGCCTCGTCGCTCGCGAAGCTCATGCAGGACAAGGGCCTCAACGTCGCCCCAATCAAGTGCGAGGGCTACCTCAACATCGATTCCGGCACGCTCAATCCCTTCCGCCACGGCGAGGTCTTCGTCCTCGACGACGGGCAGGAGACGGATATGGACCTGGGAACCTATGAACGGCTCCTCGGCCAAAACCTCACGAAATACAACTTTACCACGAACGGCCAGATTTTATCGAACGTGATGAAAAAGGAGCGGTCGGGCGGCTATCTCGGGCGTGATGTTCAAGTCATTCCTCACGTCGTCGGCGAAGTCAAGTTGCGGCTCCGCGAGCTGGCGGCGAAGAGCCAGGCGGATGTCGTCTTCGTCGAGATCGGCGGCACGGTCGGGGACTATGAAAACTCGTTCTACCTCGAAGCCTGTCGACAACTCGCTTACGAGGAAGGCGAGAACAGCGTCTGCTTTGTGTCGCTGACATACATCCTCGCTCCCGACGCCCTCGGCGAGCAGAAGAGCAAGGCCGCTCAGCTCGGCATCAAGCGGCTGATGGAGGTCGGCATCCAGCCGCAGATCGTCGCGTGTCGGGCGACTGAGCCGGTGAGTGAGAAGGTCCGACAGAAGATCTCGATGTACACGAACGTCCCGATGAAACGGGTTTATTCGATGCACGACGTCGAGAGCGTTTACCTGGTCCCTGAGAGCCTTCGTGGGGCCGGGCTCGACCGTGAGGTGCTCACACTGCTCGACCTGCACGGCCGAGTGAACCCGGTTCACGAAGACGACGCCCGCGACCGGTGGCGGAGCTTCGTGCGTCGCATTCAGCAGCCCAAGGAGAAGCACGTCACCATTGCCCTGACCGGCAAGTACACGGCGATGCGGGACGCTTATGCGAGCATTCTCAAAAGTGTAGAACACGCCGGCGTGGCGACGGGTGTCGACATCGGCATCAAATGGGTCGACACGACGAACATCACCGATTCCAATGCCGCCGCGAAGCTGGAAGGGGTTGATGGCATCATTGTTCCCGGCGGCTTTGGGGCCCGGGGTTCGGAAGGCAAGATCGCGTGCGTGAAGCACGCCCGGGAGACGGGGCTGCCTTACCTGGGCATCTGCTTCGGTTTCCAGATGGCGGTCATCGAGTACGCCCGCAACGTCTGCGGGCTGGAGGACGCTAATTCCACGGAGTTCGACCCCGGCTGCAGCAATCCGGTGATCGACATTCTGCCTGGCCAGAAGCAGATCGAAGGTCTAGGCGGGAACATGCGGTTGGGCGGCAAGGACGTGGAGGTCAAGCCGGACACCCTTTGCAGCGAGCTGTACCGTGACGAGCTTCGCGATTCGCCGTACGTCCGGCTGCGTTTCCGGCATCGTTATGAGGTCGATCCGCGGTTCATCGAGGACCTGGAGCGGGGCGGTCTGGTCTTCAGCGGCAAGCACCCGCAGCAGCCGATCATGCAGGTGCTGGAGCTGCCGCGGGAGACGCACCCGTTCTTCGTCGGCACACAGGCGCACCCGGAGATGTCAAGCCGGCCGCTGGAGCCGAGCCCGTTCTTCGTGGGGCTGGTGAAGGCGGCGTTCGAGCGGGTGTCGGTCGAGACGACGACGGTGCCGGAGGTCGTTGAGGCCTAGGCATTCGGTTGAACGAAGCCTGTCCGACTCGCGGTCGGCCCCGGGGCATCTTGCAAAGAACGTGCGCGAAAATCCGTCGCGAAAGCCGCTTTAGCGTGAGGCGGCAGTTCGGACGACGCGGGTCGCTCGCTTGCCTTTGGGTCCGGCTTCTGCGTCGTAGAGGACGACTTCGCCGTCGTCGAGGGTCTTGAAGCCTTCGCCTTCGATCGTCTGGTAGTGGACGAAGACGTCGTCGCCATCGTCGTCGACGAGGAAGCCGAAGCCTTTAGGGTCGTTGAACCATTTTACGGTGCCGCGGCTGCTTGGCGGGGCGTCGGCTTCGGAATCGTGGGTAGAGAACGACTCGGTGGAGGGACCCGGAAGAACTGAAGAAGTCAGCGTGCTCATGGCAAAAGCGGGTGAAAGTCTTGGCAGCCGCGGGTGGTTGCACCCCCGTTGGGCAGCACCGCGGCAGGGTGACATTATCAACTTTCACGCGGAATGAAAATACATGTTGCCGCTCCCGGCGGATTTGCCGCATGCGGCTCCGTGTCGCGGGTCGGAGCCGGGCTCGCTAACGTCATCGCCCGGACGTCGCGTCCTGCCTCCCCGCGTGAATCTGCTCGAAGTCCAAGGTCTCGTCAAACGCTTCGGCGGACGAAAGGTCGTCGATGACGTCTCGTTCAACGTCGCCCCGCGGCAGATCGTCGGTCTGCTGGGACGCAACGGTGCCGGCAAGACGACCACCTTTCGCATGATCCTCGGCATGCTCCGGCCTGACCTGGGCACCGTCGCCTTCGACGGCCAAGACGTGACCGACGAGCCGATGTTCAAACGCGCCCGCCGCGGCATCGGGTATCTGTCGCAGGAACGCAGCGACTTTCGCCGCCTCACGGTCGAGCAGAACCTCCTGGCGATCCTCGAGACCCGCGGCCTAAGCCGCAGCGAGCGGATGCAGCGGGCCGATGACATGCTCAGCCGCTACGGCCTGACGCACGTCCGCAAGAGCCCGGCAGGCGTCCTTAGCGGTGGCGAGCGGCGGAAGCTGGAGCTGAGTCGGGCGCTGGTAACGGATCCGAAGCTGATGCTGCTCGACGAGCCGTTTGCGGGCGTGGATCCGGTGGCGAAGGAGGAGATCCAGGATGAAATCCGCCGCCTCCGCAGCGAGTTTGGCAAGAGTGTGCTGATCACGGACCACGACGCTGAGCGGACGCTGCAGGTGTGCGACCTGGCCCTCATCGTCGACGGCGGCAAGCTGCTCTTCGCCGGCTCCCCCGCTGAAGCCGCTGCGGACGAGACGGTCCGGCGGGTTTATCTCGGCCACAACTTCGCCCGCGGGTTGGACGTGTTGCGGGATTAGATCAGCTTGGACGATCTCCGTTCGCGTTTCCATCATCCCGGGCGAAGCCGAGGGATGACGGAGGGGGCAGCACTCGCGCACGGTGCGTCATCGACCGCTACAGCTTCTAAGAGCCGCAGCTACCTCGGAAGCGGGCTGTCGACTCGTCTGGTTTTCGACGCGGATCGCTGCTCATGCGGCAGGGATCAGCAGACGATGAATCGGGTGACGGACGATCTGACCTGCACCGCGACGGCCACGGGGGCTGACTTGCCGGGCGGTCTGTTCTCGACGCTACCGCCCGATGGATACTGCACTCAAGCAAAAGATTCAGGACGCTCCAGGTCTACCGACCCTGCCCACCGTGGCCATTGAAGTCCTTCGCCTGTCGCGAGACGGCCAGGTCGACATGAAGGCGTTGGCACAGGTCATCAATCGCGACCCTGCGTTATCGGGTCGCGTGCTCAAGACGGTCAACAGCTCCTTCTACGGGCGAAGCCAGAAGGTCACGACGATCGACCAGGCGCTGGTCGTCATGGGCCTGCAGAGCGTCAAGACGCTGGTCCTGGGCTTCTCGCTCGTCGAGAACCTCATGGGCAAGAAGGCCGGCGGTTTCGACCACAAGGTCTACTGGCGGCGAAGCTTTTACACCGCGTGCGCGGCCAAGGAGATCGGCGTCGCGTGCCGGATGATGCAGGCGGAGGAACTCTTCGTCTGCGGCCTGCTGGCAGATATCGGCATGCTGGCCCTCGATATCGCTTTGGGCGAGGCTTACGGCGATGCGTGCAGCCTCGTCCAGAGCCACGTCGAACAAGCCGCCGCCGAGCAGGGCAAGCTCCAGACGGATCACGGCGAAGTCGGCGGGTTCCTCAGCGAGCTTTGGAAGCTGCCGCCGGTGCTCAGCGAACCGATTCGTTGGCACGTCGATCCGACGGAAGCCGACGACCAGACGCTGAGGACAATGGCAGCCATCATCAGCTGCGCCAGCCGGTGTGCCGACGTCTTTGCCGACGATGAACCCGCCGCCGCCATCGCCGACGTCCGCACGCAGCTGGGCCGACTGATGCAGGATGCCCCATCGGGCGAGATCGCCCTTGGCGACAAGACGCCCGAGGCCTTCGCCGACTCGCTGCTCGAACGGCTCAACCAGGACGTCGCCGAGACGACGCGTGCCTTCGAGGTCGATCTGGGTCCGGCGGCCCGATATGACAAGATCCTCCGCGACGCTACCGAGGCGCTCGTCGAGATCACGATGCAAAGCCAGCAGCAGGCGGTCACGCTTCAGCAGCAGGCGGCGGACATGGAGCAACAGTTCAAGCAACGCGAAGCCGAGCTGGAGAAGAAGGCCACGACCGACGCGTTGACGAAGCTGGCAAATCGGGCGGAGTTTGACCGGTTCCTGGCCGAGGAGCTGGCGGCGGCGGTGGCGGTGGGCGACCCGATTTCGCTGATCATGACCGACATCGACCGGTTCAAGAGCGTCAACGACTCGCACGGCCACCAGGTAGGCGATGAAGTCATCAAGGCGGTGGCGGATCTGCTGGACCGTTCTTGCCGTGACGGCGATTTGGCGGCCCGGTACGGCGGCGAGGAGATGGCGTTGATCCTGCCGGGCACCGACCGTTCGACGGCGGCGGCGTTGGCGGAGATGGTGCGGTCGATGCTGTGTGCCAAGCAGGTCGACTGCGGCGACGTGCAGCTGCCGATCACGGCCAGCTTCGGCGTCAGTGCCTACGAGCCGCCGAGCCCGATCAACACGGCGGCCTTGATGATCAAGGCGGCGGACAAAGCCTTGTACCACGCCAAGGAGACAGGGCGGAACCGGGTCAAGGTCTTCAGCCTGCCCCGCAAGGCGGCGGCTTAGGGCGGGGCGCGGCAGGAGTTTGGGGTTGAGCCGCCGGAGCAAGGCCCTAAGCTGCACGCTGCCGCGCCGTCGGGTGCGGCGTCTGATAACGCCTTGCCTCAGCCTGAAGGATTGAAGTCTTGACCGAAGCCGCCTCACCGGAAGTGAACGCCACCGACTCCGCTGCGGCCGTCATGGAGCAGCCGAAGCGACGTGGCACCAAGACCAAGGCCGGCAACAACCGCCTGCTCTTCGCCAGGAAGTTCCTGCAGCAAGGCATCAAGATTTCGAGCTTCTATCCCTCGAGCAAGTTCCTCAGCCGCGCCATGTGCCGGCACGTCGACGGCACCAAGAAGCAGACCCTCGTCGAGCTCGGCGGCGGCACGGGGCCGGTGACGGAAATGATCGTCAAGCTCATGCACCCCGAGTCGACCCTCGTCGTCAGTGAGCTCGATCCCGACTTCGCCGCGGTGCTCCGCAAGCGGTTCGGCAGCCACCCGCAGGTCCGCATCGTCGAAGGCAACGCGGGCGATATCGCCGATCACCTGACGGACCTGCCGCCGGTCGACGTGACGCTGTGCGGCCTGCCGACACCGTCGCTGCCGGAGCCGGTGAAGGCGAGCATCCTCAACTGGGTTCGTGAGACGCCGGACATGATCTTCACGCAGCTGACGGTGGCCCCGTGGGTCTTTTTGCCGGTCTACAAGAAGATGTTCAAGGAGGTCGAGTTCGACCTCGTCGTCCGCAGCGTCCCGCCGGGCGGCGTCTACCACTGCAAGCACCCGAAGTGATCTCGTAGAACCCGGTAGGGTGGGCTTTAGCCCACCATCTGACGGCCCGGAGGTGGGCTAAAGCCCACCCTACGAGAGAGAATGCTCACCCCTTGCGGTTGCGGTAGCGATTGATGAGCGTGTTCGTGCTCGCATCGTGGCTCTCGACGTGGTCGCTGCCGGTCAGCTCCGGCAAGATTGCCTTGGCGAGCTGTTTGCCGAGTTCGACGCCCCATTGGTCGTAGCTGTTGACGTCCCAGATGACGCCCTGGACGAAGATCTTGTGTTCGTAGAGCGCGACGAGCTGACCCAGGACGTGGGGCGTCAGACGGTCGAAGAGGATGCTGGTGGTAACGCGGTTGCCGGGGAAGGTCTTGTGGGCGACGAGGGCTTCGTCGGGATTCTCGCCTAGCTCGCTGCGGACCTCGTCCGCCGTCTTGCCGCGCATGAGCGCTTCGGGTTGGGCAAAGAAGTTGGCCAGCAGCTTGTCGTGATGATCTCCGATTGGGTTGTGGCTGATCACCGGCGCCAGGAAGTCGCACGGCACGGGCTTTTCGCCCTGGTGGATAAGCTGATAGAAGCTGTGCTGGCCGTTGGTGCCGGGCTCGCCCCAGAGGATCGGACCGGTGGAGTACCCCTCGACCGGCTCGCCGCCGCGGCGGGTGCGTTTGCCGTTGGACTCCATGTCCGCCTGCTGCAGATAGGCCGGAAAGCGACGCAGGTATTGGTCGTAGGGCAGGACCGCGTGGGTGTCGAAGCCGAAGAAGTTGTTGTACCAGACGCCCAGGACGCCCAGGATGACCGGCAGGTTGTCCCGCAGGGGCGTGGTCTGGAAGTGCCGGTCCATCTGGTGCCCGCCCGCCAGGAAGTCTTCGAACAGGTCCATGCCGACGTAGAGCGCGATCGGCAGCCCGATGGCCGACCACATCGAGTACCGCCCGCCGACCCAGTCGTCGAACTCGAACATGTTCGCCGGGTTGATCCCGAACGCCTCGACGCCCTCGGCATTCGTGCTGACGGCGACGAAGTGCTTGCCCACGTCGCCGGTCCCGCCGGCATTGGTGATGTACCACTGCTTGGCGGTGTCGGCGTTGGTGAGCGTCTCTTGGGTCGTGAAGGTCTTGCTCGCGATAACGAAGAGGCACGTCTCGACGTCCAGCTTCGCCAGCGTCTCGGCAATGTCGGTGCCGTCGACGTTGCTGACGAAGTGCATCCGCAGGTCGCTTTTGCCGTAAGGCCGCAGGGCCTCGCACGCCATTGCCGGTCCCAGGTCGCTGCCGCCGATGCCGATGTTGACGATGTCGCGGACGGGCTTGCCGGTGAAGCCGGTCCACTCGCCGTCGCGAACGCGATCCGCAAAGGCTCGCATCTTCGCCAGAGTCTCGTTGATCCGCGGCATCACGTCCTCGCCGTCGACTTGGATCGGCTCATCTGAGCGATTCCGCAACGCCACGTGCAGGACGGCCCGATCTTCCGTGACGTTGATCTTCTCGCCGCTGAACATCTTGTCCCGCATCGCCTCGACACCCGCCTCCTCCGCCAGGCCGATCAGCGCGTCGAAGGCTTCATCGGTGACGCGGTGCTTGGAAAAGTCGACGAACAGCCCATCGACGTCGCGGCTGAACCGTTCCGCCCGCTGCGGGTCGTCGCGGAACAGATCGCGCAGGTGCAACGGCTCGACCGCTTCGTGCAACTGCTTCAGACGGTCCCAAGCACCCAATTCGGTCGGATTCGGCATGCGAGCAGGGTATGCGAGCCTCGAGCGTGTGTTTACGCCCAGGCAGTCCAAAGACTCACGACCAGCATGACGACGCCCACGACTGTCTTGAGCAGGATGCCCCAGAGCTTGCCCCAAAACGCTCCTCGGCCGACGCGGTCGAGCCGCTTGTAGAAGTCGATTCGCCGTTCCACCGTCGCCGGCGCCTTGCTCGCCTCCAGGGCCGCCGCTCCGAGAAAGCTGCCGACACAGGCACCGAGGATCGCGTTGACGATCGGCAGGAAGGGCACCAGCACCACACCCAGAATGCCGCCCGCGACACCGCCGACAACCGCTCCGATCGTGCTCCGCAATGCTCCGCCCGCCGCCTTACTTCCGGCGGCTCCGGCGACGAACTCGATCACCTCGGCCAGCAACGCCAGCGACACAATCGCGATCACGCTCGGCCACCCGACCACCGCTGCCGGCGTAAGAGCTGCATAAGTCCCGTGAGCCGCCACCATCAGCCACAGCCCCGGCAATCCGATCAGATTCAGCCCCAGCCCGCTCAGCAGGAACGCGATGAGCGTCAGGTAGAGCAGCCACTCGATCACTTGCGACCGTATTCCACCTTCGCGTTGCCGTAGGCGTCTTCGGTGGTGGTCTCGGCATGTTTGCCTTCGGTCTTGATGCGGCCCAGGATCCGGCCGTGGGGATCGATGTAGAGCCGGCCGTTCTGATTGGCGGCGGTGCCTGCGACGGTGCCGCTGACGATGACTTTGCTGCCGCGGAAGAGCTGTAGGTTGCCCGCGACGTGGCCGTAGAGGTGGCAGCGTCCGCCGAAGTCGATGATGAGGTCGCCCCCGACGTTGCCGCGGACGTAGCACTTGCCGCCTTCGATGACGCGCAGGTCGCCCGAGACGGCACCCCAGAGCGTGAACTTGTCGTCGACCGTCATGTCGCCGTGCACCCGTCCCCGCTCCTCGCGCATCCCGCCGCCCGACTTAGCCTTGTCGTCACTCATGGCCGGAACATACGCGATGACCCCTGAGCGACAAACGGTTGCCTTCGGTGCTACGGTGTCCGCCCGCACCTCCCAAAACTCATGTCAGACAGCTCCACGATGAAGATGCTCTACGCCGACGACGCCCCCATGACGCCGCTCGTTGGCGGGGACGGCAAGACGGTGGCGATCCTCGGCTTCGGCTCCCAAGGCCACGCCCACGCGCAGAACCTGCGCGACTCGGGCGTCAACGTCATCGTCGCCAACCGCCCGGAATCCGCCAACGGCCGGCTCGCTAAGGAGAAGGGCTTCGACCCGATGCCCGTCGCCGATGCTGTCAAGCAGGCGGACCTGATCATCGTCGCCTTGCCCGACGAAGTGCAGCCGGCGGTGTACGAGAAGGACATCCAGCCGAACCTCACCGCCGGCAAGACGCTGGGCTTCACGCACGGCTTCAACGTCCACTTCAAGACGATCGAGGTGCCGAGTGACGTCGACGTCGTGATGGTCGCCCCCAAGGGCCCGGGCCATCTGGTCCGCAGCCAATTCGAGCAGGGCGGCGGCGTGCCGTGCTTGTTCGCCGTCCACCAGGACGCCACCGGCAACGCCCGCGGCATCGCCCTTGCCTGGGCCAACGGCGTCGGCGGGGGTCGCAGTGGCATCTTCGAGACGAGCTTCAAGGACGAGTGCGAAACCGACCTCTTCGGCGAACAGGCCGTCCTATGTGGCGGCCTCGCCGCCCTCATCAAGGCCGGCTACGAGACGTTGACCGAAGCCGGCTATCCGCCGGAGATGGCCTACTTCGAGTGTGTCCACGAGGTCAAGCTCATCACCGACCTCATCTTCCAAGGCGGCCTGGACTACATGCGCTACTCGGTATCAAACACCGCCGAGTACGGCGACCTCACCCGCGGCCCGCGCGTCGTCGACGAGTCCGCCAAGGCCCGCATGAAGGAGATCCTGGGCGAGATCCAGTCCGGCCAGTTCGCCAAGGAATGGCGTGCCGAATACGAAGCCGGCATGCCGGAGTTCAAGCGGCTGTACGAGAAGGACCTCGCCAGCAGCGTCGAGCAAACCGGCAAGCGTGTCCGTCAGATGATGCCCTGGCTCGGCGCCAAGGAGCCGCCGAAGGACTGAGGTCGACGCTTATTTGAGAAGGATCAACGGGATCGCAATGCCCCCATCGCCACGCGGCCGATGAGCCAGAGGGCGATGAGCGTCGCGATGCCGCCGGCGATGAGGAGGAGGGGAGACTGCGGCCGTGACCAGTCGAGTTCGGCCAGGCTCGCACCAAAGAGGGCGACGACGATGACCCGCGGGGCGAGGCCGAAGGCACTGCCGACGAGGTAGGGCAGCCATGGCATTCGCAAGGCGGCGAGGGCGACGTTGGTGGCGGCGAAGGGGGCGAGCGGCGAGAGACGCAGGAGGCCGATGAGCCAGGCAGTACGCCATCGGGATCGGTCAAGCAACGCATCGGCCACGCCTTGCCAACGCGGCTGGCGGCGGAGGTCGGCGGCGAAGTTGGCACCGGCGGCGAGTTGGCCGATGACGAAGCCGAGGATGGTCGCCACGCTGATCGCAATCCATGCCGCGGCGGGTCCGAGCCAGAGGCCGAAGGCGTAGCCGCAGGCGAGGCTGACGGCGTGCGTCGGCATGAGCGACAGGCCCGCGAGCAAAGCCCCGCCGCCGAGAAGGAGCAACGTCTTCTGCACGAACGATGCCGCCTCGATCCACGCCGCCACCTCGCGGCCGTGCCAGGCGAGCAGCGTCACCCCCGCCACCGGCAAGGCTGCGGCAAGGAGTGTCACGAGGGCAGGGCGAACGGCGGACAAGCGTCAGAACGTAGAGCGGTCGCCTCGTCACGCACCTTTCGGGGGTAGCCGCGGAGTGAGTACAAATCACGAGTCGCCCGCTCGACAGGCAGTAGACTGCGGCAAGTGCCCGACGTCCTCCAGATCGCCGACGCTTCCATCCCTCGTGGCGAGACGGTCGACCTGCGGCTGCCGGCGAGCCAGACGTTCACCGGCGACACCCTGGGCCTGCCGGTCCGGGTGATTCGGGCCAAGGAACCGGGGCCGACGCTCTTCGTGACCGCGGCCGTTCACGGTGACGAGATTAACGGCACAGGCATCGTTCACGAGCTGATGTTCGCCAGGCCGCCGGAGTTGTTGCGCGGGACGCTGCTGCTCTTGCCGGTGGTCGACCTCTTCGGCTTCGAGACGCAGGACCGGTACATGCCGGATCGACGCGATCTAAATCGCTGCTTCCCCGGCTCGGCGACGGGCTCGCTTTCGGGCAGGGCGGCCCGGTTGTTGTTCGACGAGATTCTGGTCAAGTGCGACTACGGCCTGGACCTGCACTCGGCGGCGTCGGGACGGACGAACTTTCCCAATGTCCGAGCAGATCTGGACAATGTCGGCTGCAAAAAGCTCGCCGAAGCCTTTGGCTGCGAGCTGATCGTCAACGGCACAGGGCCCGACGGGTCGCTGCGTCGCGCGGCGGTGAAGGCGGGCGTGCCGACGGTGATTCTCGAGGCCGGCGAGCCGAGCAAGATCGAGCCGACGGTGCTGGAGATCGGCGTGCGGGGCGTGCACAACGTGCTGGCGTCGCTGAAGATGACGGCGGACCAACCCAAGCGGCCGCCTTACCAGACGCCTGTCGTCCGCACCGCCTGGGTCCGGGCGCAGCACGGCGGGTTGCTGCGGTTCCATGTGGCACCGGGCGAGTTTGTCGACAAGGGCCAGCCGCTGAGTACGAACGTCGGCGTCTTCGGCGACCAGCAGAACACGCTCGTTTCCCCCGCGGCTGGCATCGTGCTGGGCATGACGACGCTGCCGATCGTCAAGCCGGGCGAGCCGGTGTGTCACATCGCGGTACCGGAGCAGTCGGTGCGATCGCTGCGGGAGAAGCTGGCCGACGCGTCGAAGCAGGGTCTGGATCATCGCGTGCGTCGGGACTTGGCGTCGAATGTGACGGTGAGCGAGCACGGGCTGACGGATCACGACCTGCTGGGGTAAGTCGCTTGATGAGTCGCTTCCCATAGGCTTCCCGCTCGATGGGCAGGCACTTTCCGGATCTGGAGACGTTTCGGGCCACCGTTGCCGCAAACGAGTGGCGGCCGCTGCGGGTGCCGGTCTATCGGCAGTTGCTGGCGGACAAGATCTCGCCCGTGCGCGGTCTCCTGGCGCTGACGAAGAACGACACGAGCGACAACGCGTTTCTGCTCGAAAGCGTCGTCGGCGGCGACGCCATCGGCCGGTACAGCTTCGTCGGAGCCGATCCGGTCGAAACGTACACGTGCCGCGGCGACTCGGCCGATCCACTGGGCGACCTGCGGAAGACGTTGGGAAACGTGGCGTACCTGCCGAATCCGGACCTGCCGAGCTTCACCGGCGGGCTCGTCGGCTTCGCCGGCTACGACCTCGTCCGTTATCACGAGCCCGGCAAGCTCGATGGCCCGGGTGGTGGACCGCCGGACGACCGCGGGCTGCCCGACGTCCACTTCGGCTTCTACGACCGGCTCATCGCCTTCGACAACGTCGACAAGACGGCCAAGCTGATCGCCCATGCGACGGTGACGGACGACGTCGACGCCGCGTACCGCGAGGCTTGCGATCAAGTCGACGCTTTGTTCGAAGCCGCCGATGCCTACGCAGTCGGGCGGGCGAGCGAAGAGATCGACCTGCGGCAGTTGCCGGAGCTGGACGTCGAGGAGAACCGATCCCGTGCCGACTACGAGGCGGCGGTCGCTCGTGGGGTCGAGTACATCCATGCGGGCGACATCTTCCAGTTCGTCCCGTCGCTGCGGCTGCGGGCCAGGAGCCAGGCCAAGCCGTTCGACGTCTACCGGGCGTTGCGGGTCATCAACCCGTCGCCGTACATGTTCTACCTGCGGACGCCGAGCTGCACGCTGATCGGCAACTCGCCGGAGATTCTCTGCAGCGTCCACGGCCGCCGCGTGACGTCGCGACCGCTTGCCGGCACCCGGCCACGGGGCAAAACGCCGGTCGAAGACGAACGCCTCGCCGCCGAACTGCTCGCCGATCCGAAGGAGATGAGCGAGCACGCCATGCTCGTCGATCTCCACCGCAACGACGTCGGCAAGGTCAGCGACGTCGACACGGTCCGCGTCACCGAGCGGGCGATGGTCGAGCGGTACAGCCACGTGATGCACATCAGCTCGAACGTCGAGGGGACCTTGAAAGAAGGTCTCGATGCCTTCGACGCGCTGCGGGCGGCGTTGCCGGTGGGGACGGTGAGCGGGGCTCCGAAGATCCGGGCGATGCAGATCATCGACGAGCTCGAGCCGACGCGTCGCGGCCCGTACGGAGGGGCGGTGGGGCATGTCGACTTCGGCGGCGACCTCGACACGTGCATCGCCCTGCGGACCATCGTGCATCGCGGCGACTGCTACGACGTGCAGGCGGGGGCGGGTGTCGTGGCGGACAGCGTGCCGGCGAGGGAGTACGACGAGTGCATGAACAAGGCCCGGGCGATGCTCCGGGCGGTGGCGGTAGCACAAGCCGGCTTTGTGTGACGCGAGGGCCGTGGATCGGTGCGACAAGCGTGGTGTACCTTCCGTACCCTCGGGGCATGAGCGGCCAATGGGACGCAATCGCAAACCTGATCGCTCAGGAGCCAGGTCAGTGGCCGGCTTCGATGCGGGCGATCGGGCGGGTTTTGCTGATCGTCATTGCAGCGGTCGTCATCTTCGTTCTGGCCCTGTGGGCTAAGCGGCAGTTCCTCGGAGGGGGCGCTGAGGGAACCGAGCCCGTGACGACGGGCTTCGGCATCAGCGATCTGCGAAAGCTTCGCGACGAGGGCAAGCTCACGAACGAAGAGTTCGAGCGGGCCCGCGACAAGATGATCGCTCAGGCGAAGAAGAAGCACGAACTCGACCGCGAGCCGCCCGTGCAGACGGAGCATCCCGAGTCCAAAAACCTCGACCTCATCCGCGACGCCGAGGAGTGACCTTCGCCAAGGTCCGGTAGTGTTGGCGATAGGGGGTGGGTGAGCGGTGGGTCGTTGGTGAGCGACAGGCCGTAAAAGCGGTTTCCAGGACCGGTTATGCATGGCATCCGCCAGATCAGTCCTTTATTCTGCCGCTGCGGCAACGCCCGAGGCTGTGGAGCAGGAAGACGCCCGCGACCGATGCCTTGGAAGCACCCGACCCACTCCACCAACCCGCCGTACGAAAGACAACGTCCGCTTCGGCTCAACTCGCCGAGCCATCTGCACGATCCACCGGTGACGCCGGTCCCCGACCCGCCGCCCAAGCCTCAAGGCAACGACGCTCCACGGCCCTCACTCGACGCTTCTGCGTCGCACCAACACCAGACGCACCCATGTCCCAGCGCACCCGTTCGGACCGATCCACCGCCAACGCTCCCGCTCGCAAGGGCGGCAAGAGTCAGGCCGTGCCTGCTCCCACGCAGGCCGTGCCTGCTCCCACGCAGGCCGTGCCTGCTCCTAAAAGCTCCGCCCGCAAGGGGGGCGATGATCCGAACATCCCGGCTCCGGGTTCCTTCGGCGGCGACCTCGGCGGCCTGGATGCGCCCGTCCCCGGGGGCGGCGGTGGAGGGGGCGGAGGCGGCTTCCGTGGCCGACGCGTCACCACCTGCTCCTTCTGCGGCAAAAGCTCCCGCGACGTCGGCCCGATGGTCGAAGGGCCCAATGACGTCTACATCTGCTCCAACTGCGTCGACCTGGCGCACAACATCATCCGCCAGGAGAAGCGCAAGCTCGCCACGCAAACGCCGCTCTTCGACAGCATCCCGACGCCCCGGCAGATCTGCGAGCACCTCGACCTGCACGTCGTCGGCCAACACGATCCCAAGCGAAACCTCAGCGTCGCGGTTCACAACCACTACAAGCGGCTCATGGCCATCCAGTCGGATGAGAAGGCCAAGGACGAGGCCGAGCAGGCCGGCAAGGACGAGTCGGAAGCCAAGACGGGCGTCGAGCTCGACAAGAGCAACGTCCTGCTGATCGGCTCGACCGGCAGCGGCAAGACCCTCATGGCCAAAACCCTGGCCCGCATTCTCAACGTTCCCTTCGCCATCGGCGACGCCACCACGCTCACCGAAGCCGGCTACGTCGGCGAGGACGTCGAGAACATCCTGCTGCGTCTGCTTCAGAGTGCCGACTACGACCTCGACGCCGCCCAGCGGGGCATCATCTACATCGATGAGATCGACAAAATCGGCAAGACCAGCGGTAACGTCTCCATCACCCGCGACGTCAGCGGCGAAGGCGTGCAGCAGGGCCTCTTGAAGATGCTCGAGGGCACCGTCGCCAACATCCCGCCCCAAGGCGGACGCAAGCATCCTGAGCAGCAGTACATCCAGATCGACACGGCGCAGATCCTGTTCATCTGCGGCGGCTCGTTCGTCGGACTTGAAGACATCATCCGCCGACGCATCGGCAAGCGGAAGATCGGCTTCGCCAACGAGGGCGGCATCGCCACGACCAGCGAGATGGAGCGGACCGAAATCCTGCGTCAGGTCCAGCCCGAGGACCTCGTCGAGTTCGGCATGATCCCCGAATTCGTCGGCCGCCTGCCCGTCACCGCGACGCTCGAGCCGCTCGACGTGCCGGCCCTGGTAAACGTGCTGACCGAGCCCAAGAACTCGATCGTCAAGCAGTACGAGCGGTTCTTCGCCCTCGAAGGCAGCAAGGTCGAGTTCACGTCCGGTGCCAAGCGGCTCATCGCCGAGCGGGCCCTGCGTCGTGAGACCGGTGCCCGTGCTCTCAGAGCCGTTTGTGAAGAGGTGATGCTCGACATCATGTACGACCTGCCCGATCAACCGCCCGGCACATACGTGATCGACGAGGACGTCGTCGAAGGCCGGGCCAAAGTCTTCCAGCACCCGGCGGTCAAGCAGGACGATCGTCCGAAGCGTAAAAGCGCGTGATCGTCAACGCGTGCGACAGGTGCCCGTTGCACATTGGTGTCGAGGCTGTTACAGGTGGAGTCATGCCCGGTCCCCGACGACGGTTGCTCGCCCTTGTCACTTGCACGGCAGCGGCATTGGCGTCGCAGGCGATAGCGGGTGAAACGCCCGGCGAGGCAGGGGAACCATTGCCGGCTGCAGAGCGGGCCGACTCCGCCTGGGCGATTCTTCAGGCCGACGGAGAGCACGAGCAGTTCCTGCGGCTGGCTCATTCCGTCGGCTTGTACGACATCCTCGACGGCGAGCACGCGATCACGGTCTTTGCCCCGACGGATGCCGCCTTCGACGCACTAGAGGAGCAAGAGCGACAGACGCTCGAAGCGACCTGGGCCAAACCGCGGCTACGACGTCTGCTGGGCGGTCACCTGCTTTGGGCGACGACGCTGCGAGCCGACGTCGGACCAATCATGCTCCGCTCCTCGATGGCCGGACTGACGGTGCGGTTGGAAGACGACGCAGCGCAGGAGGGACTGTTTCAAGTCAACAGCATCGAGGTCGCTACTGCGGACTTGGTGGCGAGCAACGGCGTAATTCATCAGGTCGATCAGCTCATCCTCACCCCTGCCGAAGCTCGCGACGCACGGGCGTCTCGCGACGATCTGCAACACGCACCCGCTTGCTCGAGCCGAACCGGCTCTGGTGGTGACACGGCAGGCCACGGCGGGCACAACCATCGCGGCCCGGGAGCTTCGGGCGCGGGCGGGTCTGACGGCACCAGCGGCCCACGAGGCCTTCCGGCTGTCGGCGGAGCTGGCGTTGCCAAACGGCCGGGTTCCGGCGGCTTTGGCGGCGACGAGACGGTGGACGACCCCAACCGCCAGCCCACCGGCCACGCACGGCCCGTCGTGCCCCAGGGCTGCTGCGGCGTCTGAAGTCGGGTCTGCTCAAAAAGACTTTGTCTAAGCTCGATCAGTGTCCAAGCTCGATCAGTCGTCTTCCAACTCGACCAGCTTCCGCAGCAACGTCAACTCGTTGAGGACGTTGCGTACGTCGTGGACGACCTTCTCCGGATCCTTGCAGTCGATGGCGTCGATGATGCGGTCGAGGCGTTGTTTGTAGAGATCG
The DNA here is from genome assembly GCA_964388485.1 of uncultured Tepidisphaerales bacterium. Taxonomy (GTDB): domain Bacteria; phylum Planctomycetota; class Phycisphaerae; order Tepidisphaerales; family Tepidisphaeraceae; genus JBCDKH01. The sequence goes on along the minus strand of CAYMAS010000002.1, from coordinate 6,717 downwards.
CGTTGAGCGCGGAGGACCTGGATCGATTCGTCCTCATCGTGCAAAGCTTCGTCACAGGAGACGGCCGGACCGGATGACTCTGCGGCCGAAAAGCTTTGGCTGGAGAGGGTCCTGTGCATGGAGGGGTGTGTTACAAGCCGTGCGCCAACCAGGGAAGGGCCAAAGCAGATGCTCCTTCTTCTCTTTCTTGCGAAGTTCAATCGTGACGGTCCCGCGGCTTGGCAAGCCGGCGGCTGGCAACGCGTCAGGTGATTCAGGCGACGAGTAAGGTGCGTCATGACGGATCGAGCGCCTCAGCAACCGACTGCCGTCGTTATGGCCAAGCTGCCGGTGGCGGGGCGGGTCAAGACGCGGTTGTGCCCGCCGCTGACGTCGCAAGAGGCGGCGGATCTGCATGAACGGTTCCTGAAGCGGCTTCTGACGCGTCTGGCGGCCGATCATCGGTGGCGGGTCGTCTGGTGCTACGCCGGCGCAACCGACGCTCAAGCGGCGGATTTCGCACGAACATTGCCGGGCGTGACCTTGAGCCTGCTGCCCCAGAGCGGCGGCGACCTCGGGGATCGGCTCATTGCCGCGGCGGCGGTGCAGGAGGGGCCGCTGGCGTTCTTCGGTGCCGACTCGCCGCACCTGCCGGACGGACATCTCGTCAAACTTTATGACGCATTGGCACGTGGCGATGCGTCGATCGGCCCGTGTGACGACGGCGGGTTCTGGTGCCTGGGCCTGCCCGACCGGCACGTCGCTGCGAAGCTCCTGACCAACGTCCGCTGGTCGAGCGGCCACGAGCTGTCCGACGTCCGCCGACATGCCGAGGAGGCGGGCGTCCGACTCGTGTCGCTGCCGACGTTCTGGGACGTGGATCGGCCCGAGGATCTCGCTAGACTGCGGGCATCGCTCCCGGCTGCCGAGCGATCCGACTGGCTCGGCGACTTGAATCTGTAGCCTGAGCCGGCAGTTGGTGCCTCTTGTGAAACAGCAATGACAACTTCCGAACCCACTGCCGAGCCGATCGACGCCAACGAATCGTTTCTGCCCGACAGCACCATCCTGATTGTCGACGACAACGAGCAGAACGTCGAGTTGCTCCAGGCCTACCTCGAGGTCCTGCCCGCCCGCGTGGAGGTGGCGTACGACGGCGTCGAGGCGTTGGAGCAGGTTCGACTGACGAAGCCCGACCTGATCCTGCTCGACATCATGATGCCGCGAATGAGCGGATTTCAAGTCTGTCGCGAGATCAAGAGCGATCCGGAGACACGCGACATCCAGATCCTGACGGTCACGGCCTTGAACGAGCTCGGCGACGTCGAGCGGGCGGCGGAGTGCGGGACCGACGACTTCGTCAGCAAACCAGTGAACAAATTCGAACTACTGACCCGCGTCCGCAGCCTCCTGCGGGTTCGGCATCTCAAGGGCGAACTCGAACGGGCCATGAAGTACGCCGCCGAAGTCGAAGACACAGCGGCGGACTAGCTTGTCGGATGCCGAGCGAACCCGTCATCAGCGACATCGACCTACCGATCCGCCAGTGGATCGATCGCCTCGCCGACCGCATGCCGACGCCTGGCGGCGGGAGCGTTGCGGCCCTTGTCGGCGGCTTGGGTTCTGCGGTCGGGACGATGGCGTTGCGGTTCAGTCAAGGCCGTAAGAAGAACGACCAGTCCGACGAAGCCGCCATCGCCGCGTCGATCGACAAGCTGACGAAGCTGACCGACGTCCTGCTGCTGCTCGTCGCCGAGGACCAACGGGCTTACGGCTCGTGGCGTGCGGCGAAGGATCTGCCGGCGGATGATCCGTCTCGGGAAGCGGCGTTGGCACAGGCGTCGGAAGCGAGCCTCGCCGCCCCCTTGGCCACAATGGCGGCGGCGACGCGGGTGCTCGATGCCGCGGTTAACATCGCGCCACGTTGCAACCCGTGGCTGCTGAGCGATCTGCTCGTCTGCGGCGATCTGTGCGTCGCGGCCGTGCGGGCGGGGCGGTACAACGTCATCGCCAATGCCGGCACGGAGAAACAGCACGCGGCGTCGCTGGCCGAAGCCGATCGGATGCTCGCCGAGTGCGTGGCGAATGTCCAGAAACTCGCCGGGCACGCGACGAAGTGAAGCGGCTCGCGGCATGTGGCCGATGCACTTCAAGACGTGCCGCACGACGATCCGGATGTGAAGGTGACGCTCGCGGGCCGACCGACAGGCGACGCCGCTACGCCCAAGCCGCGGGCCTGGTTGAGCGTGATGTTCGCGTGCTGCAGCGTCTACCAGCGTGTGTACAAGACGGCCGCGGGCGACTGCTATGCCGGCGGCTGTCCCAAGTGCGGGCGACGCGTGCGGTTCCAGGTCGGCAGCGGCGGCACGTCGTGCCGGTCCTTTGTTGCGTCGTGACGTAGCGTCACCACGGTGGCCGCTTCCGCGACGAGTCCTCTACCGCCCGACTGGCCAGACCTGCGGCCGCGGGAGCGTTGCAGCGTTACCGGCGAGGTCATCCTGCCAGGCTCGTCGTATGTGGCGGCACTGGTCGCTCCCGATGACGGGCCGCTGCAGCGAATCAGCATCTCGCAGGTCGCTTACGACGCCTTTAAGCAGCCCCAACTCGTCGCCCGCTGGCACGCGGTCATGCCCGACAACACCGCCGGGCAACGCAAGGCCCGGCGGCGAGGATTGGCCGAAACCCTCAGCAACGTTCTGCAGAGCCAGACCGGCGGCGAACGCGGCGAGCGGCTTCGCTTCTTTGCCGGCATGTTCCTGCTGCGGCGACGGCTGGCCCGCGTCGTGGATCGAAACGACGCCACCTGGACTCTGGAACTTACCAGCAGTGGCGAGACGGTGAGCGTGGTCGAGCCCGACGAGCGGTCGGCCGACGACGATGCCGACTTTGCCAAGCTCCTGGAGTCGGCGGCATGAGGCGCTTCACGTGGCTGCTCGCGTTGTGCCTCATCGGCTGCACGAACAAGGCGGTGGAGGAGGACGTTGCGCCGCCGCTGCGCGAGCCGGTGCCGCTAGGCGACCTCGTCGAGCGCATCAACGCCAACAACGAGCAACTGCCGTCGCTCTGGGCCCGCGGCTACTTCGAGACGATCATCAAGGAGTCCCCCGAGCAGCAGGGCAACTTCGTCAACGGCCAGATCATCGTTCAGCACCTCAAGCCGGGCATGCTCCGGGCCAAGGCCGAGAAGGCGGCGATCGGCGACCTCTTCGACTTCGGCACCGACGGCGACGTCCTGTTCATCCGGTTGCCGCAGGAGGACCAGCTATTTCTCGGCACCGTCGGCAACCTCGACCCCGACAAGACCCAGGGGCTGCCGATTCGGCCGGATCTGGTGCTGCAGGTTCTGGGCGTCAATCTGCTGCCGACGGACCTGACGCAGTTCCCGGCCCCGACGCTGCGGTACGACCCGGACGGTGATCTGCACCGCGTCGCCTTCGTCGAGCCCGCGACCACGGGTCAGCCGCGGCTGACGGTGACGAAAGAGGTGTGGTACGCCGTCTCGTCCGACGGTCCGCCGCGGCCGGTGCGGGTGATCCTCAACGACGAAGCCGGCCGGCCCGTCTTATCGGCGACGCTGCGGAATCACCAGCCGATTGGCGACGGTGACGACGCACCGCTGATCGCGACAAGATTTCTGCTCTTCTTTCCCGAGACCGGCGGCAAGATGCGGATCGACCTTGAGCAATTGATGATCCAAAAGCCCGCTCGCCGCGGCCCGCCGGTGCCGAATCAGCGGACGTTCAACTTCGACCCGAGCCGATATCCGGAACAGGCGTTTTCCTTGAACCGCGAGCCATGATCTGCCAGGTCATCGCGACCTCATCGCCTCGACCGATCGGTCTCTACACTGCCGCGTGTTGCTCGTGCGATTGCTGATCCTGCTTCTTGCCGCGTCCGTCGCTGCGGCTCAGGATGAGAGCGAAACGCTGCCCGAGCCGGGATCGACCCGCATCGTCGCCCTCCACGCCGCCGGCACGACGTCGGGCGAATTGCTGGCGATCTCGTTCGAGCGGGGCGTCCAACCCGAGGAGCGATCCGTCACGTCCCAGGTCCGCCGCCGGGCCGCGGCGGCGACGCTAGACGATTGGGAGCAGGTCGCCACCTACACCCGCCGGATCCGGGCGTTGGCCGCATCGCCCGACGGTGAGGTCGTGGTCCTGCTCGATCCCGCCGACGCCACGACGCGACCGGCACGCATGCTGCGGGTGCTGAGTCCCGGCTCACCGGAAGATCGTCGCGTCGTCGGCAGCGCCTGGAGCGAAACGATCCCGCCCAAGCCCCCGGCGGACCTGATTCTCGAGGACGTGCTCTACCTCGACGGCCGACTCGCCGTCATCGCCCGAGGCGGAGCGATCTGGGTGCTCGATGACGAGTGGACCTTGGCCGAAGGTGTGACGGCTGCTCCGAATCGGGTGCGGAATGCGTCGCAGTCGCTGCAATTCGAGACGACGGACGACCTGACCAAGCTGCTGCTCGATGACAAGGAGCGGGGTGAGGTGCAGTGGCGGCTGCCCGAAGGCTTGGAGCTGGCGAGCGATGATCTCGTCGCCGCGGCCGAGGCGGCGGGCACGTTGCGACTGACGCGAGCCGTCACAGCCGCCAGCGGTGACATGACCGTCGTCCGCCTCAACGCGAACCCGGATGGCACGCCGCGACTCGTCGCCAGCCAACGACCCGAGGCCCAGATCGTCGGCTTCCAGGCGGTGGGTTTGTCGCCGCTGGCGAGCGGGTTTCGGCTGCTGCTTTACGGCCTGCTCGTGATCGCGTTCATTGGCATGCTCCTGCAGGGGCGTCGGCCTGCCGTCGCTCCCAGCAACGCCAAGCCGAGCGATGTGCCGCCGCTGGGCCCGCCGCCGATTCGGCTGCGACTCGCCGCAGCCTCCGTCGACCTGCTGCCGCTCGTCTTCGGGCTCGGCATCGTCACCGGCGATCAGGGCGTCAACGGCCAGACAGCCAACACGGTCATCCTCCTCGCCGGCATCGCCGCCTATGTGCTCCTGCCGCTCGTCGGCGAACTTGCCGGCGGTCGGTCCCCCGGCAAAGCGATCTTCGGCCTACGCGTCCGTCGCGTCGATCATGCCGTCCCGGACAACCTCAATATCCTCATTCGCAACCTCGTCCGCCCCGTCGATCTGCTGGGCGGGTGGATGTTGATCTTCTTCCAGCCGCAACAGCGACGCCTCGGCGACCTCGCCGCGGGCACCGTCGTCGTCTACGAACCCGTCGGCTCGCAGCCGGTCGAAACCGAAGCCGCCGGAGAGTCATCATGAACGACGTCCCCGTGCCGTTCTGGATCGAGAGCCCGTCGAACCCGACGGTCCGACAAGTCGCCAAGCTGCGCGACCGACGCGAACGCAACGCGAGCCAGGCATTCGTCGTCGAAGGCCAGCGCGACGTGATGCGGGCCATTGATGCCGGTTGGGAGTTGCTCGACCTCTTTGTCGCTGCACCACTCGAGGGCCAGGTTGACCAGCCGCACACGATGGTCGGCGACAAGGCGATGGCGAAGATGAGCTACCGCCAGTCGCCGGCGGACATGCTGGGCGTGTTTCGTTCGCGGGAGCGGTCGCTCGACGATCTCGCACCCAAGCCGGGTGATGTTTGGCTGATCGCGGTCGGGTCGCAGAAGCCGGGCAACCTCGGGGCGATGCTGCGAACGGGTGCTGCGGCGGGCGTGAGCGGCGTGGTGACGGCGGACGCGGAGGTGGACTTGTTCAATCCGAACGTCCTGCGGAACTCCGCCGGTGCCGCCTTCACGATGCCGTTCGTCGCGGCGACGGACGAGGCGGTGCGGCGTTGGGTCGAGGCGAGTCGGCTGACGACTTGGGCGACCGTGGCTGCGGACGACGAGCGTTGTGAGAGTCGACCGCCTTGGGAGGTCGACGTGCCGGGAGCACCGCTAGCGATCGTGATCGGCCCGGAGCACGAGGGCCTGCCCGAGGCCTGGCTCGACGCGGCCGATGACCGGGTGGCGATCCCGACGCTCAGCGGCAGCGGCGTCGACAGCCTCAACGCCAGCGTCGCCGCGGCCGTCGTGCTGTTCGATGTGGTGCGTCGGCGACCGATTGCCTGAAGGGTTCGATTGCCTGAAGGGTTCGATTGCCTGAAGGGTTCGATTGCCTGAAGTCCCTCGGCCGGCCTATCATCCCCTTGCCGCCTTGGTGGCATTGACAGCTTGGCTTCCCACAGCCTCGTCTTGACGGGGGCGACTGGTATCGACCGGTTGGCACGGGTAGCGGTGGCATGCCGGAGACGCCCGATAGGCTCCGTTATCAATGTCGGGCACACCCATAACTGCCGACAACGCAGTTGCCGGTCGTGTTGGCTTCGCCAGCACGCCCGCACTGGCAGCTTAAATTGCTGCCACGGTCCCCCGCGAAGTGCTCGCGGTCGTGGGGGATTGTCATCTCAGCGAGCTAGCTCCGCCGGGTTGCTCCCGACGGTAGAGCGAAATGAATCGGGAACTGGCGACGCGTCGAGGGTGTTGATCCTCGCGACGCGTCGTGAGAACCAAACGATCAACTAAGCATGTAGAGGCCGCTGCTTCGGTTAACACGACACGGGGGTTCGACTCCCCCCGCCTCCACTTTCCGTTGACGGTTCACCCGTAGGTCGTGCTTCAGCACGATGGTGCGCGATGATGTACGGGAGCGGCTTCAGCACCATGCGCGAATGCTGCCCCTTCCGTCATCCCGAGCGCAGCGGCTGTCTTGGAAGTCAAGCGGTTGGTGTCGGTTG
>CAYMAS010000001.1:0-241338 GCA_964388485.1 uncultured Tepidisphaerales bacterium | reverse complement strand
GAGGCATCAAGCCGCCGGCCGTCATGCCCGACCAGTCGACCCTGAGCCGGCGGCTCAGAAGGTCGTCGACGCGACGCATGCTCGACGCCTTGCTGGTCCTGCTCGACGACGCAGGCGGCGGAGGGATCGGCCCTTTGGTCAATCGCCTCGACGGGACAGGCTTCGCCTCGTCCTGGTAAACCCCTGCCCGTCAGCCGCCACAGCACCGATGGCGAGGCCACCTTCGGCCGCGGGGCCGGCGGCAAGAACCGCGGCTACAAGATCCACGCGATCTACGCCAAAACCAACCGTCCCGTCGCCATCCGCGTCACCGGCCTGGGCGTCGATGAACGAACCGTCGCAACCGACCTGATCGCCGAGTTGCCTGATCCGGGCTACCTGCTGGCCGACGCGTTCTACGACACCAACAAGCTTCACGACCTGGCGGCAGATGGCGGCCACCGACTGGTGACGCCACGCCACTTCCGCGGGTGTCGGCCGGTGCGTCGCGACCGCGGCAGCCAGCGTCGGATCGAGACGATCGACCGGCTGGCCGAGCCCGGCGGGTTCCTGCGTCGGCTCTTGTCGACGCGGCGGCAGATCGAGACGCGATTCGCGAACCTGTGCAACTATGGCGGCGGCCTGATCACGCTGCCGCCCTGGACGCGAGGTCATCGGGTCGAGCCGTTCGTCAAGGGCAAGATCATCGCCCGCCTCTGCCGCGACCGGCTCAAGCGGAGCAAGGGCCGTGCATAAAGCCCTTCAGATCGTGTCTGCCGTAATGCCTTGAAGAAACACGATCTGAAGATCGTGCCACGAGCAGACGCGACGCAACGTGCTTCAGCCTCCCGTTCTGCCGCAGGTCCGACAAGATCACCCCTGACGACGTTGGCAAGGGCAACACACCCCCCGCCCCCCACCCGCCCCCCCCCCGTCCCGCCGCCGGTCCCGATAAGACCGCCCCGCCCAGCCCTGCCGCTGTCGCGACTCGGACCCAGGCCGCCCCCTTCACCGCGACCCCCGCGCTACACGTCGCGGCCCTTCGCCTCCCGCCGGGCCGCCAAGAACCGGCAAACGGGCATCGAATGCGCCGCATGCCGACCCACATTCACCGCTGGCCACCATGATCGGACGCTGCGGCCACATGATCGGACGCTGCGGCCACATGATCGGACGCGGAATCGGGCCGACCCCTCAAGAACCCCCCGCCATTCCTCAGGGAATGAAGTCTCTTTCCGGAGGAATGAGGTTCCCTCCCTAAGGAATGAAGTCTCTTCCCGGAGGAATGAAGTCTCCTCCCGGAGGAATCGAGTTCATTCCTTGAGGAAGCAACGCCGCTCCCTGAGGATTGAACTGCATTCCCTGGGGAATCAAGTCCGTTCCTGGAGGAGCAAGGTCCAATTCCTGAGAAGTAAGGTCAACTCCCGGAGGAATCGCGTCGCCCCCTGAAGGAATCGAGTTGCCTCCCTGAAGATCTGGGCTGCTTCCCGGAAGAACACAGCCCGGCCCGACGTGCTTCAGCGCACGACCGCGGAGTACGCCCCGTTCCGTTTTCGCGAGGCCCGAGCCCTTCCACCTTGCCCGTGGCGGCTACGGCACCGTTCGTCCCAAATCGTTCACCTCGACCGTCTACGCTTCGGCCGGGATGGCGACACTTCACACGAAGAAGGCTGCGCAGTGGATCAAGACAGCCGAATGGAGTCGGCTGATGAAGCACCTCCTCTTCGGCCTGATCCTCCTCATCCTGCTCTCCTACGTCGTCGGGTTCCTGACCGCGAGCCTCCTGCAACGCACGCCGTGGGGCATTGCCTTCACGCTGGTCGGCGTGGCCGGGGCGGCATGGGGCGTGAACTTCCTCCTGAACCGGTCGGAGCGGGCTTGGGAGCAAACCCAGCAGGAACGAATCCGCCGGCTGCGTGGGGCCCATGCCGAAGCCCTCATCGCTTACGTTCTTCAGACGCAACTCACCGCCGAGCCGAAGCTCGTCAAGCGTTCAGGCGGCTGGCACGTCTGGTGCAACCTCCCGCTCGGCGACCTCGGCGACGCCGACCTGATCGTCATCGGCCCCGGCGGGTGTTTCGTCGTCAGCGTCAAGAGCCACCTCGGCCTCCTCCACGTCGGCAGCCACGGCATCACCCTCAACGACAACCCCCTGCCTGGACGGGGTGGGGGGTGGGTTGATGAGGCGGTGAAACAAGCCATGCGGGTCCGCGACCGCATCAACGCGGCCGACGGCCAAGCCCCGCCGTTCGTGCAGTCGGTCCTGTGCCTCCCCCACGCCGCCCTGCAGCCGAACACGACCCCACTCCGCTGCGGCCACACGCTCATCTGCAACGAACGCAACCTGATTGAAACGCTCGAACGACACGGCGATTCGATCGACCGAGCAACGGTCCTCCGCCTCAAGCACGCCATGCACAAGCTCGGCGGCGCTAACCCGGGCGACCCTTCGATGTGAAGATTCCGGGTCGAAAGATGTCCCTTTTTCACGACCCGACCTGTCCCTTTTTCACGACCCCCTTTTCACAACCCTACTTCTCGAACCTGCTTTCGATGAACGCGCCGTAGAAGGGGTGCAGGCGTAGCACGTAGATCGGAACGCTGCTCTCGGCGGGCGTGTGAGATGGATCAAGGTGACGCCGATCCGCCACGATCAGAAGGAGATAGACGCGGCTGATGACTCCGTCCGCGACCGTCCCGCCGGCTCGCGTGTCAGTAAGCTCCAAGGCGATATCCGTCGCCAACAGAACGATTCGTGGTGGTTCTGTCACCTCAAATGAAGCAAAAGAAGGCCTGTTACCTTTGCGCTGTTCTAAGCCGTGTGGGTACAAAAGCGGGTCTTCAAATATCACGTGCATATTAAAACGCCAGTGGTCTCCGTCAACAGGATCTACCCGGCCAAAGCTCGTCACGGCCCTCTTCACATAGGGACGGATAACTCCATCAGTCGGATAAGAACCATCGATATAAATACCCGTTCCGATCTTCAACGTAGGATTCGTAATCCTTTTTGATGCGTCGAGCGCAGCATTCGTTTCTTCCGCAAGACTAATGACGTGCTCGTACGGACCCGTTATTCCAGGCTCGCCAACACCGATCACCGGAAATGGAAGCAGTGCCAGCAACGTCAGCATTAAGGGGATTATCATTAGTCCAGCCATACCGGGGAAGCCTTGGAGCAGCTAGTTCTCGATCTCCGCGTCCTTCGCGTTGATCGACTTCATCCCAAGATCGAACTCGATTGTCGCTTCAGAGTCGCCAGAGGTGCCAAGGACTTGGGGGTCGATACTGATTCCAATCGCGACGAACTGCTTCCACTGTTTGGCTGTATCGCCGTTGATACGCGTTACATCATCTGCTGTTAATGTGACCGACACGCCCACTCCGGCAACCTTAAGCTTGTCTTTGAAGCGCTGGACGAACCGGATGTCATCGTCGTGGAATAATGGGCCACCATCGACTTGGGTGATGACGTTGTCGCTGATGTAGGGTTGGACCGCCGACACTTGTCTGACGGCATTTCGCAAGGCAGCTCGCAGGTATGAGCCGATGGTGTCGCCGATGTCTTCACCTGGAATGAATGGGATCGGGTCGAGGACATCGCCGATCAGCTGACCCAACTCTTCCGGAGTCGCGCCGAACTGCGACAGCCCAAAATCAATAAGGCCTTCAACATCATCAGGCGTCAGGCCGGACAGCGGGAACCGCGCGCCCTTGATGACTCCTGGTTCATCTGTCACGCTCACGTGGGCGACGTTGAGCGGGTCGACGGTAAAGCCATTTCCCTTTTGCACTCGAAGGCCGCCGATCTCAGTGCCTTCCCGTTCGTCGTCGTCGATAGCAACGAGATCTGCTCTAGGTGACTGCTCCATTCTTGCGGGAATGTCAACTTCACCGACGACTTTGTAGTCTGTTTTGAACGTTGCAGGGTTCTCAGCCTCCGCACCATCGATCAGCGTCACGTTGTATGGCCGGCCGTTGATCGGGTTGTGGCGGTCGACCGACGTCCAAACTTCCCCTTCTCCATCAGGCTCGGAAAGGCCGAAGTCATTCGTGTGGACTCGAACGATTGGGAGATTTATCGCAACCTTTACGACGCCGATCTTGATTTCACCTCCGTCATCACCACCAACCTGCATTTGAAGCGTGTATGTCCCGCCGGAATGCTCTACCCAACCACTTGAGATGGAGGCCTTTCCGGCATACCAAGGCTTAACTACTTCGACATCATCGATCGTCAACGAAGTTTCGTGGTACGGCGTGTCTGGCGAAACCCACTCAACACCGACCCTGATGGCCGCGTGCTCAGGAAGACCCGAAATTTGGAGGGTCACCGTCGAGCCAACGCCGGCACCATCGTCAGGTGCACCGGAGACAGAAACACCCCGATCCTCGAACTCGGGCAACGATGAGTTGCCTAACCATTCAGGACCCATAAGCCAGAACGAATTAAAAGAAACATCTTCGTAGTACCGCTCACCGTCCACCATGGTGAGTTGCTGGTCGCTTCCGCTGCCAAGCAGCGAGTTTGACTGCGTTGCAAAAATTTCGTAGTTGCCAGTGCGTCCGGCCGAGAAGGTGAAGCTTCCACCATTCGAATCTGTAGCGACCGAAGTCCAAGGTATGGGATCACCCCCGTTATAGGAAACCCAGAACTCTACGGGTGGTTGAACCGCATGATCACCCGACCAAGTGATGCGTGTCTCCCACAAGTTCAGATGTTCAACCACGAAAGACCCGTTGCCGACTGTCGCAATGAAAGGCATCGAGTATGCTGAGGCTTGCGAGACGGTTCCGTCGTCAAACACCTGCTCCGCGCTGATTTGGAATTCAAGCGAAGCCGGGTCTTGCAACCCTCCCAGCACCGATTGCGTGACAGAGGGATCTGTTATCACTTCAGCCAACTGCCATTCGTCAGTGGGCGAAGTGCGGTACTCGATCCTGAACTGGTCCTGGGTCGTGCTTGTGGTCGTCCACTCGATCGCAACGTCACCGTTGTTTCGTAGAGAAGCCGAGGCGTTATCTGGACTAGGAAGCAGCGTCCTCTCGGCCGCCAAGTCCGTCGACGGACTCAAACCTGCGACATGAGACCACGCTCGCAAGTCGTAGCGGTATCTGGTCCCGTCAATCAACCCGGCGTCAGAAAACAACGCCATGTCGGCGGTGGACCCGTCTTCAAGCACAACGTCTTTTATCACGGAGTATGCGACCGTGCCTCCAGAACCGTCAGCTGTAAGTACCGCTACCGGATCGTCGTCATAATCGATGCCGTCACCAGTTCCGCGAAACAGGTGCCACGCATCGGGTTCCGATGCGACCCCAGGTAAGACCCATGATAACTCGATAGATTCGGCCGTGGCGAGCGTAGCCAGCACCTCACCGTAACGATCCGGCGGTGCTTCGAGGGCTTTGCCAAACTGACTCCTCAATTCTGTAAAGTCTGCAAGGCCGACGCTTCCGTCGCCGTTTGCATCGCCTTCTGCGAACGTGCTGCCGACTCCGAACCCGCTGCGAAGAATCGTATGGTCGGACAGATCCACGAATCCATCATGGTTAAAGTCACCGTTGAGGAACGAAAGCTGATCACCTGACGTGTAGCGAGGCACATCGGCCGTGGGATCATCGGCCATAATCGGAAAACCCATCAGATCCAGCACTCCGTCGGCTCCGGCGTCGAGCGTCACCTCGTAGTAGCCGTCGGGAAGTCGGACTCGACTGCCGGCTAGGTCGAGGTACTCGCTATCAGCGAACTCGACGCGCAGGCGATTGCTGCCGGCTGCAATCGGTTCAAGTTCCACCAGGCTCCCGCCGGTCGTCAAGTTTTCGACCCGGACATCGTCATTCGTCACAGTCGCATGGTCGACGTCCCCGTCGAATAAGATCTCGATGCCGTCGCGCGGCGCGATGTCCGTCGTGATGTCGACGCTGTTTACAGCAACCGAGAGCAGACGACGGCACTCAAGTTGCTCAGTCATTGCCCACTCATTAGCAGTCGGCAGTCGGCAGTCGTGAAGCGTTGAAACGCACGGCGGGCGGTGTTGTACCCCATGGAGGCAACACCGTATCAAGTCTCGTTCGACAGACAAGCCGAAGCTGATGCGTCAAGTTGCCACTCATCGACCACAGATTCGGTCGCCGGGAGCGGGACAAGGGGCGGGAGCCTTTTCAGGGACGTGAGGGACAGATAAGGGGACAAAGGGCTCTGTCTCGACCCTCGCCTGAGCGGTGAGGTTCAGGCGCAGCGCGATCCGTGTGAAGAGGTTACTGCGAAGGCATGCTCACCAGCAAGAGCCCGCGGAAGGTCATGAAGGTGGCGTACGAGCTGGGGCTGCGTTGCCTGCCGGATTGCACGAGTTGCTTCAGCAGACCTGACTTCACTTTGCCCCAGCTGTTCACCTGCGTTGTTCTCCGCGAGCACCAGAAAATGAGCTACCGCGGGATTAGATAAAAGGGGTCGGGAGTGCTCGGTCCGGACCCTGACCGCCGGTTGGAGTTGAAGACCGCTTTGACGTCGGCAGTCTATCGTTCGAGTCGAGATCCTGACCCTCTGCGCGAGCATCCGGACGGAGCAGATCGGGAGCCGTTTCTGGGGTTGACAGTTCCGGCGGTCAGACCAACGGGTCAGGAGCATACTCACCAACCCAAAGACCACTTGCTCGATTTGAGACCGAGCCGCCGCGGATGGCGTGGCCGGTTAAAGCGATGAAGCGACCGGGTGCCGCTACACGCTAGTGAGGGGTCAGATTTCTCGTGCGGCGGGCAGTTTTCTAACACGGTGTGTCATGTAACCCGCTGGATTCACGCTGCAGTCAAATCCAGCGGTAATGGAAAGGCGGCTTCATGCCGCCGCAAGTCGCTTGAGAGGTCGCGTGCGGCGGACTCCAGGTGCAGCACGCGGGAGCAGGGTGAGGAGCTGTTTGGGAAGGGTGTGGTGGGGCGCGGTGGAGAACGGTCGCCAAAAACTTGGTTCGCAATTTCAAGTGGTCGTCTTATCTCGCCGACGCAGGGGGCAGTGCCCCGCCGCCGGGGTGGTTCGGGAGGTCCGAGCCGCCGGTGGTCGAGGGCTGAACCTCGTCTCAAACTCAACCAGGATTCTACCCATGCCTCGTTCTTACCTTCCCCGCAGCCAGGCCGCTCAAGTCGCCTGGGCTGCCATTGTCGCGACTCGCATCGCCGAAGACGCCGAGCTGGGCGTGCCCGCCACGCTCGTCTCCAGCTTCACCGACGCCAACTCGGCCCTGCAGACCGCGTGAACCAAGACGGAAGATCCGTTGACCCGCACGAGCGTCAGCATCAAAGACCGCAATCAGAAGCTCGCCGAAATGAAACGGCTGGCAGGTTTTGTCGTCAAAGCGGCGGAAGCAAATCCCGATCTGACCGACGGCCAGCGCGAGAGCCTCGGGCTCCGTCCGATCGAGTCGGCGCGAAAGGTCATCCCGGCACCGAAGGACGCACCATTCGTCAAGGTGCTTCAGACCGACGGCCGGACCGTGTATGGCGAGCTTCGGCAGGCGACGAGCCGTCGTGGCAAGCCGGCCGACGTGGCCGGGGCGACGATCTTCACGCACGTCGGCCCGACCGCGCCGATGGCGAACGAGTGGACGTTCGCGATCAGCACGACGAAGACGAGCTTCGAACTGCCGTTCGGGCCGAGCGCGACGGGGGACACCGTTTGGATCAGCGCGTTCTGGCAAAATGCGAAAGACGAGAGCGGGCCTTCGAGTCACCCGACGAGCGTGAACCTGCCGGCCGGCGGCGCGTTGCCGCGGGAGAAGGAGCAGTCGACGCCGATGCGGATCGCGGCGTAGTCCCCACCCTGCTCAACAGCCAAGGACCAGGCGGCGGCGAGGCTTCACGGCCCGCCGCCGTTTGTATGCGCAGCGTCACGCGGCGTGCGGCAGGCGTTGGCAGACAGGGCACCAGTGCGTCGACCTCGCGGAGAGGACGAATTGCTCGACTTTCGTCCTGCACCGCCGACACGGCTGGCCGGTGCGGCCGTAGACGCGGTGGGCTTGTTGGGCGGTGCCTCTTTGGCCGACCGCGTCGACGTAGTCGCGCAGGGTGCTGCCGCCGGCGTCGATGGCGTGGCGAAGGGTGCGTTTGATCGAACGGCTCAGACGCCTGGCTTCGTCCGGGGTGACATTGCAGCAGCGTTGCAGCGGGTGCAGGCCGGCGGCGAAGAGGGATTCGTCGACGTAGATGTTGCCCAGGCCGGCGATGAAGGTCTGGTCGAGCAAGGCGCTCTTGAGAGGGCGAGCCGTTTGAGCGAGGCGAAGACGCAGGTCGCGGCAGGAAAGGGTCAGGGGTTCGGGGCCGAGGTTGTGGTCGATGCGGTCAAGGTCGGAGCCGATCCAGTCCAGGCGGCCAAAGCGGCGAGGGTCGCAGAGCCGAAGCTGCTTGTCGCCGAAGGTGAAGACCGCGTGCGTGTGCTTGGCTACCGGCTCTTCCTCGGAAACCACGATCAACTGCCCGGTCATGCCGAGGTGAACGAGGAACACCTCGTCGCGGCAGAGGTGGAGGATAATCCGTATGGCCCGGCGGCGAACATCAACGATTCGCCGCCCCGTCAAGTCCCAACTAAACCCGCATGGCGTCGCGTAGTCGTTCCGATGCAGCTCCACGCTACCAATTTGACGCCCGACAATGATCGGGCGCAGCGTTCTGACGACGGTTTCGACTTCGGGTAGTTCGGGCATCCGTGCTTCACATCGTTCGTCGCCCCGGTCGGTCGGGTTCTGTAGAGTGGCGCCATGAGCGACACGTCTTCCCCACCCCCCGCCCCCCCCCCGGCCGACGACCTGCAGATGGCCCAGAAGCTTCGCGACGCTTACGACCAGATGCGCGGCGAGCTGGCCAAGGTCATCGTCGGGCAAGACGCGGTGATCGAGGAACTGCTCATCGCCCTCTTCTGCCGGGGCCACGCGTTGCTCGTGGGCGTGCCGGGGTTGGCCAAGACGCTGCTCGTCAGCACGGTGAGCAAGACGCTCGGCCTGGATTTCAACCGCATTCAGTTCACGCCTGACCTGATGCCGTCGGACATCACCGGCACCGACGTCATCAAGAGCGACCAGGCGACGGGCGATCGGCAGATGATTTTCATCAAGGGCCCGGTCTTCAGCAACGTGATCCTCGCCGACGAAATCAACCGCACGCCGCCTAAGACGCAGGCTGCTTTGCTCGAGGCGATGCAGGAACGCCACGTCACCGCCGGCGGGACGACGTACGAGCTGCCCGATCCGTTCTTTGTCCTGGCCACGCAGAACCCGATTGAGCAGGAAGGCACTTACCCGCTGCCCGAGGCCCAGCTCGACCGGTTTATGTTCAACATCCTTGTCAGTTATCCGAGCGAGGAAGAAGAGGTCGAGATCATCCGCCGAACGACGTCGCCGCAGAAGCACGAACTCAAGCAGGTCTTGACGCTCGAGGAGATCGTGCAGTTGCAGGAGACGGTGCGTGCGGTGCCCGCGGCGGATCATGTGATTAAGTACGCATTGGCGTTGACGCGTGCGAGCCGTCGCGGCGAGGGGATGCCGCAGTTCGTCGATGATTTCGTGGACTTCGGTGCCGGGCCGCGAGCGGGACAGTTTCTCATCCTCGGCGGCAAGGCTCGGGCGTTGCTCAAGGGGCGGACCTACGTCAGCACGGAAGACATTCGCGAGCTCGCGGTGCCGGCGTTGCGGCACCGGATTACGACGAACTTCAATGCGGATGCCGAAGGCGTCACGAGTGAAGCCGTGGTGCAGAAGCTGATCGACGCGGTGCCGCGTCAGCAGTACGACGATGCCGATGGCGAGACGGCGAAGTTGATGCAGTCGGGTAAAGCTGCATGATTCTCGTTTACAACACCTCGGAGCGGCGTCGCTTGCGACGCTTGGTGGAATAAGTACATGGGACATCTTTCAGTGCGTCGCAAGCGACGCCGCTCCGGCGATTGGTTGCTGAAGCCCCCGCTAGGGTCGTCGAATGCCTGACGCCCCCAAACTGCTGCTCGATCTAAGCTCTCTACCGACCGCGGCGTTCGTGGAGGACGAGGTGCTGGACTACGTCGACGCTTGGGCGAAGCGGCGAAAGAACCTGAAGGTCCAACTCGACAAGCACGGCAATCGCCTGCTGACGACGAAAGGCAAGGGTCCGCGGCTGATCGTGGTAGCACATGCGGATCACCCGGCCTTCGTCAGCGGCAAGACCACGGACGGCCTGCTCCACGCCGGCTTCCGAGGCGGGGTGCTGGCGTCGTGCTGCAAGCCGGGGACGAAGGTACGCTTCAGCGACGTCGTGGCGAAGGTCGATGAGGCGACCGGGAACGAGAAGGACCGCCTGCAGTCGGCGACGTTCAAGGTGCCGCGAGGCAAGAACGTCCAGCCGGGCGTCGCGGGCAACTTCGACTTCGGCAAGCCGGCAAAGGTTGTGCGGAATCGACTCGTCGCCCAAGCGTGTGACGATCTGGCAGGACTTGCCGCGTGTCTCGAAGCCCTCGACAAGCTGCGAAACAAGCCGAAGCTGCCGTTCGGCGTGCTCGTGACGCGGGCGGAGGAGGTCGGCTTCATCGGAGCCATCGCCGCCGCTCGCGAGGTGGGCAAGGGGCTCTTGCGGAAGGATGATCGGATCATCAGCGTCGAGACGTCTGCCGAGCAACAGGCCGCGCCTGTCGGCGGCGGGTGCGTGCTCCGCGTCGGCGACAAACGCTCCGTCTTCCACAGCGGCTTTCTCCACTTTCTCGACACGATTGGCGAGGAGTTGGTCAAAAAGGACAAGATGTTCAAGTTCAACCGGGCCCTCATGCCCGGCGGCACCTGCGAAGCAACTGCCTTCGACGCCTTCGGCTTTACGGTCGCCGCCATGTGCGTGCCGCTGGGCAACTACCACAACATGGACCGGCCCAACGAGAGTATGGCGGCGGAGGAGATCGACCTGAACGACTGGGACTGCCTCGTCAAGTTCCTCGTCAACGTCGGCCGACGCATCGGCGAGTTCGACCCGAAGCCGACGAACCTCAAGAAGCGGCTGACCGAGCGGCTGACGAAGTTGAAGACGATGTACGACGATCCTTCACAAGAGATGCCCGACGTTTGACGGCAACACGTTTCAATCTTGCCGATGGTGGGCTGAAGCCCACCCTACAAGTGGCTGTGCGTTCGGTTCGGCTCGACAGCAGCAACGACGTCTACGGCTGGACGCTGCCGCCGACGGAGGTGACGACGGTGCTGTACCCGGATCGGCTGGAGCGGGACGGCGACGTCGAGCGGCGATTCGATGATCCGCTCGAGGCGTTGCAGTGGCTCGATGAGGAACGGACGCGGGATGAGGATGCGTGTTGGGTCGGGTTTCTTGGTTACGAGATCGGGCGACGGTTCGAGCCCGCCGCGAAGCATCGGGAGGAGCGTGACACGAAGACGCCGCTGTTTTGGT
Source organism: uncultured Tepidisphaerales bacterium (assembly GCA_964388485.1). Taxonomy (GTDB): domain Bacteria; phylum Planctomycetota; class Phycisphaerae; order Tepidisphaerales; family Tepidisphaeraceae; genus JBCDKH01. The sequence continues at coordinate 229,950 of CAYMAS010000001.1, read as the reverse complement.
TCGCCAAGGTCGCCGTAGGTCGTGCTTCAGCACGACGGTCGCCGGACGTCGTGCTGAAGCACGACCAACGGGAGATTACAAGCTCCTTCAGACGCGACGAGTATCTGGCCGCGGTGCAGCGGTGCAGCGAATATATCGCCGCGGGTGACGCGTACCAGGTCAATCTCAGCCAACGCCTCACGATCTCGAACCCGACGGCCGCGGACATCATCTACGACCACCTGCTCCGCGAGACGCCCGCGACCTTTGGGGCCCTGCTCGACCTCGGCGACGTCACAGTCATCTCGAACTCGCCGGAGCTGTTCCTGCACGTGACGCCAACCGGCATGGTGACGACGAAGCCGATCAAGGGCACCCGCCCCACCAGCGAGACCGCCGCGAGCTTGTTCGAAAGTGAGAAAGACGCCGCGGAGTTGAACATGATCGTCGACCTCGAACGCAACGATCTGGGCCGGGTCTGCGAGACCGGCAGTGTGCGGGTCAGCATGCCGCGGACGATCGAAACGCACCCGACCGTCCATCACGGCGTCGCGACGGTCACGGGTCAACTCCGCGACGATGTCGGCCTCATCGGACTGCTCGCCGCGACCTTCCCGAGCGGCAGCGTAACAGGCGCTCCGAAGATTCGGGCGATGCAGATCATCGATGAACTCGAGCCCGTCGCCCGCGGTCCGTACTGCGGTGCGATCGGTCGGCTCGACGCTGACGGCTCGATGCTCTTCAACGTTGCCATTCGCACTGCGACGTGGACGGCCGAAGCATTGCACATTCCGGTCGGCGGCGGCATTGTGGCGGACAGTGATCCGGTAGCGGAGTTCGACGAGACGCTCGTGAAGGCGCGGGCGCTTCTCAAGGCTGCAGGCGTCGAGCAAGTCGCTCTGCATGATAGGTGATGACGAGATCTGCCCCCGCCCGCCGGATACTCGCGACCGATTCCATCGTCACCGCGTCCACATCGGTCCAGCCCTTCTCGCCGCCGGCCATGTGCATCGCGTATTCGCCGCTCGTCTGGTACGCCGCCACCGGCACGCGGACCGCCTCTCGCACGGCACGGATCACGTCCAGGTAAGGCCCGGCCGGCTTGACCATCACCACATCCGCCCCTTCCGCCACGTCCAGCTCAGCCTCGCGAACCGCCTCGTCCACGCCACGCCAAGCGTCCATCTGATACGCCCGCCGATCACCAAACGATGGAGCACTCGCCGCCGCGTCGCGAAACGGCCCATAGAAGGCACCGGCGTACTTGACGCTGTAGCTCAGAATCGCGGTCTGCTCGTGACCCGCGTCATCAAGGGCGGATCGAATCCTTCCGACCATGCCGTCCATTGCCGCCGACGGCGCGACCCAGTCGGCACCAGCCTGTGCATGAGCCACGGCTTGTCGTCCCAGCAGCTTGATCGAAGCGTCGTTGTCAGCAATGCCGTCGACGATGGGGGCACAGTGCCCATGATCCGTGTACTCGCAGAGACAAACGTCGCTGATGGCGAGCATCGGATTGCCCCGTTGCTTCACCTCGCGTAGCAGGCGACACACGACATTCGCCTGATCTTCACCGGGCGAACCCGTTGCGTCCTTCACTTCGTCCGGCAACACGCCGAAGACAAGGAACCCGCCGACGCCAAGCTCCGCCAGTTCGTCCAGCCACGCCGCCGCGTCGTCGAGCGAATGCCGCTGCACGCCCGGCATCGACGCGACCGCCATCGTCTCGTCGTCGTGCACAAAGACGGGAGCAATGAGATCACCGGGCCGAAGCCGAACGCGCTGGACCATCTGCCGCGTGCGTTCCGTCGCACGAAGCCGTCGCATTCGAACGCTAGGGAATCCGCCTTGCATCGGGAGAATCTACGCGGCCGTGCCTCGCGCGGCGTCGCCGGTTACGCTGCGATGGCGTGTCTGCTTCCCCTTGCGTCACCTTCGTCCACGGCCGAGCCGCTAGCGGCAAGACGCACTATGTCCTGACGGAGTTAGCCCGCTTGTGCGAAGAACAACCGCTCGGGCAAGCAATTCTGTTGCTCGTGCCGCCGCAGGCGACGTTCGACTACGAGCGGGCGGTCGCCTCGGCGACAGGCGGCAGCCTTCGCGTGCGGGTCCGGGATGCCGAGACGCTGATCGACGAGTTGCTCGGCGATGCAGGCGCCGACGCGTTGGATGCGACGTCACGGCGGCTGCTGATCGCGCAGGCGGTGCGGGATGTGGAGGACGACCTCATCCATTTCCGCCAAGGCACCAGCGAATCGAGCAGTGTCGCACGGATGCTCAGCCAGATCGGTGCCTCCGGCTCGACGCCGGCGGAGATCGGCGCGTCGCTCGAAGATGCCGATGACGAACTAGCAGCGAAGCTGACTGACCTTGCGATCATCGACGCCGCTTACCGCAGGCTCCTCGGTGACCGCCTCGATGCTTCAGGACGCGTCCGCCTCGCCGACGAGAAGATGACGCCTTGGAGCCACGTCTTCGTCGACGGCATAAGCGAGTTGCGAGGCGTCGACCTGTCGATCACGGTCGCCGCCGTTGCAAGGAGCCAGCACGCAACGGTGACTTTTACCGTGGACCCGCAACAGCCGCAGACGCTGGCGAGCGGCTTGTTCGAGCCCGCCGTCCGCAGCATCGAGTCACTCCGCCGCCGTCTGCGACAGCAGGGAGTGACTGCTATTCGACGGGTGGATCTGGGTTCGCCACAGGTCGACGCATCGCCAGACCTTCGCCTCATTGAGCGGGACTGGTCGCAGCCTCGACCTTCGCAAGCCGCCAGCAGTGGGGATGTGTTGCTCTACGAAGCGGACGACGAGCAAGGGGAAGCCACCGCTGCCGCAGCGCAGGTGCTCGATTGGCTTCATGACGGTGTCGCACCGGAGCACTGTGCCGTGTTGTTCCGACAACCCGGTCGCGGGGCGACGCTCGTGCAGCAGCGGCTGGCGGAACGGAACGTCCCGGTCTTCGTCGACCGTCGCCGGCCTGCCATTCATCACGGTGTCGTGCGGCTGGTCCGTGCGCTCCTGCACGTCGCAGACGAGAACTGGCCTCAGGCGGCAACGATGTCGATCGTCCGCAATCCGCTAGCCGGTCTCGACACCGCTGCCCGCCGGGCCATCACGACGATGACGCAGCGTTATCCGCTGCGAGGCCGACGGGCATGGGAAGCAGTCGACAGTTGGACCGCGTGGGCCCGACCAGGTGACGAGGCAGAGGCAGAAGTCGCCGACGCGGCGCGGCGTCGCTTGGTCGCACAAGTCGCTCCACTGGCGGAGTCGCTCGATCACGATCGGCCCGTTCGCCAGCACGTGACGGCGTTGCGGGAGACGCTCGATCGGCTCGCTCTTGCCAATGCCGTCACCGAACTCGCCGACGCGACGAACGATGTTGCGGCGGCGCAGGATCATCGGATCATCTTCGCCAACGTGCTGGATCGCATCGACCGGCTCGAACGCCTGCTCGGCGACAGCATCGTGCCGTCTGACGAATTTGTTGCGGCACTCGAGGCGTCGCTGGACACGCTCGACTTCGCCGTGCCGCCACCGCAGCGAGGGGCGGTGCTGCTGGGTGACGCGTCGAGAGTCGTGCTGCCGCATCGGCCGGAGCGGGTGGTCGTGGTCGGCTTGAGCGAGGGCACCTTCCCTGCCCCGCCGCTGGAGCAGGCCGAATTGTCGGCTCACGAGGTAAGGCGGCTGCAGCAGTCGGGGCTCGACGTCGAAGACACCGCCGATCACGTGGCGACGGAGCGGCGTTTGGCGTACCGAGCCTTCACGTTGCCGCGGGATCGGTTGACGCTGGTTCGGCATCGGCACGACGCACGCGGTCACGCCGTCGGGCCGTCGCCGTATTGGGAGCGTGTGCGGCACTTGCTCGCGCTCTCGCCGCAGCCGGCACCGGAGATCGCAACGACGACCGATGCGGTGGCGCAGGTGCTTCTTTGGGCACGCGACGGCGCGGCCGACGCCGAGGCGGCGACGCTGTACGAGCAGGTCCGCCATCTGCCCGAAGCTGCCGCAGCGTGGCCGAGTTTGACTTACGAGAATCGTGCAGTTCTCGAAGGCTCGACGAAGCAACGGCTTTTCGGGACGTCCTTCGACAGCACCGCCCGCGGCTTGGAAGATTTTGCTGCATGCCCATTCCGTTACTTCGCCCGGCACACGCTGAAGCTGCCGGAACCCGCACCGGCGGAGACGACGGCGCGAGATCTCGGAGCAGCGTCGCACGAGGTCCTGTTCCTGCTGTTCGACGCCATCATCCGTACTGATCTGTCGCTAGCGGACGACGCGCAGATGACGGCAACAGTTCATCGGATCGTTAGTCAATATGCCGAACGCGAAGGTCGCGGCCTGTCTTTAGAGACGCCTCGCGGTCGCTACCTCATCAGCCGACTCGAACGGAACGTCCTGCACTTCCTGCGACGCGAACGCGTGGCGTCGGCGATGGGAAAGATGCAACCAGCACATGCGAATCTGCAGTTCGCTAAAGACGCTGAGCACGGCCTCAAACCGCTCGTGATCGAGACGCCCCGGGGTCGGTCCGTGCGAGTTTGCGGGACAATCGACCGTCTCGACACCACGCCCCAAGGCGCGAGTGTCGCTATCGACTTCGTCGGCGGGACGCCTGCGTCGCCCATGAAGGAGCTTCGACTCGGGCTCGCGTTCCGGATGGTCGTCAGCCTGCTCGTTTTGGCAGAGCACGGTGATGAACTGGCCAGTTCCGCGGCGGAACCTGTGGCTTCGCTACAGATTCGAACAAGTCACAAGCAGGCGTTCAAGCAAAATCCGCTGGAAGCACCCGCCCCGCCGACGGAGGCGTTCTATCTGCAAAACAAACCTCGCGGCCTCATCGCGAGCGACGGGCTGCCGCTGCTGGAACAGGAGTTCGCCGATCAGGACGAGGACGCGGACTCGCATCGCCAAGGTATTAGCAAGCTCTTTACCGGCGGCATCACGAGGGACGGCACGCCGCGGGTCGGCGACATCGTCTCGGACGTCACCCTCGACAAGCTGATCTTGCGGGCCCGACAGGCGATGGCAGAGGTTGCCGATGGCGTGCTGGACGGCGACATCGGGGTCCGGCCGTACCTCGTCGGAAAGACGACGCCGTGCAGCACGTGCGGGTACAAACCGCTGTGCCGCTTCGAACCCAAGCGGGACGGCTACCGGATTCCTACGGGTGAGGAGTTTGGCGATGGCTGAGGTGCGTTGGACGGAGGATCAGCGGACGGCGGTCCAGACGGTCGGCAGGCCGCTGGTCGTCAGCGCTGCGGCAGGCAGCGGCAAGACGGCCGTGCTGGCGGGCCGTTTCGTTGAGCTGGTCCAAAACGGTGGTGACGGTGGCGATTCGTGCGGCGCGGGCGAGATCTTCGTCGCGACCTTCACCAACGCGGCGGCAGCAGAAATGCGGAGCCGAATAGCGCAGAGACTGGCGACGGCTGCGGCGACTGCAGAAGACGACGCAATGCGAGCCAAGCTGCTGCACGAAATCGATTATCTGCCCTCGGCAGCTATCTCGACGCTGAACGCCTATTGCTCCACGCTCGTCCGCAAGAACCACGCAGCGGCGGGTGTCGATGCGGCGTTCAGCGTAATCGCAGACGATCAAGCCGACGCGATGCGCCAGCAGGCGGCACGGGAGACGGTCGACCGCGCGTTGGCCGATGACGAACTTGCCGTTGACGTCGCTGCCTTGCTCGATGATCTATTCGACGGCAATCTCGCGGTGCTCGCCGAGACCCTGGTTGACGTTCGTGGCACCATCTGGAGTCTGCCGGACCCGCAGGATTATCTCGACGGTTCCGTCAGTCGCCTTGCGAATCGGGACGACCTCCAGAGACCGCTCGTCGCTGTCGCTCGCGTTGCCGCGGTGTCGGTTCGGCCGATGCTCGACACGCTGCGATCGGCCTTAATCGTCGCTCGCGAGTACCCGAAGCTTGCGAAGCTGACGGAGGCGGGCGAGCAGTGGCTGGACGTTGGCGATCGTGTTCTGGCCGCAATCGATAACGGCGACCTCGTCGCGGCATCGGCGGCGAACTTGGCACCAGACGTGACCCTGCGAGGCGGTGCGAAGATCCCGCAGCGGCAGCACTTGGCCGACGCCGTCAAGGCGGTGCGCGACGCTCTGGAGAAGGGACCACTGTCGACCATCCTGGCGCAGGATGACGAGACGCAGCAGGAAGCCGTTGCTTCGACCGTCCCCACGACGACGACGCTCGTCGAACTCATCCGCCGCTTCGATCAGCTCTACACGCGGGAAAAGCGGCGGGTTCGCGGCCTCGACTTCAGCGACATCGAGCACCTCGCCTTGTCGCTGCTGCGGAACGATCCGTCTCTCGTCGCTGCACAGCGGCGGCGGTTCAGGCACGTGCTCATCGACGAGTCGCAGGACCTCAACGCACTGCAGGACGAACTCGTCGGCTTCCTCAGCCGACCGGCCGACGACCAACGGGGTGGCAACCTGTTTGTCGTCGGCGATGTGAAGCAGAGCATCTATCGCTTCCGTCACGCCGATCCCAGAAGGTTTCAGCAGCGTCTTCAGGCAACGGCCGACGACCCGTCGTTGAGGGTCAACCTGCAGAACAACTTTCGCAGCGTCGCGAGCGTCATCGACGCGACGAACCACGTCATGTCCCGGCTGATGAGCGACGCCGAGACGGTCGAGATTGACTACGCCGATGGACACGCACTGGTGCCTACCGATGTCGAAGCGGGTTCTCTTGCCACGCGGCCGACGGCGGTGCACGTGCTCGACGGCGAAGCAGATCCAGACGACGACGACGATCAAGTGGAGCGTGAGGCCCTGCACGTCGCGTCGCTGGTGCGCGGCTGGATCGATGCGGGCGAGACGATCGTCGAAGGCGGCAAAACGATCCCGCTGGAGCCGCGGCACGTTGCTGTGCTCATGCGGTCGCCGAGCAAGTCCGGAGGACGTTTCGCGTCGACGATGCGGCGGGCAGGGGTTCCGTGCCGCACGTTGGCCGGCGGTGATCTGCTGGCGTCGCAGGAAGTGCAGGACGTCGTGGCGGTCTTGCGTCTGCTGGTGGACGAGCACGACGAGCTGGCGTTGGCGACGTTCCTGCGGTCGCCGTTGGCGCGGCTCCCGGAATCGATCGAGCGGAGCGACCTGCTCGCGAAGATCCGGCTGGCAACGGGCGACGACGACACGTTCGCCACCGGTGCGATCAAGCTGACGGCGTCGGACGAGCCCGAGGCGAAGCCGTTGGCGGATGTCCTGCAGCAGGTCGAGGCTTGGCGTGGTGCGTCGTGGCATCAGCCGGTGGCGGACGTCATGAGGCACGTGGTGCGGCAAACGGGTTACGACACGTTCGTCGCCGGCCTAAGCGATGGTGCCGAGCGGGTGAACCATCTGCAGCTATTGATCGAGCGAGCCGGCGACTTCGACGACGCCAGACGCGGGGCGGGTATCAGCTTGTTCCTCGAACAACATGATGCCGTCGCTTCGTCAAGCAGTTCCGTGAGCGGTGTTGCGGCGGCGGGTGACGCTGTCACCGTCATGAGCATTCACGCGGCAAAGGGCTTAGAATTCCCGGTCGTCGTCCTGGCCGGATGTGGAAAGCGACACAATCTTCGCGACTCAAACAACCGCGTCATCGTCGATGCCGAGCACGGGTTGGCTGTGCAAGCGGTGGATCGGCGGAAGGAGATTCGCTACCCGTCGCCGCAATGGCTTGTCGCATCTGAAGGTCAGAAGCGGGCGACGCTCGCCGAAGAGTTGCGGCTGCTGTACGTCGCGATGACGCGGGCACGAGAGCATCTTGTTTGCGTCGGACACATGAACAAGGCGGCCGATGGTGTCGAGTCGCGTCCGACCACAGAGGAGCCGTTGGCGGATCATCCAGTGCTTAGCGGCGGCAGCTTCGTTGGTTGGTTGCTGAGCGTGGTCGGACACTTGCCGCTGTTCCAGGTCGAGGCGATCGGGGCGCTGGAGCAGGAGTCACGACGTGAGGAGGTCGCGAAGGTCCCGGAGCCGATTCTCGCCCGCGCTGCTTTGACTGAAGATCCCGCGCCGCCGCTGCGGCGGATCCAGCCGCTGGCGACGGATCTGACGAGAGCCGCCAAGCCTGCCGCTCGCCAGATCGCTTCGGGAGGACCGTCGCTTAAGCTGCAACGGCAACTTGCGGCAGTCGATTGGTGCAACGGCTCGACCGAGGACGAGCCGATCGCTCGTTGGATTCTGTCGACCGAGCCCGTTGCGCTCGCTCGCGAACACGAGGGCGAGATTCGCGTCAACGTGCCGCTGCTGTGGTCGAGTCGCCGGACCGGTCTCATGCGTCGGGCGACGCTGCCACTGCTGGTCGTCTTCCCGCGGCTCAACCATACGACGATTAGCGTCGATATCGGTAGTGTCGTCGGCCCCTGGACCCGCCGACGAGCCCGCCGACTGGCGGTGATGACGAGTCGCGTGACGCGTCAGCCTTCGAGCGGCTTCCTCTTGACGATCGATGACCGTCGCACCACCCATCTCGGCGTCTTCAAGCCCGGGCGGGTTTCTTGACGAGGTGACGGTTCTCGCCGAAGCTGCTCCGCATTCAGGCGCGACTTGCCTAAAGCAACGAAGAGGCCGCCCCTCGTGACACAGATCACTACAGCCTCGGCTCGAGTCGTCGATGACGATCAGCCACGCCTTCGCTTCACGCGAAGCCCGCTGGCCTGGCTTCGTCGCCTTCTAGAGCGGCGGGAGAAGTCCGTCGATCTCATTGCCCTCGACCTTGACGGGACACTGCTCGACAGCAAGAAGCGCATCGACGGCCCGACGGTGCGGGCGCTGCAGATGCTCGGAAACGTCGGCGTGAAGGTGGTGCTTGCGACCGCCCGTCCGCCGCGATCGTGCCGAAAAATCTACGAAGGTCTCGGCCTCGACACTTGGCAGATCAACTACAACGGTGCCTTGCTCTGGGATCCCCGGGCCGGTCGGCCGGTGAAGCACTTCCCGATGGCGGGCAACCTGGTCTGGGAGATGGCGACCTTGGCGCGCGAGGTCGTGCCGAACGTGCAGGTGGCGGCGGAGGTGGTCGACCGCTGGTACACGGACCGACACGATCCGTATCGAACCACCGTCACCGGCAAGCTGTTCCGGCCCGATGTCGTTGCCCCGCTCTCGGCCTGGGGCAAGCAGAACACGACGAAGCTCATGTTCCTCGCCGAGCCGCGAAAGGTGGCACGGGTTCGGGAAGCGCTGCGAGCCCGCTACGGCTATGTGGCGAAGGTCGTTCATGCCGATCCCGACCTCGTGCAGGTCATGAGTGACCAGGCGGGCAAGGATGTGGCATTGCGGGCCGTGTGCAAGCACTACGGCATCGACCCGCGTCGCTCGATGGCCGTGGGTGATGCGATCAACGACCTCGACATGCTCAAAGCCGCCGGCACCGCCGTCGTCGTTGCCAACGGCTGCGACGAGTGCAAGGCCGTCGCGTCCTGGGTCGCACCGAGCAACGATCAAGGTGGCGTTTATGAAGCGGTGCGTCGGTTCGTCCCGCGGATCAAGCCCCTGCTGGATGCGGCATGACGAGCGTCCGATAATGGCCCGGTCCCGATAACGCAGGATCACTCGCCCTGGGAACTAGCCGATTCACAGGTGGGCCGTCTTCGGTCCGCGACTCATCATGGGCACCATCTCCAGCAGCATCGGACTCGTCAGCGGCATCGACACGCAGTCGATCATCTCGCAGCTCGTCCAACTCGAGCGTCAGCCGATCCAGACATTGCAGTCGCGTATCGCGCAGACGAGCTCGATCCAGGTCGCCCTCACCACCGTCTCGACGCGGCTCAACGCGCTCAAAGGCAACGGCACCGACCTTCGTAAGCCGAGCACCTTCGAAGCCGTCCGAGCGACCAGTGCCAATGAAGCGGCTTTGGGCGTTACGGCGAAGGTGGGTGCTCCGGCAGGCCGCTACAATGTGGAGGTTCGCTCGCTCGTCCAGAGTCAGCAGAGCATCAGCAGCGGGTTCGCCAGCAAGACCAGCGAAGTGCCGGCCGGTACGATGACCTTCGAAGTCGGCGGTGGGCAGCTGCAGAGCGAGACGAAGCTGGCGGATCTCAACGGCTTCGACGGCGTCGCGGCGGGCAGCTTTCGCATCACCGACGCCGCGGGCCGCAGCGGTGTGGTGGAGACGACGGGCATGCTGACGCTCGAAGAGGTCGCCGAAGCCATCAACCTCAGCGACAGCTTCGACGTCGAGGCGGTGATCGAAGAGGACCAACTCGTCTTACTCGATCAAAGCGGCGGCTCGGAGTCGCTACGCGTTCGCGATCTCAGTGGCGGCACGACGGCGACCGACCTTCGCCTGACAGTCGATGAAGCTGCCACTGTCACCGCGACCAAGATCAACGGCGGCGACCTTGTCTACCTCAAGGAGGATTCACTCCTAGCGCAGCTCAACGAAGGCCGCGGCGTGCCGACGGACGTCAACAGCGTGATCGAGGTCAAGGACCGCCACAACGGCACGTATCAGGTCGATCTCAGCGGAGCCCGCACGGTCGGCGATGTCATCGAGCGCTTCAACACGGCGACCGGTGGAGAGGTGACGCTCAGCCTGGAGACGGATCGAAGCTGGTTCCTCGTCAACGACAACACCGGGAAGAACGGCTTCCTTGAGATCAGCAGCCTCAACGGGAATGGCGTTGCTGAAGCCCTCGGCATCGACTTCAATGACCGAGCCGATGCCTTCGCCGGCGAATTTACGCAGGCCAAGCTCGGCCAGGTCATGACCGACTCGCTCAACGGCGGGCAAGGACTCGACGGTGGCGACATCCGGATCACCGACCGGCTCGGCAACACCGCCACCATCGACGCCAGCAGCGAACACCTCAACCGCGTCCTCGACGAGATCAACGACAGCGGCATCGGCGTCGAGGCGCGAATCAACGACGCGGGCAACGGCATCGTCCTTTTGGACACCACCAACGGCACGGGCGATCTCGTCGTCAGCGACCTCACCGGCAACGCCGCCGCTAACTTGAACCTGGCTGGCACGCACTCGGCCAGCGAGGTCGACAGCGGCAACTTACAGTTTGCCTGGATCACCCGATCGACCAGCCTCGACGGCTATGACGTCGGCCGCGACGTCGGCGACGGCACCATCACCTTCACCGATGGCAACGGCGGCGAAGCGGAGCTCGATCTTTCCCTCGGCACCTACGACACTCTCGGCGACGTCATCGACGCGATCAACGCCCTCGGCATCGACGTCAATGCTCGTATCAACGATAACGGTGACGGACTTCTCGTCGAAGACACCAGCGGCGGAGCCAACCCGCTCGTCATCGCCGACACGCTCGGTGGATCGGCAGTGCGGCTCGGCATCGAGGGCAGCTTCGACACCGGCGTCGCGGACGGCTCATTCGAGCGCGCCGTTGAAGTCGAAGCCGGCGACACGCTGGAGGACGTACAGGACAAGATCAACGAGCTCGGCTTCGGCGTGAGGGCGAACCTGGTCGACGACGGCAGCGGTGTCGAGCCATGGCGACTGTCGCTGACGTCTCGCCAAGGGGGCGCGGCCGGTGCATTCAACTTTGATGGCGGCACCACGGGTATCACGAGTACGACCATCGCCCGCGCCCGCGACGCGAGCGTCTTCATCGGCGGCGGCAACGGCCTGCCGCCGCTGGCAATCACCGGCACGAGCAACACCATCGAGAACGTCCTGCCGGGCGTGACGCTTGACCTTCGTGGTACCTCCCGCGGGGAGCCCATCGAGGTCACCGTGGCACAGGATGACGAGTCGCTCTTTGAGTCGCTTCGCGAGACCGTCAAAAGCTTCAACGCGATCCGTGACGAAATCGACGATAACAGCGGCTTCAACAGCGAAACAAACCGCCGCGGAGCCCTGCTGGGCGACACGAGCATCAGCAAGGTCGAACGCGACCTCTACGCCCTGCTGAACGAGACTTACGACACGGGCAACAGCCGATACCGCATCCTCAGCGACGTCGGCCTGCGGATCGGCGAAGGGGCGAAGCTGGACTTCGACGAAGACCGCTTCCGCGAGGCGTACCTCGACGACCCGGATGCGGTCAAGGAGATGTTCACGAAGCTCGACACCGACAGCGAGAGCAGTCGCAACGGCTTCGGCCACCGCCTGCAGGACGTCGTCTCGAAGCTGACCGATCCGGTCGATGGCGTCATGACGCGAGCAAGCGACCTGCTCGATGAAAAGAACAGCGCCTTCGAGGAGCAGATCGCGTTGATCGAGGAGCGAGTCCTCGTCAAGGAGCAGCAGCTTCAGAAGCAGTTCCTTGACATGGAACTCGCCTTGTCGGAGCTCAACTTCCAACAGCAGCAGCTGTCGTCGATCCCGAGCTTCAGTTCCTTCTCCAGCAACGGCAACTCCAACGACTCGTAACGTCGTTCGACGTGAAGCGGCGACTGGACGAGCCGGAGTGGATGGACGCACCCGACGCCGACCCCGCGGCGTTGGGACAATCACTGCGGTTTATCCGTCGAATCAACACGACACTCGGGTACAACCGGGCGACGGCGAAGGTGGTTAGCGCGATGGAGCCGACGTCGGTGCTCGATGTCTGCTGTGGATCGTGCGACTTCCGCGGGTACACCGATGCCCGCTACGTCGGCCTCGACTTTCACAGCGGGACGCTCGCCTTTGCCGCTAAAGCCGAGTCGGGCGTGATGCTCGTGCGAGGCGATGCGATGACCTTGCCGTTCAAAAACAATGCGTTCGACGTCGCGGTCTGCCAGATGGCGTTGCACCATTTCGACACGCCAACGGCTTTGCGGCTGCTCAGCGAGATGGACCGAGTCAGCCGTCGCGGCTGGGTCGCCAGCGACCTCCTGCGGCGGCGACGGGCGGCGATGTGGATTTGGCTGTTCACGCTCCTTTCGATGCCGATGGTTCGGCACGACGCAAGATTGAGCGTTCGGCAGGCCTGGTCGCCGACGGAGGCGCGGGAACTGGCCCGCCGCAGCGGTGCCGACTTTCAGTTCGCCTTCGGGCATCGATTCATCTTGACGAAGACGCAATGAGCGGCTTGGACATTCGCCAGACCGGGCACCGCGGCCGCGGCGTCTTCGCGACGCAGACTTTCAGGCCAGGCGACCTCATCGAGCGATGCCCGGTCCTCGTCCTTGCTGCCGATGCGCTCGACGACGAGACACTGCGCCGCTACGTCTTCGATTGGCGAGACATCACTGGCGGCGAGCACGTCGGCCTCGCCCTTGGCTACGGCTCACTCTACAACCACGGCTGGCTCGCCAACGCCCGCTGGGAGCCGATCGCTCCGGCCACGCTAAAGATCGTCGCCCACCGTCCGATCCGCATCGGCGACGAGATCACCATCAACTACCACGGCGAACCGGACGACCCTGAGCCCATCGACTTCAGCCGACGATGACGGAGAGGTGGTTGTAACCGGTTACGTCAGGTTCACCGGTGCCGCTGTGTACGTCACGGTGGCTGGCGTCGTGAAGGGGATCGGCTTGCCCGACGGATCGACGGAGACCATCGTGAGCTTTGCGGTGGTGACGTCGACGACCTCGTCGCTGTTGTACCGCTCGCTCTGCACCGAGACTTCGACCGTCACGCTCGTCGTGCCTTTCTTTACCGGCGTGGTCCAGAACGTGACGATGTCGCCGAGCAGGACCGGCGCGTCGAACTTGACGCTCTCCATGGCCGCCGTGACCCAACGGTGCGCGCCGTGGTTTCGTGCCTCAACGAAGCCGGCCTGGTCGATGTGGGAGAGGATCACGCCGCCGAAGACGGTGCCGTAGGGATTCGTGTCCTTCGGCATCGTCATCATCCGCAGGGCCAGACGACGCTCCGGTTTCTTCGCTGCCATCAGGGCAGCGTAACCGTTTCGTTGTCGCCCGCATCCTGCACCGGCTCACCCGTCAACGTCGCCTTAAGGACGCCGTAAGCGTGCAGCATCGTCTGGTTCCGACTGTCCCAGTACTGCGCCTCGGTGCCGCTCACCTTGATCAGCATGATGCCCGGCGTGTCGAGTCCATCGGCGAACCAGGCCTTGAGCGACTCGTCCCACTTGGCCTCCATCACGCTCCGGTCCGTCTCCGTCTTAGCAATGCCGGCGACGCTGACGAACTTCGAGTCCTTCGGGCACCCGAAGGCGAGGTTCACCTGACGATCCTCTTTGAACTCATCGACTTTATTTGAGTCGCTGTACGTGAAGAAGTAGAACGCGCCGTTGTCGTACCCACCGCACAGAGCCATAGGGCGGCTGTAGAGACGCTGGGAGTTCGTGTCGGTCGTGGTGAACATCGCAACGCCGATGTCGCGAACGAGACTGTCGAGCTTGTCGAGTTTTTCCTGCTTGGTGGGGGAGCCGTCTGACATGGGTGCGAATCTAGTGCAGGCGAGCCACCCGCGGAACGGGCGAGTTCTCAGGGTTCGACCGTCACGTCCTCACCCCGCTTCGCCCTTGTGACCAGCTGATCCGCCAGCCGCGTCGGCTCCGGGAGGCGAAGCTTCGTGCGGCATCGCAGCACCAGATCCACCGCACTTTCGAGTGAGCACCGGTGACCGACGCTGACGAACAGCGGCTTCGTTTTGACTCGCGTTCGCACCACACGCCCGACCACCTCGTCGCGTAACACCAGATCGCTCGCGTCTCCCGTCATCGGCCCCGGCTCATCGAAGTCGCCGCACAGCCGGCTCTTGGCACAACCGACCGTCGGCACGTTCCGCTCCACGCCGATGTGCGTCGCCAACCCGCAGCCTCGTGGGTGAGCAACGCCCTGCCCGTCGATAAGGATCACGTCGACGTCGCCAGCCGCGTCGAGTGCCTCGTGCACAGCCGGTCCTTCTCGAAAACTAAGAAAACCGGTGACGTATGGCACCTCCACACGCCGCCGCACCTGCCGAATTCTCAGCGCCTTTTGCCCTGCGATGCCCCATACGACGGCGACCGCATGAATATCGTCGCCGTCGAAGGCACAGTCGACCCCCGCAACCACCTTCACCTTCGTGAGCGACCCGCGACGCACAGCCTCCGCAGCCAGCTCTCGCTGACGCTCACGCCACGCCTTCAGTTGCTCCGTCGGCACGCGCTCACGCCGCGGGAACATCGGCCGCCTTCCTGCTTCGGCTCAGGAAGCTCGGCATCCACGACCCGCTCGGTGCCACCTCCGGGCTCATCGGATGAGCGAGGCTCGACCAGTCGATGCCGTCGGCAAAACGCATGAGCTGCTGCAACGACGGGTTTTCCACGTCGATCGTCTGGAAGTTGCTCGTAGTTCGTGCGGACAGGTCGAGTGAAGTCGCCTGTCCATCGTGCGTCACGATCACACCGGTCGTGTCGCCGACGACGAATCGGGACGCCGCCGCCGGCAGATCGCTCACCGCCGCGTTCGGGTCCACGTCGACCACCGCCTCGGCGATAGCCTGCAGCAAGTCACGCCGGTGCTGTTTGCCGCGTTCCGGGCGAAACTCCCGTTTCTGAGTTCCCGCGATAACGAGACCGACCATCAGGTTCCGGTCCGCCGCACCTGCGATCAGCGTCGCCGCCACGGCCAGATTTTTTTCGACCCGGCCCAGCTCTTCGGCATCGTCGGATCGTGCCCGCGTGTCCGGCACGATCACCAGCCGCGGCGGCGAGACGCGGTGCATCTGCTTCACCACCAGATTCGGCGTCGCCGTCTGACCTCGCGGGATCATCGCTGTTCGTGCGCTGCGTCGCCAGTGAATCGTCCGCGGCGAGTCGCCCTGGCGGTACTCGCGAATGCCGAACAACTCGTCGTTTCCTCCCGCCCGTGGTTGCTGGTTCAGGCCGGTGCTGTCGGCGGACAGGAATCGATCCAGAGACGCAGTATCCAACGCCGCTCTCGGGGGTCCGACGAGCAGCCGGTCCTCCCGCGTTCGCACGACCGCTCGTTTGATGAAGCCGAACGGAAAGCTCGTCGACAACTGGAACCGCTCGAGCTGCACCCAGCCACGACGCAACGGCACCACGTCCGCCGCAATCTCCGCCGTCATGCCGCTGGCGACGTGGAGCAGATACGCGTGCGGCTGACGATCAAACGCCCCGCCGCGTCCGCCGACGTCGAGCTCGGCCACCGTCAGGCTGAACGTCGGCCAGAAGGTCTTGCGATTGTCGACCCGATATCGGATCTGCGTAACCTGCCCCGCCTGCGAGGAGCCGGGCGGTTTGCGTTCGATCAAAACGCCTCGCAGCACCCATCGGCTGATGACGCCGCTCGCCAGCAGCACGCCGACCATCAGCCCGAAGACGCCGAAGAGCAGCGGCGCCTGCGAGTTGATCGCTGCCAAGCCCAGGAACATCATCATCGTGCAGTAGACGAGCCCGGTGACCGAGAAGTCGAGCCCCGGCCGGACGCGCGCGACGCGTGGATCACGTTTAAATGGCTTGCCCACACGCCGATGCGCCGGCACCGCCGCGTGTCGCTCCGGGGGCGTCTCGGCGGGTGCGATCATCCATCCTCAGCGTACGGCCAAACGGATGGGCCCGCCGGGATTCGAACCCGGAACCAAGGGTTTATGAGACCCCTGCTCTGACCATTGAGCTACAGGCCCGACGCAAGGGAGCATAAGCCGTCAAAGCGTTGACTGCGGGTCGATCGCACCCGCAATTCGCTCCGCGACCTCGACCGCGGCCAGACCCGCTTCGCCGGGAACGACCGGCGGTGTCTTGCCTTGAGCAGCATCGACGAACGCCTCCAGCTGCGACCGAAGGGGCTCGACGTCGTCGATCACGAGTTGATCCACGCTCAACAACGACTTGTAGTCCAAAGACGCCATGTCCGTGATCTCGCCGGAGCGGATGCGGCCAATGGTGTCCCGAAGCAGGTCGAGGTTGCCTGTCTTCTGCACCGCGATGCCGGCTTTCTTTTGATAATCAAGGGAAACGTAGGTGTCGGAGCTGAAGATGCGAAGTTTTCGCTCCGTCTTCATCGCGAGGCGTGATGCGGTGAGTGTGGCGACGCAGCCGTTGGCGAAGGTGAGACGAGCGTTGCAGACGTCCTCGGCCGGTTTGTCGATCCCGCCACCGACCACCGCGACGCCGTGCGCCTGGACGTCCACCACCTCGCTCCGAGCGAGGCTCAGGACAATGTCGATGTCGTGGATCATGACGTCCAGCACCACGCCGACGTCGATCGAGCGGAACGGGAACGGACTGATGCGAACGACTTCGATGTACCGCGGCTCGATGTCCAGCTTCGCCAAGGATCGCACGGCCGGGTTGAAGCGTTCGATGTGCCCGACCTGTAGAACGGCCTGGCCGGCTTTGGCCGATTCGACCAGCCGACGCCCCGTTGCCGCGTCGGCCGCAAGAGGCTTCTCCACCAAACACGCCATACCCGCCAGCAACATCGGCTCGGCGGCGACGAGGTGATGCGTCGTCGGCACCGCCACCGTAACGGCTTTGGCTCCCGACTTCAGGACCTCTTCCGCCGACACAAGTGCTTGCGTGTCATAAGTCTCGGCCGTACTTCGGGCGACATCGGGGTCCGAATCGTAGACGCCCACGAGCCGGACGCGGGGCATCTCGCTGTAGACCCGCGCGTGCAGCCGGCCCATTCGGCCACAACCAACGACGGCGACGGGCATCGGTGCGTCGGTCGATTCCTGGCTCACCGCTGACGCTACGCTGGGTTGCCTTGCCAACCGTGGTCGTGCTTTTCAAACGTCATGGTCCGGCCGGTGCCGAACGTATCGCGTTCCAAGGTACGGACTTCCAGCCGCAGCCGCTCTCGCTCGACGCCATCGTGCTTCGGCGTCTCGATGGTCATGCGGTTGTACGCGTTGGGTTCGCCGCGGCGCCGGTGGCTGCAGGCGGTGCCGGCTTGGACGCTCAGGATGCTGCGGGTCACGCTCTCGTGGTGCGTTCGGACGTCGCCGGCGTAATTCATGTGCAGGTGCCCGGCCAGAAGTAGTTCCACGCCAACAGCTTCCAACGATCGCAGAGCCCGCTGGCTTCCGTGAACGACCCGCGGATCCCGCTTCCGCGGCCTGACCTGCGACTCTTCCGCCACGCCCTCCATCTCGATCGCCCCGTGCTCCCGAGCATCCGGCGGGGGCAGGAACGGGTGATGCGTAACGAGAATCTTGAAGACATCGTCCGACGCTTCCGCGACGGCAAGGTGGACGTCGAGCAGCTGGTCCGCCGAGACCCGGCCGTCCTTCCAGAAGCCCTGCCACGACTTGCTGAAGGGTCGGGCGGTGTTGAGTCCGATCACGAGCAGCTGGTCGTCGCTGAAGACAGGCCGCAGGTCCTGAGTCACGCCCTTGCGGTAACGCCTGGTCGTCGCAAAGAAGCGAAGCCACCAGTTGTGGAGCGGGATGTCGTGATTGCCAGGCACGTAAAGGTGCGGCTCCGGCAGGTCGGCGAGGAAGTCCATCGCCGCCGCAAACTGTTGAGGCCGTGCACGTTGCGTGAAGTCGCCGCTGACGATGAGCAGGTCGTACGGCGTCGCCAAAAGGTCCTCCCGCAACGCCGCGACGGCTTTGGGATCATCTGCTCCGAAGTGGATGTCGCTGATCTGGACCACGTGCCTCACGCGACTGTCTTAGCAACGCGGTTCCGCTGCGGGGGCGGTGGAAATCCGCTCGAGGTCGATCTTCGCGACGCGACCAACTTCAGGCCGATAACATGCAACGTGTCCCCAACCTCCCGCCGCCTCCTGACAGCCAACGCCTTACTGACGGCCACCCTCGCCGTCGGCTGCTCCGATGTCCAGATCGGGCCCCCGCCCATGGAGAGTCAAGCCGTCGACCGCGGCATCGATGACGCCGGCGATCCGGATCCGCGGACCATTCAGGATGTCGGCACGGACCCGATCGAAGCCCCCCTCTCCCCCGCCGGTGCCGAGCTGCCCGAAGGTGGTGTCAGCCAACGCGATGCAGCCGACGAGGAGGTCACCTACCGCACCATCGGCGGCGTCCTCAGCGAAGTTAACGGCCAGGCCATCTACACCGACGAGGTCATTGACGCCCGACGTAACCAATTGCGAGCAATGGCGTTGCGGATGGATCCAATCCGCTTCCAGCGGGAAGCGATCAACATCTTGCAGCGTGAGCTGTCGGACCGGCTGCGCGACAAGGTGCTCCTGAGCGTCTTCGAGCGGAACATCAGCAGCTTCGAGCGGCAGCAGGCTCAGATCCTTACGACGTTGTGGCGTAAGAACTTCATCACCAACCACGGCGGCAGTGAAGCAACGGCGAGGCGTGCGGCTCGCGAGCAGTTCGGGCTCACGCTGGAAGAGCTTGGCGAAGACGAGTACCGCCGCCGTCTGAGCCAAACCTTTGTCCAGAAACACGTTGCGCCACGAATCCGCCCCGGCGTCGAGCAGCTACGCGAAGAATACGAGCGTCGGGCGGCTGCCGGTGAAATGGACGTGCCGGGTGAGATCGTCTTTTCGCTCATCGAGATTCGTCCCGAGTCGCAAGACGAAATCGCAGTCAAAGTCGCCGAGGAGCGGGCCAAGCTGATACACCAGAAGGCTTTAGCCGGCGAGGACTTTGCCGAACTAGCCCGTCTCCACAGCGACAACGACGGCTACGCCGAGCGCGGGGGGCGTCCCCCGGAGTGGCTGCTGCCGCTGGCTCCCGACAGCTTCGCTATCAAGCCTGTCGACGAGGCCGCTTGGGCGACGGAGGAGGGTCAGGTCGGCCCGATCGTCACCGTCGACGCCGAGACGTCGCCAGTCTTCTACATCGTGCGAGTCGACGAAAAGTCCGTCCCGCGAACGCTCCCGTTCAGCGAGGTGCAGCGACGCCTGGCCAACGAGATGGCCAATGCTGAGCAGGCCAGGCTCATGGAAGAATACTTCGCCGTCGAGCTCGCCCGTATCGACGGCCCGACGCCAGAGGAACAGAACCTCATGCTGCAGACAGCTTTAGAAGTGATGATGCAGTCCTACGACGACTGGCGGTCCGGCGGAGCGACGTCGCGGCGGTAGACCTCCTCGAGCCGGTCGACCATCGTCTCTGACGCGAAGCGACTCCTGGCAAAGTCACGCCCGACTCGACCCATCGTCTCCCGCTTCGCCGAATCGCCGGCAAGCTCTAAGAGTTTGCCCGTAAACGACTTAGTTTCGAACGGCTTCACGGTAAAGCCGGTCCGCCCGTCTTCCAACCCCTCCGCATTGCCGTCGATCTCGTAGCAGACGACGGGCAACCCGGCGAGCTGGCCCTGTGGCAAGGCACGCGCAAGTCCTTCTCGGCGTGAGGGATGCGCCAGCACGTCACACGCGGTCACGTACTTCGCCACCTCCTCGGGCGGCACCAAGCCGACGAGGATGAACCGGTCCGCCAACCCCATCGCCTCGATCCGCTGCTCGAACCGTCCTCGAAGCGCTCCGTCTCCGACCCATACGAACCGTAAGTCCCTGTTCTGCTTGCACATGGCGTCGGCATGATCCAGCAGGTCGTCGTGCCCCTTCAGGTCGAACAGCCGCGCGACCGTCGCGACGGCGACGTGCCGTTCCGCCAGTCCAAGTCGTTGTCGGACAACGTCCCGCGGCTCGTCCGGTGCTAGGAAGTGCTCGATCTCCATGCCGCTGTAGACCGTTTCGTACTGCTCGGGCCGGCCGATCTGGTGGGCGAGCATCTGCCGATTCATCGCGTCCGCGACCCCGATGATGGTGTGGCATCTCGTTGCTGCATAACGCTCTAGCTGCACGTAAGCGCGGTTGATGATCCGCCGAGTGCTCGCGGTAAAGGAGAGGCCGTGCACCGTGTGGACGACGTGCGGCACCCCTTCGTCCCACGCCGCAAGCCTGCCGAGGATGCCGGCCTTGGAGCTGTGCGTGTGCACGACATCCGGCTTGAGGTCACGCAGTCGCTGCCGCAGGTCGTGGTACGTCGCCCAATCCTTCCGCGGCAGGATGCTGCGGCGGAGGCTCGGTATCTCGCTAAACCTGTACCCGTAACGACTTGCACGCTCGACCAGCGAGCCCTCCGGACCCTCCGTCGGCCCCGCCAGCAGCGTCACTTCGTGCCCGCGGTCGTGCTGACCTTCGCAGCTGAGAAGCGTGTTCTCCTGCGCACCGCCGACGATCATGCGGGTAATGACATGCACGACGCGGAGCCGCTTAGGCTCCGCGTCGGCGGGTTGGGCTTTGTTGTCGGACGGCATCGGGTCGATCATCCGTCGGCTGAGGCCGAGTCGCAAGACCGGCGGCTAGAAGGTCAAGCCGATCGAAAGCCCCGGGCGGACGTAGCGGCTGCGGACGAACGGTCGGTAGCAGCCGGCGTCATAGCGGTACAGATCTCGGACGGGGCGGTACCGATAGGAGGGCGCAAACCTCGGGGTTCGGTACACGCGGCGGTCGTGATAGTACCCTCGAGGTTCGTGAAACGTCGGACGGACGTAAACGCGGTCGCGAACCCGCTGGCGGACGATCGGCCGACGCGTGACGCACCCGCAGCGGTCGACGCACAAGCTCCTGCCGCACGCCGGAAGCACGGTGGATCGGCGGACGATCCGTCGCGGCGACCGGTCGTAGCCGCGGTAGTCCCGCTGAACGTATCGATGGCGATCATATCGATCACGATCAAACCGGCGATCGTCGTCGATGCGAACGACGCGGGAAACGCGTTCGCCCCGCCGGTCGGCGAGGAAGCGGTCGCGGGCACTCTGGTGCCGGGGCTGCTGGAAGTCGTCGCGTCGCAGGATCTCGCGACGTCGCTCGTCGCGGTCGCGCAGGTCGCTTCGGTCGGCGAAGGCTGAGCCGGCGACGCCGCCTATGCCCAGAGAAAGTACGGCAAGCATTGATGTGACTTTGAGCATGACGTGCTCCTTTCGTGAGACAACGGAGTGTCGTCCCGTTCGCCGATTCAGACAACCCACTCGTCTACCAGTTTCCGCCGGCGGCTAGTTTTTGGGATTTTCTGCAGTCTTCTCACTTGAACCGGCGATGGCTTGTTCAGCCGCTTCGGCACCCCCGGCGGCGTCCATGCCGACCCGCGTCGCCTCACGAGCCCGAACCGCCAGATCAAGCTCCTCCTCGTTGACTTCACGATCCCGCAGGGTTCCCGCGTAGACGCTCCAGCCAGTCAGCCCGCGGATCCGCATGACCGACCGAATGTGGTAAGGCCCGCCCTCTGCCTCCATCCGCATCGCCTGCTCTTCGTCGACCCACTGCTTCTCGATCAAGGTCGCCTCGCCGGTCTCTTCCTGAAGCGCCTCCATGTAACCGTCAGCGGCTCGGTTGTGCAGGAATTCACCGCCCGGCACGAAGGCGACGATCCGCGGCAGCTGGAAGAAGACGACGCCGTACGCCGTGTCGCCCGTCGGGCTGAGCCACGTCAGATGCGACCGCTCGTCGTCGATCTTGGGCGGGTCCAGCTCCCACGTAGTCGGCGGGACGACGAAGGCCTCGAGCCGCTCGTCGAAGTAGCCTTGGCCCAAGTCTGCCACGGGCTGGCTCGTCGGCCGCTCGTCCTCCTTCAGCGTCGACCGCCCGACGCAGCCACTGGCGAAGGCGGTGGTCAACAACAGCATGACGAAGCGAGTCCACATCGCCCGCAGCTTAGGTGCCGTCGGACGTGAAACGGCGGCAAGCTGACGCACCGAGTCTGCGGCCCGCTGCAACAGTCGCGTCTGTGGCGGGGCGATGTAAAGCGACGCGCGAGGCGTCTCACGCTGGCACGGAGGAACCCATGCACCACGACCTGTCTTGTCACAACCGCCTGCCCCGCGTTTGGCAGGCGATGGATTCGATCGACTTGCCGAGCGAAAGGACGATGGTCCGCGGCGGCATCGTGATCCTCGGGCTCGTGATGACGTCGGCGGCATTGTGCTACGCGTCGTACGTGATCCCGCCGGACCGCACGTACTTCCCGCCGATGGCGGCGTCGGAGCTGTCGTCGAAGCACGGCGAGCCCGTGTCGTTGTTGGACGCGCTGGATGATGGGGCCTTGGGGTGAGCGAGGTCCGGATACGTCGATGACGATGCGTTCAAGGCCTCCGGGGTAGTCGCTCCGGGACCGTCGGCCGCTTGCCGACGATCCGTGGCTGCTCTACAACCGGCCCCTTGCGGTCCGTCGCCTCCAACGCCCGACTCATCGGGGCCATCACGTTCGGCTCGCGCGTGCTGGGTCTGGCCCGCGAAGCCATCGCGGCGGCGGCATTCGGAGCCGGGCCGGTCTGGTCGGCGTTCACGGTCGCGTTCACGATCCCGAACCTGTTCCGCAAGCTCTTCGGCGAGGGCGCCTTGTCGGCGGCGTTCATTCCGATCTACGGCCGGCTCCACCACGACTCGGACCGGCAGGCGGAAGCGGAGACCTTCGCCCGCCAAGGTCTGAATCTTCTGATCCTGGTGCTGATCGGCATCGTTCTGGTCGGCGAGGCGGCCTTGCTCGGGTGGCTCTGGATCGGCGTGGAGCGGTGGGATCATCGGCTGGCGTTGACGTTGACGGCGATCATGCTGCCGTACGTCGTGCTGATCTGCGGGGCGGCCTTCTTGAGCGGTTACCTCAACGTGCGCGAACGGTTCGGTGCCCCGGCGGCGGCGAGCGTGGTGCTCAACGTGTGCCTGATCGCGGCGATCGTTCTGACGTGGTTCGGCTTCGACTTGTCGGACGACGACGGTCGGTCGAAGGCGACGCTGGTCATCGCGGCGGCGGTGTTGGTCAGTGGGGTGTTGCAGGTCGCGGTGCTGGTGCCGGGGCTGATCGCATGCGGATTCACGCTGCGGTGGCGAGACGGGGTTTGGTCGCATTCGACGCGGAAGATGGTGCGGCTGGGCCTGCCGGTGGCGTTGTCGGCGGCGGTTCTGCAGGTGGGCGTGTTGCTGGATAAGGGCATCGCGTTCTTCCTGGCAGCGGATGTGGGCGGGGAATTGGCGGGTTTGACGCCGATGCTCGCCGGGGCGGCGGCACGGTTGAACTGGGCGCAATTCCTCTACCAGTTTCCACTGGGCGTCTTCGCGATCGCCTTGGCGACGGCGATCTTTCCGCGGCTGTCGAAGGAGGCGACGATCGGCGACGGGCGGAGCGATGCATTTCGCCAGACGCTGCGTCGCGGCGTAGAGCAGGCGCTCTACATAGGCCTGCCGGCGAGTGCGGGGTTGATGCTGGTTTCGACGGACGCGGTGCGGGTGCTCTTCGAGAGAGGCCGATTCACGCCTGACGACACGCGGCTGGTGGCGATGAGCGTGACGATCTACGCGGCGGCGATTTGGGCGTTCGGCTTGCAGCAGATCCTGAACCGTGCGTTCTACGCGTTGCACGAGACGCGGCTGCCTCTGATCTGGGCAGGGATCAACCTGGCGATCAACCTGGCGATCGAGCTGCCGCTGATCTGGCTCCTGCCGTGTGGCTACGGCGAAGTTGGCATGCCCGTGGGAACGCTGGCGAGCTTCGCGATTCAGTCGTTGGTGATGCTGTGGCTCCTCGACCGTCGCGTCGGCGGGATGGGGTTGTCGCGGAGCGTGCGGCCGGTGTTGGTGATGTTGCTGGGGACGGGCGTGATGGTGGGGGTCTGTCTTCCGGTGCAGTGGCTGGGTGAAGCGGACCTGGTCGGGTCGGTCGGGAGGTTGGTCGGGACGATGGGATTGGGTGCGGGTGTTTACTTTGGAATCGTGAGCGTTCTACCGTCCACCCGACCCACGGACTAAGTCCGTCGGCTTAGGAAACGGAGACCAGTTGCATTGGGATCAATCGCCCGACCTGTGGGAGATACTGGTTCTTGTGCGACGTGACGGAGTCGCTGCTACAGTCGCTGCCCTCATGGCTCAGGACCAAGCGTCATCCTCGGAAACTGTTGTCGACCCATCCATCCGGTCGAAGCTCGTCCCTGGGGCTCGCGTCCGCATCGTCCAGCAGATCGCTGCCCGGCACTACGCGTGGGGCACCGAGCACGAGGGCGTCGTCGTCAGCTACGAGCAGAAGCAGACCGGCTCCTGGTACGCCCACAGCCGCGGGGAGAAGCTGTGGCTCGACCGCCTTGTCATTCGCAAGAACGATGGCGAGATCTTCACGTTCAACCTCGACGAGTACACGCACCTCGAAGTGCTCGGCTAGCGCGTCTGCCTTGGGATCCGTTGCATGCCTCGCCTCAACGAAGAGCCGTCGATGCCGCCTTGGTTGGCGGGTGTGTTGGGTTGGGTGCTGCCGGGACTGGGGCACCTACTCATCGGCGAGCGGTGGCGGGCGTTGACGATTTTTCTGGCGATCGGCGGCATGTTCCTCGGCGGGTTGTTCGTCGGCGGCGTGCGGGTCATCGACCTGCCGGGCTACGTCGAAGGGGAGCGCACCTTGACGCGTGACGGCCGATGGACGCTCGTCGCCTCACCCGTCGGCAGCCTGACGCGGAGCCTCTGGTTCGTCCCGCAGGCACTGGCCGGACCGGCCACCTTCGTCGCCGGCTACGGCGGCGTCATCGCGGCGAACAACGAGTTCCAGAAGCCGACCGCCCGACTCGGCGACATCGGCGTGCTGTACGTCGCCGTAGCGGGCATGATGAACCTCGTCGCCCTCCTCGACGCCGCCGACCGTGCCGCCAAACCACGGAGGCCGGCCTGATGGATGACGCGTCGCCCGACTTGTTCGACCCGTGGGTGCCCTTGCTCTCGCCCGCCCCGATGTGGGACCATTGGCCGTGGCTGCTGGTGCCGCTCGTCCTCGGCATCAGCTTCGCTTACAAGGCGACGAAGGTCGCGACGCCGCGGGAGCTGGTTCTGGAATCGCTCAAGCTAACGATTTACCTGATCGGTGGTCTCATCCTGGCTGCCTTAGCGCTATCGGTCGTCGTCGCGATCGCGACCTGATCGACCTTCGCCATGGGGCACGCCCACCACAACTCGGACGTGCCGAATTATCACTAGGTCGAACCCGCTTGCTGCTGGTTTCGTCCGATCTGAAACGCCACCACGTCCGCGACCTCTTCCGCCCTCCGCTTCGCCTGATGAACTCTCTCCCTGCCGCCTCGCCGGTTCCATCGTTGAGTCTCGAGACGCTCGAGCCCCGTCGCCTGCTTTCCGCCGCGTTGCCGGTGGTGGAGCTCAACGTCGACATGGACGACCGCCGCCAGACGATCGATGGCTTCGGCTCGTCGATGGTCGACTGGATCACGCCTCCCGTCTACGAAGAGGCGCACTTCTACAACGACATCGCCAACGATCTTGGCGCGACGATCGTCCGTCTGCCGATCCCCCAGGAGTTCGAGCGGTACAACGACAACAACGACCCGCTGTCGAGCAACCGCAACGGCTTCAACACCGGAGCGTTGGAAGCCTCGATGGCCTACGCCCAGCAGCTGGAGCTGCGTCAGGATCAGACTGTCATGGGCGCCGTTTGGTCGCCGCCGTGGTGGATGAAGGTCAACCACGACATCAGCGGCGGCGGCGGGAGCCTCAAGCCGGAGATGCGACAGGAATTCGCCGAGTACCTGGCGCAATACGTCATCCTCTCCAAGCAGGAGTACGGCGTCGATGTCGACGTCATCTCGCTGCAGAACGAGCCGCTGTTCGTCCAGTCGTACCCCTCGACGCAGTACACGCCCTACCAGCTCGCCGAGACGTTCTACGTCGTGCAGTCGCACTTCGAGGACCTGGGCCTCGAGACGAAGCTGATGATCGCCGACGACCTGCACTTCGGCGACCTGCGGTTCCTCGAATGGACCGACGCGCTTGTCGATGCCTACGCCCGTCGCGGCGAGGCATTGCCGGAGACGATCTGGGGCACCCACTACGCCCCGCCGAACGATGCCGACACGTGGGCCGACGTCGCGGAAGCGACGGGCATGCCTGTCTGGTCGACCGAGTCGGGCGGCAAGGGAACGACCTCCATCACCGGCGGGATGTTCTACCTCGAAGAAGCCTTGGCCTACCTCAACGACGGCGGCCTGAGCGCGCACGTCACCTGGCAAAGCGAAGGCGACGGGCGAAGCTCGTGGTACTACCGCACCGGCGAACAGGATGACGACGGCCGGGACATCACCGTCAAAGGCGGCCAATATGCCGGCACGAAGCACCTGGCCCGCTGGGTCAGGCCCGGCAGCGTCCTGATCGACTCGTGGACCCGCAACGCCAACAGCCCCAACGGCGGCCGACTCCACGCCGCCACCTTCGTCGACGAAAACGCCGGCTCCCACACTGCCGTCCTTGTCAACATGGCCAACGACGCCCGCCAGGTCGAGATGCGGTTCGACACGCCCGACGACCTCCTCAGCGCCGCCGACGTCTGGAAAGCTCACCTCACCCTCGAAGACGAGAACGGTAACCCCGACGCCTGGGGCCGACTCGCCTCGCAAGGCGGCACGAACGAAGTGCCCGTCACCCTCAGCGACGACGGCCTGACCGTCAGCTTCACCGTTCCGGCTCGGGCGATGCTCACCTTGACGAACGTCGAAGGCGAACCCATCGAGGCCGTCGAAGCCGAGACCGGCCGCGTCTGGGCCAACAGCGGCTACCCCGCTTCGCTGGCCAACCTGAGCTACGCGCACGTCTTCGTTCAAGTCGGACACCCGCCCGGCATCCTCAACGAAGGGTCCGACGAGGACTACCTTGCGATCTGGGACAAGAGCGGCCGGGGCCTGCTCCATGCCTCCGCCTCCACCATGATGGGCGGCATCCACCAGACGCTCGACGTCGTCCTGCCCATCGCGGACCGGCTCGACCTGGACATCAACCTCCAGGACGTCGACGGCATGACGCCGCTCATGGTCGCCGCCGCCGCCCACTTCGCGGGCATCGGCTACCAAGACAGCTCGGGCCGCATCGACCTCGTCACCGCCGAAGACAGCAGCAATCGGCTCGACCGCTTCGTCGACTTCGGTGCCGACGTCCACGTCAAGGATGATCTGGGCCGAACCGCATTGCACTGGTCGGCGATCACGAGCCGCGCCACCATCGTCGAGGCGATCAACCTGACGAACCCGCACACGCAGCGGATGCTCGAGCTCGGTGCCGACAAGAACAAGGTCGACCGCGACGGTATGACCGCCCGCGACTGGGCCGTCGTCGAGGGCAACTACGACGCCGTCGCCATCCTCGACGCCTGGACGAGCGATTCAGCCGCTCCGGAATTGCTCGCGGTCGAAACACTTCAAGGCGGGTTTGCCCGGTCGGTGCTGACCTTCGATGAAGCCATCGCGACGCCGACGGCGAGCGACTTCGTCCTCGTTCGCGAGGACGGTCTGACGGCGGACGTGAACTTGCTGAGCGTCACGTCGCTCACTGGCGGCAACACGCAGGTGGAAGTCGAAGCCGCCGACGGCGTCCTGCTGCCGGGCGGGCACTGGCGTCTCTTCCCGCGGTCGACGGTCACCGACGTGGCCGGCAATGCCTTCGAACTGCCGCCCGAGACGCGTGGCCGGTACGCCTTCTCCAGTGCCACCTTCAGCCACGCTCCCGGCGACTTCGACGGTGACGGTGCGGTTGGCCTGGCCGACTTCACGATCCTGCGCGGCGCGTTCAACTCGCCCGGATTCAACGGCGGCGACGTCAACAACGACGGCTGGGTCAACCTCTTCGACTTCGCCATCCTCCGCAACAACTTTGGCGTCTCAATCGCCGACGGCCCCACCGGCGACTTCGGCGGCAGACTCATCGACACGACCGGCGACGGTTCGCAGCTGATCCTCATGAGCCTGCCGACCGGCAGCCCGACGAGCTTCAGTAACACCAGCCTGTTCGCCACCGACGAGCGCGAGTAGCGAGACGTCGTGCTCCGACCCCGTCATTTCGAGTTCAGCCGAGGGACGACGTTTGCGTAGCGTGGATCCAGACGAGGTCCCTCAGCTCGCTGCGCTCGCTCGGGATGACGCGCCTTTGGTGGAAGCCCTCGTTCCAAGCGTGACTCGTACGGGGACGATCGACCTACGCCGCTCGGTACGTTTCGACGAGCCGCACCATCATATCGACGCCGGTCGCGAGGGCGTCGTCGGGGAAGTCGAATCGGTCGGTGTGGAGCGACGGGTAGTCCTCGCGATCCGGCGGGCAGAGGCCGATGAGGAAGAAGCAGCCCGGCACCCGCTCCAGGTAGTAGCTGAAGTCTTCGCCACCCATTGCCGGGCGGTCGGCCGGCAGGAACCTCTTGCCGGCGACCTGGCGAACGAGGTCGGCCATCGCCGGGTCGTTCACCGTCGCCGGGTAGCCGTCGTTCCAGGTGAACGAGAAGTGGCATCGTCCCGCCGCCGCCGCGGCTTCAAATCGTCGGCGCATCGCCGCCTGCGACGCCTGTCGTGACTCGTTGGAGAGCGTCCGACACGTCCCGCCGATGACGGCGTCGCCGGGAATGACGTTGTTCGCGGTGCCGGCGTGGAAGCGGGTGACGCTAATAACCACCGGCTCGGTCGGGTCCGTCTCGCGGCTGACGACCTGCTGCACGTCCGACACCGCCGAGGCGGCGACGATGAGCGGGTCCCGGGTGAAGTGCGGGAACGCCGCGTGCCCGCCTTGGCCGGTGAAGCTGGTTTCGAAGGTGTCGGTCGCGGCAAGCAACGGTCCGGGCCGGGTGGCGACGTAGCCGATCGGCAGCAGCGGCCAGCCGTGGAGCCCGAACGCCGCCGACACCTTCGGCCCGAATCGCTCACTTTCGTCGAGGACGCCCGCGTCGCACAGCCGCTTGCCGCCGCCGCCACCTTCTTCGGCTGGCTGCCAGACGAGCTTGACGCAGTTCGGCAGGTCGTTGCGATCCCGCAGCATGGCCGCGACGGCGAGTAGGTTGGCGGTGTGACCGTCGTGGCCGCACGCGTGCATCGTGCCCTTGTGGCGACTGGCGTGTTCGGCACCGGTGGCCTCGGTGATCGGCAACGCGTCGATGTCCGCCCGGAGCAGGACGCATGGCTTGGTCGTATCGCCGAGCACCGCAACGGTCGCGGTCGGTGCGTCGTCCGGGCCTTCGGCATACGGGATTTCGAGCCGATCGAGTTCGCCGCGGATGAGCTTGGCGGTCTCGTGTTCCTCGTAGCCGAGTTCCGGTATCTGGTGCAGCCGACGCCGCAACACGCCGGCATGCTCGAGCGTGGCCTGGGCGTCGGTGGGCATGGGGGACGGTACGGCCTGGGGCGATGCCACGACGAACCGGCACCCCTTCACGAGCGTCTAAGGGCGGCTCGCTCGGGTCGTCCTGCGACAACGCATTTTCATCTTGACACGTGTTGCTGTTGCTCGTCACCCTCGGCCTTGCCGCCTCCTGACCATGATGAAGCCCCTTGAACGCCTCGAAGCCCGCCGCCTCCTCTCCGCGAGTTGGGACGGCCTCGACCTCGATGGCATCGCACTGGGCGGCATGACCGACTTCGACAAGTCGACCCGGCCGCACGTTCACGAGGTCGGCATCCTGCCCGTGCCGCAGGTGGGCACCGTCGGCCCATCGCCCGAGCCTGACGACTCAGCGCCGTCCAGTTCGCTGCTCGACGAAACCTTCTCGCTGAGCAGCCGACCCGAAGCGGATCATACGATTTACCTCGACTTTGACGGCCACATCACGACGAACACGTTCTGGAACGATGACTACGGCCCCATCGACACGCCGGCCTTCTCGACGAACCCCAGCTACGACTTCACGACGGGCGAGTTGAGCATCATCCGTGGTCTGTGGCAACGGGTGGCGGAAGACTTCGCGCCGTTCGAGGTGAACGTCACGACACAGGAGCCGCCGGCAAGTGACCTGATCAACAGCGGCTTCGGCGACACGCGGTGGGGCCAACGGGTGGTCATCGGCGGATCGAATACGGACTGGTTCTTTCCGAACGTGGCGGGCGTGGCTTACTTGGACTCGTTCACGTGGAACTCCGACACGCCGACGTACGTCTTCAACAACGTTTTCGGCGGTCAGGGGCAGGCGTCGTACGCGGCGATGACGAATACGATCAGCCACGAGATCGGCCACACGCTCGGGCTCAACCACGACGGCGTCGTGCAGAACCTGCAGTACGTCGAGTACTATCGCGGCCATCAGAGCGACGTCGGCCGGTGGTCGCCGATCATGGGCTCCAGCGACAGCACCTTCGCCCAATGGAGCGACGGCGGCTACTGGAACGCGACCAACACGTTCGACGACGACCTGTTCATCATCGCTAGTGCCGAGAATGGCTTCGGCTTCCGTGATGATGACGTCGGCGACTCGATCACGACTGCCCTGACGCTCGATCAGGACGAGGCGGCGGACGGCGTTGTCGAGGGGGTCATCTCGCGGCAGAACGATCAGGACGTCTTCGTCTTCGAGCACGGCGGCGGCGTTCTGGACGTGAGCGTCGACGTGGCGGACCTTTGGCCGAACCTGGACGTGCAGCTGGAGCTCTTTCGGCAGGAAGGCTCGGCCCTGGTGCCGGTGGCGACGGTCGACCCGTTCGATCAGCTCGATGCGGCTTACGCGGGCGTTGAATCGGCGGGTACGTACGTCGCGCGGCTTGACGGCGTCGGGTCGGGCGATCCGCTCACGTCGTCGCCGAGTGGATACAGCGACTACGGCTCGATAGGGCAGTACACGCTGACTGTCGACGCGATGCCGGAGGACACGGTGGCGCCGACGATCCAGGACGTTTACCTGTCGTCGTCGTCGTGGAACAGTCAGACGCTGCAGCGGATCGATCCCGTCGGCGGCATCGGCCTGCAGGTGATGGCGGCGGGCGTGGATTTGGGCGTGGTGGCCGGCTTCAGTGGCCTGGACACGCTGACAGTCCGCTTCAGCGAGCCGGTGATGACGACCGCGCTCGACGGGCTGGACCTCACTAAAATTGCCGATGATCAGGTCGCAGCGACGGCTACATTCGCCATCGATCAGCCGCTGACGGCAGGCCGATTTGACCTGACGCCCGTCGCCGGCGCGACGGACTTCGCCGGCCTGCCGCTGTCGGGCGACATCGAACTGGCCGTCCTGCCGGGCGACACCGACGGCGATGGCCGGGTCGATCTGACGGACTTCACGCGGTTGCGGAACGCGTTCTCGACGACGGTCCTGGAGCCGAACTTCAATGTCTTCATCGACTTCGACGGCGACGGCTTCATCTCGTTGGGCGACTTCACGATCTTGCGAAACAGCTTCGGCGTGACGATCTAGAACCGAAGGTTCCGCTTGTAAGGATCACGCCGTCCGTGCGACGCAGGACGGAGCGAGTTCGGCTGTCGACGAAAGTTGCTTCCCTTTTGAGGTGAATCTCGCGACCGCGTGAACCCGCAGCGGGTAAATCTGCTACTGCATGAAGGCCCGCTTGTCGTGCGTCCGAATGGTCGGTCGCAGCGAATCCTTGTCAGACCCTTGTTGCTCATGATCCAAGACCTCCGCCAGATCCGTCCCCTTCGTACCCGCCGCGTTCTTCTGGAAGCCGTCGAGGCCCGCAGGCTGCTGTCGGTGTCGCTGCCGGATGCCGTTGCCGACGAGCTAGGCGGCACGCGGCTGTCGATCGGCGACACAGTGGAGGCCGGTTACGACGTCGACGGTGCTCCGGCCCAGGGGCTTGTGGACGTCGACGCCTCGACCTTCCAGGAGCCTCATGACGAGCACGATCATGGGAGCATCCACGTCCTGCCGGCGCCGCAGCCGAGTCTGGACGCGTTCGTCATGCAGCCGCAGGACACGTTCGTCGAGCCGCCTTACGACTTCGCCGAGACGTTCAACCTCAACAGCCTGCCCGGTGCCGACAAGGTCATTTACCT
This sequence comes from uncultured Tepidisphaerales bacterium, assembly GCA_964388485.1. Lineage (GTDB taxonomy): Bacteria > Planctomycetota > Phycisphaerae > Tepidisphaerales > Tepidisphaeraceae > JBCDKH01. The sequence goes on along the minus strand of CAYMAS010000001.1, from coordinate 197,424 downwards.
CGACTTCACCGGGCACACGACGACCGGCACGCAGTGGAACACGCAAGGCGGCCCGAGCGTCATCAACACGCCTGCCTGGTCGCTTGATACCGACTTCAACAACTTCAGCGACACCGAGCGGTTCCGCATCCAGGAAATCTGGGGCCGCGTGGCCGAGGACTTCGCTCCGTTCAACATCAACGTGACCACCGTGGAGCCGTCCGACGCCGACCTGCGTCGCACCGGCGGCAGCGACGACAAGTGGGGCGTCCGCATCGCCATCGGTGCCGACAACTGGTTCGGCGGAGCGGGCGGCGTGGCGATCCTCAATTCGTTCCGATTCAGCTCCGACACGCCCGCCTTCGTCTTCACCAACGCGCTGGGCAACAACTCCAAGAGCATCGCCGAAGCCACCTCTCACGAAGCCGGTCACACGTTCGGTCTCCGCCACGATGGCGAGTCGGGCTTCGGTGGTGACGGGGAGTACTACAACGGTCACGACTCCGGCTTCGTCGGCTGGGCACCGATCATGGGCATCGGCTACAACAAGCAGCTGACGCAGTGGTCGGCCGGCGAATACGCCAACTCCACCGTCACCTTCCAGAACGACATCTCGCTCATCGGCAGCTCGACCAACGGCGCCGGCATCAAGGCCGACGACCATTCCGACGTCATCGGCTCCGCCGCCACGGTGCTCATGCAGGACGCTAACGGCGACGCCGAAGAAGTCGTCGGCACGATCACCACCCGCTTCGACCAGGATACCTTCGCCTTCGCCCATGGCGGCGGCAACCTCACCATCACGGCCGACGTCGTTGCCGTCGGGCCGAACCTCGATACCGAGCTGACCCTCTATCGCGACAACGGCGACGGCACGTTCACGCTCGTCGACAGCGACAATCCCGAGTTCCTGCTCAACAGCGTCATCAGCGGCGACTTCGCACCGGGCGACTACCTCGTCCAGATCGATGGCGTCGGCCGGGGCGACCCGCTGACGAACCCGAAGACCGGCTACACCGACTTCGGCTCCGTCGGGCAGTACTACCTCAACGTCGATGCCACCGCCTTCAACAACGAAGCCCCGACCGTCGTCGACGCCTGGATGTCCGGCAGCAATTGGACGCCACTGGTCTTCAGCGGCATCGGCGACGACCGAGGGCTGCAGATCCTCGACAGCGGCGTTGCGACCGAGGTGGTCTCTCCGCTGGACGGCGTCGACACGATCAGCGTCCGGTTCAGCGAGCGAGTCATCGCCAACGGTGATGAACTGATCGCCTCGTTCAACGGCGGCCAGCTCGCTCTGAACGTGTCCGCGTTCAGCTACGACACGAGCACGGACATTGCGACATTCGGCCTGCTCTCACCGATCAATTTGGGCGAAGCAGACATCTCGTTCCTGTCGAGCATTACCGACTTCTCACAGAAGCCGCTCGAGGACGTGCCGGCGTTCAGCGTGCGGGTTCTGCCCGGCGACGCGACCGGCGACGGCCGCGTGGATCTGGCGGACTTCACCGCGCTGCGCAACAGCTTCGGCAGAACGCAGGTCGACCCGGGCTACAGCGTCTTCACCGACTTCGACCAATCGACCTTTGTCGACCTCGGCGACTTCACAATCCTCCGTAACAACTTCGGCGTTTCGCTGTAACGCAGCGTCTTCCAAGACAGCGACAGGCTCATGCTTCATCAGCCCCGCAGCGGCAGACCGGAGGGTCGCTTCTGTGGGTCTGACGCATCCCAAGCCTCTGGTGCCTATCGTGCCCGCCCTGGAGAGATGCCCGAGTGGCTGAAGGGGCAGCACTGGAAATGCTGTGTGCGGTTTACCGTACCGGGGGTTCGAATCCCCCTCTCTCCGCTCCCAACGACAGCGGCCGCGACACCTCTTGTCGCGGCCGTTTCGTCTGCTTCGACGCCTTCCTAAATCGCCGCTCATCGCCCCCAGCGGATCATGTGCGGGTCGAACCGTTTGATTCCCCGACGCCCCGCCTGTTCCTGGCCGACGCGTTCGAGGCGGGCCTTGTAGGCCTCGAGTTCCGGATTGCGTGAGATCCGCTTGAACGGCTCGGTGCCGACGACGCAAAGGTAGCTGCTCCAGCCGCGGACGCCGGTCTCGATCGTCGCACCGATGCCGGCGTTCTGCAGGATCGCGACGGTCGCCTCGGCACCGGCACGCTCGCTCGGGTGGTAGCTCTGGACCAGCAGGTAGTTGAGCCCCAGCACCCGCTTCTGCTCCGCAGACGACACGACCGCCGGCTCGGCGGCAGCTTGAACCGGGGTGCTGGTGACCCGCACCGTCTCCGGCAGCGGCACCATCGTCGCCGCCGGCATCGCGATGTGAGCTTCGGGATCGCTCAGGTCCAGCACCTCGGGCCGAAGCTCTGTCGTGCCCGCACCCGCCGTCGGCAGTTCCTGCGTTACCCGGCCCGCACTGGCTCGGCCGAAGAAGAACGCCACGCCCACGCTCGCCACCATCAATCCCGCCACGGCGACGCCAATCATCGGGGCGACGCTGAGCTGGATCCTGCCGCCGTCGGTCGAGACGTCGAACATCGCCGGACCGTCGTAGCTGCGGCTCGGTGCCGGGGCGGCAGCGGAAGCTGATGCGGCGGCGGGTGCATCGTCACCGCCACGAAGAACTTCGAAGAGCGCCAGCTTTCCGCCGGGGCCGGGTCGCGAGGGTCGGGTCATCCTTGACCTTCCTTATGCGTGAGAGTCGGGTTGTGCGGCGTCGGCATCCTGCCCGCCGCGCGAGAGACTACCAGATGATCCCGGCGGTGCAATCGGCTTGACACTTCTTCACCGGAAGTACCACATTGTCTCACCAGAAGTACCACGTGGTCTCACCAGAAGTACCACGTGGTCTCACCAGAAGTACCACTCAGTCTTCAGGCCGAACAACGACTCTGCCGACAGCACCCAGAAGCCCAGCAGCAGATTCGTTACCGCGTGCATGACGATGATGCTGCCCAGGCTCCGCGTCCGAATCAGCAGCCACGCTACCAGCAACCCCCAAAGCACTGCGACCAGCCGCTGCGGGTGGACGACCGCGAAGGCCAGGCTCGTCACGATGAAGGCCGTCGCGTCCCACTCGCCGACCTTCGCCAGGCGGAAGTTGCTCGGAGCGATGATGCCCCGCCACAACCAGTCCCGCCAAAAAATCTCTTCCATCACCGGCACCACCAGCACCGGCCCGAGCAGACGGACGACGATGAACAGCACGAGCCAGATCGGCGAATCGATCCGCTCGAACAGGTTGTAGCCGTCCTGAGGGTTCACCGTGCCGAGGAGCGTGAAGATGATTCGGCCGGCGGATTCGGGGTCGGGCGTGAGCTTCTCCTGCGCCGCCAGGAGCAGCTTGTCGCAGCCGATCCACTGGAACGTCCCGATGATGCCGAAGATCACGCCCTGCCCAAGGTGCGTCCACTTGACCGGTGCCATGAGGCGTTTCCAGAGCCAGATCAGGATGCCGCCGACAATGAGCGTGCGGGCGACGTAAGCGACCACGTAGCCGCCGAACTCGCCGAACCAATCGGAGGCGTACCCGCCCAGCGCAAGGATGCCGAGGAAGACCGCCATCGGCAGGACCATCCACCACGCGTCCGGCAGCCACGCGTCGAGCTTCGCCTGGAGCTTGTCCGTTGGCGGGGGCGTGTAAGGAGCGGCGAGAGGGTCCGTTGCGTCGGCAGGCACTCACGCAGAATGATCTGCAGCCGCCGGCGGGGCAAGTCGCGACAGAAGTGCCCGCTTCACCACCGGCTTCACCGCCGCCATTGAGGGGCACCGCTCGCCCAAAATTCGGTGCAAACTCGTCACCGGCCGACCGAGACCGCACGGGTCGATCAGGTCGAACTTGCTCATGTCCAGCTCGACGTTGAGCGCCAAGCCATGAAGCGTCACGCCCTTCTTTACCCGCACACCGACCGCGCAGATCTTGGACGTCTCCTCGTGCCGCGGATCGCTTACCCAGACGCCGGGTGCCCCGCATTCGAGTGCGGCGTCGACGTGGAACTGCTTCAACACCGCGACAACGGTCTCTTGCAGAAGCTTCATGTAGCTGCCGACGCTGAGCTTGTGATCGATGAGCCGCAGGACGGGATAGGCGACGAGTTGCCCGGGCCCGTGATAGGTCGCGTCGCCGCCGCGGTCGGTTTCGACAACTTCGACGTGCAGCCGCCGCAGCTCCGCGGGACTTGCGAGGATGTGCGACCGGCCGACTTCCGCCCGGCGACCGAGCGTGATGACGTGCGGATGTTCGACGAGGAAGACCGTCTCCTCTTCGCCCGCCAGCACCTCGGCGTGCCGCTGCTCCTGCCGCCTCCAGGCGTCGCGGTACGGGAGGATGCCGAGGTCGATGAACTGCATGAGACCTGGGGAAGTGTACGACATCTTGGTGGAGAAGCTGGACGAGCTTGCGTCACGATCAAACGCCTCTGCCTCCGTCACCCCGAGCGCAGCCGAGGGACCTCGTCCCTGACACGCAGATCCAGCCAAGGTCCCTCGGCTGCGCTCGGGATGACCAAGTGGAAAATTCTCTTCGGATGTCGACCATCAACCACCACGTCCGCCGCGACGCCGGCGGCCGGTCTTGGGCTTCCAGACCTTCGACGCATCGTCCTCCGCCTTGGCGGGGAGCATCTTGCCATCGCCGTCGCCGCTTCGGATCGATGGTGCTCCTTTGAGCTCGTTGACCTTGTCGCGCAGCTGTGCTGCCCGCTCGAACTCGAGGTTTTGGGCGGCTTGCAACATTTCCTCCTCGAGCAGCGCGACCAACTGCTCGCGGCCGACGTCGTCGCCTTCGATCTTCTCCTTGACGGCTTCGCGAACGGTCTTGCGGGCCTTGACTTCGCTCTCGATCGACTGCCTGAGGGCCTTCTTGATCGTGGTCGGCGTGATGCCGTGCTCGGCGTTGTAGGCGATCTGCTTCTCGCGACGACGGTCGGTCTCGTCCATCGCCGCCTGCATCGCGGGCGTGACTTTGTCGGCGTAGAGGATGACCTTCGCCTCCGCGTTCCGTGCGGCCCGGCCGATGGTCTGGATGAGCGACGTCTCGCTCCTGAGGAACCCGGCCTTGTCGGCGTCGAGGATCGCAACGAGCGAGACTTCAGGAAGATCGAGCCCTTCCCGCAACAGGTTGATGCCGACGAGGCAGTCGAACTCGCCTTTGCGCAGGTCGTTGAGAATCTCGACGCGTTCGATCGTCTGGATCTCGCTGTGGAGGTAACGCGTCTTGACGTCGTTCTCCGCCATGTAGCCGCTGAGGTCTTCGGCGAGTCGCTTCGTCAAGCACGTCACCAGGACGCGGTCGCCGCGTTTGACGCGATCCTGGACTTCCGCCAGCAGGTGCGGCACCTGGCCGCGGGCGGGTTGGACTTCAACCGTCGGATCGACCAGGCCTGTCGGGCGAATCACCTGCTCGGCCACTTCGCCGTCCGTCTTCTCCAGCTCTTCGGGCCCCGGCGTGGCGGAGACATAAACGATCTGCCCAAAGAGCTCCTGCATCTCTTCGTACTTCAGCGGCCGATTGTCCATCGCGCTCGGCAGGCGGAAGCCGTGCTCGACGAGCGTTTCCTTCCGCTGCCGATCGCCGTTGTACATCGCCTTGAGCTGCGGCAGCGTGACGTGCGACTCGTCGATGATCGTGACGAAGTCCTTTGGAAAGTAGTCGAGCAGCGTGTACGGCCGGTCGCCCGGCTTGCGGCCGTCGAGGTGACGGCTGTAATTCTCGATGCCGTTGCAAACGCCTGTTTCGACCATCTGCTCTAGGTCGTATTTGGTGCGGGCGAGGAGGCGTTGAGCTTCGAGCAGTTTGGCCTCGCTGCGGAGCTTCATGACCTGCTCGTCCAGTTCCTCGCGGATCGAGTTGACGGCGCTGGTCATCTTGTCCTCCGGCATCACGTAGTGGACAGCCGGGTAGACGAAGATCTGGTCGTGCCGGCCCAGCTCCTCGCCGGTGAGCGGGTCGACGCTGGTGATGTCGGTGATCTCGTCGCCGAAGAACTCGATGCGGTAGGCAAACTCTTCGTAGCTCGGGAAGAGCTCGACGACATCGCCGCGGGCGCGGAAGGTGCCGCGTTTGAAGTCGAGGTCGTTGCGGCTGTATTGCAGCTCGATGAGCCGCTTGAGCAGGTCGTCCCGCTCCATCTCCCGCTCCGCCCGAACGCTCAGGACCGACTTCTTGTAGATGTCGGGTGAGCCGAGGCCGAAGATGCAGGAGACGCTACTGACGATGATGACGTCGTTGCGGGTCGACAGGTTGCTCGTGGCGGAGAGCCGCAGGCGGTCGAGGTCATCATTTCGGCCGGCGTCCTTCTCGATGTAGATGTCTCGCTGGGGGATGTAGGCCTCGGGCTGGTAGTAGTCGTAGTAGCTGACGAAGTAGCCGACGGCGTTGTGGGGGAAGAGCTCCTTCATCTCCTCGTAGAGCTGGGCGGCGAGGGTCTTGTTGTGGCTGATGACCAGTGCCGGCTTGCCGAGGCGAGCGACGGTGTGAGCCATGGTGAACGTCTTGCCCGTGCCGGTGGCGCCGAGCAGCGTCTGGTACTTCTTGCCCTCGCGAAGCCCCTGCTCCAAAGCTGCGATCGCCTGCGGCTGGTCACCGGCCGGCTGGAAGTCGCTCGTCACCTTGAACGCGTTCGTCCCGACGTAAGCCTCCTCTGCCAACTCGACCGCGTTGGCGAGTGGGTGCGGCTGGTCTTCGACGCCGCCGACGGCTGCAAATCTGGAGGCGAACTCGGGCATGAGCCACGATACGCGGCAGCCTTTGCGACTCGTGGTGCCGCTGCGTAACTTGCTCAGCCCTTTGCCGAGCCGACGCACCATCCTCCACGCCAGACGCACGCCGATCCTCCTGGCGGTCGGGGTGGTGGTTATCTACCTGCTCCTCAACAACGGCCCCGCCCTGCTGCACGACCACATTTACGACGGCGACGCCTCGCAGCACAATTTCTGGGCCCAGCGGGCCTACGACGGCGACCTGCTCCGACACGACGAGCTCGCGAGGCATTTCGCCTCCGACGCCATGTCGCCCGTCGGTTGGCGATGGCTGCTGCAGCAGATGGCGACCCTCGGCGACGTGCAACGCGTGGCGGAGGTCGCGATTGTCGGCGTCATCGTCCTGACCGCAATCGTCCTGTTTTCCCTGGGATTGCGGGTGTCGCGGAGCCTTTGGGGAGGCTTCGTCCTCGTCCTGTTCTACTTCACCATCGAGGTCGGCGAACGCTTCGGCTTCGGGCAGGGGCTGCTGCAACGGCACTTCGCGCCGCTGCTCTTTTCAACCGGCATCCTCGGCCTGGCAAGCCGACGCCTGTGGCTGTTCGGCCTTGCGGCGCTCGCGTCGGCGTTGCTGTACCCGATCGTCCTGGCCGTGCTCGGGATCGCGGCTATTGCTCACGAATCGTGGCTGCTCTACCAGACGCGACGAATGCCACGCGGCTGGATCGTCGCGCTCGTCCTCGGCATCGCGGCGTTGGTCGTGGTCGGCCTGCGGGACGTGCCCGACGCGTACGGTCCGCGGGTGACGGGGGCGGAGGCTCGTGAGATGCCGATGTTCGACCACGGCGGCCGGCAGCGGTACTTCACCGACTGGTCGCTTTACCAACAGCTTTTCGAATCGGACTGGTCGGGCATCGGCTGGAACCTCGAGTGGCTGCTGGCGGGCGTCGCTCTGACGGGCGGCGTCGTGATGCTCAGCGGCTGGCGGTGGTCTCGGCTCGGGCTCGTCGTCATCGGCTCGTCGCTGGCGGTGTGGCTGGTCGCGTTCCTGTTTCCGTTCAGGCTGTATCTGCCGAACCGTCACACGGCGGTGCCGTTGCCGGTCGGCGTGGGCATCGTTCTCGCGGCCGCGACGCCATTGGCGATGCGGCACGGGCTGTCGCTGCTGCCGCGACGATTCTGGCTGCCAACTTGTATCGCCTTGTTCGCTGCCGTTGCCGCTTGGTGGACGTGGGCGTGGAGCCCCGAGTGGAATAAGTATCAGCGTCTCATCGCAGCCGGTGACGAGCGGCTGCCGATCATCGAAGCCCTCCGCCAGACGCCACCCGACGCCCTCTTCGCCGGCAACCCGCGCGACCTCGACGGCCTGCCGCTCCGCGCCGGTCGGCCCGCGCTCGTCACGCACGAGACGCTGACCGCTTGGTACCCGAAGTACCACGAGGAGGTCGAGGTCCCGCGAGTCGACGACGTGATGCGGGCCTACTTCGCCGATAATTGGGAAGATCTCGACCGCCTGCACGACCTTTACGGCGTCACGTCGTTCTACTGGACCCCGCGTTGGCAGGAGGAAGCCCGTCGGCCGGCGAACCCGCTGGCGACCTTCGAGGCGAAGTATCGACCCGAGGATGTGTCGACGCTCTTGCTCCGCGATCCACCCGCCGACCGCGTGCTCGCGGAGACGGAGGACGGGGTGCTCGTCCGCGTGGGGCCGGCTTCGGCTCCATAGTCTGGGGTAGCCCCGGATGGGCGGGTAAACAGTCCGCAAGTTGCTCTACCTCAGAAGCTATCCAACCACCGCGAGGCGTCGCACCGTCTTGGGCAGCGCGAAGTGAACCGTCTCCTCTGCGAGCGTGCGCTCCTCGATCTCCGCGTCAACCTCTCGCCGCAATCGATCCACGACGCCTTCGACGTACGCCTCCGGTGCCGAGGCTCCGGCGGTGACGAGAACCGTCTCGACATGGTCCAACCACTCGGGCTGAATCTCCGACTGGTCGTCAATCAGGTAGGCCGTCGTTCCGACTTCGGCGGCGCGGTCGACGAGGCGGTTCGAGTTGCTCGAGTTCCGACTGCCGACGACGAGGACCAGATCCGCCTCCTTTGACCAGGCACTGACGGCATCCTGCCGGTTCGTGGTCGCGTAGCAGATGTCCTCTTTCGGAGGTGCTTTGATCGTCGGGAACCGCCGCTTCAAGGCGTCGATGACGTTGTTCGCGTCGGTGACGCTCAGCGTCGTCTGCGTCACGTACGCCAAGGACTGATCCGTCGGCACGTCGAGCGTCGCCGCCTCCTCGGGCGTCTCGATGATCGTGATGGCGTCGGGCGCTTCGCCCGCGGTGCCGATGGCTTCCTGGTGGTTGCGGTGGCCGATGAAGATGATGTGATAGCCCTCGCGGGCGTAGCGGATGACCTCGTTGTGCACCTTCGTCACGAGCGGGCAGGTTGCGTCGTGGATCGTCAGGTTCCGTTCAATCGCCCGCTGCCGAACGGCCGGCGGGATGCCGTGGGCGCTGAAGACGACCGTGCTGCCCTGCGGCACTTCGTCGACGTCTTCAACAAAGGTCACGCCGCGCGACTCGAAGTCCTCGACCACGTGGCGGTTGTGGACGATCGCGTGATAGACGTAGACCGGCGGGCCTTGGCTCTTGAGGACCTGGTCGACGACGTCGATCGCCATACGAACGCCGGCACAGAAGCCGCGGGGATTGGCGAGGAGGATTCGCACGCTCCACGTTACGCGACATCGGCGGCGAGTCGGACGAAAGCTTCGCCACGCCTCTCGAAGTTGACGAACTGGTCGTAACTCGCAAACCCGGGCGACATCAACACCACGTCGCATTCCGTCGCCAACTCCCGCGCCCGCGGCACAGCCCGTTCCATCGTCTCGACAACCTCCGCCTTCTCACCGACTTGCTCCGCGACCGCCTGGCCCATCGCGCCGATGCAGAGCACCCGCTTGCACCGCTTTGCCAGGACCTCCGCCATCTCCGACGTGTCGAGACCCTTGTCGCTGCCGCCGACGATCTGGATGACGGTGTCGGCCGCGAAGGCGGTGCACGCGGCGACGGCGGCTTCGGGAATGGTCGCGATGGAATCGTTCACCCACCGCACACCGTCCGCCTCGTGCACCAGCTCCAGCCGATGCGGCAGCCCTGCGAATTCCTCACACGCAGCCGCCGCCTGATCGGGATAGACGCCCACAACCGCCGCGGCGGCGTAGGCGCCGCGCTCGTTGATCCGATTGTGTTTCCCCGGCAACTTTGGTGCAAACGCCTCCGGCAGATGAGCCCGCTTGCCATATTCGACGACCCGGGCCGCGGTATGGTCCTTGAACTTGCGAGCATCCGCGTAACCCGTCGGCAGGACCGCGAAGTCGGTTTCTTTCTGGAAACGCACGATGTTCTGCTTCGCCGCGACGTACGCGTCTCGTCCACCATGCCAGGCGAGGTGATCCGTGCCGATCATCGTCACCACGGCGACGTGCGGCGACCAGCGTCGCTCGCCGAGGTAGTGGAGCATGTAGCTCGACAGCTCGAGCACGACGAAGTCGAGCGGCTTGATCTGCTCGATCGAGTCGAGCAGCGAGCCGCCCAGGTTTCCGCCGAGCCAGACGCGTCGCGGCGTCGGGGCGATGAGATCGATGTGCGGCGACCGCGTCGCCCGCACCTTCGCCGCCCGCTCGCCTTCCATTGGTCGCCAGGCACCGAGCATCTTCGCCAGGAGCGTCGCGGTGGTGCTCTTGCCCTTGGTGCCGGTGACGCCGAAGACAAGCTTGGTCGGGAGTCGCTCGACGAGCAACGACATCTCGGTCGTCACCTTCACGTTGCGACGCTTTGCCGCGGAGAGCAGTTCGTGTTTCGGCGGCACCGCGGGCGAGGCGACGACGAGGTCGGCCTGCTCGAAATCCTCCTGCCGATGCTCGCCGAGCCGCAACGCCACGCCGGCCGCTTCGAGTGCATCGACCTCGTCCGGCAACTCCGCCCGAGGCTTGGCATCGGTTGCCAGCACCGACGCCCCCTGCCGCAGCAGGTACTTCGCCACCGCGATCCCGCCGCCGAAGTGGCCAAGCCCCATGACGACCACGCGTTGACCGATCCATCGTGACATGAGGCAGGCTACGTCAACCTTCTGACGCACCACGCGGCGATGGAGCGGCGGCACTGGTGCCGCGAGTCTGGATCTACCGCATTGAACTGCTATCGCTCGCAGAACCGCGGCACAAGTGCCGCCGCTCCGGGTCTTCGGATCACCTCCGCCAGGGTCCGGCCAGACGCCACGCCGCGACGACGGCTGACACACTGCCGATCATCGCGAACCATGGCGTCAACTTCGTCGCGACTTGTCGCTGTGGCAGTCGAAGGTCGACCAGGTCCGAGACGGCGCTGCCGCCCGTCCGGCTCGCGATCGCCTCGGCCGCGGACCGATTGTTGCCGATGGCGACGAACTCCTCCGCGTAGGCGTCGGCAACGGCACGACGTTCAACGACCTCACCGTCTACCTGCACCACCGCGACACCGGCCTCGCGTGGAGCGTCCAACATCGCTCGCCACAAACCGGGCCCAACGAGAGACGCTTCGGCAGCACGGTTGCCGAGGTGCAGGACGACCCGCCCGGCCGTCGTTGTCTGAACCCGCACCGCCAGCTTCGGGCCGTGCTCCCACTCGACGTCGACCGTTTCGACCGCCGATGCCTGCTCGCGAGCGATGCCATCGAGCACGTCACGCGAAACCGTCGCCGGCACCGCCACGACGCGTCCCGGCCCGACCTGCCACGAAGCGGCCACGACAGGCTCGCGGGCCAGCACCTTCGATTGCTCCTTCGGCCACGCTGCTCGCCACGGGGTGACGATCGTCTCCATCGCATCGAGCCGCAGCAGCGTCGGCGTTGTTTGTAGCTCGGAAGCGACGACCGCCCGAACCGCGGCTTCGGCGGCCAAGCGAAGGTCGTTGCCCACGATCCGCACCGTCGTCGCCAGCGCGGCGACACTAGCGGACGGGCCATCACCTAGATGCAGGACGTGCAGATCTTTCGCAAGATCGGGCGGATCCGAGATGGCAGCCGCTGCATCTGTGATGAGCAGCACCTGATCGGCGGCAACGACTTGTTCCGCCGCCAATGCATGGTCCAGATTCGTCGGCCCACGCGGCGTCGGCAGCGGGGCACCGGCATCGAGCCACGTCACGCCCGACGCGAAGGCTCCAACCCGCACCGTCGCCGCCTCCGGCAATGCGTCGAGCGTGACCTGCAACGCCTGGTGAAACGCCTCCGCCCGGTCCGCCGTGCTGCCGCTGACGTCGACGAGAATCACCCAATCGTCCGCGACCTTCGGCGGCTCGAAGGTGATCGGCAGCAACGCCTCCACCGCCCGCGTCGGCACGTCCGGCGTCGCGTAGATGACCAGCCCGCCCGCCGCCAGATGCTGACGCAGCGGTCTGGCCGGCGTGGCTCTGTCGGTTACCACGAGCACCGCCGGCTCGCGATCCACCGCCGCCGGCACGGTCAACTTGTCGTTCTCGGGCCAACGGTCCCGCCCTGCCACGTCGAATGTCACTGCTTCAGGCTCGATCGCGACATTCGTCTCCTCTCGCGTCTCGCGAACGACACGCTCGCCCTCCCGAAACAGCCGCTTCGCCGCCCGGTCCGCCGGCTGATCCAACGCAGGATCGAGCACCACGTGCACCGGCAGCGGTGACGTCATCTCCAGCTGCCCGTCCGTCAGGACCACGGCGACATCGGCATCGGCGGCAATCTCCAGACGCGTCTGCCGGCTGGCGATCTCCGCCACGTCTACCGGCCAGTTCGCTTCGACAGCCTCGCTGCTGAAGACGTAGATCCGTCCGGTGGTCAACGCTTCAAGCTCTGCCTGCCGTTCCAGCTGTCGCCACCAGGCACCGCGTGTGCTGGCTGACAGATCGAGATAGAGATCAGTCCTCGGCGGCTCGGCGTGACGCCACTGCAGATCGCTCGTCGCCAGGGCGAAGCAGCTGGCCGCAACGACGAGCAGCAGAATCGTCGCCCGCACGGCTGACCTTAGACGAGCGATGTCGGGGCTTGTCGATAAGATCGACCATGCCCGCCGCTTCAGAATGGATGGCGTTGCCGATCGCCGTGCTCTTCGCTCTGATCCACATCTTCGGCGGCCGGTTGCGGTTTCTCGATCGGCTGCCGCGGTCGGCGTGGTTGAGTGCGGCGGGCGGGACGAGCGTCGCGTACGTGTTCGTCCACCTGCTGCCCGAAGCCGAGCACTTCGCCAAGGCACTCGACCAGGATTGGGTGCCTGCATGGCTGCACGAGCCAGTTTATCTGTTGGCGTTGCTGGGTCTCGGCACGTTCTACGGCCTCGAACGCTTCGCGCTCAAATGCGGCCGCGGGAGGTCGAGCGATGGGAGTGACGACAAGAAGGCTGCACCGACCGGCATCTTCTGGATCCACATCGGCAGCTTCGCATTTTACAACGTTCTCATCAGCTACCTGCTCGTTCGCGAAGCCGATTACCAGATCGGCGAGATGTGGCTCTTTGCAGTGGCTATGAGCTTGCACTTTCTCGTCAACGACAAGGGCCTGCGGGAGCATCATCAGCACGTCTATCGACACCGCGGTCGGTGGATCTTGGCAGCTGCGACCCTTGTCGGCTGGGGGATCGGCGTCTTTGTCTCAGTGCCCGATGCCGCGGTGGCGATGCTCTTCGGCTTCCTGTGTGGCGCGACCGTCCTGAACGTCCTCAAGGAGGAACTGCCGGCTGAACGCGAGAGTCGGTTCTGGGCCTTCGCCCTCGGAGCCGTCGGGTTCACGGCGTTGCTGCTCATGATACCGGGCCAGGAACCTGTACATGATGCCGGGCATAAAGCCTCGAACGTGGTAGAGTCGGGGCATGGATGACGTGTCCCGCAACGCCACCCCTCTTCCAAGCGAGCCGCCGGCTCAACGGTACAAGGCAATCCTTCTCTTCGGCCCGCCCGGCAGCGGCAAGGGAACGCAGGGCAAGATCCTGGCGACCATTCCCGGCTTCTTCCACTCGGCAACGGGCGACATCTTCCGCAGCCTCGACCTCCAATCGCACGCCGGCCGCGTCTTCTGGGAATACGCCAGTCACGGCGAACTCGTCCCTGACGAATTCACCATCGACGTCTGGCGGCAATTCATTCGCGGCATGGAGATGATCAACCAGTTTCATCCTGAAACGGAAATGCTCATCCTCGACGGCGTGCCGCGGAGCGTGCGTCAGGCCAAGCTGCTGGAGGACACGATCGAGGTCATCAAGATCATCCACCTCAAGGCAGACTTCGAAAAGATGGTCGAGCGGCTCAAGCGTCGGGCGTTCAAGGAAAACCGCGTCGACGATGCCAAAGACGATGTCATCCGCCGTCGCATGGTGGTTTACGAAGAGCAGACGAGGCCGCTGCTGGATCATTACGACGATAATCTCGTGGCGGAACTGGATGCAACGCAGAGCCAGATTCGGGTCTTGCAGCAGATCGTGAAACTGCTGGTGCCATTCAAGGAGAAGCTCGATGAGGAGGCCGCCGACTTGCTGATGCCCGCGACGCCGCGAGCTGTGCCGGACGGCGAGCCGGTGGCATCGGCTTAGACTGCGGGCGTGAGACGTACTGCCCCTGCCGCCTTCACGCTGGTCGAACTCCTGGTCGTCATCGGCATCATCGCCGTGTTGGTGGGCATCCTGCTGCCGATCTTGTCTCGGGCTCGCAACTCCGCAATCAAGACGGTCTGCCTGGCCAACCTCAAGCAGAACCATGGTGCCATGGGCTTCTATGCCTCTGATCACAACGGCCGGCTGCCCCTGGGCTACACCAACGGTTGGAAGCAATTCAACTACGTCGCCAGTCGCAACCAGCTGGCGTTCAACGATGACACGGCTGAAGACGAGCCCAAGCGACCTCTGTGGCTCGGCCAGCTTTGGCTTGTCGGGCTTCTGGAGGAGGGTGAGACGTGGTTCTGCCCGGCCGAGCAGGACCCGGTGGTGCAGCAAGACACAGCCAGAAACGCCTGGCCGCCGGGCAACGTGGAGAGCTTCCGCACCCGCCTCGGCTACGGGACCCGGCCGATGGTCGACTGGCCCGAACCCGCCGATGGCGACTTCAATCCGCTGACGGAGATGCCCGACGTGCCGATGCCCCGGCTGATCGATCACAACAACGACGCCATCCTCGCTGACCTGCTCCACAAGCCTTCGCAGATCGCCGAACGTCACGGCGACGGCATCCAGGTCGCCCTCGGCCATGGTGCCGCGCGGTTCGTCCCGCTGGCGGTGCTGGAAGCGGTCGAAGTCGATGGCCGCCGCTGGCTCGACGTGCCGGACTCGTTTGATCCGGACTTCAACGACGTCTTCCTGAAGCCAGCCCCGGCCAGCCAAGGCGTCTGGTTCGCCATCAGCGAGTGAGTAATCTCGGCTTGACCGGCCGTTCCGATGTGGAGACTCGTCGCCTACAACGTTCATCGTGGAGCCGCTCGACCTGCTTTGGATCCTCGTAGCCGGGCTTCGCTGGGTGGCTGTGCTGTTCGGCCTGTTGTTCGTCATCGCCACGATCCTGAGCGAGACGAGTCTGCCCCACTGGCTGGCGAGGATGTGGGATTTCCCGCGGCTCCAGATCATCGTGCTGGCGCTCTTGATTGCTGCGATCTACCCGCTGCTGGAGCGGCGTAGCGGCATGGACTGGTACGACTGGCTCGTCCCGGCGGCAATGCTCGGCGTCGCATGCCGACAGGCGGCGTGGGTGTGGCCCTATGCGGGCTCCCGTGTCACGGACATCCGCGTTCGTGACAAGGCCGAGGATCTCGATTCAGACGCTGACGATGATGTCATCCGGCTGCTCATCAGCAACGTGCTCGAGGAGAACGACGCGTACGACCTGTGGCGAGGCGTGATCGGCCAGGAGACCGCAGACATCGTCGCTTGCGCGGAGACGACGCAGCAGTGGGTCGACGAAATCCACCAGCTGCTCGCTGAGACGCACCCGCACACGGTTCACGTCCCGCAGGACAACTACTACGGCATGGCCGTCTGGAGCCGTTTGCCGATCAGCGACGTGACGGTCGAAAACGTCGTGCAGGACGACGTGCCGAGCATTCACATGACGGTAGAGCTTGCCAACGGTCGGCCGATCCGCGTCCACGTGCTCCACCCCAGGCCGCCGGCACCGCAGGAAGACGATTCGTCGTCGGCTCGCGACGCGGAACTGACGGTCATGGCCCGACGCATCGAGCGGGCCCGCGAGGAAGATCCGAAGCAGGAGCCCGACGCTCTGCCGACCATCGTTTGCGGCGACATGAACGACGTGGCCTGGAGTCGCACCACCGACCTGTTCCTTCGGGTCGGCGGGTTGCTCGACCCCAGACGCGGGCGAGGGTTGTTCAACACGTTCCACGCGGAGCACTGGTGGGTCCGGTTCCCGCTCGACCACTTCTTCGTCGACCGCCGCTTCCGCCTCGTGGAGATGCGGCGGCTCGATTACGTCGGCAGCGACCACTTCCCGGTCTACCTGGCTGTCGCGCTCGAACCCGAGGCCGAGCAAGATCAGCCGCGACACGACGTCGACGAGGACGACCGTGAAGAAGCGGGTGAACTCATCGAGCAGCAAAAGGAACGCGAAGACGACGGCGAAGAGAGCGGCCATCTGCGTCACGACGCCTCCTCCGAAGCCGACGAGGACGATGTCAAGCACCCGGTGAACTCGCCATGACGGAGAACCGTGGCCAAGTCGTCGCTGCATATGCCGTCCACGTCCTGACGGCCAGCGGCATCGTCTTCATGTTCCTGGCGGCGGCGGAGCTGACTCGGGCCGAGCCGCGGGCTTGGCTCGTGTTCGTCTGGTTCATCGCGGCGACCGTCGTCGACGCCATCGACGGGCCGTTCGCACGCAAGGTCGACATCAAGCACAACGCGGCCAATGTCGACGGTCGCACCATCGATGACCTTGTCGACTACATCGGCTTCACGTTCCTGCCCTTGCTGCTGATCTGGCGCATGGGCTGGATGCCCGGCGGCAACACGATGATTGCGGGACTGTGGGTGGTCGTGCCGATGATCGCGTCGCTGCTGGGCTTTGCCCACAAGCACGCCAAGGACGAGGCGGCCGGCTTCTTCCGCGGCTTCCCGAGCTATTGGAACATCGTCGCTCTCTACGCGGGCCTGTCGGCAGCGTTGCTGGGCGAGGTCGGCCTCTGGATCAACGGCATCGCTCTTCTCGCTCTGGCCTTGATGACGGTGTCGCCCGTCTGGTTGATCTACCCGAACTTGGCCCCGCGCCGTTGGAAGCTGCCCGTCCTCGGCGGGTCGTACGCCTGGGCATTGCTGCTGATCTGCATGCTGCCCTGGTTTCCCGCAGATGTGCCGGGCTGGTTGGTGCTGTTGTCGTTGATCTATCCGGCCTTCTACTTGATCCTGAGCGTGGGCCTGCGTCATCGCTGGCCCACAGAACACGAGGCGTCGACGTCGTAGGCTGTGTCGTGGATCGGGCGAAGTCGCGCCGCTTCCGGACAGGCACCGTACGCTGCGGGCGATGTCGGCTGTGAAGGAGACGACGGTAACGGAGAAGAAGCTGTCGCCCGCGATGCGGCAGTACCAGGCGTTCAAGGACAAGCATCCCGGCTACGTCCTGTTCTTCCGCATGGGCGACTTCTACGAAGTCTTTCACGACGACGCCAAGCTCTGCAGCCGGACGCTGGGCATCACGCTGACGAGTCGGCAGGACAAGGTGCCGATGGCGGGCGTGCCTTATCACCAGCTCGACAACTACCTCAAGCGAATGATCGTCGCCGGACACCGCGTGGCGATTTGCGAGCAGGTCGAAGATGCCAAGCAGGCCAAGGGGCTGGTGAAGCGGGACGTGACGCGGCTGGTCACGCCCGGCACGCTGACGGACGAGCCGATGCTCGAGAGCAAGACGGCGGCGTATCTGGCGGCGGTGGCGTTCGGCAAAGGGCGTGAGCCACGGGTTGGTCTGGCGTGGGCGGACTTGTCGACCGGCAAGCTGCTGGCGGCGAGTGGCAGCGAGACGGAACTGCTCGACGAGGCGGCGCGGCTCGGACCGGCAGAAGTGCTGGTGCCGGAGACCCCCGGCGGCGAGGAGCATCCCGTCGCCCACCTGCTGCGGGGACGCGGCGTCAGCGGCACAGTCAATCGCCCCGGCTGGCAATTCACGGATCGGCACGGACTCGAAGAGCTGCAGCGGCATTGGGGCGTCTCGACCGCGGCAGGCTTCGGCTTCGATGACGACGACCCGGCCGTCGCGGCAACGGGTGCCGTATTGAGTTACCTCGAAGAGACGCAACGCAGTAAAGCCGAGCACGTTCAGCCGCCCCGCCGACACGAGCCGGCCGACTACCTGCGAATCGACCCGGCGTCGTGGCGGAATCTGGAGATCGACCGCACCATCCGCGGCAACTCGACCGACGGCTCGTTGCTCGCGGCCATTGATCGGACCAAGACGCCGATGGGCGGACGGATGCTCCGCGACTGGCTGCGGTCGCCACTGACAGACGTCAAGGCGATTAACGAACGGCAGGACGCGGTGGCGACGCTGCGGCAGTCGCCGAGTCGATTAGAACAAGTGCGGGAACGTCTCGACGCGATGTGCGACGTCGAGCGGATCGTCGGCCGTTTGGCGGTCAATCGGGCCGGACCCCGCGATCTGGCGGCCTTACGTTCGTGCTTGCAGGGCGTGCCGGCTTTGCTTCAATCGCTCGAGGATCTTCCCGCCGCATCGGGAACTCTGCCGAACTTCGCCGGCTTTGCAAAGGATCAGGCGGCTTTTCTCAAGAAGGCGATCACAAATGAGCCGCCGGCGGTTCTGCGTGACGGCAACGTCATCGCGGCGGGATTCAACGCCGAACTCGATCAGCTTCGCAACGTCGGTCGCGACGGCAAGCAGTGGCTCGCCGAATATCAGGCCAAGCTGTCGGCATCGCACGAGATCCCGAGCCTCAAGATCGGCTACAACCGCGTCTTCGGCTACTACGTCGAAGTGACCAAGCCACACGCCGACAAGGTGCCGCCCGAGTGGGCCAGGCGGCAGAGCACGAAGAACGCTGAGCGATTCGTCACCGAAGAGCTGTCGGCTCATGAAGAAATCGCCGTCGGTGCCGAAGGCAAGGCGGCGGAGTTGGAGCAGGCGTTGTTTGAGCAGGTGCGAAACGAGCTGCTGCCGCACGTCGAGTCGTTCCAAACCCTCGCCGCCGGTCTGGCTCGCGTTGACGTGCTGGCCGGGCTCGCGTCGGTGTCGATGGCACGACACTACTGCCGGCCGACGGTGGACGAGTCGCGGCGACTCCTTGTAGAAGACGGCCGACACCCCGTGCTCGAGCAAAAGCTCGGCAGCGAGTTCGTCGCTAACCCAATCACGCTCAACGAGACCGACACGCTCCGCCTCATCACTGGGCCGAACATGGCGGGCAAGAGCACGTTCATCCGGCAGGTCGCGCTGATCGTCCTGCTCGCCCAGATCGGCAGCGACGTGCCGGCTAAGTCGGCGACACTTGGCGTCTGTGATCGACTCTTCGTCCGCGTCGGGGCCAGCGACGAGCTGCACGCGGGGCACTCGACGTTCATGGTTGAGATGACAGAATCGGCCAATCTTCTCAACAACGCGACCGATCGCAGCCTCGTCATCCTCGACGAAGTCGGCCGCGGCACGAGCACGCTTGACGGCCTGTCGCTCGCCTGGGCCATCGCCGAACACCTCGCCAAGGTCGTCGGCAGCCGGTCGCTCTTTGCCACGCACTACCACGAACTGACGCGCCTCGCCGACGAACTTCCCGGCGTTGGCAATCTGTCGGCGGGCGTGCGTGAGTGGGACGGCGGGATCGTCTTCACGCACCGCGTCCTCGACGGTGCCGCGGGCCAATCGTTCGGCATCCAGGTGGCCAAGCTCGCGGGAGTGCCAAGGGCCGTCACGGACCGGGCTCACGAGTTGCTCCAACGCCTCAAGGTGTCTCACGGCGACGACGAACCGTCCTCGGTGCCGCAGACGGACGCGGCTCAGATGTTCCTGTTCGGCGGCACGCCTCCGGAGGTGCAGGCCGTGATCGACGACCTGACCGGCTGCGACCTCGACGACCTCACACCCCGGCAGGCTCACGACCTGCTCCGCCAGCTGCGGCAGCGACTCGAAGCTTCTTGAGGCGAATTGAAGCCCTTCGACGCAACGCTCGCCCCATGGCATCGTTTGCAACGCGTTCAGCAATCGCCGAGGCGTTCCCTGAAGCGTTCGTGTGCGTGCCGGACGATGCTGACGTCCCGCTGATCGAGGTCGCCTGATTCGCACGCTGCCAAGGCGGCGTCGGCTTGGGTTTTCAAGGTCTCGTGCCGATGGGGCGGGCAAGCGTCGAGGAGACGCCTCAGCGTGTCCAGGAGCGTCTTCATCACCTCTGCATCGCCCCGGCCGTAGCGACGAATCGGATCGAAGGCGGTCTCGATGAGGTCCTGCCACGTCGGCTGCTGCAGGACCACGCGCAGCTTTCCGTGCAGATCCTTACCCACGCGTTGCGGCATGGCCCGTCCGCCGGCGCGACTGAGCGATGCTCCGAGCCGCTCGATGCAGTTGCAGGCGGTAAAGGGGTCGTTGATGCCGGGGCTCAGCGCACGCTGGGCGATTTCCGTGAGCTGGTTCACGCCGAACGACACGTCGCCCGAGAGCGTTCGCCGGTTGCCGATGCGGACGGCGTTGGCGATCTGTTTCCGCTCGTCTTCGCCGAAGTCGCCCTCCTCCATTTGCTGGCAAACGACGAGCGGCGTCTGCTCGAAGACGAAGTCGCCGGGCCTGACGACGGTCCACAGCAACGCCTCGTGATCGTCGGCCACACTGATGAGGCTGTCGTAGTCGATGAACGCGACGTAGCCGGCGCGACCGGCTCGACTGACAATGCTGCGTGACTCGCGGCCGGGTGCTTCGGGAAGCTGGCGTTCTTCGGTAACGCCGACGGGTTCCCGGTCGATGTTGGTGTCGATGGCATCGTCGAGCTCGATGCCGACCATCTCGATGACCTTGGGGGCTCGGATGAGCACGGCGAGGTGGTGGACGAAGTAGATCAGCACGCCGACGGACGCCAAGCCCAGCAGGATGGAAAGCGTGACGCCGAGGTTCGGCACGAAGCCGAAGCCGTCTTCGGCGGCGGTTCGGACGGTGCGAAGCAGCAGCAGCGGGTAGACGAAGGCGGCGAGGAAGGTGCCCATCGACACCTGGATGCCACGATCGGAGACGAAGGTGCGAAGCAGTCGCGGGCCGAACTGGCCGCTGGTGAGGGCGAGGGTGGCCAGCGTGATCGAAAAGACCGTGGCGGCGACGCTGATGCTGCTGCCGGCGATCGCCCCGAGCATCGCCCGCGCCCCGCCGGCACCGGCGTTGAAGGCAAAGAAGAAGGGCGAACTCGGGCCGTCCGGACCGTCGGTGCTGACCCAACGGTCGATGACCGGCGTCAGCAGACCGGCGACGACCGCGGCGGCGACGAAGAGCGACGGCACGAACCAGAAGCTGTCACGCAGTCGCTCGACCCAAAGTCGGACGATGCTCGGCACCTGGCCGCCCGACCAGTCGCCTTTGATCCAATCGACGAACGAGCGAGAGCCGAGCACGGGAGCAGCGTAGGTGGAGCAACCTGGCCCCCGAAAGTGACCCGCACCTTGACGGCAAGCGCCCGTGCGAGGAGGGTTCGGGTCATGAGCGACGAACGAAGCACGATCGGGAAAGCGGCAGACGCCGGCGGCAAGACGGCGGCCGCGGGCGGCGTCATGGCAATTGTCATCTTCCTCGGCACCGGCGGGTTGTTCGTCGGCACCAGCACCTTCCTGCCGGGCGGCATCTGGCGGGAGGTCATCACCTGCGTCTTCGGCTTCCTCTTCGCCGGGGCGTTCGTCTACCTGCTGATCGACCGGCTCCGCATGCTCTTCGCCGGCAACGACCACTTCTGGCGAGAGCTCCTGCTGTCCCTGGTCAACGTCCTGCTGCTGATCGCCGCGTTCGCCGCCATCTACCGCACCATCGGCATCGAAGACGCCTCCGGCAGTGGCGGACCCGTCGAAACCCGCAGCTACGCCGACACCGCCTACTACAGCGTCGTCACCTTCACCACCCTCGGCTACGGCGACTACCAACCCAAGGGCGCCGCCAAAATCATGGCCTGTCTCCAGGCCTTCGTCGGCTACCTCGTCCTGGGCATCCTCGCCAGCAGCAGCGCCGAAATCATCAAGAGTTCAGCAAAGGAAGATTGAGCCGCGGGTCAGGTTTCGGCACATCGTCATCTCACTCGCCGAACAGCGTCAACTGCGGACTCGCAGCCTTGGCGGGGGCGACGCGATTGAAGTTCTGCTCGTGCTCGAAGATCTCGCGCACCCGGCTGATGCGGTCGGCGGATTCGGGTGAGCGGTCGTGGCGAATTCGCTTGATTCGCGGGAACCGCAGGGCGAAGCCGCCTTCGTGACGCTGCGATTCCTGAATGGCGTCGAAGGCGACTTCGAAGACGGTCGTCGGCTTGACGTCGAAGACTTTGCCACGCTGATTCGTCTGCGTGGCGAGGAAGTGCTCCGTGAGCTGGGCGATCTCCTCATCGGTCACGCCGCTGAAGACTTTGCCGATAACGACGAGTCGGCCGTCTTCGGCAGGGTCGCTGGTCCAGACGGCGAAGGTGTAGTCGCTGAGCGAGTCGCGTCGCTTGCCGTGGCCATATTCGGCGGCGACGACGACGACGTCGAGCGTCGGCAGGTGCGTCTTGAGCTTGAGCCAGCCACGCCCGCGGCGACCCGGCAGGTAGGGCGAAATCGGATCCTTGAGGATGAGCCCTTCGTTCCGTGCTTCGCGACTCGCCGCAAAAGCGGCATCGATGGAGGCGACGTCGGTGACTTCCGTCGCATCCAGCGGCTCCGTCGTGCTGGCGGCGAGGAGGTCGAGCATCTCGCGGCGACGCAGGTCCGTCGGCTCGTCGATCAGCACGCGGTCGTCGCGGTACAGCAGGTCGAACGGCACGAACTTCGCCGGAAACTGCCGGAGGATCGACGCCGGCGGATCGTCCCGGCCGAGCCGACGTTGGACGTTGGCGAACGGGCCGATGCCGCCCTGGCCATTGTCGGCGACGATCTCGCCGTCGAGCAACCAGCTGCCGGGAATTTGGCGGACTTGTTCGACCACATCGGGCCAGGCGGCGTCGACGCGGTCGAGCGTGCGGCTGTAGATCGAGACGCGGGCCAGGTCGCCGACGCCGGTCTTGTGGATTTGCGCCCGAACGCCGTCGAGCTTGTGCTCGGCCGTCCAGGTCCGCTCGCTCTTGGCGATGGTCGCGGCGGCGTCGTCGGGCGTTTCCTGCGGCGTGGCGAGCATGAACCCGATTGGATGGAACAGCCGAAACCTGGCCTCGTTGAGCCGATGCGCCTTGGCCA
Organism: uncultured Tepidisphaerales bacterium; assembly: GCA_964388485.1. Taxonomy (GTDB): domain Bacteria; phylum Planctomycetota; class Phycisphaerae; order Tepidisphaerales; family Tepidisphaeraceae; genus JBCDKH01. The sequence continues at coordinate 174,356 of CAYMAS010000001.1, read as the reverse complement.
GCATCGCGATGTCGCCCAGGTCGCCGACGAGGAGCGTCGCGCGGCGGACCTTGTTCGCCTCCGCCTCGAACGCCTCGGCCACCGCCGCCTGCAGAACACCTTCGCGTGCCCCGCTTCGCAGGTCACCGCCGATGATTTTGCCGACGTAAGCAACCGTCCGCGGCTCGGTGCACCGGACGAGCAGGTCGCGGAGCAAGTCCCGCTTCGTCTGGTTCTGCGTGACGGTCGCGAAGGCGTCGAAGGCTTCGCGAAGATCGCCCAGCGTTAGCGTTTCCTCGCCAGTTTCGGGCGGGCCCTTGTCCTTCCAGAGTGACGCCAGACCTTCGCCCGTCTCGCCGTTCTTGACGACGCGGGCCCGCCAGTCGTCTGGCGTGACGTCGTACATCTCGACGATCACGTCGCGAAAGGCAGCGGAGCTGATGCCGAGGACGCGGTCGTCCGTCGCTCCGAATGCCTTGCCGCCAGCGAACCGGACGGCGTCGGCGAGATGTTCGTCCGGCACGCTCTTGAAGTACGTCGCCAGAATCGTCGACTTCTCCAGCTTCTTCGTTGTCGCCGCAGCAGCGTCATTGGCGGCGGCGAAGGCCTGTACGGAATGGTCCGCCATACGAGCACGGTAGACTCGACTCGTGTCGTTCACGATGCACCAGCCACGGGCCGATGCCGATCCCGCCACGAAGCGGCTGCTCGTGCTCGTCGGGATCCTCTTCGTGACCCTCGGCCTGGTGCTGTTTTACGCGGTGCTTGTCGAGCGATCCGTTGTCAGCCAGTTGAGCGACGAGCCGATCGTGGTCGAGGGCCTGAGCGTGCGGGTGCCTGAATCGTGGGAGCGGGATCGGCAGTACGCGTACCCGATTGTGCTCCGGAGCGACGATGCGGAGATGATCATCGCCCGTCTGCCCGGCGGTGAGGCGGCGTCGGCATCGAGCGTGCTGCAGTTGGCGTCACAGTCGGAGGTATCGCTGGACCTGGACGGCACCCGCGTGGTGACGATCGACGGTGCCCGCCCCGCCACCATCGGCGGCGAGTCGGGGCTGATTGCGACCTTCGGCTACGCCCTGCGAGGTGGCGGGATCATGGGGACGATGCGAACGCCGATCCTGCTCTACCGCACCGTCGTCGCCGGCGTCGCGGAGGACGGGTCGCTGCTCATGGTCTACATCCAACGCAGCGGCGACTGGGACGGCCGCGACGCGCAGATCGTGCGAGCGGTCGCCGAGACGATGAAGGTCACGCAATAGCTCGCCGGATCGCAAACGCTCGGAACCCGAGTTAAGCTGCACCTTGGTTCGCGGTGCGGCGTAAAACACCTCGTGCAGCGTCTCCTGATTCTCCTGTCGATCCTCCTCATCGCCTGGCCCGCTGAGGCGAACGACTACAGCAGCATCGAGCAAGGCATCAAGGTCACGATGCCCGAGGGCGAGACCCTTGTCCGCGGCAGCGATCGGCAGCCGGAGGATCCGAAGGTGCTCGCCGTCGTTACGGTGCCTGAAGATGACTGGCGATTTGAACTTCGACGCGTCGAGCTGACCCAGCCGATGCCGCTGGAAAGTCGGGATCTGCCCGAGGGTGGCCGGCAGATCGGGATGCTCGAAGGCGTCGCTGAAGAGCTGCAACGGGCCGTCGGCGGCGAGTTGATCCGCATGGACCTCGCTCCGCTGGCCGATGCGGACGCGGGCGTCTTTGCCATCCGCTACAACGCCGGCCCCGCCTCGCTGCTTCGGCAGGAGGCTCTTGTTCGATCAAGCGACGAGCTTTACTTCCGCATGAGCCTCGTCGGCCCGGCACCGGCGGTGCCGCAGGAGCAGCTTGCCGACGATCCCGACGTCCGGCGGATGGTCGCGACGTTCAACGAGGCCTTCAACTCGATCGAGATGATCGACCAGGCAGCACTGATTGCCGAGCAGGACCAGCGGCTCGAAGCGACACGGGCCTTCTTCATCGGCCTCAACCAACGCGGCCGCCTCGCGACGGCAGCGCACGGCGAGACGTGGTGCCTTGTCGAGCGTCAGGGCATGCCGATCGGGTTCGCACGGATGATCGAGGAGCCGGCGGACGAGGTGCCGGATCAGCCGTTTCAGGCGTTTGATGAACGCTCGCCCGCGCTCGACCCGCTTCTGGCCGAAGGCGTACGCGTCGGGATTCGCCTGCGGATTCCCGATGCCGGCGAGGACGGTGGCACGTTGAACCGGGCATCGTGGAGCTATGCCTCTCGCGAGTTGGACATCGAAGACTTCCGCGAGATGACGCTCATCCGCCCGCCGGCCGAGGAGGCCGACGAGGCCGAGGAGGCGGACGACGGCAGCTACGCGTTGGTCATTGGGCAGATGCGATCGCGGCGAGTGCCGGTGCGTGGACCCGACATCAGCCGCGGGCCGGGCCTCGGGTCGGAGCCGACCTTCTCCTACAAGCAGCAAGGCCGGCTTGAGGTGACCTTCACGCTCGACGGCGAAGTGGTTGGCGAGCCCTTGGAGCGGGATTTGTCGCCGTTCTACGTGCCCAAGGCGGTTGATCACCTGTTGCCGCGACTGCTAGCGACGTGGGGTAGCAAGAACTACATGGTCGCCAGCTACGTGCCTGAGGAGCGGCAGGTCTACACGCGCTACCTCGACGTGCTGCCGGCGGAGGTGGTCAAGGTGCCCGTCGGCGGCGAGCGGGAGGCCATTGTGGTCGAAAGCCGCCTCGGCTACGCGGGCGACGTGACGAAGCACTTCATCGACGCCAAGACCTTCCGCTGGCTCGGCAGCAGCACGCCGTCGCAGGCGATCCGCATCGTCCCAACGACCCGCGAGGCTGTGGCGGCGGCGTTTCCGGAGGACCTGAGTTAGGTTTGTCGCGAGGCTGGTGTCACGTCCGATAGACTTAAAGTCGTCATGCCCGCCAAGTCCGCCTCCACGTTCAAGCTGCTGGCCCTCGTCGCCGCCGCCGGTGCCGCGGGAGGCGGGGCCTACTGGTGGCACGAGCAGGAGACGGAGCAGGAGCAGATCATCGCCGAGCAGGCGGCGGAGTTGGTCCAAAAGGAGCAGGAGATCGAGTTCCTACAGGACGTCGCAAGCCGGCTCACTCTCGAGGAAAGGGCCGCTCGCATCGTGGTCACAGAGCAGACGCAGACTGCCGAAGGCGTGTCGCAGACGACGCTGCTCTTCTTCGAGGTCGGCCCTGACGGCGAGGAGATGCCCGCACGGGAGTTCACGGTGCTCGGCGAGCAGGTGCATGTCGGCGGGCTCGTCATCCGCTTCAACGAAGAGGACGTGGCCCGTGGCAACACGCTGACGGGCAAGAGCATCGTCCTGTGGGACCGCATCTACGGCTCAGCGACATCGCCGGAGGAGGGGCAGCGAATCGATCCCGAAGGTCAGGTTCCCCGACCTTATCGCCAGACGCCGGACGCGCTCGTCGCCCCGGCGGGCAAGGCGGCGTTCGAGGCGGCGTTGTGGCAGGACTTCTGGTTGATCGCGACCGATCCGGATCTGGCGGAGACGCGAGGCGTGAAGGTCGCGTACGGCCAGGAGGTGTACGGCATCTTCGAGCCGGGCCGGGTCTACGAGCTGACGCTCCAAGCCAACGGCGGCCTGACGCTGTATGCCGACGAGATGCCGACGCTGATGCGCGAGGTGCTTCGAGCCATCACCCGCACGTCGCCGGAGGCCGTCGAAGGTGATGCCGCTCGGTAAAGCGTCGCCTGAAGGGTCTGGCGTTGTTCGCATCGCCTGACGTCGCTAGCATCCGGACCGCGTCACCTCCCGCCTCGTCGTCTTCCCCGACGACGCCCCGCCTTAGCCTCGGCGACTTTTGACCCACAGACACTCGATGAAGCTCGTCGTCACGGTTCCGGCTCAAGACGAAGAGCGGACGATCCGCCGCGTCATCGAGGACGTGCCGGATCGCATTGAAGGCATCGACACGATCGACGTCGTTGTCCTCGACGATGGCAGCACCGATGGCACCGCTGCCGAAGCCCGAGCTGCGGGGGCTGACGTCGTGACGGTGCATGCACGGCCCGGATTGAGCAAGGTGTTCCAGGTCGGTGTGGACGAGGCGATGCGACGCGGGGCCGACTTCCTCGTCAACATCGACGGCGACGGCCAGTTCGACCCGGCGGACATCGCACAGCTCGTCAAGCCGCTCGTCGACGATGCGGCCGATTTCGTGACGTGCACGCGGTTCAAGAACCCGCAGCTCGCCCCGAAACCAACGATGCCGAAGGTGAAGCTCTGGGGCAACCACGCGGTCGTCAAGATCGTCAACTTCGCCTGCGGCGGCGGGCAACGCTTCACCGACGTTTCATGCGGCTTCCGTGCATTCAATCGTGAGGCGTTCTATCGGCTGACGTTGTTCGGCAAGTACACGTACACGCAGGAGTGTTTCATCGACCTGTTCAGCAAGAACCTCCGTATCCTGGAGGTGCCGCTGGCAGTGCAGGGCATTCGCGAGCATGGCGAGAGTCGCGTCGCAGGCAACGTTTGGAAGTACGCGGCCAACACGTTCCCGATCATCCTGCGGGCGATGCGGGACATCCGACCCCTGAGTTTCTTCGGCCTCCTTGCGGCGGGGCTGGCGGTGCTGGGGCTGATTCCATTGCTGGTGGTGACGGTCAACTACCTCTACCTCAATCCGCTCAAGACGACGCCCTACACGAGCCTCATCACCATCGGCGGCGGGTTCATGACGCTGAGCTTCATCGTCGCGGTGATGGCCCTGCTCGCCGACATGATGGCCCGGCAGCGGCGGATCACCGAGGAGTTGCTCTACCTCGCCCGCAAGCGAATCTACGGCGGCAAGACGCCCGCTCCGACCGTGGTCACACAGCCGCGGCAAACGACGCGCAATCAGCCGCAACTCGTCAACGGCAACGGTCACCATCACGGCAATGGCAATGGCCTTTCGAACGGCAATGGCAATGGCCATTCGAACGGCAATGGCCGCAAGACGCCCGTCTACCGCGAGACGCGCGACGTCGCCCGCCCCGCCGTCGCTGCAGCCGATTAGTGCAATAATCGGCACCTGCCCGTAGGGTCGCTGACGCATGAACGCCGCCGGCCTCGAAGTCACCAACCTCAGCAAGACGTTCGGCGGCAAGCTACCGGGCCGGCTCTTTGGCAAACGCGGCGTCGAGGCACTTCGCGGCGTGTCCCTCGCGGCTCGACCGGGGGAGATCTTCGGCCTCCTCGGGCCCAACGGTGCCGGCAAGAGCACACTCGTCAAGAGCGTTCTGGGCCTCGTCAAGCCGAGCGGCGGAGACGTGTCGCTGCTGGGTAAGCCGCGGCATGATGCAAGCGTGCGTCGGCAGGTCGGGTATCTGCCGGAGCAGGCGAAGTTCCCCAAGTACCTCACCGGCCGGCAGGTGGTCGAGTTCTTCGGCGGCCTCGGAGGCCTCACGCGACAGGAGGCCAAGCTTCAGGCGGAGCACCTGCTGGGCCGGGTCGAGCTGACCGATGCCGCCGACCGTGCCGTTGGCGGCTACTCCAAAGGCATGCGGCAACGTGTCGGCCTCGCCCAAGCCCTTGCCGCGGGTCCGCCCGACCATCCGCCGGCCGTGCTGATACTCGACGAGCCGACTGACGGCGTGGATCCGATTGCCCGCAAGCTCATCCGCGACGTCCTCGTCGAGTGCCGCGAGCTCGGCACGTGCGTGCTCATCAACTCGCACCTGCTTGGCGAACTCGAACTCGTCTGCGACCGCTGTGCCGTGATGGTCGATGGCCGCGTCGCTCAAGCCGGCACGCCGCGCGAGCTGGCCGAGGGTCGCGGCAGCTACCTGATCGAATTTCCTGCCAAACCCGATGTCGAAGCCGTTTCGGCGGCACTTGGCGTGACGTGGCAGGCCGGTAAAGCCGAGCTTGATTCCGGTCTCAAGCTCGAGCAGGCGCCCGACTTTGCCTTGTCGCTTTTGACGACCGACACCGATCAAGCCTTGGCCGTGCTGGACCGACTGCGACGGGCGAACGTGCCGATCGCGGCTTTTCGCCCGGTTCGGCCGTCGCTGGAAGATCTGTTCATCGAAACGGTCGACAAGGCACACGCTTCGGAGGTGCCGTCATGATCGCCGTTCGCCAAACCTATGCGTTGCTTGTAGACGCCATCCGCAGGCTCCGGGCAGCCAAGCTTTTCTGGGTCGCATTGGGCCTGTCGCTACTCGTGGCTGCCATATTCGGCGTCGTGGGCATCGACGAGAACGGCCTGAACCTGCTCTTCTACGGCGACTTGCCGCTGGACAACTTCAACACAAGCCTCATCTCGGCCGAGGCGTTCTACAAGATCCTGTTTCTCACGTTCGGCGTTGCGGTGTGGCTCGCTTGGGCGGCGAACATCCTGGCGCTCATCAGTACGGCCGACCTCGTGCCGTCGCTCGTCGCCGACGGCAGTGCGGACCTCTACCTGTCGCGGCCGCTGGGTCGGGTGCGGCTGTTCCTGACCCGCTACGCCACCGGCCTGCTCTTCGTTGCGGCGCAGGCGTTCTGCTTCGCGTTGGCGAGCATCATCGTCATCCGCCTCCGCGGCGGCGTCTGGCTGCCGGGCCTGTTCTGGACGGTGCCGATGGTGACGATCTTCTTCAGCCTGCTCTACAGCATCAGCAGCCTTGTCGGTCTCATAACCGGCAGCAGCATCGCCAGCATCCTGTTGACACTGCTCGTCTGGTTCCTCTGCTGGGCGATCAACGTGACGGACCAGGCGCTGCTACAGCAACGCGAGCAGGCAGCCGTGATGGTGGAGATGCGGGAGGAGTCTCTCGCCTTCAATCGCGAACAGGCAGAGAAGTTCTCGACCGCCGGCCAGGTCATGCAGGACGCGATCGAAGCCGACCGCGAGCCGCTGGAACGGGCGGTCGCCGATGCCGAAGGCAGCTACCGCACCTGGGCCCGGGCACATCGCATCGTCATGTGGGTCAAAGCCCCGCTGCCCAAGACGGGCGAGACGCTGCAGGTGCTCAACAACAAGCTCGTCTCCGCCGCCGATCTAGAGGTCTTCGGCAGCGACTTCGAGGAGAGTCGCCAGCGGGCCGAGCGTCGGGCCGAACGTCGCGGGACGGACGTGGACGAAGAGCTGGTGCGTGTCGAGGCGTTCCGCCTGGGCCAGCTTCGGGCGGAAGAGGCTTACAAGAGTCGGTCGCTCTGGTGGTCCCTTGGCACGAGCCTCCTGTTCGAGGCCGTGCTCGTGAGTCTCGCCGCCTTTCTGTTTGCTCGCCGGGACTTGTGACGGGTGGCCGCGACCTTCGACGCCAATCGTTGACCCGGCGGCGGGTGATGCCAATACTGCTGACCCGCCGCTAGGGGCGGACGACGCACCCGTAGCTCAATTGGATAGAGCGTCGGTCTACGGAACCGAAGGTTGGGGGTTCGAGCCCCTCCGGGTGTATGAAGTGAACGAGCCCCGCGGCTTCCGCGGGGCTCGTTTCGTCGTGCTGCTGGGACCGGGAAGCAGAGGATTGAAGCCGGATGACGGAGGTGATGCAGTCCTACGCCGACGCCTCGGCACAGTCTTACGCCGCCGCCTCGGCAAGTGCGGCGGGTTCGTCGTGGTGTCGGTGGATGACGCGGGTCAGGCGAATCGAGCGGTTGCCGCGGAACTGGCCGAGCTTGCCGGTGAACTTGTTTTTACCTTCGATGGAGACGGTCGCCTCGCCCGTCACCGGCTTTTCGGTGGTCAGGATGTCGCCGGGTCGCAGGCTGACGAGTTCGCGCATCGTGATTTTCGTCCTAGCCAGCGTCGCGCGAACGTCGACGGTTGCGGCAGCGAGTCCGTCGCGAAGCTTGGCCTCGCCTTCATCGCCCGGGCCCTGCCGCTTTTCGTAGTTGAACCAGCTCTGCTGGCTGACCCGGCTCATGATCGGTTCCATCGCCTGATACGGAATGCACAGCGACATCGTGCCGGCGCGGTGGCCCATCTTCAGCTCGAAGCCGACGACCACGACCGTTTCGTTGGGCGGCACGATTTGCACGAGCTGCGGGTTGCTCTCGAAGTCGACGACCTTGAACGTCGCCGCGATGATCTGACTCCACGCGTCGCCCAGGTGGTGTGTCGCCCGATCCGTGACACGCGAAATCAGCCGCTGCTCGATCTGCGTCAGCGGCCGCTGCGGGATGAAGAGGTCCGCGTTGCTGCCGCCGAGCAGGCGGTCGATGATCGGGTAGACAATGAGCGGGCTGATCTCGAGGCAGAGCTTGCCGTCGAGTTCTTCGGAGCCGATCAGGTTGAAGCACGTCGGGTTCGGCAGCGAGTGGATGAACTCGCTGTAGCTGAGCTGCTCGATGTGGCTGACGCTGACTTCGACGATGGTCCGCAGATAGCCGCTGAGGGCCGCCCCGAAGTTGCGGGCGAAAACGTCGTGGAGGGTTTCCAGCGCTCGGGCTTGTTCCTTACCGACGCGTTCGGGCCGCTTGAAGTCGTAGGTCTGGACGTCGATTTCGTCGCTGCCGGAGGATTCGTCGGCGGACAGATCCATGCCGCCGCCGTCGACGGCGTTGAGCAGGGCATCGATCTCGGACTGGTCGAGGACGTCGGACAAGGCTGCAGACCTCCGTGTCTGTCGAGGAGACGAGGTGGCGACCGGGCATCCATGCCGCGGACGAGGGCCAGGCTCGTGCTACACGAAGATTATCGGCCGTTGCCCCGCAATGCCACCAGCGACGGCGGGCGACTGCACAAGTCGTTGCCCCTGCGGGTCGATCCACGGACCATGCACGCCGTCATGGACCCGCCAATCCGCCCCGCCGCCCGGTCGATGTCGCGGAGCATTCGGCACCAGCAGCTGGCCCACCAGGTGATCCCCGGCGCCGCCCACACCTACGCAAAGGGCGATGACCAGTACGCCCTCGGCTTTGCCCCCGTCATCGCCCGCGGCGAGGGTTGCCGCGTCTGGGATCTCGACGGCAACGAGTACATCGAATACGGCGCGGGCGTTCGCAGCATCACGCTCGGCCACGCCGAGCCGCGGGTGTGCCAGGCGGCCCAGGACGCGTTGTGGCAAGGCACCAACTTCGCCCGCCCCGCAGCAATCGAGCTGCAGGCGGCGGAAATGTTCCTCGACTGCGTGCCGTCGGCTCAGATGGTCAAATTCGCCAAGAACGGCAGCGACGCGACGACCGCGGCGATCAAGCTGGCCCGGGCGATTACGGACACAAAGCTCGTCGCCGTCTGCTCGTCGCAGCCGTTCTTCAGCGTCGACGACTGGTTCATCGGCACCGTCGACATGGACGCGGGCGTGCCGGCGGAGCAGGCGGACCTGACGGTCGGTTTCCCCTTTAACGACCTCGGTGCGCTCGAGACGCTCCTGAACACCCGCGGCCACGACATCGCGTGCGTGATGCTCGAAGCGGAGCGTGACGAGACGCCGGCACCCGGTTTTTTGCAGGGCGTCCGCCGGCTGTGCGATCGGCACGGCTGCCTGCTGATTGTGGACGAGACCATCGCCGGCTTCCGGCTGGCCGTCGACGGCGGCCACGGGTTGCACGATCTGGACGCGGACCTGACGACCTGGGGCAAAGGCATGGCCAACGGCTTCAGCGTTTCGGCTCTGGCGGGCAAGCGCGAGTTCATGGACCGCGGCGGCCTGACGACGGACGAGGAACGTGTCTTTCTCCTGAGCCTGACGCACGGCGGCGAGACGCACTGCCTGGCGGCGGGCATGGAGACGATGCGGATCTGCCGGGACGAAGACGTGCCCGCCCGCCTCGCCGCCGCCGGCCACCGACTCGCCGCCGGCATCGACGACGCCGCCCGCAGCGAGGGCGTGTTCGACCACTTCCACACCGTCGGCCACCCGGCGAATCTCGTTTTCGCCACGAAGGACCAGCACGGCCACCGCAGCCAGGAGTTTCGCACGCTCTTCCTGCAGGAGACAGTTAAGCGGGGCCTGATCGCGCCAAATCTTGTGGTCAGCGCAGCACACGACGACGAGGTGATCGATCGAACTATCGACCTCGTCGCCGACGTGTTGCCGATGTATCGGCGGGCACTGGAAAACGGCATCGAGCCTTACCTTGTCGGCAGGTGTGTGAAGCCGGTCTTCCGCAAGTTCAACTAGGGGTCGTTTGAGAACACGTAGGGTGGGCTTCAGCCCACCATCCGGTTCGCGTGAAACGCGTACGACCCGACGGCGGGCTGAAGCCCACCCTATCCCGGGCTCGGTTCTCGAACAGCTCCTAGCGACGGCGACGCAGGAGCGTCAAGCCCGCGAGGCCGAGTATGCCCGCGGACGCCGGCTCGGGGATGGCCGAGAAGGTCAGCGTCGCCATGACGAAGTCCTCCGGCTGGTCGGCGAAGAAGCCGACGGAGCCGGCGGCGTCGAGGGTGATCGTCACCATGCCGTCGCTCGTGATGGCCACGAGGTCGGAGCCGCTGACGGTGAACGTCTGTGTGGCGGCGTTCTGGAACAAATCGCTGCCGATGACGGCCCCGCGGCTCGGGTCGAAGGCGAAGTCGGTGAAGATGCCGTCGATGTCGATGTCGAGCACCTCGCTGCTGGGCGGCGTGGCGCTGAAGTCGCCCAGGGCCTCGACGACGAGCGTGCCGTCGGAGCCATCGCTGAGGGCAACGCCGCCGAAGTCGAAGACGAACGTTTGACCGTCCTCGGTGATGCTGGCGCTGTCGCTGAGGATGACTTGGCCGAAGGCGGCGGGCGCAACGGCGAAGGCCGCAAGAGCGGCGAAGGGTGCAATCTTCATGTGAATCTCTCCAGGGTGTGAGACGCGGCTGGTCAGGCCGTGCGGCTGGGCCGGCAGTATGGCAGGTTGTCAATGCACCGCAAGAGGTTCTGCAGATTTTCGTCACATCGACCGTCTACTGTGGCTGCCCAATGCCCGCGACCCTTTCGCCCTCCTTCCGCTCCCACACCTGCGGCCAGCTTCGCGGCAGCGATGCCGGCTCGACCGTCAAGCTCGCCGGTTGGGTCGGCAACTATCGCGATCACGGCAACCTTGTCTTCATTGATCTACGCGACCGCGAAGGCATCACGCAAGTCACCTTCGACCCCGACCTGTGCGGCGGCGATGTGTTGGAGCAGGCACGCAAACTTCGCGGCGAGTGGTGCATCGGCGTCGAGGGCAAGGTCGTCAAGCGAGCCGGCAAGGCGGACGAAGACAAGAAGAACGAAAAGCTCGCGACGGGCGAGATCGAGATCATGGCCAGCGGCTTGACGATCTACAGCGAATCGCCCACGCCGCCGTTTCAGATCGGCGACGAGAAGGTGAATGAAGAGCGTCGCCTGGAGAGTCGCTATCTCGACCTTCGCCGGCCCAAGATGCAACAGATCCTTCGCGTCCGCTCCAAGGCGATGCAGACCATTCGCCGCGTGCTCGACGAGCACGGCTTTCTCGAAGTCGAGACGCCGAACCTGACGCGGGCGACGCCGGAGGGTGCCCGCGACTTCCTTGTGCCGTCGCGACTGGTGCCGGGCAGCTTCTACGCGTTGCCGCAGAGTCCGCAGATTTTCAAGCAGATGCTGATGGTCGGCGGCTGCGACAAGTACATGCAGATCGCCCGCTGCTTCCGCGACGAAGACCCTCGCGCCGACCGTCAGGCGGAGTTCACGCAGCTCGATTTGGAGATGTCGTTCGTCACGCAGGAAGACGTCCTGGCGGTGACTGAGGAGGTCGTGCGGGCCGTGTGGCAGGAGACGATCGGCGAGTCGTTGCCCGACGAGATTCCGCACATGTCGTATGACGAGGCAATGAACAAGTACGGCAGCGACCGGCCGGACCTGCGGTTCGACATGCCGCTGTTCGATGTGACAGACATCGGGCAAAGGACGGATTTCAAGGTCTTCAACGCCGCGGCGATGGTCAAGTGCATCGTCGTTGACGGCGGTGCGGCGATGACGCGCAAGGAGACCGACGCACTGGCCGAGTGGTCCAAGGGCTATGGGGCGAAGGGCTTGGCCGTGACGAAGGTGGTCGGTGGTGGGGACGGCAAGCTCGACACGGGTGTCGCCAAGTTCCTCGAGCCGGTCACGGCCGACCTGTTGGAGCGGACGGGTGCGAAGGACGGTGACCTGCTCTGCTTCGCGGCGGACCGGCCGCGGATCGTGCACAAGGTCCTCGGCGAGCTTCGATTGAAAATGGCCGAAGATCGTGGGATCGAGCCCAAGACGAAGTTCGCCTGGGTCTGGGTCGTCGACTTCCCCGCCTTTGACGAAGACGAGAAGAGCGGCAAGCTGACCTACACGCACCACCCGTTCACTGCCCTGGCCGACGAGGCCGACATCGAAAAGCTCTCCAGCGACGACAAGCAGACGCTGCTCAAGATCAAGAGCGTCGGCTACGACCTCGTCGTCAACGGCTCCGAGCTTGGCGGCGGCTCGATCCGAATCCACCGCTACGACGTGCAAAAGAAGGTCCTCGCCGCCCTCGGCATCAGCGAGGAGCGGCAGGAAATGAACTTCGGCTTCCTGCTCGAAGCGCTCAAGTTCGGAGCCCCGCCGCATGGCGGCATCGCGCTCGGGCTCGACCGCGTCATCATGGCCCTGCTGGGTCTGGACAACATTCGTGACGTCATCGCGTTTCCAAAGACGCAAAGCGGCACGGACTTGCTCTTCGACGCTCCGGCACCCGTGGACGACGAATCGCTGGCGCAGGTCCACGTCAAGAGCATCGCCGAAGCCACGGACGACGCGGCGAGTTGAAGACCTTTGATCTTCCGTGAGCCGCGGACCCACGGTCTGCGGCTCGCCGACGGACGACACCACTGCTCGTTCCTCGACCAATTCTTCCGTCTTTCCGAGCGAAGCCGAGGGACCTCGTTCGGTGAACGCCACACAGCCCAGATGAGGTCCATCGACTCGCTGTGATCGCTCTGCATGACGAAGGTCGCGTCCCTAGCGATCCGTCTGCCTCGCGACAATGGTCGTGATGCTCTTCGCGCGAATTGTCACATCCGCCTCGCGTACCGTCGCCATCTGCTCGTCGCGGCTGGTGCGCACTACCTCGAGTTCACCATCGAAACCGGCCGGCAGAGAGAGCGCCAGCTCGTGCGACGCCTGCGACCGGTTGACGATCACGATGCTCATTTGCCCGTCGCCCTCGTGGTGAAAGGCGGAGACAAAAACGCCTTCCGCCGGCTGATCGTCCGCCAACTCCAGGCGGGTCGCTCCGGGTCGAACGAACCGGCTGAACTGGCCAAAGCCGTACGCTCGTGGCGTCACGACCCACTCGGTCAAAGGCTGTGATTTGTCACGCTCGTCAAAATTCATCGGCGAGCTGAGCAGCCCCTGTGGACCCTTGGCCTCCGGGCTCAGAAGCCACCAAAAGAGGTACGCGTTGACCTGCGAATGCACGAGCGAGTCGTGCATGATCTGGCCGAGCCACAGCGTGCGCTCGTGCTCGTCGATTGCCTCGCCCTTCGGGAATCGGTAGTTGCCGAGATAGAATTCCGTCTGCCACACCGGAATGTCGGCGGCGACGGCTTCTTCGAAGACCTTCGGCTTGTCGTGTGAGTTGTGGTACAGGTGCCCACCGACGAGGTCGACGTGCTTCGCCGCTTCGGCGTTCTCGAGCACCGCATTTGGGAACGCGTCGTCCCAGCTCGTCCACTCGCCGACGAGAATCTTCGTCTCGATGCCGTGCTCCTCAAACGCCGGCCCGAGATGTTCGCCGACAAAGGCTGCCATCTCCTGGCCGGTCCAGACGCACGAGCTCCAAGGCTTTTCCTCGTCCGGCTCGTTTTGCGGCGACAGGACGTCAATTTCGACGCCGAACCGCTCCTCCATGCCGGTGATGTACTCGACGAGGTAATCGGCGAAGTCGTCGTACGCGTCGGGTCGCAGCTTCCCGCCGCGATTGCTGTCGACCGTCTTCATCCGCGGCGGCGGCGTCCAGGAGCTGAGGAAGATGATCGGATCGTGAAGATCCTGCACGTACTTCAGGAACTTCGCCTGCTCGATCAACTTTTCGTGCTTCCAATCGATCGGCCCGCCGGTCGTCGGATCCGGCCCCACGCGAATGACCCGGCCGCGGTGAATGTTCAAGCCGAGGCCGTCGTCGGCCCAGAGGAAGTCGACGAAAGCGCGTCGTGTCTCCTCCGTGTAGTCGAGGTAATCATCCGTAAACCACGAGTTGCTCCCGCCCCAGCCTTGAATCTCCTGAGCCGTCCGACTCGGGTCAACCTCGATCTCTAGAGGTCCAGCAACGGCGACAGGTGCGAGAAAGACGCCTGCGAGTGCGCAGCTTCGAATCCACATAACGCCAAGGCTACCAGACTTCTGCAGAGGACGCTCCCTTTGACGTTGGGCAGCATGCAGTCGAGCGTCGACATGTCGAACCACGCAATCGTCACCCGCCGCCTCGCAGATCTCGAGCGAACGTCAGCCAACCGCGAGCGACCCCGTGGTAATCGCCGCGAAGGAGGCTGCCGACGGCAAGGGTGGTCCGGGCGAGACGATGACGCCGCATCGCGAGCCGACGTTCGTTCAACGCGATCCGCCGACGGACGAGCTGAAGCCGTTGCTCCGCATCGGCGGGCGGCTCGGATGCGTAGGCCGATTGCAGACGTTCGAGCAACATCTGCCACGTGCGTCGGTCGAGGTCGAGGTGATCGACCCGCTTGCTGAAGCCTTGCCTCGCCGCGGCAGACAAGGAGCGGTGGTTGCTGCCGGATGCTTGACGCTCGTGTCGGCGGTAGTGGGTCAGCACGCCCCGCTCCGCCGTCTTGCCGCAAAAGCTGCCAACGAGCTGCAGCCACCGATCCCACCCGGTGCTCGTGGGCATCGGCAACAAGGTGTCGAGGAGTCGTCGCGGAAAGGCCATCGCATGCCCGACATAGCCGCCATGCCCGACGAGGCCGCGATACCCGTCACCCGCCGCAATGGCCGCCCGCGACTTCGCCGTCAGTCGCGTCACGTCCCCGTGCGTCTTGTCGAGTGGCACCAGGTTCTCGTCACAGACCATCGCGTGTCCCAGGCACAACGTGACCTCTGGATCCGACAGCGCCTCGGCCTGCTCCGCGATCTTGTGCGGCAGCCAGCGATCGTCCTGATCGCAAGGCATGATCACGTCTCCCGTATAAGCCTCGAAGGTGCGGCCGAAGTTGCCGATGATGCCAAGCCGTTGCTCGTTGCGATGGATTCGCACGGGAAACGCCGCCCTTTCCTTGAATGCCTCGAGCACGTCCAGCGTTCCGTCGGTCGATGCGTCGTCGCTGACCACCAGCTCGTCGGGCAAGCGATGCTGGCTCGCCAGGCTCTCCAGTTGCGTGCTTAGGTGGTTCTCGCCTTGGCACGTGCACAGGGCGACGCTGATCCTCATGCCGCACGCTACGACCGCGTTTTGCCGGTTGTGGTGACGAGATTGGCAAGCTCATCGAAGCCGATGCACGCATCGGTCACGCTGACGCCGTGCTTCAGGTGTCGTCGTCCTTCAGCGTCGTCCGGCAGGTTCTGCCGGCCCGCGTGCAGGTTGGCCTCGATCATGACACCGATGACCGGCGACATCTTGCCCGTCCGTTGCTCGACGACGCTGCGGAAGGCGACTTCCTGCTGCTCGTGCTTCTTGAAGCTGTTGGCGTGCGAGCAGTCGACCATCAACCGCGGCGGCAGGCCCGCTCGCTCCAGACGCTCCGCTGCGTCGGCGACGTCGTCGGCGTCGAAATTCGACCGCTTGTGCCCGCCGCGGAGAATGACGTGGCTGGTCGGGTTGCCGCGCGTGTGGACGATGCTCGCCCTGCCGTCATCGTCGATGCCGAGGAAGTGGTGCGCCCCCTTGGCCGCGGCCATGGCGTCGAGGGCGACTTGGATGTCGCCGGTCGTCGCGTTCTTGAAGCCGACCGGCATCGACAGGCCGCTGGCCATTTGCCGGTGCGTCTGGCTCTCGGTCGTCCGCGCTCCGATGGCCGCCCAGCTAACGAGGTCGTCGAGGTACTGCGGCGTGAACGGGTCCAAAAACTCCGTCGCCGCCGGTAGACCGATTTCCGCCACCCGAAGCAGCAGCTGCCTGGCGATCCGCAGGCCCGTGTCCATGTCGAATTCGCGGTCGCTGTAGAGGAACGGATCGTTGATCAAACCTTTCCAGCCGACCGTCGTCCGCGGCTTCTCGAAGTAGACCCGCATGACCACCATCGCCCGGTCCCGCACGTCATCGGCCAACGTCTTGAGCTTCGTCGCAAACTCCTCTGCCGCGGCGACATCATGGATGCTGCAGGGCCCGGCGATGACGAGCAGGCGAGAATCGTCGCCGGCGAGGATTCGCGAGATTTCCTCACGATAATCCGAAACCCGCCGACGCACCTCATCCGATGCCGGCAACGCCCTGGACAACTCGGCCGGACTGCGAAGTGGCGAGAAGCCGAGCACATTCACGTTTTCCGTCGCCGCATCACTCATGAGGGTCGGCAGCGTAGGGGACGTGAGCGAGCCCACGCTAGAGACCTGGTTGTCACTCCGTAAGCCGCGGACCCACGGTCCGCAGGCCTGACGATTTCGGCTGCTGCAATGGGACACCCCTTCTGAGACAAAGCTTCAATCGCGACGTGGACGTTCTGCAGGAGAGGCGGTAGCAACTGCAGCAAGACAGCTCGTCAGACCTGCGGACCTAGGGTCCGCGGCTCACAGAACGTCGCGATCGTTTGGGAAAAGCTTTCGTTCCTGGTAGACCAATCCGCTTCTTTGACCGCCTCACGACACGACGTTCTTCGGGTCGCCCGCGAAGAAGCTCTTGAGGTTGTCGGCGGCGATGTCGATCAACCGGGTGCGTGCTGCCTTTGTGGCCCACGCGACGTGGGGCGTGATGACGATGTTCTTCGCGGACAACAGCGGATTGTCCGGCGCAGGCGGCTCGGTCGACAAAACGTCGACGCCGGCCTGGCCGATGGTGCCGTCGTCGAGCGCCTTCGCCACCGCGGCCTCGTCGAGCAGCGGGCCGCGGCCGGTGTTGATCAGCAGGACGCCTCGCTTGAGCTTGCCGAGGTTCTCGCCGCCGATGAGGCCCTTCGTCTCGTCGGTCAGCGGGCAGTGCAGGCTGATGACGTCGCTCGTCGAAAGGAGCTCGTCGAGCGACTGGAACGTGACGCCGATCTCCTCCGCCGCCGCCTCGTGCTTGGCCGGGTTGGCCGTGTGGACGACCACTTTCATGCCGAATGCCTTGGCGAGTCGGCAGAACTGTTTGCCGATCGCCCCGAAGCCGACGACGCCGCACGTCAGGCCGTCAAGCTCCGTCAGCCCGCCCTCGGTGTAGCTGAAGTCCTGCGACTGGGGCCACTTCTCCTGAGAAGCGACAGACGTCCGCCCCGCTCGGTTCGTCAGCTCCAGGAGCAGCGACATGGCGTGCTGTGCCGTTGAAGCCGTCGAGTAGGCCGGAATGTTGGTGACAGTCACGCCGCGCCGTCGGCAGGCGTCGAGGTCGACGACGTTGAACCCTGTCGCCAAGACGCCGACGTACTGCAGGGCGGGGCACTGCGCCAGGACGTCCTCGCTGATCGGCACCTTGTTCGTCAGCACTGCCGTCGTGTCGTTGCCAATGGCCCCGCCGGCATCGGCGGCAGCGGTGCGATCAAGGACAGTCGTGTCGCCGACGGCTTCGACCGGCTGCCAACTCAGGTCTCCCGGATTGGCGGTGTAGGCGTCGAGGATCACGATTTTGGGCGCGGCTTGGTCCATGGCTGAGGGTAGTGATGAGTGATGAGTTGCGGAGTGATGAGTTCCAGAAGCGTCCAACCTCCGCCGTAGCACGCCCGTTTCTGCCAATCATCACTCCCCAATTCATCACTCATCACTACCGTTCCCTCATGTCCGCCACCGGCATCCACCACGTCACGGCGATCAGCTCCGACGCGCGGGCCAATCGCGACTTCTATGCCGGCGTATTCGGGCTGCGGGCGGTCAAGAAGACCGTCAACTTCGACGACCCGCAAACCTACCACCTCTACTACGGCGATGAGCACGGCTCGCCTGGATCGATCCTAACGTTCTTTCCGTACAAAGGAGCCCGTGCCGGCACGCTCGGCCGCGGGATTGCGGCGGTCTGCTCGCTGGCGGTGCCGGCGGAATCGATGACGTGGTGGAAGGAACGGCTGAGCGGTGCTGCGGTCGAGGTGGAGACGAAGGAGAAGCACGGCGAGCCGGTGCTGGCGTTCGTCGATCCTGACGGCCTGCGGCTGGAACTCGTCGGCACGGCCCAAGGACCACTGGGCTATGGCGGCGGCACGGTGCCGGCGGACCGTGCGATCCGAGGCGTCCACTCGGTCACGCTCTGGGTCCCGACGCTCGGCGCCACCCGGCAGGTGCTCCACACCCTCGGCTTCGTCGGCGACGGGACACGGCTCGTCGCTAACGACGCCGTCATCGGCCGATACATCGATCTCGAAGAGGTCGGCTCCATGCAGCGGAATCAAGGCGGAGCCGGGACGATTCACCATGTCGCTTTCCGCGTCGGCGAGGACGACGACGAGTTGGTCATGCGGAAGCGGGTGATCGGCCTCGGGCTCGAGCCGACGCCGGTGATCGACCGGCAGTACTTCCACAGCGTCTACTTCCGCGAGCCGGGCGGCGTGTTGTTCGAGCTGGCGACGGATCCGCCCGGATTTGACGCGGACGAACCGTTGGCGTCGCTTGGTGAAGCGCTCAAGCTGCCGCCGCAGTACGAGCAGCATCGGCGGTCCATCGAGAGCGGGCTACCGGATCTGCCGACGCCGGCAACGGGCCCGGTCTTCATCCACCGCTGGGAGCCACAGCCGGAGGCGACGCGGACGATCCTGGCCCTGCACGGCACCGGCGGCGACGAGACCGACCTCATCGGCCTGGCGCAGAAAATCGACGCGTCGGCCAACGTCCTGTTGCCGCGTGGGCGGGTCGACGAGCGGGGCATGCCGCGGTTCTTCCGGCGGCTGGCGGAGGGCGTTTTCGACGAGGCCAGCGTACTTCGGGAGGCGAAGGCATTGGCCGGCTTCGTGCGGGCGCAGGCAGAGCGGTACGGCATCGACGCCGCGACCGTCGATGCCGTCGGCTACAGCAACGGCGCGAATATCGCCTCGGCGGCGATGCTGCTGGAGCCAAACGTCCTGCGGTCGGCGGTGCTAATGCGTCCGATGGTGCCGCTGCGGCCTAAGACGATGCCGGACCTCGGAGGCCGCCGGATCCTGCTGCTGGCGGGCAAGACCGACCCGATCGCCCCGCCGGACCACGTCGAGGCGCTGGCGACCCTGCTGGGCGAGGCGAACGCGGACGTGACGACAGTCTGGCAAGACGCGGGTCACGAACTCACCGGCGGCGACCTCGACGCGGCGGCGATGTTCTTCTCGTAGAGCAGGATGGTCGCGCAGGTCATGCCCACGCCGCTCCGTTTGGTTGCGATGACAACCTGTCGGACGCACCAAGTGGCCGAGACCGTCTAGAACCTCCACGGACATCCAACGTTCGCGTCTGGTTTCTGAACGCCGCACCGACTTCGGCGACACCTCCCGGACCAGAAAGTGAACCCGCCCGACCGCCGCCGCGACGCCAAAGGCGCTCCACGTGGAGCGCGTCGCCCGCCGAAAGCCCCGCCGCCGTGGCCAATCGACGATGCCACGCGCTCCACGTGGAGCGCCGAACCGCCGCGGCAAGTTTCGCCGAATGCATCGGCGGCCGCCGGTGCGCAACGCGTCAGTCTGACGTCGCCGCAGGCCAAGTGAAAAGCCGATGGCAGTTTTCGGTCGTCATCCGATCCGCCTCCGCCACGCTCCAGCCGCGAACGTTCGCCAGCTTCGCCAGCGTGTGGGCCACGTAGCCCGGCTCGCACGGTCGCTTGCCACGCAGCGGCTCGGGCGAGAGGTAGGGCGAATCCGTCTCCACCAGCACCCGATTTGCCGGCAAACGCTTCGCCGCCTCGCGGATCGCGTCGCTCTTTTTGAACGTCAAGGGCCCGGTGAAGCCGACGTAGTGACCCGCTTCCGCGATCAGCTCCGCCTCGGCCGGACCGGCGGTGAAGCAGTGGAAGACCGCCCGGATCAATGGAAAGTCACGGACGATCTCGACGCAGTCCGGGATCGACTCGCGGCTGTGGATGACGACCGGCAGATCGACCGCCGCCGCCAAATTCAGCTGTCGCAGGAACGACGCCCGCTGCACGTCTCGCGGCACATCGTCGTGGAAGTAGTCGAGCCCGCACTCGCCGATCGCAACGACGTTCACATCGGCGGCAAGGTCGCGTAGCTGGCTGGTGACATCGTGGGCCGACTCGTCGTAGCACGGGTGGACGCCGACGGTCGTGGCGATTCGTTCGTCGGTCGCCGCGAGCAGAACGCCCGCCTCGCTGTCGGCGGCGTGGACGCCGATGTTGATGCAGTGCGTCACACCGGCCGCGGCGGCTCGCTCCATCACGCCCGCCCGGTCCGCGGCGAGTTGCGGGAAGTTCAGGTGACAGTGCGTGTCGATCACGAGCGGACGGTAGAGGAGCGTCCAATGTCTCCGCGGCTACCAGAGTGCATGTCCCTCAAAGCACTCGCTCCACGACCGTGCGGACCGTTTCGAAGTCGAACCCGCGACGCTGCAGGTAACCGATGAGTCGCCGCTTCGCCGCGTCGGGCTCCAGCCGCTGCAGCGACGGCAGCCGCTTCTTCGCCAGATCCGTCGCCATCTGCACCGCATCCACCTCCTCGTACGCCTCATTAGCCGCGGCCTCGGCAAGCGACCGGTCGACGCCTTTGGCCACCATCTCCGACACCGCCCGCTGCTGGCCGTGCTTCTTGAGCACCGCCGCATCCCGCGCCCGACTGGCGGCGTAGGCGGCGTCGTCGAGGTATCCGAGCCGCTTGCAGTCGGCCACAACCGCATCGACCACGTTCGGCCCGTACTCCTTGCGGCCGAGCTTTTGCCGGACTTCCTTTTCGCTCTGTCGACGCCCGCCGACGAGCCGGAGGGCGTGGTCGAACGCCTCCTGCCGGACCTCGCCCGCTTCGATCTGCCGACGCAGGCCGGCATCGATTTCCTGACCCTGCTGCAGGCGGAACCGGGCGATCACGTTGACGTTGCAGCCGAACGCGAATTCACCGTCAATAAAGACGTTCCGACGCTCGGGCCGACGGCGTTGAGGCGTGATGTCCGTCACATGCGGCACACGGAACTTTAGCAAGACGGGCGTTGGCATACGACCGAACCTGTGCCACAGTGAGCACAGGCCGATCCCCCGGCCGGCGAGATCATGCAAAGCTTCCAAACCTTTTCCGTCGTCGCGATTGCCGCGGCTCTGGCTTCTTCCTCCGCATCGGCCGTGGCGGTCGATCTGGTCCTCGATCCGGCAGGACCGGGCGTGAACCGGGCGAACTTCACCGTCGAAGCCACCGTTCCGCCGTTCGGCGTGCTGCCGGTGAGCGATTCGATCGACGCCAGCGGCACACTCGTGGCGGACGTGGCCTTCGCGAGCGACAACGTCACGCCAACCAGCATCGAACTGCTCGCCGGCACGGATGTCGCCTTCACCGACGTGAACCTCGTCTTCGGCATCGTGTCGGTCGCGGACACCTCCAACGTCAGCGGGACCATCACTTCGCCCGTGCTCAGCGTCCTGCCCAACGGCGACGTCGACCTCGGCGGCAGCGTGCTGACGCTCGACATGGGCTTCGTCAACTTCATCGGCGACGATCCGAGCAACAACGACTTGTCCGGCAACCCGATCGTCCTCGAACTCGACAGCGGCACCGTCGCCAATCTCGCCACGAGCGACAACGGCGACGGCACGGTCAGCGTCGTCTTCAGTGGCCCAATTGCCTTCAGCGGCCAGGTCGACGACGATCCGCTGATCGAGCTGAGCGTCGTCGGCAACCTCACCGCCCGCGGCACCGCCGTGGTGCCCGAACCCGCGAGCCTCGCCCTCCTCGGCCTCGGCAGCTTGACGCTGTTGCGGCGTCGTTAGACTTCACGCCTTCGCCCAGTCCGGTGCCAGCGGCTTGCCTTCGACCGACTGAGGCGTGCCGCCGTCCAGCACGGCGAGGATCGCCTGCATGAAGTGCCCCAGATCATCGGGGTGACGGGCGGTGATGATCGGACCGTCGACCACCGTCGCCTCGTCCACCCAAGTGGCACCGGCGTGTTCGAGGTCGTCCTTGATGCTGAAGAAGCTTGTGCAGCGACGCCCCTTGACGACGTCGGCCGTCGTGAGCATCCAGGGCCCGTGGCAGATGGCCGCCATCGGAATCTGCTGCTGGCCGGCCTCTTTGACGAGCCGAACCAGGTGCTCGTCCCGCCGCATGTGATCCGGGCTGGAGCCGCCAGGGATGACGACGAGGGCGTAATCGCTCGCCTTGGCCTCCTTCGCCGGCACGTTGGCCCCTTGCTTCGTGCCGTACTTGCCGGTGTAAAGCGGGCCAACTTCAGGTGCGACGATGTCGACGTCGTGGCCGGCTTCGATGAGTCGAAGCCGGGGATAGTGAAGCTCGTTGTCTTCGAAGAGTTTCTCTAGCAGGATTGCAACGCGGGCCATGGTGGAGGAGCGGGGTAAGGGGACGGTGAGGGAAGCCAGGACCGATAGTGAGCCGTCAGGCGGCTCAGGGTCGCAGGAGGCGCTCTACTGGTCGAGGAAGAAAATGCAAGAGCGAATTCGGAATTTTGTGCCTTGGCACTTCGGGCGAGGCGATGGATAGTCCATGAACCCCGTCCGGCGCCTTCGGGCAGACCGGCGGCAAGACATGGTTCTTGCCGACTTATCAAGATTTGTGAGTCCTCGAAGGGCCACGAATTGAGCCACAACGAGATCACTCACCGCCAAACCTTCAGGATCAAGAAAATGCACAAATTGTTCACAGGAGCGGCCCTTGCGGCTGCCGTTGCCGCCGGGCCTGCCGCGACGTCGACTTACGCCGCCTCGCTCGAAGTCGAGTTCACCGGGCTCGACATCTTCTTCGGCTTCAACGACAAGCTCATCCTTCAGTCCGGCGAAGAGTCCGGCGATGTCGACGAGATCCAGGCGGCCACCTTCTACGTCGACGGCGAGAGCATCGGCACGCTGGTGGGCGACATCTCCGCTGCGGTAGGCATTCCCGGCTTCCTCATCTCGCCCAACGGCGGGACCGCCGTCAACCAGCAGGGCGCCGGCTACTTCACGCTCGACTTCGACACGTCCATCGGCGGCCAAGGCTGGCTCGACCTCGACGTCAGCCAGGCATCGACGACGCTCTTCTACACGGGCAACGAGTTCGGCATCAGCTTCTTCGGCCGCTCCAATCTGGTCAAAGCTCAGGAGCCGCTGACAAACCGCCTGCCCGAGTGGCCCGGCTTCACGGAATTCGAAGAGATCACCTTCAGCTACGTCAGCACGAACCTCAGCGACGTCATCATCAACGAAGAACACGACTTTGTCGAGCAGTTCCGCGCTCTTGGCGCCGGCACGATCCAAGGCGAGGTGATTCCGGAGCCGGCGACGGCGTCGCTTCTCGCCGTCGCAGGCCTGGCGGTTCTTCGCCGCCGCC
Organism: uncultured Tepidisphaerales bacterium; assembly: GCA_964388485.1. Classification (GTDB taxonomy): domain Bacteria; phylum Planctomycetota; class Phycisphaerae; order Tepidisphaerales; family Tepidisphaeraceae; genus JBCDKH01. The sequence goes on along the minus strand of CAYMAS010000001.1, from coordinate 150,992 downwards.
GCTGATAAGCGACCTCCAGATCGTTTCTCTTTCTCTCGACGGGCGCATCGTGAAAGCGATGCGTCCGTTTTCGGTCGTCCGCCTGATCAGCGTTCGCAGCGTCGGCATCGGCTGGAGCAACTTGAGCGACTCTCGCTTCAACACCGTTCCCCGCTCTACGCTGCGGCCTTGACTGGTGCGACGATCAACACGAAGAACCTGACCTGCCGCTACGCCGGCACCACGCGGGACGCCATCGCCGGCATCAACCTGTCAGTCGAGGACGGTGGCACCGTCGCGTTACTTGGGCCCAACGGCGGAGGCAAGACGACGCTCTTCCGCGTGCTCTCGACGTTGCTCCCGCCGACGAGCGGTTCCGTCTCGATCAGCGGCCACGATGTCGTGACGGAACGCGATGAGGTGCGGAAGCGGGTGGGAATCGTTTTTCAAAGCCCGGCGTTGGATCGAGAGCTGACGGCCTTCGAAAACTTAGCCTATCACGGACGGCTGCTGGGCCTGTCGAAGCGAGAGGCCGCGCACGCGGCTCGGATGTGGCTTGAGCGGCTGGATCTCTTGGACGTCGAAAAGCACCTCGCCAAACGTCTCAGCGGGGGCATGCGGCGACGGTTGGAAATCGGGCGGGCGTTGCTGCGAACGCCCTCGTTGCTGCTGCTCGACGAGCCGACGGTCGGTCTTGATCCGTCGGCCCGTCGGCATGTCTGGGACCTCATCCGGCAGCTTCGGGACGAGGCGGATCGGGAGGTGACGCTGGTGGTTACGACGCACCTGATGGACGACGTCGGGGCCGGCGGAGCGGAAGCGGATCGCGTCGTTCTGTTGGACCTAGGGCGAGTGGTGGCCGACGACGCCCCGGAGCGGCTGCGGCAGGCGGCGGGTGGCGAGGTGCTGCGGTTGACACCCGAGCGGTCGTCGGATCGCGAGCCGCTGCAAAAGTGGCTTCGCGAGAGGCTCGGCCTGCAGTCGGTGGCGTGGGACGACACGCTTCAGGTGCATCTGCCGGACGCTAAATCGGCGTTGAGGCAACTGCTTGACGCCGACCTGACGATCCCGCTCCGCGAAGCCGCCGCGTCGGTGGCGAGCCTGGAGGACGTCTTCTTGCAGCAGACCGGGCGGCGGTTGGACGGTGAAACGGAGGCGGTGACATAAGCTGCGCCGCGTCAGAAGTCGATGACTCGCGAAGTACCTCTGGCTGTTGGAGGGTCAACCGTCGTCCCGCAACGACTCGGGGTCGACTCGCTGATCGTCCCAGAACCTTCGGAACACGCTTGGCGAGACTTCGCTTGGCTTGATTTCGCTCCTGCCGCCCCAGAAGACGTTGGTGTAGCTGACGTCGATGCCGAGGCTGGCAAGATGGTCGTCCATCGCCTGCTTGTGGGCCAGGACCTTGCCCTTGTCAGTGCCGTGGCTGACGCCCATCAGGTTGACGTTGCCGAAGGCCTCGCCGGCTTCTCGCCAGTAGGCGTGCGTCATGCAGTGGAACCGGCCGATCTCACGACCCGCTTCGAGCTCACGTCCTTCGGGCACACGCCAGTGGAACAGCGCGTTGAAGCGGGTGACCCGTTCGCCGGTCTTGAGCTTCTTGTAGTGCTCGAGGAACGTGCTGAATCGGCCAATGACGCCGCGGTCGGCGAGCTCCTTCGCCTTGGCGAGAAAGTCATCTAGCGACACGCCCGCTTCGTCGGCCCGGCCTTGCCACAGCGGCCGCTGTGCCAGTTCTTCTGAGGAAAATTCCCGCTTGAGCGCTTCGAGCACCGGCCACTCGTCATCGCCGACGGGCGTGACTTCGACATCGATCACCCGACCCGGCTCGTCGGTCTTGTCGCCCGGCTGGAGGTCCTTGCGACGCACATGACCCACCCCGAGGGCAAAGAGCTTCTTCGCCGGCAGCAGCATGAAGCTGTCGGCCTTGATGATGCGACGAAGCTCCTGGCAATGCTTCTCCAGCGAGTAGCCCATCGGCACCTTCAGCGTGGTCCAAAGTCGGTACTTTGCACCGGCAATCTTCTGGTCCGTGCTGCGAACGACGACGTGGCCGGTGAATGGGTCGTTCTTGAACATCCAGTCGAATGCCGCGTGCAGCTTGCTCTCGCGAACCTTCCAGGCGACAAGGGCGCCGCGGGCCAGGTTGGTCGCCAGGAGCGTCTGGCGGACGCGACGAATGACGCCCGCGTCGAGCATGGCCCGAACGCGTTCGATCACCACGTCTTCGCTCAGCTCCGTCTGCCGGGCGATCTCGCCGAACGGGTTCGGCTGGAAGCCTTGGAGCTTGTCCTCGCTGACGCTGAGAATCCTCGCGTTGATCGGATCGGCAACATCGACGGGCACAGACGGCGGTTCGGCAACGGTCACGCAACACGCTACGGGTGCGGCGTCGGTCGGTTAAGGTGGACGTCATGCCGCACTTTCGCTTGCTGTCACTTTTGATCCTTCTGCTCGCCCTGCCCGTCGCGGCAACTCCGCTGGACGCTTATGACGAGCTGCTCGAAGAGCACGTCGACGCCGACGGCTTCGTCGACTACGCCGCCCTGCGCCAGAATCACGAGGCCCTCGACCGATACGTCCAGCACCTCGGCACGATCGACCTCGACGCGATGCCCGAGGCAGACCGGTTGGCAACGCTCATCAATGCCTACAACGCTTTCATGCTGCAGATGGTCCTGCACGCCGACGGCGAGGTGAAGCACGTTCTGAACGACCTCGACCAGCCGTTCGAAGCCGAGCGGTTCACGCTGGCGGGAAGGAAGCTGTCACTGAACGGGTTGCAAAACGACCTGATTCGAGGGGAATATGGCGAGCCACGGATTCACTGGGCGATCAACTGCGGAGCGACGAGCTGCCCGCCGATGCGGGCGGAGGCGTATCGGGGGGATCGGCTCGAAGCGCAATTGGCGGAGCAGGCGGAGCTAGTGCACAGCGACGAGCGGTTCGTCCGTTTCGACGGCCAGACGCTGACGCTCACGCCGCTCTACGACTGGTACGCCAAGGACTTCAAGAAGGAGAGCGACAGCGTCGTGCCGTACGTGTCGAAGTTCGTCGACGGCCTTGATGCTTCGGATCAGCCGACGGTCGAGTTCTTCGAGTACGACTGGACGCTCAACGATCAGCAGCTGCAGTCTTAGAGCAACGTCGCCACAGCCGCGGCAGGTTGAGCCGGCCGGCGACTCCGGGTAGAACACGCGACGCAAATCTGCATCGACCCGTCCGCGGTCTTCATCGGCGGAACCAATCAACGGAGGAACCTCATGACTTGGCTGTTGTATCTCGTACCGCTGGCCGGCATTGCGGCCTTGGCATTCGCGTTCCTCAAGGCCAAGTGGGTCAGTGAACAGGACCCCGGCGACGAGACCATGCGCGAGATCGCGGGCAACATTGCCGATGGCGCACGGGCGTTCCTCAGGGCCGAGTATTCGCGACTGGCCGTCTTCGTGGCGGTGGTGGCGGTGGTGCTGACGATCTTCTACGCCGTGGCAGACACGGGGACGCACTGGCTCATCGGGCTCAGCTTCGTCGTCGGTGCGGGCTTCAGCGGCCTGGCGGGCTTCTTCGGCATGAAGGTGGCGACCGAGGCCAACGTTCGTACCGCCAACGCCGCCCGGACCGGCTTGAGCGGGGCCTTGCAGGTCGCCTTCAGCGGCGGGCTGGTGATGGGCCTGACGGTCGTCGGCCTGGGTCTCATCGGGCTGAGCGTCCTTTACATCCTTTACGACCTGCTGTTCGTCGCGGGCCTCGATGCCGCACCGACTGCGGCGGCGGAGCTCGCCTTCCGACTCGAAACCAAGACGGCCATTGCCACGCTCTCAGGCTTCAGCCTGGGGGCAAGCTCCATCGCGCTGTTCGCCCGCGTCGGCGGCGGCATCTACACCAAGGCGGCCGACGTCGGGGCGGACCTGGCCGGCAAGGTGTATGCGGGCATTCCCGAAGACGATCCCCGCACGATGCTGCTGGGTGCCGCGTTCATTCCGGCGATGCTCGTGGCCGATGCGGCGCCGCTGTCGGCAGTCATTCTGCCGCTGGTCCTGGCCGCGGTCGGAGCCATCGTCGCCATCGGCGGGAGCTTCCTGGTCAAGACCAAAGACGGCGGCAACCCGCAGCACGCTTTGAACCTGGGCGAGTTCGCCTCGGCAGGCGTGATGATGCTGCTGTCGGTGCTCATCATCTTCCTCATGCTCCCGGGCGAGTGGACCATGGTCGACCCGCTGGGCGGGACCGAGCGCGTCTACACGTGGTGGGGCGTCTTGCTGGCCGTCGTCATCGGACTCGTTTCGGGTCTGGCGATCGGCTTGATCACCGAGTACTACTGCTCGACGACTAAGAAGCCGACGCTCGAGATCGCCAGGCAAAGCACGACCGGATCGGCCACGAACATCATCAGCGGCCTGGCGGTCGGCATGATGAGCACGGGCGGGCCGATCATCGTGCTGGCACTGGGCATCATGGGTGCGGCCTACTTCGCCGGTCTGTACGGCATCGCGATCGCGGCCGTCGGGTTGCTGTCGGTACTGGGCATCCAGCTCGCCGTCGACGCTTACGGGCCGATCAGCGACAACGCGGGCGGCATCGCCGAGATGGCGGGCCTGCCGCCGGAGGTTCGAGAGCGGACCGACCTGCTCGACGCCGTCGGCAACACGACCGCGGCCATCGGTAAGGGCTTCGCCATCGGCTCGGCGGCCTTGACGGCTTTGGCTTTGTTCGCTGCCTATTTGGGCGTCATCAACCTGGGGCAGATGCCGGGTTCCGCGGCATACGTGACGCTCGATATCAGCAACCCGGTCGTCATGGCCGGCCTGTTCATCGGGGCGATGTTGCCTTACGTTTTCAGTGCGCTGGCCATGAACGCCGTAGGCCGGGCGGCCCGCGACATGATCGACGAGGTCGGCAGGCAATTCAACGAGATCGACGGCCTGCGTGAAGGTCGGCCGGGCGTCAAGGCGGAGTACGCCAAATGCGTCGAGATCAGCACGAAAGCGAGCCTTCGCGAGATGATCCTGCCGGGCGTGCTGGCGGTGCTGGCACCGGTGATTGTCGGCATCATCAGCCCGACGATGCTCGGCGGCCTGCTGGCGGGTGTCACGGTCAGCGGCGTGCTGATGGCCCTCTTCCAGGCCAACGCCGGCGGTGCCTGGGACAACGCCAAGAAGCGGATCGAGCAAGGCGTCACCCTTGCTGACGGCACCGTGCTCAAAAAGGGCGACGACGCTCACAAGGCTGCCGTCGTAGGTGACACCGTGGGCGACCCGCTCAAGGACACGAGCGGCCCGAGCATCAACATTCTGATGAAGCTTATCGCCGTCGTCGCCCTCGTCATCGCCCCGCTCATCGCGGCCGATTCGTCGGAACGGGAGCCTGACGTGGCGAACGTGACGGTCATCGTTCCCGCGGAATAACCGCTTTGGTCGTTCACAAGCATCAGACCCTGCATGTACATGCAGGGCTTCTTCGTATCCGACGCGTAGACTCCCCGCAGATGAACGAACAGCGGAGCGAGGAACAGGCAGGCAGCGTGGACGTGATCGACGAGGAGCAGCAGGCGATTGCGGCCGAACGGCAGGCACTTGAAGCGGAGCAGTCGACGCCGACGCTTGATCCCGACACCGTGCCGGCGACGAACTGGGAGCGGGTGCAGCGTGCTCGCACCTTCGCTAAGGAGGCGGCCAACTTGCTCATGGACCTCAAGTGTCGCGACGTGAAGGTGCTCGACGTCGCCGGCATGTCGCCGGTCTGTGATGTCATGATCATGGCCACCGGTGCCAGCCCGCGGCAGATGCGTGCGGTGGCGGAGCAGGTGACGGACGTCGGCAGGGAGCATGAGCTGGCTCCAATGACCAGCTTCAAGCGAGCCGACGCCGACGATCGCTGGATCGCGCTGGACCTCATCGACGTCGTCGTCCACATCTTCAGCGAAGAGGCGCGGATGTTCTACGACCTCGATAGCCTGTGGGGGGATGCTCCGGAGATCCACTGGTACCACCGCGAAGCCGCCACTGCTTGAGCTGGCACTGCTGATCGTGTTGTCGCTCGGCGGGAGCGTTAGCGGCGACGTCCGCGTCATGAGCGGCGGCGTGGGGTGGAACGACCTCGTCAAGCCGGGGCACTTCCACCCGGCGACCATCAGCGTCTTGAGCGACGACCGGCACGAAGCGACGCTCCGCTGGACGGTGCCGCAGCCAAACCGGACGCTGCTCGTCGTCGAGCAGTCGGCCGTCATCAACCCGGGTCGGCAAAGCTTCATCGCGACGCTGCCGATCGATGACGATGCATGGGCGATCAGCCTGGACATCGTGGACGCGATGTCGGGCGAATTGCTGGCTCACTGGCCCACGACGCCGCGATCGCCGGCGACGGAGGGTGCCCTTGTCCTGGAAACGGAAGGCCCAACCGCGATGCCGTTGGTCGTGGTGGTCGGCGACGCGGTGGACCTGCCGACGGAGCCGACACGAGTAATGGTCGAAGAGTTGCCGCGGGTATCGGTCGCCTATGACGCCGTCGACGTGCTGGTGTTGGCGAACGTGGAGCTGTCGCACGTGTCGCCGGAGCAGCAGCAGGCAGTTGTCGATTGGGTTGATGGCGGTGGCATGGTTTGGTGGTGGTGCGACCTGCTCCCGCTACCCGGCAATTCGCCGTTGACACGCATGCTCGACGACGTCTTGCCGCAATGGCCGACTCGGCGAGACGTCGACGCCGACGGCATGGGCCGGTGGGTTGTCGGAAGTGACGACACGCCCTGGACGAGCGGCGACTTCGGCGAGGGCACGGTCGTCTTCTTCCACAGCCGACCGTCCAACTTCCCGCCGGTAGACGCCCGGCCGACCGCGTCGATGCCGCGCGTGCAGGTGGAAACGACCCGAACCTGGTGGATCGCCCTGCTGCCGATCGCCATCCTGCTCGGGCCCATCGACTGGCTGTTCGTCCGGCTTCAGGGCGATCAGCGCGTGCTCGCCAAAGCCCTGCCGCTGGCGGCGACGCTTGGCTTGATCATGATGCTCACGTCACTGCTCACGATGAAGGAACCCGTCGCACCAGCTCCGACTTGGGCCGGCATCACCGTCGAGAGCGGTTTGGCAAACTGGAACGCCGTGGAGGTGCTGCACACCATCGACGGCTACTCCGCGAAGTAGCGGCGGGCCAGATCGTGGTAACGCAGCGGCAGAACGTCGAATGAGTCTTGCTGTTTCGTCGACTTGTTGATCGAAGCATCTCCGAGGTCCGAAGGTCGATCAACCGCTGCGACACCGTCGACACCTCGTTCTGCCGATGTTCCCGTTCCGGCTTCCGTGGCTCCCGCCGAACCGGCCGCTTCGCCTTCATTGCCACCTCGAGACCGTTGAACCAAGGCGTCGCGAGAGGCCGAATCCGACTCCGTCTGCGTCTGACCCGTGCCACCGTCGGCAGCCGTCTGCGATCCGGACGTTGCAGCCTCACCGCCGGCTTCGCCTTCTCGCGACGGCAGCTCGCGTTCGACGGCAGGTTCGGTGCGTGGTGACGCTTCATCCAATCGCGCTGCCGCCCGACTGTCATCCCCCATCGGCGACGCCTCGTGCCGAGCGGCCAACTCGTCGAGTGGATCGGTCGGCCTGATGTGCACGATGCTCGCTGCCATGACCAGGAGCAACGCCACCACCAACGGCCACCGTCGCACCGGCAGACGCACCCGGTCGATCCGAGCAGCGTCCGGCAGTCGCGTCACGAGATGGCGGTGTTCGTTGGGCGAACGGATCAACGTGCCGAGGGTCTGCGGCAACCGCAGTTCGAGGTCCGCGCGGTCGGCAGCCTCCGCCAACGAATGCCTTGGAGCGAGGCAGCCCATGAGCGTGGCAATTAGAAAGCCGACCATGGCAGCCACAGGCGTCGTCGCCAGCAAGGCGACTGCCGCGACGGTCGCTCCAACGGTCAGCCCGATCACCGCCCGCCGCTGCCACGTGGCGACGGCGGCGACGTGCTGGATCGACTGAAGTTGCGGCTCCATCGACGTCTCCTGCCAAGGGAAAAGCCCTAGAAGTGCTCGCGACTCTCGTTGCGACGGCTGCAGTCGAGACCGCGTTGGGCGGCGTCCAGTGCTTCGCCGCCGCGTTCAATCGTCTCGAGGGCATCGCGAACGCAGGAAAGCCCAGGGTGCAACGCCAAGGCCTTGCGGTAGGCGTTGGCCGCACCGGCGGCATTGCCCAGGGCGGCACAGCAGTGGCCGAGCCCGGCCCAGGCGGCGAAGTGGCTCGGCTCGTGCCGCAGGCAATCCTCGCAGTCAGCCATCGCTTCGTCATATCGGCCGACAAGAAAGTTGACGATGCTCCGCTGGTTCAATGCTTCGGCAAATCGCGGGCACAACCGGACGGCAGCGTCGAAGAACATCGTCGCGGCGGCAAGGTCCTCGTTGGCCAAGGCGTTGTTGCCGTCAGCAAGCAGGCGATTGGCCGACGGCGTGCCGGAGCGGCACCAGATCGACCACATCGCTAGTTCCGCCATCCGCGTGACCGGCTCGTCCTCGTCCTGCAAAGCCAGCAGCAGATCGTTCAAGCAGGCCCGTGTGCCGACGAGCGACAGCGAAAACGCCGCCACCTGGCGAACGTCTGCCGAGGCGTTGCAGAGATAGCGGCACAGCCGCTGGGGCGGGTAGTTGGAATCGAGCCAGGCCTGCAGGTGCGAGGTGTCCGGATCACTCAGCAGCGGCGTGACGGCGTCGACGAGCTGTTGGGCGTCGGCTTGGTCCCGATCCTGCCGAGTCGCCGGGGAAGTGGAGGTTGGCGAGGCGGTCGGCAAGGGATCGTCCGTGAGGAGAAGGTCGTAGCGAAAGGCCTACCGACGGCCGGGGCCGGTTTGCGAAGACTGGCGGTTCTGATCCGCCGCCTGCTGGGCCATAAGGGCTTCGAGGCTGTAGGTATCGGTGTAATATGCCCGACGCTCCGGCTCCGTGTCGCCGAGAGCGCGGTAGCGATAACCAGTTTCTAATCGGCCTGAGTTGGCCAACCCGCAACCAAGTTGGCTCAGCGACAATCCCACGGCAGCCGCGACGGCTCCGCCGAGGCTCATGCGTCGAAGGTAACCACGGGTTCCTGGCAGCACTGCCAAGGTTACGCAGCGACTTGCCGAAGGTTCGATATGTCGACTGCTTTGCCGAAGCTCCTGCGACAAGCGGTCGCGAGTCATTCGATGGTTCAAAAAGGCGGCACCCGCGAGCGAAGCGAAGGCAGAGCGGACGAACCCTCGAGCAGTAAGGGTGGCCCGGACCCGAGTTCCATGCGGACGGGATGAACCCGTCGGCCTGCAACCTGTCCCACCGCGGCGATCCCGTCATGCCTCATCGGCAAGCGGGCGTGACCTCAGTAGGCGGCCCGGCGCCATCAAGGGCATCCATCGGTTCGGCCACAAAAGCCTTCGACGAACGCCGCGGTGTGCGCCGCAGGCACCTTACGTCCTGTCACGTCGCCAAGCCACACCCGAAGCACGCGGTTTAACAAGAACTTTCTGAAAAGCTTTCGGCGTTGCGACGCTCGCGCTCGACGGGCCGGTTCCAGTAGCCGCGGAGCAGGCTCCGCGGCTATCCGTGAATAGAGGATCACGACTCGTCGAGCTCTGCGAAGAACGTGTCCGCCATGAAGCCGTTGTCGCGGGAGTCGCCGGCGATGTAGAGGAGCAGGTCGCGGTCGCCGTCGTAGAAGACGCCGCCGATCTTGCGGGGTTGGGGCAGGCTCGTCTGAATCATCCACTCGTCTTCGGAGACGTCGTAGCTGAAGCTCTCCTCCTCAACGAAGTTGCCCCGGCCTTGACCGGCGACGATCCAGAGGCTGTCGCCGACCGTCGTGGAACTGACGTGGCTGCGGGCGAACGGGGCGAGTTGGCCTAGCGACCAGCTGGCCTGATCCACGTCGTACCGCTGCGTGTGCCGGAGCGTCGAGTAGCCCCGACCGTGGTCGTACTCACCGACCGCGACCACCACCAGCGGCCCGCCGAACTCGGCGGCATCCTCGAACACCTCGACCGTCGCGTGGTTCGTCGCGAACGGCAGCGGCGGCATCGCCTCCCACTCGATTGTGTCGTCGCCTTCATCGATGAGCTGGACGAGGTCGATCGACCAGTGCTGCGTCTGCGTCAACACGCCCTGCTGATCGGCACCGCCGAGGACGTGCAGACGGTCCTTCACCACGAACGCCGACGCCGCCGTGCGGGCTTCAGGCAGATCCGGCAACTCCGTCCAGGCGGCGGCGCCGGTCTCGTTGATGTCGATGGCGTAGGCGTCGCTGACAATCGGCGGCGGCCCGATGCCGTCGCCGAGCCCGATCTGACCGGCAATCTGATAGATCAACCCACGCTCTTCGTCGGCGGCAAGAGCCGCGTGCGTTTCCGGGACACCGTCGGGAATCGGCTCGGCCGATCGCGTGGCGCCTGTCTCGAGGTTCACGACGTCCACCCGATCCCAAGGTCCCGTATACGCCTGAGCGAAGCCGCCGACGAAGACGAGCTCGTCGCCGAGCCGGACCGATCCACCCTCGGCCCGACGAACCGGACTGTCCGGAATGATCGTTCCCTCCGCCACACTCGAACCGCCCGTCGGTGCCGGGGCCAGACCGTCAATCGACCGCGTCCAGTCGAGCGTCTGGCCCGTCTCGTACGTCGGCAGCGGCTCGACCTCGGCGACACGGACCCACAGCAGCCGGCCATTCGTCGTCAGCGAGTCGACCTCAAGCGTGATGCGGCCATCGGTATCGGGTTCGACGTAGCCCACCGCCTCCGCAAACGGCCAGTAGCCCTCGATTTCGCCGCGAATGAACCGCTCGCCGTGCACGTTGATGTACGTGTCGCTCACGGTCGGCCCGCTCTCGCCGAAGACGGGATCGCCCACGACCATCGCCAACGCGTACGTCTTGCCGTCCGGCACGTCGATGCTCCACGTATCCCCGTCCTGCACGATGGCCCCGGTGTCGTATCGCTCGTCGACGTCCTGCGCCTCGCCGGCTGGACCATTGCCGACGGCGCTGGTTTCTTTGAGGGCGAAGAGGTCGCGATCAGAGTCGCGATCGAACATGGCACCGGCGGCGTTGAGGTCGCGGTTCCAGCCGTAGGTCAGGCCGTTGCCGCGTTCAGCGTAAGGCCGGCCGTAGTCGCCGCGGGTGAAGGCGACGTTGCCGAGGTCGTCGGGCTGAAAGTTGATCGTGACGGCGAAGCCGCCTTCGACGCTGCGATCAGCTTCGGCAGCCAGAGCCTGCACTTCAGCCAACGTGCTGGCAAGCAGCCGACGAGGCTCTAGGCGTTCGAGAGACAGCGGGGAAGGGGCACGCAGATCTGGCATGGGTGGCGAAGTGTATCGAGGACGAGCAGACCGGTGTCAGCAGCCGGTACGGAATTCCTTCGTCGTCAGCCGGCCGTTCCTGTCGCGGCTCGACAATTTGACATGGCAGGTTGTCTACAGGTCGCCCACTGACGCTTGCAAGTCGCCTGTGCCGACGTCATGCTTGGAGCCGCGCGTGTCTCGCACGAAGCCGGCACGCGTGGCGAGGTCGATGGATCGGCCCCGCTGAACAACCTGAATCTCCGGCCACGGAAGGCACTGGGCATGGACAGCCTCATCATTCGCGGTGGTGTTCCTCTCGAAGGCACCGTCGACATCAGCGGCAGCAAGAACGCCTCGCTCCCGATCCTCGCCGCCTGCCTCATGGCCGACGGTCCGACGCGTCTGCACGGCGTGCCGAGGCTCAGCGACATCTCCTCCATGCTCCAGCTGCTCGGCAGCCTCGGGTGCGACATCACCCGACATGAACCGGCGTCCCTTGGCAACACCGGCAAGCTCGACTTCGCCGGTCGGCCCGCGCTCGACGGGCCGTTGGACATCGCCGTCACCGACGAGTCGAACGAGACGTGCCACTACGACCTCGTCAAGACGATGCGGGCCAGCGTCTGCGTCCTGGGCCCGATGCTCGCCAAGCGGGGCCGGGTCAAATTCAGCGTGCCCGGCGGTTGTGCCATCGGTGACCGGCCGATCGATCTGCACCTGCGAGGCCTCAAGAAGCTCGGCGCCACCTTCCGCCAGGACGGCGGGTACATCATCGGCGAAGCCCCGACCGGCGGACTCGTCGGCAAGACGCTCTACCTCGGCGGCGCCCGCGGGCCGACAGTGCTCGGCACGATCAACGTCATGTGCGCCGCCGCCATGGCCAACGGCGAGACGAAGATCGTCGGCGCCGCCTGCGAACCGGAAGTCGCCGACTGTGCCGACTTGCTCAACAAGATGGGTGCCAAGATCACCGGTGCCGGCTCGCCCCAGATCACAATCGAAGGCGTCGAGCGGCTTGAGGGCGTCACACACACCGTTATCCCCGACCGCATCGAAGCCGGCACGTTCATCCTTGCCGCCGGCATCACCGGCGGCCGTTTGACGCTCCGCAACGTCCGTCGCGACCACCTCATCGCCGTCATCGACACCTATGAGCAGGCGGGCATCCGACTGACGGACGATCCCGAGACGGGCGACCTGATCGCCGACGCACCCGACGGCTTCCACGCGGTCGACGTCACCACCCAGCCGTACCCCGGCTTCCCGACCGATCTGCAGGCCCAGTTCATGGCCGCGATGGCGTTGGCGGATGAGCCGTCGATGATCACCGAGCGGATCTACCCGGAGCGGTTCACCCACGTCGCGGAGTTGAACCGGCTCGGAGCCAAGGTGCAGAAGGAAGGCGCTACCGCCATGGTTCGCGGCGTCAAGCGTCTCCAGGGAGCGACGGTGATGTGCTCCGACCTGCGAGCCTCGGCCGCCCTGCTGCTCGCCGGCTTGGCGGCATCGGGGGAGACACGACTCGACCGCGTCTACCACATCGACCGCGGCTACGAGAAGCTCGAAGAAAAGCTCCAGGCCGTCGGTGCCCGCATCCGCCGCGTCGACGAGATTGCCCAAGCCCGCGGGATCGTCGCTGCGTAGCGATCGAACTCGGTCTTCGTGAAACTTACTCAGAAGCTCCAGGTTTGAGGAAGCTGACGGTTTCTCTTGCATGGATCCGTGTTGCTCGATAGCTTCGGCTTCACCAACCGGCATCAACACCAGGAGAGACTGCATGAAACTCAATATCACGACCGGCCTCGTTGCCAGCTTCACCCTCGCCGCCACCGCGGCAGCCCAGATCACGACCTTCGACAACGGCCGCGACGGCTGGTCCGTCAGTGGCCGCACCGATGTCAGCCCCACCGGCGGCAACCCGGGGGCCAACCTCGACGTCTTCCTCGACGACGTCTTCGGCATGACCGTCCGCAACGACGACATGCCGCTCTGGTTCGATCCGACCCAGCCGGCCACCTACACCGTCGACGTCAAGGTCGACTCGATCAGCGGCGGATTCATCGGCAACGAAGTACCGCGTGACTTCGGGCTGTCGATTCAAGACACTGACGACTCCGGCACCGAGACGACGACCGGCCTCTTCTTCCCGCTCGGCACGCTCACCAGCAGCGCCGCCGGCTGGCAGACCTACAGCGTCACCATCAACGACCCGACCAGCGTCGACCTGCCGGCCAGTTGGATCGGCACCGGCGACCTCGACAGCAACTTCGAGCCTGTTCTCACGGCCGGCCGCACGTTCGCCGACGTTCTGGCCACGGCCGATTCGATCGAGTTCACGACCTTCACGCCCGGGTTCTTCTTCGGCTTCACCGACTTCGACGTGCAGGTCGACAACGTCGGTGCTGTGGTCATCCCCGAGCCCGCGACCGCATCGCTGCTCGGCCTCTTAAGCCTCGCCGTCCTCCGTCGGCGTCGATGACGCATTCGACGAAGCAACCGCCCCTGATCCGTCATCCCGAGCGGAGCCGAGGGACCTCGTCTGATCGTCTGCACCAGTCCGACGAGCCAACGAGGTCCTTCGACTCGCTACGCTCGCTCAGGATGACGGAGGTCGGGTCGTTTACGTGGCGTCGGGCCGCACCAGGAAGTTTCGCATCAGCCGGTCGCCGTGATCGGTCATGAAGCTTTCGGGGTGAAATTGCAGCCCTTCCAGAGGCAGCTCACGATGGCGAAACGCCATGATTTCACCGGCGGCGGTCGTGGCGGACACCTCAAAGTCGTCCGGCAGCGAGTCGGGGCGGACGATCAGCGAGTGGTATCTCGCCACCGTCAGGGGGCTCGGCACGTTCGCGAAGATCGTGCGGCCGTCGTGCTCGACGACGTCCGTCTTGCCGTGCATCAACTTCGCTGCCCGCTCCACGACGCCGCCGAAACGGTCGGCGATGCACTGATGGCCCAGACAGACGCCCAGCGTCGGGACGCCCTGCTTCGACAGTCGCTCGATGACGTCGCTCGACGCCCCGGCCTCCCGCGGCGTGCAAGGTCCGGGACTGACCAGCAGATGCGTCGGCTTCCACGCCTCGGCCTGCTCCGCGTTGACCGCATCGTGCCGAACGACCTTCACCTCCAGCCCCGGCATCGCCTCGCGGGCGACTGTCTCGACGAGCTGAACGAGGTTGTACGTGAAGCTGTCGTAGTTATCGATCAGCAGAAGCATGCGGCGACAGCGTAGTGCAGTCGGGCACACCGTAGTGCAGTCGGCCACGCCACCCGCGATTGAGTCGATCACGCTGGAGCTTCTTCCCTTTGAACGTGTAGGCCGCAACAACCGATGCATCATGGGATACGATGTCACGGATGGTCGCCGAAGCCGATTCATCTTCCGACAATCGTGGGACCGGCGTCGCTCGGCCTGGCGACAGCATCAGCGGCGATTCTTTGCTGATCGTCGCCATCGAAGGCATGCACAGCCATTCCTGCGAAGAGAAGGTCGTCAAAGACCTCGAGGCCGTCGGCGGCGTTCGGGAGGCGGAGGTCGATTTCCCCAGCGGCCAATGCAGCGTCATCTACGACGCCCGCGAAGTCACTGCGCACCAACTGCTTGAAACCGTTCAAGCCACCGGCTATCGCTGCGGCCCGCACTTCCTGGGCGACGGTCCGGCCTGAAGACCGTTGCCGGCCTGAGGATCATCGAGAGCGGCTGTTCTACTCGATCTCGATGCGGCGATACCGGCCCTTCATGATCATGTGGACGCCGTACAGCGCCAGACCGATCGCGACGACGCCGAGAACGATCGGGCCGAAGCTGCCGAGTTTGCCGAGTGCGGCACCCAGGCCGCCGGCTTCGCTGCTGTCGCCCTGCCACGCGGCCGTGAGGATGAACAGCCCGACGATCGTGAAGACAATGCCCCGCGCCGCCAAGCCGCCGCGGCCGGAGTAGGTCGTGACCTTCTTCATGGTGTCGCTCATCTTCGAGAACATGAGCTGGTCCGACAGGTCGACCTTCCAGGCCTTGATCAGCTGCTGAATGGCGAAGCCGATGATGACGAGCGCCGCGATGCCGACGAGGATCTGGCCGATGACGCCCCACGACAGCACCGATCCGACGAGCCCCTGCGTACCGCCCGACCCACCCGACGAACCTGAGCCGCCGCTGCCGAGCAGCGTCGTGAAGACCCAGACCGCCAAGACCGCATGAAGAATCGCACTAACGGCGAAGAAGGCTCGTTTGCCTAGACCTTCCTTGTCGTCGCCCTCGTTCTCCGGATCAACGATGGCCCGCCACGCGTTCCACGCGGCGTAGCCGACGAGGCCGATGGCGATAATCCACAGGAGAATGATGCCCAGCGTGCCTTCGCCGGCGAGCACCTGCAGGGCGTTCTTGGACCCGCCGACGTCCCCGCCCGTGCCGAAAGCGGCTTTGGCAGCGAGGAAGCCGATCGTGATGTAGAGCGCTCCCTTGGCGTAGTAGCCGGCGCGGGCCAGTTTCTCGCCCCAATCGGATCCCTCGGCCTTGGCTTTGTGTAGATTCGTTGATGCAGTTGCGTTAGCCGATGTCATAACCCTGCGGTAGCGAACGACATGCCGCAATTGTTCAACCCGGCTTAGGCCGAACGGTTATGACGCCGCATCGCCGAGCGCGACGTGCAAGGACAAGACGTCATCCGCCGCCACCTGCACGTCCCGGATCTGCATCCCACTCACACCGGCAACCTCCAGCAACCCGCCAAGCGGCAGCGGCCGGGCCTTGATCTCGTCGATCTTCGGCTTGGCCATCGCGAGGATCATCGACATCACCGCACCGTCGCCCGACAGATCGAGCCGGCGAACCGAGGCAAACAACTCGCCGTCCATCGTCTCCACCACCGCCTCGGCGACGACGTCCACGGCGAACGAAGCATTGAAGAAGGCAACCTTCTTGGACCCCTCAACGCGGCCGGTCAGGTGAATCGTCCGCGGATCCGGCGTCTCAATCTTGAAAGTCGCGGCGTCGAGCTTGACGTTCTGCTTCGCGGCTTCAGCACGGGCCCGGGTTTCAATGGCGGATGAAAGTTCATCCGACTTGACGCTCGCATCAACCGCGACCGATCCGCTCTGCGGGATCATCGCAAGGGTGCCGCGGTCGGTCTCTCGGAAGCCGAAACCCATGCCGACGCCCTCGACCAGAAGTCGCACATGAACGGGCGGCATCTGCTCGCCGATGACCGCCAGCGGGTCTGCCTCGGCCTCGAACCGATCGAAATGCGGACCCGGCCGGACCTCACCGACCAGCGTCGGCGGCTTGAGGTGCTCGCCGTCGCCGATGACATGAAGGCGAGAACCGGACAGGTTGACAGACATGAGCCGACCCTCCGACGGAAAGTCGCCGCCATCGATATGGATGGGATCGTGTCCGTCCGGAACGTCCAGCTGCGTCGTCGCGGCCTGACGAGCTTTGGCCGCCAGCTCGTCGAAGGTCGTGGGCATCGGGCCAGGCAGGTCGAGCATGCTCCACCCTAGCCCATCCAGCCCGGCACGCCGGTTGCCGTGTAAAGGGGCATGTCCGAACAAGATTCCTCGTCCTCCGACAGCAAGTCGAACAACAGCAACGATTTCGGCATCAAGGCAGGCGATGCCACTGCGGCTCAGTACGCGTCGTCGAGCACCCTGCACCAGGATCCGGGGCACGCCGTCGAGCGGTCCGGCACCGGTGAACGCACCAGCGGCGTTGGCGGCAACGACTCAGGCCGCGGGTCCTCCAGCGGCGGAGATATTGACACGGGTGCCGATGCCCTCGTCGGCCTGGGTGACCCCTCCAACGAGTCGCCCACAGAGACGCAAACCATTGGCAGGCCAGAAGATCGGCCGACGCTCGATAAGCCGATCACTGCTCAGGACCCCGTCCCCGGTCACCTTCAAAGCGACTCATCAACCAGTGCCGACGGCATCAACAACGAGACGAAGCATACGAACGAAGGCTTCAAGGGCGACGTCACCATGGATGAAGCGGCAGGCAACAGCTCGAAGTAGAGGAACTGCTTCCCGTTGTCGAGCAAAGGTTTAGCCGGCGGCGGCAATCGGTATCTGCTCGTCAGCCGACGGCTCTGCATACTCGCCCAAGCGGCGAAAGCGGTGGTAGCGAGCGTCGAGCAAGCCGTCCATATCGTCTAGGGCTTGACGCTCCAAACGCTTCAGGGTCTTACCGATATAGGCTTCAAGTTGATGCGCTGCGGCGAGTGGATCACGATGCGCCCCGCCCACGGGTTCGGGAACAACAGCGTCTATGACACCAAACCGGGTCAAGTCGCGACTCGTCAACTTCAAGCTGTCTGCCATAGTCGATGCTTTACTCGCATCTTTGAACAGGATACTGCTGCACGCTTCGGGGCTGATGACGCTGTACCACGCATTCTGACTCATCGCAACAGCGTCCGCCACGGCCAGGCCAAGGGCTCCGCCGCTGCCGCCTTCGCCGATGACGACGCTGACGATCGGCGTCCGCAGGCGGGCCATCTCCATCAGGTTGACAGCGATGCTCTCCGCCTGCCCCCGCTCCTCGGCACCGATGCCCGGATACGCCCCGGGCGTGTCGACGAGCGTGACGACGGGCAGGCCGAACTTCTCGGCCAGCTTCATGACCCGCAACGCTTTGCGGTAACCTTCCGGATTTGCACAGCCGAACATGCACTCGATCCGCTCCTTCGTCGTCCGGCCCTTGTGGTGGCCGATGAGGACGACCTTGCGGCCGCCGATGCGGGCGAAGCCGCAGCGGATGGCGCGGTCGTCGCCGTACCGACGGTCGCCGTGAATTTCGCGGAACTCGCGGCAGAGCATTGACACGTAGTCGAGAAAGAGCGGCCGCTGCGGATGGCGAGCGACCTGCACCGTCTGCCACGGCGTCAAGGCAGCGTAAGTTTTGTGGAGAAGTCGCTGATACGTTGATCGTAGGTCGGCGAGCTCTTCACTGACGTCCGGCGTTGGTTCATCACTAACATCAGACTGTCTTTCGAGATTATCGATGCGTTCTTCTAAATCCGCAATGGTCGACTCGAACGGCAACGCGACGATCGGCGTCGCTTGCCGGGCGTTGATGGGAAGGTCGGTGAGGGTGGCGTCGTCCATGAGATGCAACTTAAAACGGCTGCGCAAGCCGTGGCCGCCCAACAGGATATGGCGATACGACGGCAGCGTCGTGCTCCGATCCTAGCGTCGCCGCGTGGAGACCGCTGCTGTCAATCGTCTCGGCATCATCGGACTTGGCCTCATCGGGTCGAGCATCGGCCTGGCGGCGAGGCGAGCGGGCATCTTGCAAGTCGTTGGCCTCGATGAGGATGCCTCTGCCGCTGCCGCATCGCTGGCGCGTCAGGCGGTGACGGAACTGGTGGACGACGTCGATGCTTTGGCGACCTGCGATCTCATTGTGCTGGCCCTGCCGCTTCGTCCGGCGTTGAAGCTGCTCCCCAAGTTGCCAGAGGGCCCGATGCTGACCGACGCCCTGAGCACCAAAGCTTCGTTGGCCGAAGCCGTTGCTAATCAATGGCCTTCGACGCGCGTCTGCCTTGCACATCCGATGGCCGGTTCCCAGCTCGCCGGTCCTGCTGCGGCGTCCACGACGCTCTTCGACGGGGCGACTTGCTACCTCTGCTCAGGAGGGGCCTCCCAGTCGACAATAGATGCTGTCGAGACCTTTTGGGCCTCGCTCGGGTGTCAGTGCGACAGTTCGCTGGGTCCCGTGGAGCATGACCGGCTGATGGCTCGCGTAAGTCACGGGCCCCATGCGACCGCGGCGGCGTTGGCGTTGATGGTGGGCAACGACTTGCGTCGCGGTGGTCCAGGCGTGCGGGACGCGACGCGGATTGCGGCGGGTCGTGCCGAGCCGTGGGCGGACATCCTGACGGACAACCGGAACCACGTCGTCGAGGCCGTGGAGCAGGTCCGGGAGCATCTGCGTCAGATCGCCGCAGCGTTGCAAGCCGAGGACGAGGATCGACTTCTGCGTCTGCTCGATGAAGCTGGACAGCATCGGCGGGAGGTTGATCAATGATGGTGGCGCTGTGGGTCATGATCGGCGGCGGGATCGGCGCCTTGGCCCGGTACGGCGTGACGGAGACGGCTGCTTATCTCATTGGGCGGCCGTGGGTTCCGGTGGCGACGCTCGTCGTCAACGTGGTCGGCTGCTTCGTCATCGGTGTGGCGTCGGCCCGGATCGGGCGCGGCGACGTCAGCTGGCTCATCGCGAACAAGCCGTTGTTGGTCACGGGATTCTGCGGCGGTTTGACGACGTTCAGCACCTTCGGCCTCGAGACGCTGGAACTGCTGCAGCGTCGTCCGGCCTTGGCCGGCCTGCTCGTGCTGGCGCACGTCCTCGGTGGCCTCTTCGCCGTCTGGCTGGGGCAACGTCTGGGCTCGTAGGCTTGGCCGTGACGATGCCGTACGAGCCACAGCACCCGGCCGCGGGTCGCGTCGGGACGATTCCGTTGGCCTGCTACGTCGCCTGCTCGTGGACGTGGGTCATCGGCATGTTCCTGCCGGTGTTGCTGGTCAGGGACTTGGGCCTCCTCGGCTGGGTCGTCTTCGCGATCCCGAACGTGATAGGGGCGGCATCGGTCGGGTGGTGGCTCAAGCATCGGGAGCAGGCGGCCGACTTCACGTTGCGGCACGCGACGGCGATATCCGTGTTCACGAGCGTGACCCTGCTCCTGCAAGGATTCACCGCGGCGTGGCTGGTGACGCGTCTACTCGGCAACGGCTACGGACTTGTAGCGGTCGTTGCGGTCGTTGCATTGAGCTGGATCGGCTCGAAGGTCGCATCGGCCTTGCCGGCTTTAGCCGTTCTGACGTGGCTGGCGTCGGCGACGGCTGGGGTGACGCTCTGGTCGCTCAGCGTCACACCCCTGCCGGCGGTGGGTGAGCTACGAGCCGGAGACTTGTTCGCCCTGCTCGGTTTGGCTGGCGTTTGCGGGATCGGCTTTCTCATCTGCCCCTTTCTTGATGCCTCGCTCCTGTCGGCCCGTGTCGCGGCCGGCGAGCGAGGCCGCCGCGTCTTCACGATCGGCTTTGGCGTCCTGTTCCTGACGATGATCGTCATCACGCTCGGCTACGCCAACGTGCTGCCGGCGCTGATGCAGGTGGGTGCGGGCGAAGATCCGATGGTCGCGACACGCGACATGCCGCAGACGCTGACCGAGGCGGGCGTCTATGTGGCCGGTTACGTAATCGCGGTGCACCTGCTGATCCAGGTGAGCTTCACGAACGCGTGCCACCTGTCGTCGATCGAGCGACTTGCCGCGTCTGCCCGTCGGCCTGGTCTGGCCTCGCCGATGAACGTGCTGGCCCTTGCCGCGGCGGCGATTTTCGGGTGGGTTGTAGGCTTCCGAATCGTGACACCAGAGGAGGCATCGATCTCCATCTCGAACCTGTCGCTGCTGAGCTACGAGCCTGGCGAGATCGTCTACCGCATCTTGCTGGCCTTCTATGGCGTGATCTTTCCAGCTTACCTGCTTCTCGGCGGCCGACGGTGGCTCGTCGTCGCAGGGGTGGCCCTGGTGCCGACGGCGGTCGGGTTCTTCGGCGGGTCGATGGCGTGGGCGCTGATTGGGGTCGCAATCATCCTGCTGACGCGGCTGGTTTCGGCCGAACGCCCAGGCGATCCATCACCGCCTCTGCCGCCCGACGGCCCGACAGCATCGCCCCGTTGATGCTCGCCGTATCGCGATAGTCGCCCGCCACGTAGAGGCCGTTGCTCAGATCGGTCGGCTTGTGGACCTCCTTCATTGTCGGCGGCGTCTGCGAAGGCAGAGCCTGCTGAACGTGGTAAGTCCGCAGGTGCGTCAGCTGACGCGCTTTGTTGCCGAAGAGGTGAACCAGCCCGTTCCGCACAAGGCCGAGGATGCGGTACTCCTGGTGATGCTCAGGGACATCGACGACGTTGACGCTGATCAGCACCTTGCCGTCGGGTGCGTAGCTCGGCTGGGCGACGCTGAGCTGGGCGATCGTGTTGATGGGTCGGGCGTGATGGTCGTCGCCGGCAAGGTAGAGGAGGTTGTCGCGGTAGAGCGGCTTGTCGGCGGCAAAGTAAAAGGTGAGCGTCTCGCGAAGGGCGAGTGTGTTGAAGTCCTTCGGCACCCGGTCTTTAAGCAGGTCGGCGGCCGCGTTCCGGTCGGTGGCGAGGACGGTGGCAGACGCGGCAACAGTCTGGCCGTCGATTGTGACGCTGTCGCCGAACACGGCATCGACCGTCGTCTTCAGGCGAATCTCGCCGCTGCCGAGTCGCTCCGCGGCCGCGGCGAGTTGAGTGGGAATGGCACCCATGCCCTCCGCCGGCAAGGAGGCGCTGCCGACCGAGAACAGTCGGAACAACCAGAGAAACAGCTTCGCTGACGTCGACAGCGATCGATCCAGAAAGACGCCGCCGAAGAACGGGCGGAAAAACGATTCAATGATCCGGTCGCTGAAGCCGTAGTCGCGGAGGAAGTCACGCATCGATCGCGGCTCCTCGTTCGTCAGGACCTTGTCGGCCTCGCCACGCGTTACCTCGCGGCGGAGCTTAGCGACGAGCCACCTGTCTTTCGTCGTCGCCGCCGCTGAGAAAGCCACCGCCACAGCCCGCAGCGGCCGACGGAACGGATCGACCAGCAGATGCGTCGCGTCGACGTGATCGATCCGCGTCAGCGCGCCCGGCTCGAACGCCCGCAGCCGAAGTGCCTTGTAATCCAGAACCTTCTTCGCCTCCGGATAGCTGTCGAGGAAAACTTGGAACCCGCGGTCGAGCAGGAACCCGTCCGGATGCACGTCCGTCCGCACCCGCCCGCCGACGGCGTCTGCCGCGTCGAAGAGCTTCCACGGCACCTCGCGCTTCGCCAAGTGCACGGCACACGACAGCCCCGCCAATCCGCCACCGACAATGACAACGGGATCTCGCGGGGCGTCAACGGAGTCGGTCGGCACGCCGAAGGTTTAGGCGCAGCGGCCTTCGCTAAGTACGCCGAGCTCCAACCGTGTAGGTGCCGTCAGCGTTGGCGTCGCACCGGACGACCTTCACCTCCGGCACGGCCTCGTTGGGCGACTCGTCGCCGGCAAGCCGCAGCTTCTGGTAGATGCCGACCGGCAGCGGCTGGTGCGTGGTGAAGCCAAAACCTTGTCGCGAGCGGTCATGTACGGTGGCAGATCGCAGATCCACCGGGCAGTACGACACGCCCTCCGGCAGCGTGGTGGGTCGAGGCCGGGCGGTCGGGCAGAACACTTGTGCCGACCGAACGAACGGTTGGCGATCCAGCCGGCGACGCTCGGGCGCGGCTTCATCAGGTTCGGCGTGTGATTGGCACATGGTGCACCTCTCGCATCTGGTGCAGGCGACGGCAAGTCCAAGGAGATTTTAAGTGTCCCGCGCCTGATGACCTGGCAAGACTCACGGGTGCTTGCTACCCGCCTCGTCGGTCTCTGCCTCATCCTGCTCGTCGCCGGCTCGAGCGTCGGCTGCTTCAGCGGCGGGACGGAGCTGACCGTGCGGGTCGACAATCAGGCGACGGAACCGGTCGTTCTGTGGCTCTACAAGACGGGGCCCGACGTCGAGAACCATCTCATGTCGCCCGGCACGCTGCTGGCGACGCTGCCGGTGACGGAGAACGACGATCGGCCCAGCGGACCGCCTGCCATCGAGCTGCCGGGCCAGAGTTCGATCGTCCTGGGGCCCGTTCGAGGTCGGTTCGGCCGCGGGTCGTCGCCCATCCTGGGCATCTTCGGCACCGCTCGGACGCTCAACGAGCTCGCCGCCGAGCCTAAGCGGAGCAGCACGGTCGCCCGTGTGGAGTTGGGCCCGGGTGAGAATCTGGTCGTGGTCGAATCCGCCGTCCCGACTCGGACCCTGCGTCAGCCGGTGGATCGTCTCGAGGGTCGATAGTGAAAGTGGCCGGCGTTGATGGAGCGGCCTACGGTCCCGACCGCCACGCCCTCATCGTCTAGTGGCCCAGGACGCCGCCCTCTCACGGCGGAAACAGGGGTTCGACTCCCCTTGGGGGTATCTGCACCGAGCTGGATGGAGTAAGGACTGCTCTTGAACCCGTAGGGTGGGCCCTGGCCCACCATCTGATGACAGAAGCCGTCGACGGTTGATGGTGGGCCCGGGCCCATCCTACTTGAGGCCTTAGTGAACGGCGTCTAGCTGAAGTCGATCTCGTCGATTTCGTCGAACGTGCCGTTGTCGTTGCCGCTGCCGGTGACGATGACGTCGACGGTGCCGTCGCGGGCGGTGAAGAAGTCGCTGCCGTTGCCGCCGATGAGCAGGTCGCGACCCTCGCCGCCCGAGAGGAAGTCGCTGCCGTTGCCGCCGAAGAGCGTGTCGTTGCCGCCTTGGCCGAACAGGCTGACGGGCGAGTTGGTGATCGTCGAGATCACGTCGTCGCCAGCGCCTCCGACGACCACCTCGACGTCGATCACGACGTTGTCGTTCTCGTTGGCGATGTAGCCGTCGTCGAAGACTCGGCCGATGCCGACCCGCAGCGGTTCTTCATCGGATCGGCTGCCGTAGTCGACGCGGTCTTCGCCGCCGTTGCCGCCGGAGAGGTAGTCGCTGCCGAATCCGGCCGTGAGGGTGTCGTTCCCGCCACCGCCGAGCAGGAAGTTGTTGCCGCTGCCGCCGTCGAGATCGTCATCGCCGTCGCCGCCAATGAGCGTGTCGTCGCCCTCGCCGCCCTGGATTCGGGCATTGACGGGAACGGACGCGAACGTCTGGTTGGGTGCGGCTGCGACGTAGACGAGGTCGTCGCCGGCACCGGCATTGATGACGATGAAGTTGACCTGGCTGAAGCCGAAGTCCCGCTGTTGACGCGTTCCGTCGCCTCGCAGCACCGCGACCTGGTAACGCTCGTTGAGGTCCGGATCCGTCAGATTGGCCCGATCGTCGAGCCGCTGGATGAGGATCTCGTCGTCGCCGTCGCTGCCGTTGACGACGAGGGTGCCGTCGCTGTCGAGAAGGATGCCCAGCGACGTGGCCTGGCCGCCCAACCTGCCGATATTGGCCTGCAGCAGGACTTCCCCGTCGCCGCCGTCGCCGAGGTTGCCGTTGAGGATGTCGCGGCCTTCGCCTCCGGAAAGCGTGTCGTTGCTGTTGTCGTCGCCGAGCAGCAGGTCGTCGCCGCCGTTGCCGATGAGGTTGTCGGCACCGCTGTCGCCGACGAGGGTATCGCCCGGCAGCGGGTCGCCGCTGAGGCCGATGCCGCGGGCGTTGGCGGCGGCTTCGACGGCTTCGGGCGTCGCGTCGGCTCCGCGGAGCGTGTCGTTGCCGGGGCCCCCAAAGAAGGCGACCGGCGGATAGATGAAGAAGACGCCCTCGTCCACGCCGATCAGCGGCCGACTCTCGGCGCTGATGGTGTCCGCGCCCGAGCCGCCGATGACCCGCTCGATATCAAGCTCGACATTGTCCTCCTCGCCCGACGCCCCGTCATTCGCCACGCCGTCGAGGGTGATGTTCAGGCTGGCGGACTCGTCGCGGTAGTCGGCGGTATCGAGATCGCCGTCGCCGCCGAGAATCAGGTCGCTGTCGTCACCGCCGGTGAGGATGTCGTTACCCCCGCCGCCGAAGAGGTAATCGTCGCCGGCGTTGCCGAGGATCGTGTCGTTCAGCCGGCCGCCGCTGATCGAATCGTTGCCACCGCCTGCATCGACGTCGATGGCGATGAAGGCCTTGTTGCCGACGATGACCGTGTCGTTGCCGCCGGACAGTTGGATGTCGACGTAGAAGACGTCGCTGACGTCGAAGGGGCCGAACGACTCCGCCTCGCCGTCCTCCACTGCCTGCGTGACGACGAAGGCCCGACCGTCGTCGTCGGAGACGTCCTCGAAGAGAATTTCGTTATCGGCCGGGTTGCCGTCGTCGCCGGGCTCAGCCGTGATCTCCAAAACACCAGTGGCTTCGTTAAGCGTCACCGCCAGGAGCCGGCGGGATTCGAGAGCTTCGGCGAGCGGCAGGTGGCGGTCGTGTTGCATGGGAGAGGGAGGCGCAGCAAACGTAACGGAGGGTCGGCGGGCTTACAACTTCTCATCGGGCGACACAAGTCGGGTTCCTGAGCCGCCGATTCGTCTTGTAATGGCCCACCGCGAGACCACCAGCCTCGGCCCCGCCGCCTCCGTGCCGGGCCCGGAGACCTTCGACGGCTCTGCCGCCCGCAAGCTCGAGACGACGCTGCCTCCGGGGCCGGACCTGCATCTGGCCCCAGCCGAACGCCGACGCAGCGACCGTGAAGCGGCCATTGGGCTCGACGGATGGATCAGCAGCCCCAGCGGCCGAAGCCAAACCAGTGGCCGGACCATCCGCGTCCGCGACCTGTCGCTCCACGGCGCCGGCTTCATCGCCAGCAAGCCGTTTCGCGTCGGGGCGGACCACTGGATGCTCGTCAGCCGAGGCCCGATGAGAATGAGCACGCGGATCCGCATCGCCTCGTGCCAGCCGCGGGACGACGGCTCCTTCGACGTCGGCGGCGAGTTCTACTAGGTAACGATTAATTTCCCGTGGGGTGGGCCCCGGCCCACCATCTGACAAGGGGTACATCACTGGTGCCTGATGGTGGGCCGGGGCCCACCCTACGGGACGTTCGATCCCCCTCTAGCTGAACTCCGCCACATGATGGCGGACGACTGGTTCGCCTCCCGGCTCCAGCACCACCGCCACCACGTCGTATCGCACCAGCGGCTCCTCCACGAAACGCGCCAGGTACACCGCCGCCACCCGCTTGACCTGGGCACGCTTGGCGGCGTCGACTCGCTCCTCCGGATCGCTCGCCAGATCGGCCCGCGTCTTGACCTCGACGAAGACCAAGACCTCGCCGTCTCTAGCGATCAGGTCGATCTCCCCCGCCCAGCATCGCCAGTTACGTTCCAGGATCCGCAGCCCACGCTTTCGCAGATGCCGCTCCGCCACCTGCTCGCCGCGGCGTCCGAGCTTCTGACGCGGGTCGCTGCCTGACCGCTTGCTCCACAACTGGACGAGCCGCAACAGAAACACGCGTCTGATCCTGCCGGACAGAGCCCGAGCGATCAAGCCGGTCCCCCTCCCGACACCTCTCTTGCCACCCCTCATCCCGTGCCTACGATGCCGGCCCGGCAGTCTGTGCTCCGGGACGCTCCCGACCCACGCTCGCACCTCAAGAACCCCGCTTTTTCCCCGATGGCAGTTAAGATTCGTCTCAAGCGCATGGGCCGCACGCACCGCCCGTTTTACCGGGTCCACGCTATCAACGGCAGCGACAAACGTGACGGCCGCGCCCTGGAGCAGCTGGGTCACTACGACCCGATCGAGAGCGACAAGGACAAGCAGTTCGTCTGCGACCTCGACGCGACGAAGAAGTGGCTCGACAACGGCGCGATTCCGAGCGAGACGGTCAGCAGCCTGCTGAAGAAGGCCGGCTTCGAGCACAAGATGCTCCGCCTGCCCCGCCCGGGCAAGCCGAAGAAGACCGAAGAGGCCGATGGTGAAGCCAAGGCCGATTAGAACCAGAACCCAACCATAGAATGAGGCGGCCGACGTTCTATAGAACAGTCGGCCGCCTTCTCAATTGTGACTAGCTCCTAGCTCCTAGCTTCTTCCGTCCCCATGCGTTTCGACATTGTCAGCCTCTTCCCCGAGCTGTACGAGGCGGTGCTGCATACGAGCATCCCCGGCCGGGCGGCGAAGAAGGGGCTGGCGGAGTACCACGTGACCGACATCCGCGACTTCGGTGAGGGCAACTACCAGAAGATCGACGACCGCCCTTTCGGCGGCGGGCCGGGGATGATCATGATGCCGCAGGTTCTTGCTGCCGCCACGGATCATGCCATCGCCAAGGACGAGCGGAAGCCGAAGCTGATCCTCACCTCCCCCGTCGGCAACCGTTTCGACCAAAAACTGGCTCAAACTCTTACGCGGGCGGACAGAATCCTCATCGTCGCGACACATTACGAGGGCGTGGACGAACGTTTTCTGCACGAGTACGAACCTCTCGAGGTCAGCTTGGGCGACTACGTGCTAAGCGGGGGCGAGCTGGCGGCGATGGTCATGATCGACGCGATTGTCAGACTCTTGCCCGGGGTATTGGGAAATGACGAGGGAGCCGCGGAGGACAGTTTCTCGCCCGCGGCAGAGGGTCTGCTGGAGGGTCCGCAGTACACCCGCCCACGCTCCTGGCGGGGTCGGGCGGTGCCGGAGGTGCTGGCGAATGGAGATCATGCGAAGATCGAGGCCTGGCGTCGGCAACAGCGTCTGGAACGGACGCGGCAGCGACGTCCGGACCTGCTCAGCGGAGGTTCTGACCTGCTGGTCCGACGTGACGAACCCGCCTGAGCCGCCTACCATGCCGGCCCGCCGTCGCCAGCGGCTGCGGGTCGATTCGCCTAAACCTTTTACCTGCAACATGATTCACCCGCTCCTCCAGGCCGCCGAAGCCCAGTCGAACCAGAAGCCCGAGGCCTTGCCGAGCTTCAATGTCGGTGATGACGTCGACGTGCTGTACAAGATCGTCGAAGGCAAGAAGGAGCGGGTCCAGCGGTTCACCGGCACGGTCATCCAGGTCAAGGGGCGGGGCACGACCAAGACCTTTACGGTGCGGCGGCTCGTTGCTGGTCAAGGGGTTGAGCGCATCTTCCCGTACCACTCGCCGAACGTGACGGACGTGAAGGTTAAGCGGAGCGGCAAGATCCGTCGGGCCCGGCTGTACTACCTCCGCGACCGCGTCGGTAAGGCGACGCGTCTGACGGAGAAGAAGGATGGCCGAATCACCAAGAAGCAGCAGGCCGCCCTCGACGCCGCCGCCGCCGAAGCTGCTTGACGGCAACCACTTCGGCCTTGCCGTTACCATCCTGTTCGGGTAGACTGTCCGCATGCGAGAGTATGCGGACGCTCTCGTTGACGGACCCGCTCACCGCCGCGGCTGCAACCTCAACCCAGCCAACAGGTTCCAGCCACACCGCTTCCACGCGGATGGTGATTTTCTGGACGAGCGGGAGGATCTTCCGCCACGCAAGGTCCCGTTGCAGGTGATTGCCGACCAGACGCGGAAGGTGATCCACCACGTCAGCCGGTCTAGCGACGTCCCGTTCGACTGGACGCTCAACCCCTACCGCGGTTGCGAGCACGGCTGTAGTTATTGCTACGCAAGGCCTTGGCACGAATACCTCGGCTATAGCAGCGGGCTCGACTTTGAGACGAAGATCATCGCCAAGCACGAGGCGCCCGACCTGTTGCGACGGGAGTTGGCCGATCCGAGGTGGCGAGGAGAACCGATCGTGATGTCCGCGATTACGGACGTCTATCAGCCAATTGAGGCGAAGCTGGGGATTACGCGGGCGTGTCTGGAGGTGCTGGCGGAGGCTCGTCAACCCGTGAGCACGATGACGAAGGGGTCGCTCGTGCTGAGGGATCTCGATCTGTGGCAACGACTTGCGGCCGACGGTGCGGCGCGGGTGACGGTGACGATTGTCACGCTGGACGACGCTCTGGCGAAGGCTTTGGAACCTCGGGCGGCGAGTCCGCGGCGTCGGCTGGCGATGATCCGTCAACTTCAGGAGGCGGGCGTGGAGGTGGCGGTGAACGTGGCTCCGGTCATTCCTGGCCTGACGGATCACGAGGTGCCGCAGGTTTTGGAGGCGGTCGCCGAGGCGGGTGCGACGAGCGCGTCGTGGGTGCTGTTGCGACTGCCGTATCAGCTCAAGTCGTTGTTCCTCAACTGGCTGCAGGAGAACGTCCATCCGTCGCGGGCCCGGCGGGTCGAGTCGCGGCTGCGGGCAGCGAGGAACGGCAAGCTCTACGATGCCGACACCAGGTGGGACCCGCAGGGGCCGGTGGCGCGACAGATCGGCAGCGCGTTCGATGTCTTCTGTCGCAGAAATGGCCTCTCGGCAGAGCGGCGGCCGCTTGACGGTCAACGGTTTACGCGGCCTCGTTTGCCGGGCAGTCAGCTCGAACTGTTTGGCGGATGATCGAGGATCATCGGTCGGGTAAGCTGCCGACGATGGACCAGAAGCCAGCCGACCTCGCTTACGATCGTGTCCTGCTCAAGATCAGCGGCGAGGGCTTCAGCAGCGAGGACGGATTCGGCATCGACTCTATTGAGATGGAGAAGGTCGCCAGCGAACTGGTCGAGGTGGCTCAGACAGGCGTGCAGCTGGCGGTGGTGGTCGGCGGTGGTAACTTCTTACGGGGAGCGACGTTCAGCGAGAAGGGCCGGATTCCGCGGGTGACCGCGGACTACATGGGCATGCTCGCGACGGTGCTGAATGCGCTGGCGTTGCAGGAAACGCTCGAATCGCTTGGGCAGCCGACGCGGGTCATGAGTGCGTTCCCGATCAGCACCGTCTGCGAGCCGTTCATCCGTCGAAAGGCGATCCGGCACCTGGAGCGCGGGCGGGTCATTATCCTGGCTGCCGGCACTGGAAACCCTTTTGTGACAACGGATACCTGCGCCGCCCTGCGTGCGACGGAGATTGCAGCGGACGTGGTGCTCAAGGCGACGAAGGTCGACGGCATTTACGACAAGGACCCGAAGAAGCACGACGATGCTGTGAAGTTCGATGAAGTCACCTTCGAGCAGGTCCTCCGCGACGATCTGAAGGTCATGGACACGGCGGCGTTTGCGATGTGCCGGGAGCAGAGAATGCCGCTGGTGGTCTTCAACGTGCTGGAGCCCGGGACGATCTTGCGAGTCATCCGCGGGGAGCAAGTCGGGACGCGGATCCATCCGTAGGCGCATCAAGAAGCCCCGCATGTACATGCGGGGCTGCAGGTTACGTCATTGGGAGCAAGCGATTACGTCGCGTCGCCAGCGGCGGCGACGGGCTCCTCTTCCGGCGCGGCTTCCTCTTCCTTCTCCTGGGCGTCGAAGTAGAGGTGGTCGAGCGGCTTGTCTTCATCGTCCTTCGCCCGGCTGATGAGGATTTTACCCTTGTCCTCGTAGGTGCCGCGGAGAATCTCTTCCGACAGCGGGTCCTCGACGTACTGCTCGATGGCCCGACGCAGGGGTCGAGCACCGAAGTCGTTGCTCGTGCCCTTGTCAATGAGGAACTCCTTGGCATCGTCCGCTAGCTGGAGGTGGATACCCTTGTCCACCAACCGCTTAGTGACCTTCGCCAGCTCGAGCTCGACGATGTCGACGAGGTGATCCCGGCTCAGCGGGCGGAAGACGATAACGTCGTCCAACCGGCCGATGAATTCGGGGCGGAAGTAACGCTCGATCTCCTTCATGAGCGTGTCCTTCATCTTGCTGTACGACTGCTCGTCGGCAGTGCCTTGGCCCTTACCTCGTAGCCCGAATGGTGTTACGCCGCCCTTGATGAGGTCGGCCCCGATGTTGCTCGTCATGATCATGACAACGTTGCGGAAGTCGACATGCCTGCCGAACGAGTCGGTGAGCCGGCCTTCTTCCATGATCTGCAGGAGCATGTTGAAGACGTCCGGGTGGCCCTTCTCGACCTCGTCGAGCAGGACGACGCTGTAGGGCCGACGGCGAATCCGCTCGGTGAGCTGGCCGCCCTCTTCGTAACCGACGTAGCCGGGAGGAGCACCGATGAGCCGGGAGACGTTGTGCTTCTCCATGTACTCGGACATGTCGATGCTGATAAGGGCATCTTCATCGCCGAACATGAACTCCGCCAACGCCTTGCTCAGCAGCGTCTTGCCAACGCCGGAGGGGCCGAGGAACAGGAACGATCCCATCGGCCGGTTCGGGTCCTTCAGGCCGGAGCGTGCCCGGCGAATCGTCTTGGCAATCGCATTGATCGCTTCGTTCTGCGAGATGACCCGCTTGTGCAATTCGTTCTCGAGCTCGAGCAGACGCTGGGCCTCCTCCTTCTCGAGACGTGTCAGCGGCACACCGGTCATCTTGGAGATGACCTCGGCGATGACCTCCTCGTCCACGACGCCGTCGACTTCCTTGGACTTCTCACGCCACTGACGCTGGAGCTCTTCCTTCTTGCTGCGAAGCCGCTCGGCCTCGTCGCGGAGCTTGGCGGCCTCCTCGTACTCGGCGTTCTTGACGGCCTCGTCCTTGGAGATCGAAAGCCGCTCGATCTGCTCTTCGAGCTCTGCCAGATTCGGCGGCTTGGTCATCGTCTTGAGCCGCACGCGAGCACCGGCCTCGTCGATGACGTCGATCGCCTTGTCCGGCAACGACCTGCCGCTGATGTAACGCTCCGACATCTCGACGGCCTCTTCGAGAGCGTCGTCGGTGATGCGGACGCGGTGGTGCTCCTCGTACTTCTCGCGAAGTCCGGCCAGGATCTTGACCGCATCGCTCTTGGACGGCTGGTCGACCGTGATCGGCTGGAACCGGCGAGCCAAAGCGGCATCCTTCTCGATGTACTTGCGGTACTCGTCGAACGTGGTCGCACCGACGCACTGGATCTCGCCGCGGCTCAAGGCCGGCTTGAGGACGTTGCTGGCGTCGATGGCACCCTCGGCACCGCCGGCACCGACGAGCGTGTGCAGCTCGTCGATGAACAGGATGATGTTCTTGGCTCTACGGACCTCGTTCATGACGGCCTTGATTCGCTCTTCGAACTGGCCGCGGTACTTCGTGCCGGCGACCATCATGGCGAGGTCGAGCACGATGAGGCGGCGGTCGTAGAGGATCTCGGGCACGTTGTTCGACACGATCATCTGGGCCAGACCCTCGACGATCGCGGTTTTGCCGACACCGGCTTCACCGAGCAGCACCGGGTTGTTCTTCTGACGTCGGCACAGGATCTGGACGACGCGTTCGATCTCCTCAGCTCGGCCGATGACGGGGTCGAGCTGATTCTCCTTGGCGAGCGCCGTGAGGTCGCGGCCGAAGGAGTCGAGGGCGGGCGTCTGGCTCTTGCCTTTCTTGCCCTTGCGTCCCTCGGAGCCGCCACCGCCGGCGGTGACGGTCTCTTCCTCGTCCTCACCCTCAACGCCCGCGCCGAGGAGGTTGAGCACTTCTTCGCGAACTTCTTCGAGCTTGAGCCCGAGGTTCATGAGGACCTGAGCCGCCACACCGTCGTGCTCGCGGAGCAGGCCGAGCAGGAGGTGCTCGGTGCCGACGTAGTTGTGATTGAGGTTGCGAGCCTCTTCAATGGCGTACTCGATGACCTTCTTGGCCCTGGGGGTTTGCGGGAGCTTGCCCATCGTGACCATCTCCGGGCCGGACTTCACGAGCTTTTCGACTTCGACGCGGACCTTGCGGAGGTCGACGTCGAGGTTCTTCAGCACGTTGGCGCCGACGCCACTGCCTTCTTTGACTAGGCCGAGCAGGATGTGCTCGGTGCCGATGTATTCGTGATTGAAACGCTGCGCCTCCTGGTTGGCCAAAGCCATGACCTTGCGGGCGCGGTCGGTGAATCGTTCGAACATGAGTGAGTTGGCCCTTATCTGGAGGATCCCACAGCCGTGGCGTCACGAGACGCGTCGCCTCAGGATCATTCGGTCCATCCTCACCATACGCCGGCCGATGCGGACATGATCGGACGTCTTGCATGTGGAACGGGACCAGACCTCAACCCGACCACTACCGTCGGCTCATGGCCGACGTCGTTGATCCTGAGACGGCAGAGTTATCGTCAGACGCGATCCATCAGACGCCCGACAAGCTGCCGGTGGTTCGGACCCTCATCGCCGGGACGCTCATGGGCATGGCCAACCTCGTGCCGGGGGTCAGCGGCGGGACGATGGTGCTCGTCATGGGCCTTTACGCCCGCTTCGTCGCCGCCTCCGCCGACGCGACGCGGCTTCAGTTCACCAAGCCGGTCGTCTGGTTCCTCGTTCTGTTGTTCGGAGCCAACTTCGCTGCCGAGGGCCTGCTCGGCGAGACGGTGGCGGTGCTGGTCAAGCGGCACCAGATGATCGCCTACAGCCTGTTTTTGGGCATGACGCTCGCAGGCACGCCGATCCTGTTCCAGGCTTTCCGCACCGCCGGCGGCCGGCTGTCTGCCAAGCGGGCGTGGCTGCTCATCCTCGTCGGCGTCGGCCTCATGGCGTCGCTGGCAATGGTGCCCGAAGGCGATAAGGAAGAGCTGACGGACGACTACGTGCCGACCATCAACATCCCGCTTGACACCGGCGTCGGCGCGGCGGCCTACTCGGCGATGGTGCTCCCCGGCGTCAGCGGCGGCACGATTAAGCTGGCGGTGGGCAGGTACGAGCCGACCACCTGGGCTGTCGGCCAGATCGGCAACCTCTTCAATCCATTTGCCGACGCAGCGCCGGCCGGTCAGTGGGTGCCCATCGTCCTGCCGTACGTCGGCGGGGCGCTCCTCGGGCTGGTGGCGGTGAGCAACCTGCTGAAGTGGCTGCTTCGACGACACGAAGCCGCGACGACGGCCGTGCTGCTGGGCGTCCTGTGGGGCAGCGTGATTCCGATTTGGCCGTTCGACGGCAGTGCCACCGTCGCCGGCTATGTCTTCGCGTTGCTGAGTGCGGTCATCGGATTTGTGGGGGTTTACCTGCTGTCTCTTTGGAAGCCCGAACATGGTTGAGCCTCGCCTGATTCTCCTGGGCCCGCGCGGCAGTGGCAAGACGACCGTCGGCCGCCTCGTCGCCGAACGGCTCGGCTGCGACTTCGTGGATCTCGACGATCATGTCCAGGCAGCCAGCGGCATGAGCATCGCCGACCTGTTCGTCGCCGAGGGCGAGGACGGGTTTCGGCAGCGGGAGACAGAGGCGTTGCGGGAAGCATTGACTGCCGACGCCGTTGTGGCAACGGGAGGCGGTGTCGTGGTGCGGGGCGAGAACCGTGACCTGCTCAGCAGCGTCGGCTGTCCGCGTGTGCTGTTGCTGGCGAGTCCGTCGTTGCTCCACGAGCGGATCACCGCCGATGCCGCCACGGCGGCCACTCGGCCGCGACTGACGCAGTTCAGCGGCGTCGAGGAGGTCCGCATGCTGCTCGAAGAGCGGCTGCCGTGGTACGACGAGGTCAAGACGATCGAACTTAATGCCGCGCTTGAAGCTCGGCATCTGGCGGTGCAGCTGCTGGAGCTGTGCCTGGAGGAATAGAGCGGAGTGTCCCGTGGCTTGCTCTTGCCGGCTCGCTGCTGCTCGTCGCAGGCTTCTCGGAGTACCCACCGCGGAGAACAAAGATGCCGCCCGTCAGGTTCCAGAGGATCTGCACCACCCGAATGCACAGGGCCAGGGCCAGACCCTGCGCCACCGTCGCCCCTTGCGGCCGCGTGAGCATGACGGCGAAAAACTCCATGACGCCCGCCCCCTGCGGACTCACCGGCATGCTCGCCGACAGGACGATCACCGGCACGCAGACGAAGTAGTAAGGCCAGGGAATCGGCAGATCGAGTGCTGCCCCGGCGAGCATCGCACTGAAGATTACCGCGGCGTGTACCGGCACGGTCAACAACGCCCCTTCGACCAGTCGGCCCGGCGCGTTGCGGTACGCGTCGGCGATGTCGTACAGCGTGTCCAGGCCCTCGCGTGCCTTGACACCAAGCCGATCCCGAAGATTCGTCGGCTCTTCGACGACGACGTCCTCTTCCGTCTTGGGCGCGGCCTTATCGATCAGCTTGCCGATGCCGGTACCGCGGCGGATGACGCGGCGGGCCGGGGCACTGATGAGGACGAACGCCCCGACGCCGGAGGCGAGCAGGATCGCTACCGACACCCACGCCACCTGCAGACACGCGACCGCCACCGGGCCGCTTTTGTCGTCTTCGAGCACGTACTGGATGGTCGCCGCCGATCCGCCCATCGCGACGAGCACGAGCAGGCCTGCGAGTCGATCGACGAAGACGCTCATCCACGCCGCCGCCTTGCGGCCGGCTTCGGCATGGCGGCCCGCGTAAAAGGCCTTGATGAAGTCGCCGCCCGTGCTGCCGAGCATGAACGAGTTGTAAAACAACCCGACCATGTTCAGCACGTAAGCCCGGCCGAGGCTCATGTTGATGCCCAGCGGCTTCATCAGTCGCCACCACCGCAGCCCCGTCGCAAGCAAGGTGACCGGGAAGACGAAGATGCTCGCAACCAGCAGCCACGGCTCGGCCTCCTTGACCATATTGCCCAGCCCCGCCTTCACCAGCGGCCGCGGCGGCTTGGGCGTATAGCTCAGGCCCGTCGTCACGTCCGCCTCGACCACCCGATAGCCGTCGCCAAATTCCGGCGTGAAGTAGTAGATCGTCGTTGCCCGCTCGCCCGACGCGTCGAGCCGCATCCCCGCCAGCTCGACCTCCTGACCGCTCCACTCGATGTCCGACTGATCCGGGCCATGAAGCAACTGTTCCGCCGGCACGCGCGTCGTCTCACCCGATTCGACATCCTCGACGATCGCATAGTCGTCTGTATCCGGATCGAACGGCTCGACGAGTGCTTCGTCATAGACCACCTGATGCCCCGCCTCGTTCGTCGTCAGGACGAAAACGCGATCCCGAATGGTCAGCTGGCTGAGCACCCACCAGATGCCGACGATGGCGATGGTCCAACGCAGCAGGAACATCAGCCAGCCGCCCTTCTTCTGCTCTTCGAACGGCTCGGCAAACTTATCGTCTTCGCGAGCAGATTGGGCAGGGTCGTTCGTCATCGACAGCAGCAGGCGGTTCGGCAGCGTATCGCCTGTGTCGACCGCCTGCCCGTTGGCGACTTCTTCACGCTGTCGTTACCGGACCTGAGCCCGTTCCAGCAGCTGCCGGCGGATTGCGATGCGTCGGCGGATGCCCTCGAACTCGTCCGTCACCCGCTCGCCGTCGAACCGACCCGTGCCGCGTGCTTCGTTACGGAGCTGGAGCATCCGCTGAAAGATCGCCTCCTGCTCTGCTTCGGGCAGCGTGGTGGCATCGCGGAAGCTGACGCCCTCAGGCATGGCGGCGGGAGCGACGTGATACGCCATGAAGTACGTCAGAGCCTCGCGATCCGCCTCGGCATAAGCCGCCGCGACCTCGTCGATCGAGACATCGTCATCGCCCAGCAGCAGCTTGGCGTAGCCGATGTCAGCTTGGAGAATCACGCTGTTCAACGCCAGCCGATCGACCTGTGAGCCGAAGATGAAGAGCGACTCGGGATGCCGGTCGACATGATTCGCCAGCCACCGTGCCGCCCTGTTCCCGACCTGAACCGACCGCTCGTAGAACGTGATCGCCCGGCGGAGCAGTTGCTCGTACTCGACCGACGCGTCCAGCGGCAAGTCGGCTGTCTTGAGCTCGAAGTCACGCTGGTCCGTGCCGACAAGCGACCGCGGCTCTGCCGTCTTGCCGGTCGCCTCCATCTCCAGCTGCCGACCCATCGCCGCTGCCGTGAACGCCCAGTCCCGCAAAGCTCGACCCGGATAGACGCGGATGCTCGGCACGGAGAACTGCAGGTGCCGTTGCCCCGCGAACTCCTGAAGCACGTAGGCCCGCATGAAGTGCTCGTACGCCAACGCATGTGCACCGAGTCCCTCGGGGAAGGGACCCAATTCGTCGACAAACTGAATCCGGCTGCCGTCGAGGTACAGCTCGCCGTCTTCCAGAGATGCGGGTGCCTCACGCTGCGGCTCGGTGAGCGACGCGAGGATGCGACCCTCTTCATCCAGGAGCGACTCGTGCCGCTCGAACCTGCCGACGGCATCGGGCGACGCCACCGCCAGCGGCTCAATGTCCAGCGTCGGGGCCTCCGGATCGTCCGCCATGGCTTGGGCAACTTCCAGATCAAGCACTGCCGACCGCTCGTCGGCATCGCGGGTTCGGGTGATACGCAGTGCCCTCGGCGAGACGCCCTGCTTCGCGACAGCACGCCGAAAGTCGATCTCGCGGGCGGCGGAAAACGTCACTCGCGCCTGCCGACGTGGTGCGGCGGTTTCGTTGCGAAGGCGTCGCTCGTAGTACTCCTTTTCCAAGGCCGAACCGAGCTTGTTCGCGTAGACCTGACCGACCTGCGTCTCGATGTCGATGTTGTCGGGCCGGTCGGCGATGACGCGGCGGCCGTAATCGATGGCGTCGAGGATGGCCGAGTACTTGGCGGACGTCGAGATCAGCTCTGCCGAAATGTTGAAGGCTTTGTTGTAGATCTGCTGCAGGTGGACGCTGTCGAACTGCGGCTGGAGCAGGCGGATGAGCTCGATCTTCGTGTCGAGCCCGCCGAGCATCGCTTCGCCGCCCTCGTCGCTGTTGCGTTGCTCTTCGCTGCTCGTCCACAATGCCATCACCAGCGGCCCGCGGAGCCCGCCGAGGACAAGGCCTAAGGCCGCCGAATCGAGCTGGGCCAAGCCCGACGCCTCGCGAGCCACCGACGTGGCCGGCGAGAGACTTACCTTGACCCGCTCCGACACATGCCGCATCACACCCGCTGCGACGAGGGCAACGATCATCAGCACGACGGTGACAGGTCGATCCGACCGATTCATGCCGCCACCTCCCGTCGCCGCAGCAGCACATAACCTGCCGCGAGCACTGGCAGGACGTAGCACATCGTCAGGCCCAGACCCTTTGCAAGATCGAGCCACGGCACGACCTGCCGGCGGCTGGTCATCGGAGCAAAATCGACCTGGCTCACGTCCGGCAGGAAGTTGGCGACGCTCTGCGTGGCAAGGGTCAGAGCGTCGAAACCACGCTCCACCACCTGCCGGGCCGCGACGGTCGCGGCGGCACTGGTCTCCTCGTCGCTGACGATGTACGACGCCGCATCCCGGCCGCTGTAGTCCGTGCCCGCCTGCTCGACGACCCACCGCCCGCCAAGCACAGACACCGTCAGCACGAGCGCTACCGGCCAATTCACGAGCGTCCCGAACGACACCGCCAACGTCGCCGCCAGCAACGCCAGCAGCCACTGCCCCAGCAACGCCGGCACGAGCGATCGCAAGAAGGACCCGCCCGCCCCGCTGATGCGAAGATTCTGGGCAGACAGCGTGATGATCTGCCCGTCCGACAGCGAACGCACCTGCACATCAAAGTCGCCCGCCTCGACCACGTCAGCCGGCATTGAGAAGTAGCCGGGCCGGGCGGTGTCGATATGAACCGCCTGCCACTCCGAGGTGGTGCCGTCGATGCTGACGCCTCGCACCTCGATCAAACCGGTGCGAGAATCGTCGACCATCAGGCCGTCGCCGCTGACTTCGACGTCGCCGAGGACGATGAAGTCGGCATCGCCTGACAGGTC
Organism: uncultured Tepidisphaerales bacterium; assembly: GCA_964388485.1. Taxonomy (GTDB): domain Bacteria; phylum Planctomycetota; class Phycisphaerae; order Tepidisphaerales; family Tepidisphaeraceae; genus JBCDKH01. Next base: position 112,704 of record CAYMAS010000001.1, on the reverse strand, counting down.
GACGTCGCGAAACGCGAAGACGCCGTAAGGCGGCGGCGGGCTGCCGGGTTCGTCGTCGGTTCGAAGCCCGAGACCGCCGCGACCGAAGCGGGTTCGCAGTTGGATGGCCGGGCCGTCGCTGGACGTCTGCGGCTCGAGCGTGCGGAGGACCGAGCCTTCGGCATCGAGCACTTCGATCTTCACGCTCTCGTCGTTGATGCCGTACATGTAAGCGTCGGTTCCGCCCCAGATGCACAGCTGCACGCCTCCCGAGCCGGCGCGGGACAGGAAGGCGGCGGCGACTTCCGGGCCGAAGGCGATGACGCCCGCTTCGGACCAGTCGGCATCGAGCCCCGCCCTTGGCAGGAGCGTCGAATTGTTCGGAATCAGGTCGATCGCCACGTACCGCTGATACGTCTGCGTTCGAAGGCTCACTTGCGCCACCGGCAGCCGAAGCTCCGGCAGATTGTCCGGATTCTGCACGCCGATCGGCAACGACCCCGGCGGCAAGCGGCTTGGCAGAAGCTCCCAGTCGAGGCGAATCAGCACGCGCATCGACAGCTCGCCGGCCATTGCCCCATCCAACAGCGGCTGCGCAGCCTCAGGATCCAGCTCATAGGGAACGGCCGCATAGTAGTCGTTGGGCGGGAAGAACCGGATCGCCTCTTCCCCCGGCACCGGCGGCTGGGCGTAGACCTGCAGGTCGACGGCTCGCATGGCCCCGTCGAGCGGTAACAGGCCTGCATCCGCCACGAAGTCTAGGTAAGGCCGACGCGTGTCGTCGTCCAGCGCCGTCTGCAGCCGCGCTTCGATGCCGCCGCGGAGTCGCGCGTCGAGCGTGACCATGGCGACGTAGGTGAAGATGCCCATCGCCACCAGCACCGCCGCCGCCAGTCCGGACAGGCCGACGATCTTGCCGACGATCAGCTCCAGCCGGGTAATCGGCTTGGTGACGACGGAGAAGATGACGCGGCTTTGCATCTCCCGCGGAAACGTCACGCTGCCGAGGATGAGCGGCACGAGCACCGCCACGAGACCGCTGGCGAACAGGGCGGCGCGAATCGCCTGACTCATCGCCTGCCGTTCGTCCTTCGGATCGGCCAGGAACATCAGGAGCACGGTCGCGATCATCGCCAGCGGGACGACCCATAGAATCCGCCGCCGAACGCCTTCGCGAAACGTCAGCCCCGCCACGGCCAGCATGCGTCGCCCGCTCCACCGCCTCAGGTCGCCGAAGCCGTAAACGAGCAGTCCGCCGACCACCAACACCCCGCCCAGCAGCACGGGCAGCAGCAGGTCGGTCTGGTCGAAGAGCGACATCGAGGATCACCATACGCGGCGACCACTTCGCTGCCGACGCGATCAAAGTCCCACCCCTGAGCGGCGTCGCTTGCGACGCGTTTCAAGAGCAGAACAAGCTGCAGGAGAACTCCGTCCGACGCGTCGGAAGCAGCGAACCGCGAACAACGCGTCGCAAGCGACGCCGCTCCGGAGTCGGACGAGCTATTCCGAGCTCGTGTAAGTCTGCCCCTCGCCCGCATTGTCGCGAACGACGCGGACGAACAGGTCCTCGAGCGTCGTTCGCGGGTGCGTCAGCGACGCGTCGATCTGCTTCGACGCCAGGTAGTCGCGTAGCTCCTCCTGCTGCTGCGGCGACAGGTCGGGCGCCTCCACCACCGTCACGCCGCGATCCTGCGTCAGCTCACGAACCTGCCCCAACGTCTGCATCCGGCCGCGGAAGAGAATCGTGACGCGGTCACAGACATCCTCGACGTCGGCGAGGAGGTGGCTGCAAAGGATGACGGTTTTGCCCTGCTCCTTGAGGCTGACGATCAGGTCCTTCATCTCCCGCGTGCCGATGGGGTCGAGGCCGGTGGTCGGCTCGTCGAGGAGGACGACTTCGGGGTCGTTGATGAGCGCCTGGGCCAGGCCGATGCGGCGGGCCATGCCCTTGGAGTACTCGCCGAGCTTTCGGCGTCGGGCTTTGGCGTCGAGGCCGACGGCATCGAGGAGGAGCGGGACACGTTCATCGAGTTCTCGTCGGCTGAGCTTGAAGAGCTTGCCGTAGAACCGCAGCGTCTCCTCGCCGTTGAGGAAGCGGTAGAGGTACGACTCCTCGGGCAGGAAGCCGATTTTCGCGTTGACGTCCGGATGTCCCGCGGTCTGGCCGAGGATGCGGGCGGAGCCGCTGGTCGGGAAGATGAGGCCAAGGAGCAGCTTGATGGTCGTGCTCTTGCCGCTGCCGTTGGGTCCGAGCAGGCCGAAGACTTCGCCTTTGCGGACGGTCAGGTCCAGGCCGTGCAACGCCGTCACCTTCGGCCGGCCCCAGAAGTCGCTGTAGACCTTGCGTAGCCCGCTGATCTCGATGGCAGGCGTGACGTCGGTCGGCACGTCGACGACATCGGTCTCGTGGGGCGCTTGCGTCATCAGGAGCCTGACCATACGACGTGTCCTGGAGAGGAGACACAACAACGCCCACGGGCTGAGCCCGTGGGCATTCCTTCCAAAGCTTTGTCATCAAGCCGTTGACCTACCGCTGCATCATCGGCCGACGCTTGCCGCGGCGGCGGTTGATTTCGCTGGGCTTCTCGTAGTAGGCGTACTTCTTCATGTCCTTCAACAGACCCTCCTTTTCGCACGCCTTCTTGAAGCGCTTGAGGAGTTGGTCAGTCGTTTCGCCGCCACGGAGCTTCACCTTGATCATGAGCCGGTAGTGTCCTTCGAGTCGTTGGTTCGCTGGGTCATCGTTCGGGTCCTCGTGAAGGAGCCTGAAAGTGCCGATGCACAACCACCGTCGCGACGCGCGACGGCGGGCCTCGATGGTAGCCGCATCACGCGACGCTTCCACCGCTGGCAGGCATCTTCTCGACACCCTCATCTGGCTTGCGACGGCATCGGCTGCTAGAACGCTCGACCGTGCCCCTGCCGCAACGCCACCCGATCCTCCCGAGCCGCACGACGTGCCTCTGGTGGATCGGCCTGTTCGTCGGCCTCAACCTCGTCTGGCGGCTCATCCGCTACGCGACCAACCACCCGCTTTGGGGCGACGAGGCGATGCTCGCGATGGCCTTCGTGCGGCGTGACGCGTGGGGCGACTTCCTGCTGGGTCTGCCGTACCGACAACTCGCACCGCCGGGGTTTTTGTGGATCGTCGAACTCATCACGCGTGTCGTCGGGCTCGGCGAGCCGGCGTTGCGGCTCTGGCCCGTCATCGCCGGATCGCTGGCGATGCTCGCCTTCGCCAGGCTCGCATGGCTCACCGTCCGGCCGACGGAAGCGACACTCGCCGTTGCCGTCCTGGCCGCCAGCTACTTTCCGCTGCGGCACAGTGTGGAACTCAAGCCGTACAGCACGGACCTGCTCGCGTCGATCACGATGATCGGCCTGACGCTCTGGACCGTCCGCCGCCAGACGCTCGGCCGGCTCGCCGTCTGGACCGTCGCCGGGGCGAGCTTCGTGTGGCTCAGCTTTCCGAGCATCTTCGTCAGCGGCACGATGGCGATGTGGCTTGTCCTGAGCCGTTTGCGGCAACGGCGAGGGTCGCAATTGCTTGCCGCCTTCGTCGCGGGAACAGTCGTGGCGGCGAGTTTTCTGCTGCTCTACCTCGTCACGGCCGATACGCGAGCAGCTCAATCCGATGTCTACCGCGGCATGGCGATGTGGGCGAATGCGTTCCCACCACTCGATCGACCCTGGCTGATCCCGTGGTGGCTCCTCGACACTCACGCCGGCCGGATGCTGGCTTATCCCAACGGCGGCCGATCATTCGGAAGCACCGCGACGCTCCTGCTCGTTGTCATCGGCGGCGTCCGATTGGCAAAGACACGACCACGCTTGCTGCTCCTGCTGCTCTTTCCCGCCGCCGCCGGATTGCTGGCGGCGACGCTCGGGCTCTATCCGTACGGCAGAACCGTCCGGACGATGCTCTACATGGCGCCGGCGATCTGCCTCCTGACCGGCGTCGGTGTCGCGTGGCTTTTGCGGTTCGCAGGCGAACGGGCGAAACTGGCGACGACGATCATCTGCCTCGTCCTCGTCGGCCTCATCATCGGCAGCGTCATCGGCGACGTCGGAGAGCCGTACAAGCAACGCCACGACCTCGACGCCCGCCTCGCGATGGAGGCCGTCGCCGAACGTGCGTCGCCGGGAGACACGCTGATCCTCCTGGGTACGGAGCCCGATCCCAACGGCTACCGAGGCGACTACAACGTCTTGGGCCGCTTCGCCCTGGCCGGTCGGCAGTATTACGCGATTCGCAACTTCGACGGCACCGTCGGATACGACGCCGCGATGCCCGACCTGAGCGGCGACCTCTGGCTCGTCGGCAGCGTCGACCCGCTAGCCATCGTGCCGTTCGACCAGGCGATCGAGCCACTGGACGAGGCCTTGAGCGGGTACGTTCGCATCGAGACGACGCTCCACCCCGCTGGCGACTTCGGGCCGCTGCGAGTCGACCGCTACCGAAGCCTCGATACCGTGACCCCGTGATCGCCGACGCTCTGAGCCACACGACCGTCCTCCGTGTCCGCTACACGGAAGTCGACGCGATGGGCTACCTGCACCACAGCCGGTTTCTCCAGTATTTCGAGATCGGCCGGGTCGAGCTGCTCCGCCATCACGGTGTCGCCTACGCGGATCTGGAGCGGGCGGGCATCTTCTTCGTCGTCACGAAGGCGGAGGTCCAGTACAAGCGGCCGGCTCGCTACGACGACGAGGTGTCGCTGACGACGGTCGAGACGCGCCGCACGCATGTCAAGATCGAGCACGACTACCGCCTCGAAAACGACGGCACCCTCCTCGCCACCGGCAAAACCACCATCGCCTGCGTCGATCGCACCGGTCGGCCGCGACAGATTCCCGAGGATCTGGCGGCGGGTTAGATCTCCCGATCCACCGCCGCCGCGACACGCTTGCAGCTCGCGACCAGCTTGGCGAACTGCTCGCCGTTGAGCGACTGCCCGCCGTCGGTCATGGCGTGCTGCGGGTCGGGGTGCATCTCGATGATGATCCCGTCCGCCCCCGCCGCGACCGCGGCCTTGGCCATCGGCTCGACGAGGTGCGCCTTGCCCGTGCCGTGACTCGGATCGACCATCACCGGCAGGTGACTCAGCCGCTGCAGCTCCGGCACGATCGCCAGCGGCAGCGTGTTGCGGACGTAGTCCTCGAATGTGCGGATGCCCCGCTCGCAAAGGATCACCTCCGCGTTGCCACGCGCCAGGATGTACTCGGCAGCGAGCAGAAACTCTTCGAGCGTCTGGCTCATGCCCCGCTTGAGCAACACCGGCTTGCGACGCTCGCCGACCGCCGCGAGCAGATTGAAGTTCTGGCAGTTGCGGGCGCCGATCTGCAGGACGTCGGCGTACTCGCAGACGAGGTCGACCTGGTCGATGCTCATGACCTCGGTCACGATGCCCAACCCGGTTTCGTCGCGAGCTTCGGCCAGGATCTCCAAACCTGCTTCGCCGTGACCTTGGAAGCTGTACGGATTCGTCCGCGGCTTGAACGCACCACCACGCAACGCGACGCCGCCGCCGGCTTTGACGAGGCGGGCGCTTTCGAGCGTCTGCTCGCGTGACTCGACGCTGCAAGGCCCGCCGATGACCGGCACGACGGTCCCGCCGATCTCGCCGCCAAGGGTGCCGCCCAGCGGGACGATCGTCTTGCCCGCGGCAAGATCGCGCGTCTCGCGGCTGGCCATTTTGTACGGGGCCAGGACCGGCTTGACGTCGTCGACGAAGTCGAGCGCCGCCAATCGGCTGCCGTCCTTGAAGCGCTCGTCGCCGACGCAGGCGATGACGGTGCGTTCGGTGCCGGTGATGACGTGTTCTTTGAGGCCCATTTCATTGACGAGGCTGACGGCCCGTTCCACTTGCTCGCTGGTGGCATGGGGCTTGAGGACGATGATCATGTCGGACTCCGGGAGAGGTGGGCTTCGGGAAGATTCAGGTTCAGGCGACGAAAACGCCCCGAAGACTTGTGAGTCTCCGGGGCGGCTGTGGTCCGGCTGGCGACAGGCGAGCTAGGACGAACAGACCCCGGAGCCGGCAAAGCCGAACCGCCAGGGCCAGAAGTCGAAGTGCACGTCGCTCACTGCGAGCATTCATAACCGGTTGCCGCAGCGGAAGCAAACGAACGACGAGAATTTGATCGCTATGACGTCCGCACCACCGCCCGTCACGCTCGCTTCTCCTCCGTCATCCCTAGTGAAGCCGAGGGACCTCGCCAGCGACCAGACGAGGTCCTTCGGCTCGCTGCGCTCGCTCAGGATGACGGAGTGAACCAGTCAAATCCAAGGCGAGCGCCCCAAGCCGTTGCCAACGCCCTGCTGCGTTGCCAGAGCAAGACCGGGCCCGCTACGCTCGTCCGCATGCATGCCACCGTCGCCAAGCTCCTGGTCCTCAGCCTTCCGGTGCTGCTCGCCGCCGGATGTGGTGGCAGCCCTGATGAGCCGACGCCGATCCGAGACGCGGCGGACGGGTCGGCGACGGACGCTCGCGGCACGCCGATGCCGGCGCCCGAAGCGGGAGCGAGTTCGCGGGAAGTTCACGATTACCTCGTCGGCGACTGGTCCGTTAATCCGCTGGCGGACGTCGAAACGATCGAGCCGTTCCTGTTGCCGATGCAGGTGACGCGTGCGGCAAACGACGTTTTCGTCACGGTATCGCGTGTCGAGGCCACCGACGTCTCGCTCGACGTGGCCGACGACGGTTCCTCCTGGCCGACGCTGACCTTCACCACCGGCGACCTCAACACCACCGGCCCCACCGGCGAACCGATGACCGTGCCCGGCCCCACCACGTGGACCGGCGAGCTGTACCAGGGCCAACTCGTCGGCACCGCCACCGGCCCCGATGGCCGCTCGACGCGATGGGTCGCGACGAAGCCATGAAACGCTGTCGCTCGGAACCGCCCGATATTGCCGACCTGCGTCGTGATCTGACCTTCGACGCCGACCTGCTCGGCAAACGCCTGCACTTCGCTACCACCTACGGCCTCTTTAGCCCCAAAGGCATCGACGCCGGCACCAGGTTACTGCTCGACCACTTCGGCCCCGAACGCGACGACGAACGCACCTTCGATCTCGGCTGCGGCTACGGCCCGCTCGGTCTCGCCTTTGCGGCACAGTCGCCCCAAGGCCACGTCGAGATGGTCGACCGCGACTTCCTCGCCGTCGACTACGCCAACCGCAACGCTGAGCAAAATCACCTGCCCAATGCCGTCGCCCGCCTCGGCCACGGCTTCGTCGACACGTCGCCCGAAGCCCGCTTCGACAACGTCATCAGCAACCTACCCGCCAAAACCGGCGGCGAGTTGCTGCGCGTCATGCTCCACGATGCCCACCAGCACCTCGTCCCAGGCGGCAGGATCTGCGTCGTCGTCGTCACCGGCCTGCGACGCTTCATCGAACGGCACCTCAAAGACGTCTTCGGCAACCACAAGAAGCTCAAGCAATCAACCGGCCACACCGTCGCCATGGCGGTGCGGGAGTAGAGGCGCGTGGAGCTACACAGGGTCACCCCCCGGAGCGGCGGCGCTTGCGTCGCGTTTCCGGATCCAATCAATCGCGATTCTAGAACCAGAACCGCGGCGCAAGCGCCGCCGCTCCGGGAAACTCAGGATTATTGTCCCGGCTGTCCGATTTACTCCACGTCGTTTCCGTGCCGGATGTCGCGGCCTTCGACAAGGTAGACCAACTCCTCGGCGATGTTCGTCGCCAAGTCGCCGACGCGTTCGAGGTTCCGACTGATGAGCAGCAACGACAACGCACTGCTCGCAGAGGCGGGTCGGGTGATCATCGTGTAGAGCACCTCCTTGAAAACGCCGTCGCGAAGGTCGTTGATGATCGGCTCGTGCAGCAGGACACGCTGGGCCAAGTCCGTGTCGTTCGTGACGATCGCGGTGAGGGCATTCGTGAACGACTTGCGGGCCTCCATAGCCATCGCCTCGAGTTCCGCGGGCGGCGTTGCTTGCTCGCGGCCGTCGAAGTGGTGGCGGACGCTGTTGCGAATGTTGATCGCCTGATCCGCTGCTCGCTCCACGTCGGCGGCACAACGCGAGGCGACAAAGATCGCCCGCACGTCCCGTGCTACCGGCTGCTGCTGCACCGTCAGGGCGACCGCCTTCTCGTCGAGCTCGATCTGCAACGCATTAACCCGGTCCTCGCGATCGTCCAGCGACGCGACCCGGTCGAGGTCGCCGTCCATGAGCGTCGCAACGGCATCGCCGAGCATGCCTTCGGCGAGGCCGCCCATCTCCATGATCCGCTCCAGCAGGCCGCGAAGCTCGGCGTCGAAGGCGTCTCGCAAGTCGTCATCGTAGGTCGCCCGCCACCGACCACCGACTCAGCCGAACCGGCCCGTGACGTAATCCTCAGTTTCCCGCAGGTGCGGCGTCTGGAACATCGTCGCCGTCGGCCCGTACTCGACGAGGCGGCCGAGGTACATGAAGCCCGTGTAGTCGCTGCACCGCGTCGCCTGCTGCATGTTGTGCGTGACGATGATGACCGTGTAGTGCCCGCGAAGCTCGGCGATGAGGTCTTCAATCTTACCGGTCGCAATCGGGTCGAGGGCGGAGCACGGCTCGTCCATCAGCAACACTTCCGGCTCGGCGGCGATGGCGCGGGCGATGCAAAGCCGCTGCTGCTGGCCGCCCGACAGGCCCAGGGCCGACTCGTCGAGCCGGTCCTTCACCTCGTCCCACAGGGCCGCTCCGCGGAGCGACTGTTCACAGGCTTCACGAAGCGCTTTCTTGTTCCGTTCGCCGTCGATGCGGAGGCTGAAGACGACGTTCTCGAAGATGCTCATCGGGAACGGGTTGGACTTCTGGAAGACCATGCCCATTCGCTTGCGCAGCTCGATGACGTCGACGTTCTTGTCGTAGATCGGATCGCCGTTGAGCCGCATGTTCCCTTCGATGCGGACGGTGTCGATGAGGTCGTTAAGCCGGTTGACGCTGCGAAGGAGCGTCGACTTGCCGCAGCCGCTGGGGCCGATGAGGGCGGTCACTTTGCCCTTGGGAAAGCTCATGTCGATGTCCCACAGCGCCTGCTTCTGGCCGTAGAACAGGCGGAATTTGTCGACATCGACGACGTGCTCTTCCTGGTTGACCTCGTCGTGCAGCTCCGTTGCGTACGGCTCGTTGGCGGCGATGGCCCGCTGAAGCTTGGAGTCCTGGCCGCCCGGCGATGGGTCGCCCGACTCGCGGACTTCGTCGGAGGCGACGACGGAACCGGTAGGCCGCTCAGTAGTTGCAAGATCGTTGTCGATGGTCATGAGCAGAGGTGCGACAGCGTAGTCGAAGTCAGAATTGGCCGCCCTCGAAGGCGCGGCGGAGGCGGCTGCGGAGCCAGATGGCCGAGAGGTTCAAGACGAGGACGATCAGGATCAACAAGAGCGTCGTCGTGTAGACCATCGACCGCGCCGCCTCGGCATCGGGGCTCTTGAAGCCGAGGTCGAAGATGTGGTAGCCCAGGTGCATGAACGCCTGATCCAGGTGCAGGAACGGAGCTTCGCTGCCGACGGGCAGGTCGTCGACGCTCTTGAGCGCCCCGACCAGCATGATCGGGGCCACTTCGCCGGCGCCGCGGGCGATGGCGAGGATGGCCCCGGTCATGATGCCCGGCATCGCCCGCGGCAGGACGATCGTCCGGATCGTCTGCCACTTGCTCGCACCGCACGCGTAGCTGCCTTCCCGCATCGAGCGAGGCACGGCGGCGAGGGCTTCTTCCGTCGCGACGATCACCACCGGCAACGTCAGCAACGCCAGCGTCAGCGACGCCCACAGCAAGGCCTGACCCTTCCACACGCTCTGGCCGACGGCGAGTTCTTCAGGATAAAAGCCGCCGAAAATGCCGACCGGCACGCTGGCGATCACGAAGTAGAAGACCACCACCACGCTCGCCGCCCACGCCAGGCCCGCCGTGAAGCGGAAGACACGCGGCACAAGGGTGTCGTCACTGGCGGCGCCGAGATCGAATCGGCCGGCAAGCGACGTCATGCCGATCGCCAGCAGAATGAAGATGAAGGCGGTCACGAGCCACAGGGCCCACGTGCTCATCGCCAGCGGCTGCACGTCCGCACCCGCCGCCCCGCCGTCGAGCCAGCCGCCGACGCTGTAGCAGAAGAAGCCCAGCCCGAAGACGCCGTAAACGATGCTCGGCACGCCCGCGAGATTGTTGACGCAGATGCGGACGAAGCTGACAAGTGCCCCTTGTCGCGCGTATTCCCGCAGATAGATCGCCGCCACCACACCGATGGGCACGACGAAGATGATCATGATGAATGTCAGCAGCACCGTGCCGACGATCTGCTTGAAGACGCCGCCCTTGGTGTTGGCGTCGCGTGGTTCTGCCGAAAGAAACTCCCACCACCGCGACAGGTAGACGCCGACCTTGTCGCCGAAGCTGAGCTGATTGGCCGCATAGGCCCGGACGACCTGGCTCATCATCAACGCGAGCGGCTCGACCGCCACGCGGGTGCCGCGGCCGACCTCGGCACCGTCTTCGACCAGCAGCAATGCCCGCGGTGCCAAGGCGTACGGTTCGCCGACCTCGTTGCCGCTGGCGTCGAGGAACTGCACCATCGGCCGGGTGTCGCCGGTCGGCGTGACGAGGCGTGCGCCGTCGTCGACGAGTCGCTGCAGCGAGCTGCGGTTGATGCCCGCATCCGCGGCAGTCGCCGGTCGTGTCGTGTCGCTGTTGACGTTGATGAGGCGAACCGACGCCACCTCGCCCGCCTGCTCACGCGGCAGGAGCGACGCGGCGGAGACGTTGAAGGTGCGGTTCGTCACCGATACGGCCGTCACTTCGTCGCTGATCGTGCGGAGGAAGACGCGATACTGCGTCATCTCCTGCTCGAGCGTCGCCAGTTCCGCCTCGAGCTCGCGTTGCTCGGCATTAAGCTCGTCGAGGTCGCTTTGGTAATCGTCGTCTTCGGGCTCGAGACTCGACTTCCTTTCGCCGATCTTGCCGAGCTCTTCCTTGATGTCGTCGATCCGCTCGACCTTGTCGCGGACGCCCGGCAACACGTCCTGCATCGCGGCCCAGGCTTCGTCGAAGCCTTCGATTAATCGGCCGTTGATCGCGACGGCTTCGAGGACGCCCATCGCCTCGCCGGTCTCTTCCCGCTCGATCAGCAGGTAGTCCTCCGGCCGCGACGTTTCATCGATGCGGCTGTCGCGGAGCCAGGTGAAGGCGTTGTTGCTGGCGGACAGCTCGCGGTTGCCGGTCTTCCAGAGCGTTTGCGGCAGCTCCAGATCCGTATCGAGCTCGCCGTCGCCGTCGATGTCTTCGCCTTCGTCGAGGACGCTGTTGGCGTTGGCATCTTCGTTGATACTTTCGAGCGCGGTGCGAAAACGTTCGCCGACGAGCACGCGTGGGTTACCGTCGGCATCGGTGTAGGCGACGCGTTCGACCGGTTGGGGCCAAAACGTGCTGAAGCCGTAGACGCCGACGAGAACGAACAGGCCGATGATCATCAAGACGGCCACCGCCGCCGAGCCGCCGGTGAGCCAGACCATCGGCTCGCCCCGGGCGGCGAGGCTCGTGCGACGCTTGTGCTTGCGACCCTCCTGGGGCGGCAGGCTGGTCAACGGGATCGACCCGCCGCCACTGGCTGCGGCGGTGGTGAAGGGCTCTTCGCCAAAGGCTCCGGAAGACTGACTCACAGGTTGAACGCCCTCTTTCTGAAGCGGATTCGGACCAACTCGGCCAGCGTGTTGACTAGGAACGTCATCGCGAACAGCACCAGTGCACTGAAGAAGAGGACGCGATAGAGCGTGCCGTTCTGCGGAGCTTCGGGCATCTCGGTGGCGATGTTGGCAGCAAGCGTCCGCATGCCGTCGAAGATGTTCAGGTTCATCGTCGCCGTATTTCCCGCGGCCATCAACACGATCATCGTCTCGCCCACGGCCCGGCCCAGGCCGATCATGCAGGCACTGAAGATGCCGCTGACCGCCACCGGCAGCACCACCCGAATCGCCGTCTGCCAAGGCGTCGCGCCGGCACCGAGCGAGGCACTCCGCAGCGTGTTCGGCACGGCGGCGAGGGCGTCTTCGCTGACCGTGTAAATGATCGGAATGACGGCGAAGCCCATGATCATGCCGACGTTGAGGGCGTTTCGCTGGATGAACGTGTCGGTCAGGCCGCTGGAATCGACGACGCCGCCGGTGACCCAGCTGATCGGGTCGGTCCGCAAGTCGAGGCCGAGCAGACTGAAGAATCCGCCGATCAGGGCCGCCGCGGCAATGCCGCAGACGCCGATGACGGCGAAGCGGATGAGGTCGATGATCGCCAGCTGCTTGCGGTTCTTGTCCCGGCCGTCGAACATCGACATCCGCGGGCGGACGTAGAGGTTGAAGATCAAGACGAGACTGATCGTCATGATCGGCGTGAGCAGCAGCAACCAGCCGGGCAGCGGCGTGAGCCATTGAGGCACCGCGGCAACCCAGCCCGTGTGTCGGCCATCGAGCCACGCCCGCAAGTCACCGCCGAAGAGCAGCGTCTCCCAGATATTCTCGCCGGCAAGCCCGAGCAGAATCGCCGACAGAACGAGTTCCGCCATCACGATGAACGGCATGTACCCGCCGGCGTCGTCGCCTTTGACGAGCACGATGCCGACCAATACCGCGCCCGCGACCAGCAACGCCAGGATGAACAGCAACGGTGGCAGGCCGCCGACGTAGAGCACGGTCGAGATCGCCACCAGCACCAACCCGCCAATCGCCCACCAGCCGCCTTGACGATTCACCTCGCTCGGCGGCACGAGCTGCCAGAGGAACCCGAAGATCATCACGCCCACCGGCACCGCCGCAAATGTGATGAGCAGCCCCGTCAACGCGTCCGCCGCAAACGGTGCCAGCACCTGCGCCGCAATGTAACCCAGCACCACCGACGGCAACCCCGCCATCATCTCGATGCCCGGCTTCACCACGCTCCTGACCCGCGGCTGCATGAACTCGCTCGAGTAAATCGCCGCCAAGATCGCGATCGGCACCGCGAACAGCATCGCGTAGAACGTCGCCTTCAACGTGCCCCACACGAGCGGGACGAGACTGTACTTCGGCTCGGCATCATCGCCTGCCGACGACGATTGATAGACGAACGACTCCTGCGGCCGGCCTTCATAATGGACGGGCAGGAACAGCGCCGGCAGCTTGCCGTCGGCGTGCGGGTTCTCGACCGACCAAATCGTCAGCGACCCGTCGACGCCGATTGCCGCCGCGTGTCGCATGTCGGGGGCGGTCGAGACGACGCTAATGGCACCTTTTTCTTCGGCATCAGTTCCGAGCGAGAGCTTGGCCTGCGTTGTGGCGCTCGTCATCTGCCGCAGCCAGACGTTGCCTTCATCATCGCCGGTGAGAAATTGTCGGTCACGTTGCGAGAGCGCGATGCTCGTCACCGGTGCTGGCTGCGGGGCCAGGTCGTGGACCTTGCGGACGCTCCAGGTCTCTTCGCCCTCTGCGGGTGCGGTGGGGAACCAGCCGGAGACATTGCCGTTGGAGTCGGCGAGGATGAGCGTGTAGTCGCCGAGCAGCATCTCCGCTGCCGTCAACTCGACGCCCGGCTCGAGCACGTCGAATTCCCCGGCAATGCGTGCCGCCGAGTCGCTGCCGGCGGAGAGCAAATCGGTCGTGTCGTACCAGACGACGTGGCCGTCGGTGTAGACGAGGTACGCCCCGCGGCCGCCGCGGCTCAGGAGCAAGGCCTTGACGTCCGCCCCTTCCGTCTGCTGCTGCGGCCTGGGCAGGGGAAACTTCTTGAGGTCGACCGTCTGCTCACCGGTCCGCAGATCGGTCCGCGTGACGGCTTCCGACCAAAACAAGTCGCCGTTGGCCTGCCGGGCCACGACGACGGCCGCGTTGCCGTCGTAGCCGGCGCCGGCTTCGAAGTCGACATGGGTCACCGGCACACCCGCGGCCGAGTCGCTGAGCAGGATCGGGTCCGCCAGATCCACCGCCACCTTCGTCAGCCGGTACACGCCCTGCGGCGTCACGTCGGCAACGCCCTCCTTGTGAGGCCGGTTGAAGCCACGCTGCAAGTCTTCGAGTCCCGGCTCGTCGTCCGGCAGAAAGTCGCTCGTCAGCTCGATCGTCCCCAGCAACAGCGTGCCGTCCGCCAGGCCAATGGCAACGGAATTGTCGCTCACGGAGACGGCGGTGACATTCGCGTCGGTGAGCGGGCGTGTCTCGAGGAGCTCGACGGCCGCATGCTCGATGGTCTCCTCCGCCTCCTCGTTGGGCAGCTTGAGCCGATAGGTGCTGAGCAAGCCAGCCTCGTCCAGGGTCCAGGCGACGTTCAGATTCTCGTCCAGGCCCAGGGCGACACGCTGCGTCTCGACGCTGCCGCTGGGCAGCTCGACCCGGGCGGCGGTCTCGGTGTCGGCATCCTGGAAGAGCGGAATGACCACGCGGACCAGGAAGACCATGATGAGCGCCAACGCCGCAATCACGCCGAGGCCGCCGGCCGTGATGCCGTACTTGGCGACGGCGTCGGCGATCTTGACGCTTCGCCGCGTCTGACGTCGCCGCGCCCGACCGGTGAAACCGACGGCAGGCCGATCGGAAGATGAGTCGTCAGCAGACATCTTGAGCAGCAGCGGGAGCCGCAAAAAGGCGTGGCCGACGATCTCCCGTCGGCCACGCAGAAGGCCTTAGTTGAGGCCGAGCTTCGACATTTCCTGATCGACGATGAACTTGGAAAGGGTGTAGAAGCCTTCGTCATCGACGACTTCCTGACCTTCCTGGCTCAGGACGACCTTGAGAAACTCGCCGACAACCGGGTCGAGCTCCTGGTTGGGCTGCTTGTTGACGTAGACGTAGAGGAAGCGAGCGAGCGGGTAGTTCTCGCTGTAGACCGCGTCGGGATCGAGCGGGTCGTAGGCGGTGCCGTCGCGGCCTTCGATCGGAACGGCCTTGACGTCGGCGGTGGCGTAGCCGACGCCTGAGTAACCGATGCCGAAGCGGTCGCTGCCGACGCTTTGGACGACGGCGCTGGAGCCGGCCTGCTCGTTGACGTTGTCCTTGTAGTCCGTCTTGCCCAGGCCGGCCGACTTGAAGTAGCCGTAGGTGCCCGAAGCGCTGTTGCGGCCGTAGAGGACGATCTTCTGGTCCTTGTAACGGGGGTCGGTGACACCGACGTCGCCCCAGGTGATGCCGTCCTTGCCGTCGACGCTGAAGATGTTCTTGAGGTCGTCGAGCGTCAGGCTCTCGACCGGGTTGTCCTTGGCGACGAAGACGGCGATGGCGTCGATGCCGGTGCGGACGAGGGTCGGTTCATAGCCGAAGGCGTCCTTGAACTTGTCAACCTCTTCGCCCTTCATTTTGCGGCTCATGGGGCCCAGCTGGCTGGTGCCGTTGATGAGCGCCGGGGGCGCGGTGCTGGAGCCTTTGGCCTCAGCTTCGAAGCTGACCTGCGGGTAGTAGCCGACGTAGATTTCGCCCCACTTGGTCATGAGGTTGGCCAGCGTGTCGCTGCCGACGGAGCTGAGGTCGCCCGAGACGCTTTGCGTCGGCTCGTACTTAGGCAGATTCGGATCGACGTCGGCCTGCGTGGTGGCAGCCAAGCCGAAGGCGGCAGCAGCGGCGGTCGCTGAGGCGATGAGGGAGGGAAGGGTCTTCATAGGGGTGGTTCCTGTTCGTTCTAACGAGGCGGCCCCGCTCGGGGCTCGAACGGCCGAAACCTAGCGGAAGTCGTGTTAAGTCTGTGTGAAGTCGCTGCACCAGTCGCCGACCTCCCCTTCCACCCGCGTCACGGCACATTCCGCTCGCGTTTCAACCCGTTCCACTCTTGCCGCTCCATAACTACGCTCACCCGCATGCCGCAAGCTCCCCTCCCATCGCCCGCCCGATCCATACGACGTGCTGCTGTCGAGACGCTTGAGTCGCGAAGGCTGCTGGCGACGTTCGCGGTCGACACGCTCGTCGACGTCGTGGATGCCGGGGACGGCGTGACGTCACTGCGGGAAGCTATTGCCGACGCCGCCGCCAACAGCGAGGCCGACGTCATCGACCTGACCGGCCTGTCGGGCACGATCACCCTCAACGGCGGGGAACTCGACCTCGGCGACGACCTGACCATCAACGGCCCGGGCAACAACCAACTCACCCTCAGCGGCGACGGCAACAGCCGCGTCTTCGACCACAACGTCGGCGACGTGACAATTCGCGACCTGACCATTGCCGATGGCAACTCGCTCAGCATCGGCGGAGCCATCGTCTCCCGCGACGGCAGCCTGACGCTCGAGAACGTGATCGTCCGCGACAGTTCCGCTACCGAGGATGGCGGCGGCATCTGGAGCGATACGGACCTGACGATCATCGACTCCATTGTCCGCAACAACTTCGTCGGTGATACGGGGGCCACCGATGCCGGCGGCGGCGGCATCTACGTCGCAGGAGCCGGCGCGTTCACCATGACCGGCTCCACCGTGGCGAACAATCAGCTCATCGCCGCTTCGAGCACCGGCATCGCAATAGGCGCAGGCGTCTTCATCGACGGCAGCACGCTTAATGCCGCCATCGCCAACAGCACCATCGACAACAACGCTGCTTCCGCCGACTTCGTCTCCGGTCCCGCCATCGCCATCTCGACCGACGGGCCGGTCACGTTGCTCGACCTGACGATCACCAACAACGACGCAACATCGAACGCCGGGCAAGGGGCCTTGACGTCGGGCCCGGCAGGCGGCGGAGCCGTCGGCGACAAGACGTTCGCCGGCCTCCTCGTCGTCGACAACGACGTCGGCAGCGAGCCGGCTATCGCCACCTTCGACGACACCGACTTCAGCGATTCCGTCGTCGACAAAGGCGTCAACATCGACGGCAACGTCATTGCCGACAACACCAACGGCAACCGCGTCGGCACCGTCGCCTCGCCCCTGACCGTCGCCATCGGCACCCTCAGCGACAACGGCGGGCCGACGCTCACCATCCCGTTGCCCGCCGGCAGCCTCGCCATCGGAGCCGGCCGCGACGCCGCAGCCGTCGACCAACGCAACATTCCCCGCGACGCCGAACCCGATGCCGGCAGCTTCGAGTTCATCGCCGCTCCCACCGATCTGACGACGAGCGACCCTCTCACCGTCGCCGAAACCGCCTCCGTCGGCACCGTGGTCGCGACCCTGTCCGCCGTCGACGGTGATCCAGGCGACACCTTCACCTTCGAAGCCGTCGGCGATCCTTCGCCGTTCGAAGTGACGAACACCGGCGAGATCCGCGTGGCGGAGCCGCTTGATTTCGAGACGAACGAAAGCGAGGACGTGACGGTCCGCGTCACCGATGCGGCCGGCTTGAGCTATGACGAAACGTTCACCCTGGCCCTTACGGATGTCGATCCCGTCGCAACCGACGGCGATCAGGCGGGACGTGTCGTCATCGGCGGCTCGGGCCTGATCACCGACACCGGCGACAGCATCGCCGTCACCCTCGACAGCAACGACTTGCCCGTGGTGACGATCAACGGTGAATCGATCACGCTCGACGCAGACGCCGAAGCCGTGTTCCTCGAGTTGGGCGACGGCGACGACACGATCACCATTACGTCCGGCGGCCCGGCAGTCATCCTCGACGCCGGTGGCGGCAACGACATCATCAACGTCCTGGGCGACGAAGGCGACGCGACCAGCTTCCTCGTCATCAACGCCGGCCCAGGCAACGACATCATCAACGGCACCGCCGGTCCCGACTTCCTCCAGGGCGGCGATGGCGACGACACGATCTTCGGCAACGGCGGCGACGACCTGCTCACCGGCGGCAACGGCACCGACAGCCTCACCGGCGGCAACGGCGACGACACCCTCGATGGCGGCCTCGGTGACGACGTGCTCCGGGGCAACGACGGGGCCGACACGATCCTTTACGAAGACCGGACGAACGACGTAACGGTCGACCTGGCCGACGACCTCGAAGCCGGCGAGGCGGGCGAGGTCGACGTGCTGACCTCCATCGAATACGCCATCGGCGGATCGGGCGACGACACCTTCCTCGGCGATGAGGGTCGCAACTACTTCATCGGCAACGACGGCGACGACACGCTCCGCGGCAACGACGGCAAGGACACGCTCGAAGGCGGAGCCGGCAACGATCTGCTCGACGGCGGCATCGACTTCGACCTCTTCGATCCCGGCGGCGCTCTCGTTGGCGACACCGTGCTCGGCGGCGGCGGGTTCGACACGCTCTTCGCCGACGAAGACGAAAATCTCACGATCGAGTTCGTCGAGCAGCGACGCTTCTATTGATTCGATCGCCGTCGATGAGACGTGTCGTTTCGTGGCGCGATCGTCCGCTTTCAGAGCTCGCTGATTCGGCTGACGGTCGAAAAGCCGGTGCCGACGAGTCCGACCGGAAACAGCACGCCCTGTGTAGCGCGGCGACCAGAATCTGGACAGAACCGTCACCTCCAGGGGACGCCGACGACCAGAACCCGCACGCCATCGACCGCCGCCGGCGATGGATGCCGTAGCGTCGGCGGATGAGCGTCATCGGGCTGGACATCGGCGGCTCCCGCGTCAAGGGCGTGCTTTGGCGAGACGAGGAACTTCAACAGCGAATCAGCCAGCCGTACGAACACCCGAGCCCGGCCAGGTTGCGAGCGGCGGTGCAAGAGGTTGTGGGCCAATGGGATGCGCAGGCGGTCGGACTGGCGGTGCCGGGGGTGTTGGACGAGGACCGATCGCGGATCGTGCAGTCGGCGAACCTGCCGGGGCTGACGGGTGTCTTGCTCAAGTCGTTGACTGACAAATTCTTAAAGGTCGTGGCAAGCGACGCCGTCGCCGCGGCGACGGATGTGGCGGCGGGGATGAAGCAGCGTGGGCGTCTCCTGGCGATCAGCCTTGGCACGGGCGTGGGAGCGGCGGTGCTGGAT
Source organism: uncultured Tepidisphaerales bacterium (assembly GCA_964388485.1). Taxonomy (GTDB): domain Bacteria; phylum Planctomycetota; class Phycisphaerae; order Tepidisphaerales; family Tepidisphaeraceae; genus JBCDKH01. The sequence continues at coordinate 93,866 of CAYMAS010000001.1, read as the reverse complement.
GTCGATGACGGGCAACGACTTGGGCGGGTGCTACGGGTCAACGGCGACTCGCCGGGACATCTGGGGCAGGTGGACGTGTCGCTAACGGACGATCCGCCGGTCGGACCCGACGGCGGAGCGGGCGGGGCCGAGGCGTATCTGGGTCGTGAGGCATTGTCTGGGAAAGACTTAGGCCGGCTGACGGTCGAGGACGAGCCGGTGCGGGCCCTGGTGCGGCTGCTGCGGATTGGACACGCCCTGTACCGCCCGGACCGTATCGCCCTGCTGGGTGGCGTGGCGTTAGGAATGCGTCATCTTAAGGAAGATTTGCAGGTTTCGACGCAGCACCAGCTGACCGGCCTTAGCCGGCCTGGGTGGGAGCTGACCTTCGCGACCGACACCTTCCACGCCGCCCGCGGAGCCGCGAGGCTGGCGGAGGCAAATCAGTAGCCGGCGTCGAGGTCGACGCGACTCGGCAGCTCGCCGCGGGCCAACGCAAGTAGCAGCTCAGCAAGAGCTTCGGCCCGCCGGCGTTTCCGGTCAGGGCTCGATGGAGCCGCGGCGACGTGGGGTGTCATGACCACGTTATCGAGCTCGTGCCAAGGCATCTCCCCGCCACGGGTGTCGGGGTCCTGGTGCGGGTAGGTCCACCAGACGTCCAGCCCCGCCATCGCAATTCGGCGGGACCTCACGGAGGAAAACAGCGCCTTTTCCTTGAAAACGCCACCTCGGCCGACATTGACGACCACAGCACCGTTGGGCAGGAGGTCGAGGCGGCGCTGGTCGAGCAGCTCACGCGTCGCCGGAGTCGCAGGAAGGCTGCAGACAAGCAGCTCCGCTTGCGGCAGGACGTCGTCGATCTGGTCGACCGGCTTGGTCCCATTTCGGCCGTTACGCGTTATTGGGCATATGGTTACGTCCATCGCCTCCAGCACCCGGCCGACGCGTCGGCCGATCTCGCCGTAGCCGAGAAGCACGGCCGACTTGTTCTGGAGCACGATCATCCTCTCGACCGCGTCGGAGGGTCCGTTGCGGCCTGGCCAATGCCCCTGCCGCATCTTCAAGTCCATGCCTGGCAACCACCTGCAGGCGGCGAGGAGCAAGGCGATTGCGTGCTCCGCGGTGGCTGGAGCATTGTCGTGAAGGTTGTGCAGCGTGACGCCTTCGCGTCCACGAATCGTCTCGAGCAGCCGGTCGCTCACGCCCGCCCAAGGCAGGACGAAGTGCCGCAGGTTGGTGGCGGCGTCTACAAGGTCGGGCGAGCCGCCGACGATAACCTCTGCTTCGGCAACGTTTTGTGTCCAGTCGACATCCGGCGTCAGCTCCTGGAGTCGCGTCATCTCCGCGTCCTCAGGCGGGTCAACCAGGTGCACTCTGAGCTTCGGCATGGATCCAGCGTACCTCGCCCGTCGCCCGGTCCTACCCTCGGCCGCATGCCCAGTGAGCCCAGCGACTTCACGCTCGTCGTTCCCGCGTACAACGAGAAGGACGCCATCCGCGAGACCGTGGAGACGCTCACGAAGCACCTGGCGGCCATAGCCGGCCAGGCCCGCCTGATCGTGGTCAACGATGGCTCCAGCGACGGCACGGGGGACTTGTTGACCACGTTGCAGACCGAGTTTCCGGACCTCGTCGTCGTCAATCATGACCGCAACCGTGGCTACGGCGCTGCTCTCAAGACCGGCATCAGCCGGGCGACGACGCCCTTCGTCGGCATCACCGACGCGGACGGCACCTATCCCAACGAACGGCTGCCCGAGCTCGTGGATCTGGCCCGCAAGGAGCAGGCGGACATGATCGTCGGGGCCCGGACGATCAAGGAGGAGGTGACGTACCCGTTAATCCGTAAGATTCCCAAGGTTTTCCTGGTCCGCTGGGCTAGCTGGCTCAGCGGCCAGCGGATCCCGGACATCAACAGCGGGATGCGGGTCTTCAAGCGGGAGAGCGTCCTGCGGTTCTTCAAGCTGTTGCCGGACACGTTCAGCTTCACGACTACGATCTCGATCTGCATGCTCTCGAGCCGGTTGCACGTCATCTACGTGCCGATCGGCTATTCCGCTCGAATCGGCAACAGCAAGATCAAGCCGATCCGCGACACGCTCCGGTTCGTGCAGCTCATCACGCGGACGGGCATGTACTTCGCCCCGCTGCGGGTCTTCCTGCCGATCTTCCTGGTGGTCGGCCTCGCTGCCTTGGTGAGCCTCGGGTTCGACGTGTTCAAGCTGCAGAACTTGACGGACAAGACGGTGTTACTCTTCATCGCCGCTCTGAACGTCATCATGTTCGCGTTGCTGGCGGACATGATCCGCAAGCAGGGTCCGGCCTGAGCCTGATGCGTCAGCGTCAAATGCCGATGATCGGACAAGACGCTCCATGACCCCGCCGACCACCACCGCCAGCCCGCCGCTGCTGACCAAGCTGCTCCGCTTCGGCGGCGTCAGTGGCATCAGCTTCGTCCTCAACGTCGGCGGGTTCTCGCTCCTGCACGACCTGCTGAACGTCCGGTACGAGATCGCCTACGCGGTGTCGCTTCTCCTGGTCTTCGTCGTCAACTTCTTCCTGTTCCGCTTCTGGGTCTTCAAGACGGACGAGAAGCGACCCGCGGGACGACAGGTTCTCGAGTATCTCGTCGCCGCCGTCTCGTTCCGGGTGACGGAGTACGGGATGCTCCTGCTGCTCATGTCGCGGCTGCAGGTGCCTGCGACTGCGGCAGTGATCGGCATCAGCATCGTCGCGACGCTGCTTAAGTTCTTTGTCTTCAACGGTCGCGTCTTCAAGACCGGGGCAACATCGACCTCGCAGCCGGCGCATCGGCTCCTGCCGCTGCTCGCGGCTGTGCTGACCGGTGCCCTCAGCTTCAAGTACAGCCTCTACTCGCTTCTAAGGGACTGGCAGTTCGAGTACGACATCGTCCAGCACGCGACGTGGGCACAGCAGGCGTGGGGCGCTCAGCTGCTGGCCCTCGATCCCATTGCCCGCTTTTACGCCGAAACCGCCAGCCCGCCCGCGTGGCGATGGCTGCTGACGGTGCTCGCGCCGCTCGGCGATCTTCAGCAGACGCTCGAGGTCGGGGCAATCCTGCTGTTCTGGCTTACCTGTTGGCTGCTCTACCGCCTCGGCCGCGCCACCGGCGACGGCTTGGCTGGCATCTGGGCGGGGCTCTTCATGATCCCGTGCGTCTTCGTGCTATCGCGGATGAGCGACCTGCTGCCGACGTCGATGCTGCAGCGCAGCTTCGCCGTGCCGCTGACGGTGATGCTGATGCTCGCCCTGCACCGGCGGAACATGCTGCTGCTGGGCTCGGTCTACATCATCGCCGGACTGATCTACCCGATCTTCGTCGCCACCGGCGGGTTTATCGGGCTCGTTTACGAGGTCATCCGTGTCATTCGCGACCGTCGGCTGCCGCCACGCTGGTATCTCGGTGCTGCGGGTGCCGTCAACGGACTGCTGCTGGTGCTCGTCATCCGCGAGGTGCCCGAGGCCTACGGCTCGACCGTCAGTCTGGCCGAGGCCCGCACGATGAGCATCTTCGGGCCTGAGGGACGCAACCGGTTCTGGGTTGATGACCCGATCCACTTCTGGTTCACGCACCACCGAACGGGCCTGCGACTGTCGCCGCTGACAGTGGCGGCAGGGATCCTGCTGGCGGGCTTCAGCATCAGTTTGGCCGGTATCCGCCGCGTGCCGATGGTCGCGTGGGTCACACTCGGCGGGTCGCTGGTGCTCTTCCTGCTCGCCCACGCTCTGCTGTTTCACCTCTACCTGCCGAACCGTCACGTCGCCCAGACCGTGCCGCTGGCGTGGGCGCTGGTCATCGCGACGACGCTGCCTCACGCGGTTCTACGGATCTGGCGGAGCCTCTCTTGGTCGGTGCAGACGCTTCACCAGCTCGGTATCGCCGGCACCATCGTCCTCATCGCCTACTGCGTCGTCACCACGGTGCCTGTGGTCTTCAACCGGGGCGAAGCCTCCGGCCCTCGGCTGACGATCGACTACCTCCGCACGCTTCCGCCCGACACGATGATCGCGGGCCTCGTCGGGCACCGGAACACGGACTTCCTCGCCTTTCGCACCGGTCGGCCTGTGCTGGCCAATCGTGAGACGCTGCTAGGGTACTATCCGACGTTCTATCGCGAGGTGATGGTGCCGCGGGTACGGGCGAGCGTCGACATGTACTATGCGGCGAGCTGGGACGAGATCGACGAGATCGCCCGCGAGTTCGACGTCCGCGTGTTTTACTGGGTCGGCGACGCGCTGAAGGTGCTGCCGAAGGACGAACCGATGCGGACGATGGCCTACGAGGCAATCCTGCGCAATGGTGGCGAGCCGCCGGCGATGTACGAGCCGCCGAAGGATCGGATCCTGTGGTGGCGTGGCAATGTGCGAGCCATTCGCGTCGGCGACGGCCCAACGATGCCCGGCGTCCCGCCTGCCGAGGTGCCGCCGTTCATCGACCTGCCGGACGTCGACCCGCTTGATGCGATCCCGCCCGACTTCAAGCCGTGGCGTCTGGATCCGTGACTTTCCAAGGCACTCGCGGAGGCGTTGGAACTAGCGACGCAAGTCCACCTCGTCCGCCTGGATCTCGCGGAGGCGTTTGCCCATCCAGCGGACGGCGAAGAGGTCCATCAACCCCGCCGCCCCTCGGGTCAGGACCCCGACGCCGTACTTGGTCTCGCCCGCGGCCCGAGGTCGGTGCGTGACCTCGTGCTCCACCACCTTCGCCCCGAGGCGTGACGAGAAGGCCGGGATAAATCGGTGCATGCCTTTGAATTCCAGCGGCAGTCGCTTGGCGATGTCCGCCCGCATGACCCGGGCACTGCAGCCGGTGTCGCGAACGCGGTCGCCGAGGACCATCCGACGAAAGGTCCGCCCCACCACGCTCGCCTGGCGCTTGGCGAAACTGTCCTGCCGGTTGCGGGAGCGATCGCCTTGCACCAGATCCACGCCCTCGCGATCGAGGCGGTCGAGCATGTCCGGCAGGTCCTTGGGGTCGTTCTGCAGGTCCGCGTCGAGCATGCCAACTGCCCTGCCGCGGGCGGCGAGGATGCCGGCCCGCATCGCGCTACTTTGCCCCTGTGCCTTGAGTCGCCTCAGCACGCGAATCCACGGATGCGTCGTCGCCAGCTCGGCGAGTCGGTCGCTCGTGCCGTCGGTGCTGCCGTCGTCGACGACGATGAGCTCGTAGCGAGCGACGCGCCCCTCCATCGCCGCCTGGATTTCCGCGACGAGCGGCCCGACGTTGTCCGCCTCGTCGAGTGCGGGAACGATGATGCTCAGGTCGGGCGGCGTCTCTTGGGCAAGGGCGTTGGCGTCGCTCATGGGGTCGGGAGCCTAAGCCGCTCCCGTCGCGGGTCACGTCGGACCTCCGCGTTCCCGCTGCAAGTTGGTCAACGACGCAGCGGGAGGACGACGTCGAGCGTCCGTTCGCTCTCGGCTCCGATTCCGGGGTAGCCGCGGAGCTTGCTCCGCGAGAGCCGATGATCACGCTGCCCTTGCATCATCTGCTTGCGGTTCCGGCTTTGGCGGTGGTGCGGGGACGCTCGTCGGATCCGAGTAGTCCGCCCCCGGAGCGTCGGGTACGTCCGTGCTGTGCGAGCTCTGAAACCGTCCGGGCACCCGCATCTTGAAGGTCTCTGGGCCGGCATTGGCACGGTCGAGTTGCTCGAGCTTCTCGAGGTACTTCACCACCGTGCTGCAGACCGTCGCATGACTCCACGTGAGTGGGCTGACGCTGATCGGCTCGTTCGTGTACGGATTCACCTGCTCCGCCAGGACGCCGCTCTCGAGCGCGTGGTCAGCAGTCCACTCGAAAATCGGGTGGGCGGCGGCGAGTTCGCCTTTGGTGGTGGCGGTGTGGATCTTGTAGTCCGCGAGCCAGAGCGTGCAGATGAACCACGGATTGCCCGGCACCTTGTCGATGTCGTCGCTGACGCGGTGGTAGTAATCGTTCGTGTACCGCGCGACGCCGCCGACGTCGGTCTTGACCCACAGCTCGTCCTCGACGGCCTGCATCGTCGCCTTGACCCGCGGGTCGTCGCCGGCGAAGAGGTGGAACTTGTAGATGGCGAACAGCGACGCGTCGATCGTGTCATCGACCTCGAACAGGCCGTCGCAGTCGGGCTTCTCACGAAGCTCGTCCGGCTCCTGATACCCCGGCTCCTGTGGCGGCGAGGGTTGATCGAGCGGGACGAGCCGTCGGCTGAACCGGCCCAGCTTGTCGCTCCACAGGTACCTGGCGGCCGCCTCCTGAATCTCCGCCGCCGCATTGCCGTAACGCTCCGCCCGCTCGTTGTCGCCGAAGCTGATGGCGAAGTTGCGGGCGGCAATCAAGCCGCCGTAGACGGTCGCGACGGTGAAGGCGTGGATGCCCCACCGCTCTTCCCACAGGTCGTAACTCGGCAGCGGCAGACCCGTCTGCCCGTCCCGGTACTTGCACATGAAGTCGGCGGCGGGAATGACGACGTCGATCCAAAGAGGCCGAACATATTCCGTGTCGCGATACCGCCAGTAGTGACGCCACAACGACCAGACGACGAGGGCCGTCTCGTCCTCCTGGATCGGCAGCGACGGCTTGCCGTCCTTGATCCAGGGGTGCCAACTCGACGCCGGGCTGCCGTCGGGGTTGTACTTGTGCAGGAAGTAGCCCTCGGGTTGAATGACCCGCTGGCAGAAGCTGTAGAACCCGCGGGCCAGGTCATGGAAGCCGCACAGGTCGAGCGAGTCGGCGACGAGGGCACCATCCCGTGGCCACATGTAGCTGTAGGTGTCGCGAGCGAACTGCATGATGTCGCTGTCGTTCGCGGCGAGGATCGCCCCTTCGTTGTCGATCTGCGTGCGGACCGTGAGCAGCGACCGTTTGAAGCATTTCTCGACGTTCTCGCTGAGGTCGCCGAACTGGATGCCGGCGCCTTGTGACCAGAGCCGCCAGTAGCCGGTGGTTCGCTTGATGACCTGGGCGGGCGTTTGCTTGGTGAGCCAGCGGTGGAGCTCGACGATTTCATCACGGCTCTTGCCGGCGATGATGGCCATGTAAAGCGTCCGCGTCTCGCCCGGTGCGAGGTGGACGTTGATGCTCATTGTCGAATCGACGGCACCCTGGCTGATCGGATTCATGCCGAGCTTGCCGTCCTCGGCGTCGCGATACGTGCCCTCGGCCCCGCCGAAGCCGCTGGTGCCGGTGGCGAACTCGTCGACGCGTTGGCTGACGGGGTTCTCGCCGCCGTTGCCGTGCTCTTCGAAGAAGGTGGCCGAGAGATACCGCTTGCCGCGGTAGTGGACCATGCTCTTGAGTTCCGGGTCGTAGTAGGCGGTATCGCCTACCCGGGTGCCGAACATGAGAAAGTCGTTGTGGTGGAAGACCTTCACGAGCCGGCCCGTGTCGAGCCGGTTGTGGACCTTGATGCGGCGGACGAGGACGTTGCGGTTGAAGTCGACGGCATCGCCACAGTGCAGGCTCAGGCCCAGGTCGTCGTGCCAGAGGTCGACGTCGGTCGTCAACGCGTCGTCGAGATACCGCAGCCGACGCTGAAAACCCTCATCGCTCGTCCAGGCGAGTTGCCCCGAAGCTTCGCCTTCCTTCTTCGGCCCCGGCGTTTCGGCCCAAACGCCGAAATGACAAGGCCCGGCGCCGGCGTGGTTGTCCTGGCCGACGTGGGGGAAGTAGAAGTCGCGCAGCTGGTACTTGTCGTCGAACGTGACGAGCATTCGGCCATTACCAACAGGAAGGTCGCGGGGCATTGTCTCTCCAGGATCGGCAGATCACCCGCTCCGGCAGCGTCGGCGGGCGCTACGGCAGGTTATCAACCCTCCGTGTGCCGCTCCATCGATGTTAGGGCTTCGAACACAGAAAGCCGTCTGACTGCTTCAGCTGGTACATCTCGTCCTGCCGAGCGACCCTCGCATTTGGAAGCCAGACGACGTCGCTAATCACCTGCGACGTTTTGCGAGCGGAGAGGCGGCGGCAACAGCATTGCCGGATCGAAGGTCAAAATTCGCCGCTCCTCGTTGACGCGTGCCACTTCCTCGGGATCGACGGTTGCTGAGGGGAGGCCTGTGGTGTCGCTGCCGACGCGAATCACGTACAGATCGCCGCTCATGAACAGGACGCGGTCGAGCGGCGGCCGGTACATTGCCGGTTCGCGGGCGGTGAAGCGTGGATCGTCCGCGTCCTGACCCAGTGCCTGGTAGTGGCGTGCGGCGATCGACTTGAATGGCTCTTCGTCCGGCAGCTCTCGGGCCCGCCAGTTGCGATAGATGAAGACGCGGACGCCGTAATCGTCAGCCAGCCGGTCGATCACCGACCAGTCGGGCGAATAGAACGCATCAAGCATCGCCTCGACCCGAGGCAGCGCGATGTCACGGTAGTACCCGAGGTAGTAGGCCTGCGTCGACTCCCGACTGATCAAGCCAGCGCGGCCGGTTCGCATCGTGATGACGTCAAGGTCGTCATGCCAACCGGCGAGAACGGCCTCGGGCGGCAGTTGGCGGAGATAAGCCATCAGCCGCGTCTCGTAGCCGCGTTCAAAGCGGACGATGTCTTCACGAAACTCCGGCAAAGCGACCAGACCCGCTCCGACCACGACCAGCGTGCTGCTCGCCAACGCCCAACGCCGCCGCACCGCGACGCCCCACTCGTGCCGTTGACGACCCCAGATTCGAAGCCGCCGCACCAAGCCTGCGGTTCCCAGTCCGAGGAACAAGAGCCAGACGATCGGCAGCGTCGTCCGACTGTGCCGGTTGGGCAAATAGAGGTCGAACATCACCGCAAACGAAAGGCCCCACAGGCCGACGGAGCAGAGGAGGGTGATCCACAAGAGCGACGGAACGCGACGAACGCCGCCGATGAGGGCGACGGCAAGCAGCACGGTCGCAAGCCCGACAGCCAGCCTCACCAGGTCGAAGCCGATGCCGGTTCGACTGTGGATCGTCAGCCGTTCGACGAGCGGGAGGCCGAACATCGACGAGCGACCATCAGGACCGAAGATCGGCATCGATCTGGCGTCGTCCATCGTGACCATCGGCAGATAAGCGTCCGGCACGTCTCGGACGAGCAGGACCCAACTGAGCGCAAAACAGCCGCCAAGGGTGCAGGTGATCCACCCGCGGGGCATCTTCCGATCCACCGCCAGCCGCCACAGCTCGTTGACGATGGCGATGAGGCCGAGGATCGCAATGAGCACCGGGTACAGCAACGCCGTCAGAACAAAGCCGAGGCCGACGAGGTGAAGGTTCCGCGACAGGAGGCCGAGCAGCACCAGACATGCCAGGCCGAGGGCGAAGCCCCGTTGAAGCAGGATGTCTTCGAAAAGGATGACGCCCAGCACCTGGCTGATGCCAAAGACGGTGACCCCGGCCAATCCTGCCCAGGTTGCCGGTCGTTTTCCGAGTCGTTGTCCCGCCTTGCGGCACAGGAGAAAGAGCAGCCATGCCGTCAGCCCGACGACGATGAAGTTCGCCACTTCTGCCATACGCTGCAGATCGCCCAGACTGGCTAAACCGCGTACCAGCCAATGCCAGCCGAACGGGGCGGCCGCCGGAGAGGCGAAATACTGTGCGACTTCGCTGCTCGCCGTCGGTTCGCCGCCCCAGGCTCGTTGGCCCCACCAAAGATGCTGGCCCGCGTCATCATGCATCCGCTGTGGATGCACGAAGGTCGGCAGCAGGAACGCGACGAGGCAGCCAATTGCGACAAATCCTGCTGCCCAGGCCGCGTAGTGCCGAGGCAAACGTGACACCAGTTCCCGGCTGATGCCTGCGTTCGATGACGATGTGAAGGTGTCCATGATCGACGCCGCCGGTGAAGCCGTAAGCGGAGGTGCAGAAGCTACCGCGAGAAGCTATTCCATCTTCCGCGGACTTGTCGAGGATGATCGAATTCTCGATGTCGACTGCCATCGAGCGGCGATCTGCTTCGTTCGGGTCCTGACGGTCTTGCCAATGTTGCCGTTGCACGATCATGGCAATTTTCCCAAAGATGAACCTGCGGACTACCGTCTGCGATAGTGATGGAGCGAGAGCCCGCTTGTGCAGTAGCTGCTTTTCCCTTTGAACCCCCGATTTACCTGATGAAGCCTTACCCGTCGTTTGAAGTTCTGGAACAACGTCGTCTGCTCAGTGCGAGCCTCAAACCGGCGGTCGATCCGGTGGTCGCGGATCGCTTCGCGAACGTTGCCTTCGACGCGGTCCGTCAGGCGTTGCCGGAGGTGTCCTTGACAACGTCGGCTTCGCTTGCCCGGGCGGCGGATCTGGATCTCTACGACGAGGCGGCGTTGCAGCAGACGACGCAGTGGGTCTTCGTCGAGGCGGGTCCCGTCGCTGGCGCGACGGTGGAGGCGTCGGGCGTCATCGCGGGCGTTTCGATTGCAACGTTTGATGATCCGGCCTCGGCGATTGTGGCTTTGGAGGCCTCGGGCAGCGAGGCCTTCTACCCGATGGTCTACCAGCAGCAGGCGCGTCGGGCGATTCCGAACGACCCGCGGTTCGATGACCAGTGGCACCTTCAGAACACCGGCCAAGGCGGCGGACAGGTCGGAGCCGACGCGAACATCACCGGCGTTTGGGACAGCTACCGCGGCAACGGCGTGACGATCGGCATCGTCGACGACGGCATCCATTACGACCACCCGGACCTCGCACCCAACTACGTCGCCGCCGACAGCTACGACTTCAACGACAACGACCCGTTCCCCTACGCCAGCAGCTTCGGCGACTTCCACGGCACCAGCGTCGCCGGCATCGCGGGGGCTCGCGGATTCGACGGCTCGGGCGTGACAGGGGCGGCACCGAACGCGTTGCTCTCGGGCCTGCGTCTGATCAGCGGGCCATCGAGCGACGCCATGGAAGCCGGAGCTTTGTCCTTCAACAACCAGAGCGTCGACATCTACTCCAATAGCTGGGGCCCGTTCGACGATGGCAACCGTATTGAAGGCCCAGGACCTCTGACCGCAGCGGCCATCGAGCAAACGGCAACGCAAGGTCGCGGCGGGCTCGGCGGCATCATCACCTGGGCCGGCGGCAACGGCGGCAACAGCGACAACTCCAACCGCGACGGCTACGCCAACAGCCGGCACACGATCAGCGTTGCAGCCGTCAACAACTTCGGCCAGCGGTCCTGGTACTCTGAGCCGGGGGCAAACCACCTCGTCACCGCCTATTCCTCCGGCGGCAGCCTCGGCACGACGACAACCGACGGCTCGAGCGGCTTCACCGACGACTTCGGCGGCACCAGCAGCGCGACACCCCTTGTCAGCGGTGTCATTGCCCTCATGCTCGAAGCCAATCCAGAACTGACGCAGCGGGATGTCCAGCACATCCTCGTCGAGTCGGCATCGGACATCGACCCGACCGACAGCTCGTGGCAGATCAACGGAGCTGGACTGACGGTCAGCCCGATCTATGGCCACGGGGCGATCGATGCCCAGGCCGCAGTCGATCTGGCCATCGGCTGGGAGACGGTCGCGCCCGAGGCTTCGGTCGACACCTTCGGCACGGTGGGCCGCACCATTCCCGACAACAACCCAATCGGCATCAGCGAAACGCTGACGCTGCCGGAGGGCATCGACATCGAGCACATCGAAGTCGTCCTGAACATCTCGCACACGTGGCGTGGCGATCTCGAGATGACGCTCACGAGCCCCGACGGCACCGTTAGCGAGCTCATGACGATCGGCGGCGACTCGGGCGATGACTACAGCAACTGGGTCGTTACCAGCACTCAGCACTGGGGCGAAAGCAGCGGCGGCGAGTGGACGCTGCAAGTCTCCGACGGCTTCAACCAGGACGAAGGGACGCTCAACAGCTGGGGCATCGCCGCCTACGGCACCTCTTCGGCACAGCCGGTCAATGTGCTGGCGAGTGACTTCGATGTCGACGCGAAGCAGTCCGTTCGCTTCGCGTTCGACAACAATGTCGCCGCAAGTCTCGTGGCGTCTGACCTCGTTCTCAGGAACGTCGACACGGACGCGTTAGTAACAACGCTATCGACATTGTCTTACGACGAGTCGGCGAACGCGGCCATTTTCGAGTTCGGCTCCCTGCCGGATGGCAACTATGTGGCGACGCTGCCGGCCACGTCGGCCGGGGCGGATGGGCAAACGCTGGTGGCGGACGCGAAGGTGGAGTTCTTCGTCCTCGCCGGTGATGCCGACCAGGACCGCAAGGTCGACTTGGCCGACTTCACGATCCTGCGAAACGGCTTTGGCACCGGCACGCTCTTCAGCGACGGCGACTTCAACTACGACGGCAAGGTCGACCTCGCGGACTTCACAGTCCTCCGCAACCGATTCGGCCAGGAACTCGCAGCACCGGCTACGACCATGTCGCTCTTCGTCGACGCCGACGACGAGCTTCTGTAGCGGCTCTGCACTACGGATCGACACACGTAGCCGCATCGCAAGGCGATGCGGCTACTCTCGTTTCATGAGCGAGCTGGAGCGATACGCGGTGGATCTGGCGACAGGGGCGCGGGAGGCGTCGCTGGTGCTCATGCAGCAAAGCGGCCGGCAACGTGACGCCGCAATCCGAGACGCCGCCGATCGCATCGAGCAGAGCGTCGCGACCGTTCTAGATGCCAACAGTAAGGATCTTGAAGCCGCCGCCGACCTCCCGGCGGCAACAGTCGGTCGGCTCAAGCTCGACGAGAGGAAGGTCGCGAAGATTGCCCAGGCACTTCGGCAGATCGCAGATCAACCCGACCCGCTCGGCCGAACGCTCCACGGCGAGGTCCGGCCCAATGGCCTGCGGCTGGAGAAGCGGTCGGTCCCGCTCGGCACGGTGCTGTTCATCTACGAAAGCCGGCCGAACGTGACGGCGGACGCAGCGGCATTGTGCCTCAAGAGCGGCAACAGCGTGATCCTTCGCGGCGGCAAGGAAGCGGCTCACTCAGCCAAGGCGTTGTTCGAGCCGGTCCGCGAGGCGATCCTCGAGGCGGGGCTACCGGAACACGCGGTGCAACTGGTCGATCGGCCCGATCGGGAGCTGGTCCCGCACCTGCTGAGCCGCGGCGAGCAGATCGATGTCGCCATTCCCCGCGGCGGCAAGGGGCTCATCGAGGCCGTCTCCAAAGCAGCGACGATGCCGGTGCTCAAGCACCTCGACGGCAACTGTCACCTCTACGTCCACGAGGATCTGGCGACGAAGCCGGACGCGTGGCAAGGCGTGATCGACCTGATCGTCGACGCCAAGACGAGCTACCCTGGCGGCGGCGTCTGCAATGCGGTGGAACACGTGCTGTTTCACCAGGCCGCGGCAGATGCGGGTCTACTTGCGAAGGTCTGCGAAGCGTTGTCGGCAGCTGGCGTTGAGGTTCGCGGTGATGCGGCGACCCAAGCTTTGGTCCAACCCGCCAGAGCAATTAATGACGCTGAGTGGGCAGAGGAATACCTCGCCCTCATCGTCGGCATCAAGGTCGTGGACTCGCTCGAAGCTGCGGTGAACCACATCAATACCTACGGCTCCCGGCACACCGATGGCATCCTCACGCACGACGTCCGGGCGGCGGATGCCTTCGTCGCTGGCGTCGACTCGGCCACCGTGGCGGTGAACGCGAGCACTCGCTTCGCCGACGGCGGGGAGTACGGCCTGGGTGCGGAGATCGGCATCAGCACCGATAAGCTCCACGCCCGAGGCCCGATGGGAGCCGCGGACCTGTGCAGCTACAAGTGGGTGCTCGTTGGCGACGGCCACGTCCGGGGATAACCGTCATGTGGCTGATTCTGCTCATCCTCGGCTTCGCGGGCGGCTTGCTGGTGGCGTACTGGTGGGGCCGGCCGATGCGGTTGGTTTTGGCGGAGCTGCATCGCAATGTTCGTCGAGCCGGCACGGATCACGCGCAGCCGCTGCACGATCTGGAGCGGACGGCCGGTCTCGTCCGTCGCGACACGCGTGATTCGGCGAGGCACGTCCGCGAGTTGGCGACGCTGCTGCATCAACGCGACGCTGCCATCGGCCGTGTGATTCGGTCGCTCGATCGTCAGCGTGGCGACCTGGAAACGCTCGTCGACGCGCTGCCCGACCCGATCCTTCTGGCCGATACGAGGCGACGGCTGATTCTGATCAATTCGCCCGCCGCTGCCCTGCTCGGCGTGCCGAAGCGGCAGGCGTTGCACCAGTCGATCGAACGCGTCGTCAACGAGCCGGCGATGCTGGCGTTGTTCGACCAGACGGCGAAGATCGAGCTCGGCGAGCGTCATGCCGACGAGCGGCCGAAGCTGCCGCTGCGTCGCGACGTTCGCCTCGGCACCGCCGCAAAGCCGTTGCGGTTTCAAGCCGTCGCCACACGGAGCCAGGCGGGCGGCGTGTTGCTGGTGCTGCGAGATATCTCGACGCTCGATCAGACGCTTCGCATGAAGGCCGATTTTGTCGCCAACGCGGGTCACGAACTGCGAACGCCAGTGCACGCAATCAAGATCGCGCACGAAACGCTCATCGACCTGATCGAAGACGTGCCCGCCAGGACGGTGCCGGGCGTCGACCGTTGCCTCGAGATCCTCAGCGGGCACATCCAGCGGATGGAGGACATGCTGCGAGACCTGCTGGACCTGTCGCGGGTCGAGAACTCGGACCAGAACGCAGTCGTGGAGAAGGTCGGGCTCAACGACATCGTCCGGGATCTTCGGCAGACTCTCGGCACGACCGCAATTTCGGCTGGTGTGGCATTGGAGCTGCCGGACGAGCCGCGAACCGATGCCGCGACCATGCCGTCGTGGTTGGACACGGATCGGCGTCTGCTCATGCTCGCCTTGCGGAATCTGCTGGAAAACGGCATCAAGTACAACACGCACGGCGGGCGGGTGACGCTGGACATTTGCGTCGGTCTTGATCAGCAGTCGACGATCTTCACCATCACCGACACCGGCCGGGGGATTGATCCGGATCATCTCGATCGAATCTTCGAGCGGTTCTATCAAGTCGACGCCGCCCGCACCGGCACCAACGCCCGCAGCGGCAATCGCGGCACCGGCTTGGGGCTGAGCATCGTCAAACACGCCGTCGGCGGGTTGCACGGGACGATCAGCGTCGAGAGCGAACTCGGCCGCGGCAGCGTCTTCACCCTGGAAGTGCCCAATCTCGAAGTGCCCGCTACAGAAGGCGTTGCGGCGTGACGAGCCAGCGTGACCGGTGGCTTGCGATGCCGGACGAAATGCTGCTGCGGGACTGCCGCATCGAGTATCGCAGCGCCGGCGGACCCGGTGGCCAAAAGCGGAACAAGACGGCGTCGGAGGTTCGGCTGACGCACCAGCCGACGGGTCTTGTGGCTCAGGCGGGCGAGGACCGCTCGCGACGCGTCAACCTCATCCACGCGACTCGACGGCTTCGGATCAAGTTGGCGACGACGTTGCGGCAGGATGTGGACCGGCTGTCACCCCAGCCGCCAACGTGGTGGAGCGAGTACGTCCGCAGCAACCGGCTGACCATGAACCCGAAGAATCCGCGTTTTCCCGCGGCAGTCGCGTTCGTGCTCGACCACCTCGACGCGGCCGCGGGCGAACCCACGGCGGCCGCGGTCAACGTCGGCGCCTCGCTCCGGTCGATGCTCCGCTTCCTGCACGCAGACCACGACGCGTGGCGAGCGAGTCAATCGATCCGCAGCAGGTACGGGCTCGGCAACCTGTCCGCCCCTTCCTGATCAAGCAGGCGACGCGACCGGGTGGGCCAGCACGCCCGTCTCCCCTTCCGTTCGCGCGATCGTCACCGCACCGACCGAGTCGCTGAAGATGTTCACCGCTGTTCGCATCATGTCGAGCGGACGGTCGAAGACGAAGAGGAGTGCCATGCCGGCGAGCAGGTTCACACCTTCGTACTGCGGCAGGCCGCTGATCTGTGACTGGACACTGCCGAGAATGACGGCGATTGCGACGAGGCTCGCCGACGGCACTCCCGCGACACCGACGCTCGTGAGCAGGGCAACG
The DNA here is from genome assembly GCA_964388485.1 of uncultured Tepidisphaerales bacterium. Classification (GTDB taxonomy): domain Bacteria; phylum Planctomycetota; class Phycisphaerae; order Tepidisphaerales; family Tepidisphaeraceae; genus JBCDKH01. Next base: position 77,973 of record CAYMAS010000001.1, on the reverse strand, counting down.
ATGACGATCAGGAACTGTTGAGCGATGGACAGATCGACGCCGAACGCTTGGCAGATGAAGATCGCCGCGACGCATTCGTAGAGCGCGGTGCCGTCCATATTGACGGTTGCTCCAAGCGGCAGGGTGAAGCTCGCGACGCGGTTGCTCACGCCCGCCCGGTGCTCGACGCACTCCATCGTCAGCGGCAGGGTCGATGACGAGCTCGACGTGCTGAAGGCGGTCATGAGCGCCGGCGCCATCGCCTGGTAGTGGCGAAGCGGGTTGACGCGTGCGACGAACATCAGGATGAGCGGCATCGTGACGAGAAAGTGGATGAGCAACGCCCCTGCCGCGACACCCGCGAACTGGCCGATGCCGCTGATGAACGCCATGAAGTTGTCGTTCGGGTAAAGCTTGGCGAACTGGATCGCCATGGTCGCCGCGATGAGCCCGAGCACGCCGATCGGGGCGAAGAGGAGCACGAGGTGCGTGACCATCAACGACAGGTCATACACGGCTTCGACGAACTTCAGGAAGACGTCCCGCAGCCCCGGCACGAGCCGCGTCGTCATGTAGCCGACGATCATCGAAACGACGATCAGGCCGAGCAGCTGCCCGTCTGCCGCCGCGGCGAACAGGTTGGGCGGGACCATCTGCCGGAAGACGTCGAGGAAGTCGCTGCCCTGCTTGCCCTCGACCTTGCCACCGACCATTTCAGCCGATTCGCTGAACATTTCGCTGACGTCGCCTTCGCCGACGAGGATGCCGCGGTCGCCGGCCGTGCCCGGAGTGAAGAGGTTGACGAGCACGAGGCCGACGAGGATCGCCAGAAGGCTGGTCGTGAAGTAGTAAGCCAGTGTCTTGCCGCCGAGTCGGCCGAAGTCGCTGCCGCCGCCGAGGTTCGCGACGGCCAGCAGAATGCTCGACGTCACGAGCGGGACAATGATGAGCTTCAGGCCGTTGAGAAACAGGTCTCCCAACAGGTCGAAGAACTCGTACGAGTAGAACGTGACGAGATCGGTGCCCAGTCCCGCGCCGCCTTGCTCCAGCAGCGTCGTCGCGTCGCTGCCGCTGTGTTGCACCGCCGTCCAGCCGATGGCCAGGCCAATGGCGGCACCGAGGACGAGGCCGACGAGAATCTGCCAGTGCAGCGGCCAGGTCCAGGGCTTGGAGAGCATGGCCGGTCGAGCTTGCATGGCGACGAAGGTAGCGGCCTGTGCTGTCAAGCCAAAACAGACGGTCCGACAACGCGGCAACGCCGTTCGGTCGAGCACCACGACGCCGATGCTGTTGATGCGTGCGACTCCTGCCGGACATCTCCAGCTTTCGACGTCGATCTGCAGAGCCGGCCATGCAGCTGTCGCGTCGTGACGTGCGTGAGCTTCGCCGGCGGTTGGCAGATTCGCAGAAGGAGGCGTTGCGGCTTGCGGTGGAACGACGTGAAGGCGAGCGGCGGCAGGTCGTTTTCGTGCCGGTGGAGGTCCGCAGCATCGGAGCCGGGCGAAGGTGTGATGACGTGCCTTGTCGGCTTCGCGACGCGTCGCGTGAAGGGCTCTCGCTGGCTAGCCGCGTGCCGCTGCCGATCGACGAACGACTTCGGTTGACGATTCCGCGTGAAGGGGGCGATGTGATCGAGCTGCTTTGCACCGTCCGCTGGTGCCATCACGATCAGGTCGCTGGTTGCTACGCCGTCGGCTGTGATGCCGGAGTGTCGTGGAACGATTCGCTGTGCGATCTCGTCCTGCCGCCCGACACGCCGATCCGCCGTGCCGCTTGACTAGCGTGCGGCATGAGCGACAAGCCAATCAAGGTCGGCTGCATCGGCACCGGCAACATCAGCGGGCAGTACCTGTCGATGCAGAAAAAGCTGCCGATTGTCGATATGGTCGCCGTCGCCGACCTGAACCAAGACGCCGCCAAAGCCGCCGCGGAGAAGCACGACATTCCGCACGTTCTCACCGTCGAGGAGCTGTTGGCGCACGACGACATCGAGATCGTCCTGAACCTCACAACGCCGCAGCACCATGTCTCCGTCTGCGAGCAGGCACTCGATCACGGCAAGCACACCTACGTCGAGAAGCCGCTGGGCGTGGATCGAGAGGACGGTCGGCGACTGATGGAGAAGTCGAAAGCGACTGGTCTCCGCGTCGGCGTGGCGCCGGACACGTTCCTGGGTGCCGGCATCCAGACGGCCCGCAAGACCATCGATGACGGCAAGATCGGCAGGCCTATCGGCTTCAGTGCGCAGATGCTTTGTCCGGGCCACGAGACCTGGCACCCGAACCCGGAATTCTACTACGCCCCCGGCGGCGGACCGATGCTGGACATGGGGCCGTACTACCTGACGGCCCTGCTCAACCTGCTCGGCCCGATAAAGCGACTCGCCGGCCTGACCAGCATCGCCAAGCCTGACCGGACGATCACGAGCGAGCCGCTCAAGGGCAAGAAGATCGACGTCCAGACGCCCGACCACTACGTCGGGATCATCGAGTTCGAGGGCGGGGCCAGCGGCACCATCGCCCAGAGCTTTGCGGTCAAGGGCTCGGATCACGACGGCAAGCGGCCCATCCGCATCTGGGGCACCGAGGGCACGATGCGAGTCGGCGATCCGAACAACTTCGACGTGCCGCCGCAACTGCAGGTCGACGACGACTGGGAAGACGTGCCGCTCGCAATCGCCGAAGGCTACGGCCGCAGCGTCGGGCTCGCGGATCTGGCTCATGCCGTCCGCGAGAATCGGCCGCATCGTTGCAGCATCGAGCAGGCGTTCTGCGTGCTCGACGCGATGCTCGGCTTCCGCGACAGCAGCGAGAGCGGGCGGTTCTACGAGATGAAGACGCCTTACGAGCGGCCGGCGGCGATCAAAGCTGGCGGCGAGTTCGGTAACTTGAGCTGAGCAGCGGTTGGGGCGCCCCTAGACCTTCGGCTTGTAGATGAGCCAGAGGTTCCGCGCGTAGATGCCAAAGCCGGTGGATTGACCGAGGATACCGACGACGTCCGTCCGCCAGATGAAGTAGCTCAGGAGCAATGTTGCGCCGAAGAAGCTCATCCACCAGAAGACGGGCGGAACGACGCTTTGCTTTTGCTTCTCGCTCGCAAGCCACTGCACCACCATCCGGCCCGTGAATAGCAACTGACCCAGCAGGCCGAGCGAGACCCACAAGACGCCCAGCGGCCCAGTGACATCCAGAACCGTGAACAGCCAGCCTCGACCTTCGCGGCCGCCTTGTGTGGCTTCAATGGCCGCGACGAATTCATCTGCGGTCAGCGTCTCGCCGTCGATGACGACGTTGCCGTTTTCAACAGAGACGTCGGCGAGCCGATCACTGAGTCGGATCTCCGCCCACCCTGGGGAGGCGGCAAGCAGCAGAAGCAGAACGACGGCCAGAAAGCCGGACAGGCGAGACATGGGCGGCCATCGTTGCAGCTCGGCCGCTACACGTCGACTTTGCCGGATCACGGGTTCTCCTTTTCGACGTCACGCTTGAGCTTTCGCATCCCGACGTCGACGCCGCCGGGCATCAGGCCGTTGAGGGCGAGCAGGTAGCGGTACGGCCGATTCGGCCAAACCTCCGGCTTGGGCTTCTCGATCGCCTTCCGCATGGCCGCGGCGACTTGCTGTGCCGTTTGGCTCCCGCCCCGGCCGCCGAACTTGCTGATCGAGACGCTGCCCTCCCGCTCTGCCACGTCGCCGAACTCCGTGCGGGTGCCGGCCGGATGGACGCTCGTCACCGCAATCTTCTCGTCTCGCAACTCGACACGCAACGCCTCGGCCATCGAAAGCTGCGCCGCCTTTGTTGCCGCATAGGGACCAAGAAACGGAACGCCGCGTCGGGCCGCCGCTGAACTGACGAGCAACAGATGACCGCGAAGCCCGTCCCGCGGCTCCTGCTTCAGCATCCTCGGCACCGCGTGGTAGATCAGGTCGTGCGTGCCGTGAACGTTCGTCGCAAACATCCGTCGAACCGCCTCGGGCGTCTGCTGCCACGACAGCTGCGTCGCTCCGTATCCCGCATTGGCAACGATCACGTCGAGCCGGCCCAGCTGCTCGAACGCGTCGTTGACGATCCTCTCGCAAGTGTCCGACGTCGAAACATCGCCCGGCACAATGGCTACGGAATCGCCAAGCTCCTCTTTGAGCAATTCGAGCTTCTCAATGCGTCGACCATTGACTGCCACGCGTGCACCGCGAGCCGCGAGATCTCTTGCCAGTGCCTCGCCGATGCCGCTGGTCGCGCCGCTGATGAGCGTGGTCATGCCGTCGAGCTTTCGCTTCATGACAAGTCGTAGGTCGATCTCTTGGACCACCTAAGTTCCTTCATGTTCACCGGCATCGTTGAGCGGGCGGTCGAGGTCCTTCACGTCGAAGACCATCCCAACGGCAAACGCATCGCCCTAGGCCACCGCTGGGGCGACGAGCAGCACGGCGAGAGCGTCGCAATCAACGGCTGCTGCCTCACCGTCAGCGAAATGACGAGCGACGGCCTCGCCTTCGACGTCATTCGGGAGACGCTCGACAAGACGAACCTCGGGCAGTTGATCGTCGGCGACGAGGTGCATGTCGAACGGTCGCTGACGCCGACCAGTCGTCTTGACGGCCACTTCGTGCAGGGCCACGTCGACGGTCAGGCGGAGTTGATTCACAAGCTCGCGACGGACGAGGAGTGGCGGTTCCGTGTCCAGCCGCCGAGCGAGTTGATGCCATTCGTGCTGCCCAAGGGCAGCGTCTGCATCGATGGCGTTTCGCTCACCGTGGCGGCGTTGGATGTCGATGCGGGCTGGTTCGAGGTCGCACTCATTCCGACGACGTTGGACAAGACGAACTTCGGTCCTCGCGTGGTCGGCTGGCGATTCAACTTCGAGGCAGACGTGATGGCCAAAGGGATTGTCGAGACCGTGCGGCGTCTGGCCGGTTCTGGGGAGTTGCACAGGTTATCGGGCCTGAGCTTGCCGTCGGCGTCATAGCGGGCGATGATGTGCCGTCGGCCCGTCGCCGATACTTCCGCCATGGCCGACCCACGCCCCACCATCGCTGTCACCATGGGCGACCCTGCCGGCATCGGGCCGGAGATCATCGTCAAGGCGCTGAGCGATGCCGAGCTTCGGGCCAAGGCTCGCTTCGTCATTTACGGGCTCAATGAGCAGTTGACCTATGCCGCCGACTTCAGCGAGCTCGACGCCTTCTGGTGGCGCGACGCGTACACCGGCAAGCACCGGCGGTACGGCCAGGACGTGGTCGTGGTCGATTACGACCAATTCGGCATGCTCGCCAACAGCGTCCGCGGCCCGAGTCGCGAGGGCGGCAAGGCGAGCGTCCGCTTCTGCCTCGATGCCATCGCCGCGGCGAAGAGCGGGCTGGTGGATGCAGTCGTCACGGCACCCATCGCCAAAAAGAGCTGGCACCTTGCCGGCTACAACTACCCCGGCCACACCGAGTTGTTCCGCGACAAGACCGGCAGCAAGGACGTCGCGATGATGTTCGCCGGCGGGCCGCTGCGGGTGGCTTTGGCGACGACGCACGTCGGGATCAACGGGCTATGGGGCTCGCTGCGGATCGGCACGATCTATCAGCCGATCGAGCTGATGCACCGGGCGCTGGTCGATTGGTTCGACCTGCCCGACCCCCGCATCGCCGTCTGCGGGCTCAACCCGCACGCGGGCGAAGACGGTGCATTCGGCGATGAGGAAGAGCGGCTCATCAGGCCCGCGATTCAGATGGCGCTCAACAACGATATTCGCGTCAGCGGGCCCTATCCGGCGGACTCGGTCTTCCTCCGTGCGCTCGACGGCGAGTTCGACGCCGTCGTCGCGATGTACCACGACCAGGGTCTGATCCCGGTGAAGCTGCTGGGTCGGGGCAAGAGCGTCAACCTGACGCTGGGCCTGCCGATTGTGCGGACGAGCCCGGATCATGGCACCGCCTTCGACATCGCCGGCCGCGGCAAGGCCGACGCGGCCAGTATGAAGGCGGCGATCCACATGGCGATTGACCTCGCTGATCGTCGGACAGCCAAGCAGACGGCGGTCGCCACGCTCTGATCGATCGACTCTTTGCATCACGCCGCCCGTTTGATGGTGCGGATGCAGTCTTCAATCTCCTCGTTCGTCGCATCGAGCAGGAAAGCCGCCCCGATGTCGAAGCTGCCGTCGCCGAAGGTGGAGCAGCGTCGGACCTCGGCCAGCAGCCGAATGACGCCGCCGCGCTCGCGTGGGAGCAGGACGAGAAACCTTTCGCCGCTGGCCATGGCGTGCTGGCCGATCACGCCGATGCCGCGTGGCCCGATGTTACGAACCCGCACGACCTCGGGCTTCGCATGGCCGGATCGATGCTCCAGGCTGTCGTTGACGCGCAGAATAGACATCCGTGTCCGCACGCCGACGCGCGGCAGCGTTCGACGCCGCATGGTCCCGACCGCGCGGTGATCGAGCAGGCCGTCGGAACGGAGACTGCGCAGCACTTCCATTATCTCTTCGGCAGTCATGGGCACTCCTCGCATCGGCCCGTGCCGCAGACGACTGAGGCCGTCGGCCGAGCCAGACTCCGATAACCAACGATGCCCGTTCGGGCGCACGTTGACTTTGCCAAGAAGCGGGCGTTACGTTCCGGCCCGCCTCGTCCGCCGTCCTCGCCACCGCTTCATGCCCGTCCGCCAGCCCGTTACCAAGCCCAAAGCCTACCTCAAGGCCCGTCACGAGACGGCCAAGGAAGCACTCGACGGCCTGGACCTCGATGGTCTGCTCCTGACCCATCCGGCAGATTTGGCTTATCTGACCAACTTCACTGGCGACGATTCGGTCGGCATCTTCACGCCGAGCGACGTCCACCTCGTCACCGACTTCCGCTACACCGAGCAAGTGGCCATCGAGGCGGCCTGGTTGAAGGTTGTCGAGCGGAAGGGCGAGATCCACAAGATGAGCGTTGCGCTCGCTCACACGCTTCGCGACGCGAAACTCCGACGCGTCGGTCTCGAGGCGAACTTCACGACGGTCGGCCAGCGGGATGCTTTGGAAGAAGCCCTCGACGAACTCGATTACGACTGTGAGCTGGTGTCGGTCGAGGACGTGATGGTGACGATGCGAAAGGTCAAAGACGATCACGAGATCGACCTGTTGCGAAAGAGTTGCGACGTCGCAGAAGAGGCGTTCAACGCGGTTCGCAGCAGCATCGAGGCGGGCGAGACGGAGGGTTACCTGGCAGGACTGCTGACGATGGAGATGAAGGCACGCGGAGCGACGGATCCGAGCTTCAGTCCAATTGTCGCCACCGCGGGCAATTCGTCGCTGCCCCACTACCGGCCGGACGATACGACGATTCAGAAGGACAGCCTGCTCCTCTTCGACTGGGGTGCCCGCGTCAACGGCTATTGCAGCGACCTAACGCGAACATTCGGCATGGGTCGGGTGCCACATAAGTTGCGGGAGATCCACAAAGTTGTTCTTGAAGCACAGCAGGCGGCGATTGACTTCATTCGACCCGGCGTCTCAAGCCTCGAGACGGACCGCGTCGCTCGCGACGTCATCGACAAGGCCGGCTACAAAGACTACTTCGGCCACGGCCTCGGGCACGGCCTTGGACGCGACATCCATGAGCTGCCGCGACTTCGTAAGGAGGGAGATGACGACGAGCTTCGGCCCGGCATGGTCGTCACGGTCGAGCCCGGCATCTATTTGCCGGGCGAAGGTGGCGTTCGGATCGAGGACGACGTGCTCGTGACGCACAGCGGCAATGACGTGCTGACGACGCTGCCCCGAGACTTCGAGTCGTGCCACATCGAGTAGGACCGCTTTGTGCAGCAACGAGCCCTCGCGGCCGCCAACGAAGGAAGCCACCTTGTCAGACGACACCAACCAATCGACGGCTGAGAAGTCGGACACGATGCCTGATCGACCCTCCCGTGGTTCGAGGCGTCGTAACAAGCCCAACGGGCAACGACCGAACGCCGGCTCCAGCGACCCGATGAACGTCGAGCGGCTCGAACGTCTCGTCACCCTCATGGTCGAGCAAGGCGTGACGAACCTCGAGCTTCAGGACGGTGAGCGACGCATCTCGCTCTCTCGCGGATCAATCTCCTCAGCGGCCCCTGCTCCGGTAGCCGCCCCCATTGCGACACCCGCTGCCTCTCCAGCGCCCAGCCCTTCGCCCGCAGCGCCAGCCGCCGATGACGATGCAGGCCTCGCCGCTGTCACCAGCCCGATGGTCGGGACCTTCTACACCTCGCCCAAGCCCGGTGCCCCTGCCTTCGTCGATGTCGGCAGCAGCGTCTCCGAATCAACCGACGTCTGCATCGTCGAGGCCATGAAGGTCTTCAACACGATCAAGGCTGAAGTCTCTGGCAAAATTGAGAAGATTCTTGTCAAAGACGGCGACGCCGTCGAGTTCGGCCAGAAGCTCTTTCTCGTCCGACCCGCCTGATCCGTGCCCATGCTCAACCGCGTCCTTATTGCCAATCGGGGTGAGATCGCGCTCCGCGTGCTGCGGGCGTGTCGTGAGCTCGGCATCGAGACGATCGCCGTCTACAGCGAAGCCGATCGCGAGGCGAGCTACCTGGAGCTGGCGGACAAGACCATGTGCATCGGCCGCGGTCCGGCGGCGGACAGCTACTTAAACATTCCGAGGATCATCTCCGCCGCCGAAGTCTGCAACGCCGACGGCATCCACCCCGGCTACGGCTTTCTGGCGGAGAACGCACACTTCAACGAGGTCGTCCGTTCTTGCCAGATCGAATTCATCGGCCCGACGCCCGACGCCATGAGCGCCGTCGGCGACAAGGTCAACTGCAAGCGACTTGCCCGCAAGGCCGACGTCCCGACGGTGCCCGGCAGCGAAGGGGCGCTGGAGAATGAGGACGAGGCGGTCGAACTTTGCGAGGAGATCGGGTTTCCGGTCATCATCAAAGCGGCGGCCGGCGGCGGCGGTCGCGGCATGCGGGTGGCACGGGACATGAAGTCGCTCCGCGAGGGCTTCGTCCAGGCGAAGAACGAGGCCCAGGCCGCCTTCGGTGACGGCACTGTCTTCATTGAAAAGTTCATCGAGTTCGGTCGACACGTCGAGGTGCAGGTCATCGCCGATCGCCACGGCAACGCGATCCACCTCTGGGAACGCGACTGCTCCCTGCAGCGCCGCCATCAGAAGCTCATGGAGGAGTCGCCCTCGCCCCACGTGAGCCAGGAGACTCGCGAAGCCATGAGCACCGCCGCCGTTCGGCTGATCAAGCAGGCGGGTTACGACAATGCGGGAACCGTCGAGTACATCGTTGACGAGGAGGGCAACTACTACCTGCTTGAAGTGAACGCTCGCATCCAGGTCGAGCACCCGGTGACGGAGGAGGTCACCGGGCTCGATCTGATCAAACTGCAGTTGCTCGTCGCCAGCGGCGAGCCGCTGCCGGTGAAGCAGCAAGACGTGCCGCAGCGGGGGCACGTGATGGAGTTCCGCATCAACGCTGAGGATCCCGCCGCGGGCTTCCGGCCTCAGCCCGGGCTCATCGAGACTTGGCTTCCACCCGGTGGTCCCGGCGTCCGGCTCGACACCCACGCCCACGCCGGCTACCGCATTCCGCCGAACTACGACTCGATGATCGGCAAACTGATCATTCACCGCAACAGTCGCGCAGAAGCCATCGCATGCGCCAAGCGCTCCCTGTCCGAGTTCCGCGTCGGGCCGATCAAGACGACCATCCCGCTGCACCTGGCGTTGCTGGAGATCGACCAGATCGTCAACGGCGGGTTCGACACAAATTTCGTCGAGCGTGAAGCGCTGCCGCAGGTCGAAGGCAAGCTGTAACTCGCGTTACCGACGGCGGCTTGTCAGGAGCTGGACCGTGCAGGCGACAGCACCGACCGTGACGCAGCAGATGACTGCCGCCCAAGCGTTGTCCGGCAACGCGTAAGGCAGGTCGCTGCCGAGGCGGGTCCGGCCGTAGATGGTGGGCTGCTCTGCCCACGGCACCCCGGGCGTAACAGCGTCGACGGCGAAGACGGGATGCCAACGGGTCAGCCAATCTGGCACCGCCGTCAGCCAACCGTCCAGCCAGAGCGGCCACAGAAGCCAGGCAGCAGCGACCACAGTAACGGCGAGACCGATGCTGCGGCGGACGTGTCGACGTCCGATGATCAGGCTGCCAAGGGCAAAGGCGTAGCCAGCGGCGAGCACCACGAGATCCGCCTGTTTCGTGCAGATTCCGGCAACCGACCCGATGAGAATTGGCCAGCCGACACGCTCCACCTTCGCTAGCGGCACGAGGAACGTGAGCATCACGAGCACCGCAACGCGTTCGTCAACAAGCGAACCTCCCGCCAACGCTCCGCCAACGCCGGCGAGCAAGCCGACGATCACGCTCTCGGCACCACGACGGACCGGCCGGTCGAGTCGCCTCATGACTCCGGCTGCATCTCGATCTGCTTCGACAGACCTTGCGGCGAGTGATGCTGTCCAGGTTGCTTCACCTCGCGAAGCTCAGCCTGCGAGCCCTGCAGGTGGTCCGAAATTTTTGTGGCGTGGTCGTGACAGTTCTCGAGGAAGACGCTGTACTTGCTGTCCTGCGTCCCCGCGATTGCGGTGCCGGCGATGTAAAGGCCTGGCACGTTCGTCTCCATCGACTCCTCGTCGTAGGCGGGTTGGCCGGTGCGTCCGACTAGATCGACCCCCGCCCGTTCGAGAAGCGTCTTGTCCTGCTGGTAACCAATGAGCGCGAGCACGTCGTCGGCTTTAACTTCTGTCGTCTTCCCGTCGGCGTGAGCGAGCGTGACGTGGGTTGCATCGATCCGCTGGACATTGGTGCCGAAGAACGCCTGAACGCGACCGCTCTTGATGAGGCCGTCGATCTCCGGCGTGAGCCAGTACTTGATGCTCTTGCGTGGCAGGTCATCCTGACGGTACGACAGCGAGACCCGCGCCCCGGCATGATGACAACGCAGGGCGGCCTCGATCGCGCTGTTTCGGCCGCCGATGATGAGCACGTCGCGACCGAAGTACCGATGCGGCTCTCGCAGATACCCATCAACGTGCGGCAGGTTGGCACCGGGCACATCGAGCTGATTCGGAAAATCCGTACCGCCGATGGCCAGAACGACCGCTTCCGCCTGCAGCGTCTGCCGCCTGCCGCTCTTTTCCGTCGTCACGAGGAAACCTGCATCGTCGCGTTGGAGGTCTGTCACCTGCTCGAAAGTCCGCACGTTGAGATTGAGCCCCGTCACAACAGCTCGCAGGTAGGCCAAGTACTGCTCGCGGCTTGCTTTGGACCCGTCAGGCGTGACGAGCGGGACGCCGCTGATGGCGATACGTTCGTTGCTGCTGAACCACTTCGTCTGCGGGGCCCACCACGACATGGTGTGGCCGATTTCGCCCTTTTCGATGACGACATAGTCGATGCCACGCTGCTGAAGCGTCGAGGCGACCTCCAACCCGATGGGGCCGCCGCCGACGATCACGACCTGCGTTGACTCGGTTCGTTGGGTCGTGTGGCCGTTGCTGTCGAACATGGTTGCACTCTACATACAAAGGTCAGGCCGCACGTTTCACAACGTGCGGCCTGCTGGGTCGATCAGTGCCGAAATTGGTTAGGCGCTGGCCTGTGCTCGCCGACGATCGAAAGCGGCACGCGTCGCAGGTTCGGCCTGGTCAAACTCCATCTTCGAGTCGCCGCGGTAGCCCTCGTTGTAGCGGTCCTTGAGAGCGTCCTGGTCGTAATCACCCTCGGTCGAACCCGCGTTGTAGCCGAGGCGGTAGGCAGGCTCGTAGTCGTCGTAGGCTCCGTTGGACGCATACGGCTGCTTTGCGTGCTCGTCACGCCAGTAAGCATCTTCGGTCGGATCGACGGCTTCGCCGATACCGTGTCCGACAAGGCCACCAACGACCGCGCCCGCTACGCCGCCGATGACGGTGCCGACGGGCCCGCCGAGGGAGCCGACGGCCGCACCGGTCGCAGCACCACTAGCGGCACCGATGCCGGTTCCGGCTGGGTGACTTCCGGGATTACCGGTAATCGGGTCGGGGTTCTTGTCAGCGTCGTGAGAAGTCGTCTTGTGGTCGTTGGTCGTACTCATAGCGAGGTTAAGTGGTGCAACGCGAGTGCCACAGCACGAAGAAGCTGCCCATCTTGTCAGAATCCTTACACGTCCCGCTGGATCGCCGTCTTCCATACGCTTCGCCGCATGCAGGACCACGTGACGACCGTTGATCGCCAGCTGATCCGCGAGGCGGGCCAACTCGCCTTGAACTACTTCCTCAACCCGGATCTGCACAACGGCGGCCTGGTGCGGGATTCGGCTCGTCCCGGACAGCCTTGCAGCATCGCCGCGGCCGGCTTTGCCTGTGCGGCGTTTGTGGCAGCGGAATCGCTGGAGATGGTCGACCGCCAAACGTCGCTCAGACACTGCCTCGACGTGGCCCGCGTCTTTCGCGATCTGCCGGCAAATCCTTCGACAGCGAAGGCGGCAGAGGCTTCCGCATACAAGGGTTTGTTCTACCACTTTCTTGAAGCCGACGGCCCCAGACGCGGCCTGCGTGCCTGGAAGAGCGAGGCGAGCACCATCGACACCGCCCTGCTCGTTGCCGGCCTTCTCGTCGCCCGCGGACACTTTGATCGCGAGAACGAACAAGAGCACGAGCTCCGCCTTGCAGCAACGAGTGTTATCGACAACGTCAACTGGCGAGCCTTCGTCCGACCCAGCGGTCGCTTGACGCACGGCTGGAGGCCTGAGCCGATCGGCCGCGGCAGCAAGCACCACGACCGCGACGGCTTCATCGTCCACGAGTGGGACGGCTACAGCGAGGGTTTGCTGCTCTACCTCCTTGCCGCCGGCTCCAGGACGCACCCGATCCCGCCGGAAAGCTACGCCGCCTGGTGCCAGACCTACAAGCGTGACTGGACGACGGTCCAAGGCATCGAGCACCTCCATTGCCCGCCGCTCTTTACGCACCAGTTCCCGCACAGCTTCATCGACCTTCGCGGCATAGCCGACAACTTCCTCCGCGACCGTGGCATCGACTACTTCGAGAACGCCCGCCGCGCCACCTTGGCCCAGATCAGTTACGCCAAGGAGAACCCGAAGGGCCACCCCGGCTACGGCCCCGTCACCTGGGGCATCTCCGCCAGCAACGGTCCGGGCCTGCACCACAAAAAGCAGCTCACCCGCGGCGGACGCCGACTGCGGTTCCACGGCTACGTCGAGCGTGGGTTGGGCCCGCCGCACGGCGTGGTGGATGACGCGACGCTCGCACCTTGGGCCGCGGCAGCGTCGATGCCGTTCCTGCCGGACGAGTGCATCAGCGCAATCCGCGGGCACCGCGACGTCGTCATCTGCCGACCCGGCTGGCACGGCTTCATGGGCAGCTACAACTTGGCCTACCTCGATGAAGACTGCCCCCACGGCTGGGCGGACGAGCACGACCTGGCGATCGAGCAGGCGCCCATTCTCATGATGGCGGCCAACCACCTCACGGACGGCGTCTGGAAGACGACGCGAAACGTCCGCGACGTCGTGGTCGGCCTGCGGGCCTGTGGCTTATCCGGCGGCTGGCTCGGCTAAGTCGGTGGCGTCCGTGAGTTCCTCCACCTCCAGCGGTTCCGGCGGCTGCTTCAGGTCGGCGACGAGGGCGACACGTTCTTCATGCGTCAGCGGCACGAATCCGAGCTTGAGCTGGTTTTCTTCAATCTCGAACGCCGTTACCTTCGCCGCGACGTTGCCGCGACCGATGACCGGCGGGAAAAGCACCAAATCCTCAACCGGCTCGCCGGCCAGCAGACGCCGCAACTGGCGGTCGATCGCAACGCGAATGCCGACGTCGTTGGTCGTGCCGTCGTCTTCGATAGCAATGGCCTCCCGCTCTTCGGGAGTCGACTCGCTCAGGGCCCCGAGTGACGCCTCCCGCATCTCCTGGACGTAAGTGTCCGGCAGAGACGTGGTCCCCGCTTGCATGCCGTCGAAGGCGAGCGTCGCCTTGTCGTTGTCGTTGATGCTCGGCAGGAACCGGATGCTGACGACCACTTGGCCCAGGTACGGCACCTCCTTGCGGCCGGCCATCACGACGTGGCCTTCGTGCAGGAGCAGCCGAGGCTCGCCCAGGTGCTGACTGAATCGCTCCGTGTAACCGTTGTCGCGCAGCCACTTGTCGAAGTAGGCGTCGATCTCGCTCGACTCGAAGGCGATGACGGCCGGTTCGACCGGCTGTGCAATATCCTCCGCCGACGCCTCCTTCGCCACATCCGCCGCAAACGCGTTCTGAAAGTTGGCGAATTTGCGTTCGACATTCGCCAAAGCGTCAAGTCGGTCCTGCCCCGTCAGCTTCGGCACCTCATAGAAGGCGGGCACTGCTCGCATCCCGCCGGCGGTGTACCAGAGGAAACCGGCGAAGCCTGCCAGCAACAGAATCACCACGACGCCGAGGCGGACGAACCAGACGCGGACCCTGGAGCGGGCGGGAGCGGTCTCTTGAGCGGCAATGCTGGTCATGGGTGTCGGCGGAGAGTCTTGTTCGACGACTCCTTAGCAAGCCGCAGGCCGAGAGTAGGTGCGTCCGAGAAAGTCGCGTAACGCCGTTGATGCCACAGCAGCTGGACCGTCTGGCCGATGCTCGGAAGTGGCACCATGCACCTGTCCCGCACCGCCATCGACCCGCCGGCTGTCCCCTTCGATCCCGAAGCGGGGCTGAAGCGGCTCGCTGCCATGCGGGACGAGGAGACGGCACAGGCGGTGGTGGCGAGCTCCAGAAGCGCCTCGTTCGACTCGCTGCGGCCTCGAACGGATTCGGCAGCATCAGCCAAAGCGAGCCGCCTGCTTGCAGAATCTGCCGTGCGTCGACTCAAGCGCTGGTCGGATCCCGCCACAGGTGGTCTGGATGCCGACGATCGCAGCGGCCTTCTGAGGCAGGCGGAGGCCTACGGGCTCACCCAGGCGGTGGCGGAGCAGGTGCTCATTGGAGTCGAAGCGGTATGGCAGGTCGCTCGCCCTCCGTCCACCGCCACCGAGCGACCGACTGCCGCTCTTCCTCGCCGACGCCTCTCCTGGAGCGTCATCGTCACGTCGGGCGTGATCTGTCTTCTCGCGGGTATGCAGATTGTCATGCTGATGCTGTGGCAAGGCGTCATCGGCGGGTAGCGGTCTGCGGAATTATCTCGATCTTGGTCTTTCAGCTGTTGTCTGACGCCGCCTGCTCGCCAAACGGCTAGACTGCGGGTTCGATGCGTGGTGCCTCGCTCGATCCCGAGGTCATGCTTAGCGCGTACGCCAAGGGTGCGTTCCCGATGACGGATGCGGACGGCGTGACGCGTTGGTATACGGCCGACCCGAGGGGCGTGCTGCCGCTGGACAGCCGTTTCAAGGTCAGCCGATCGCTTCGCCAAACGGTGCGTCGTGGCACCTACCGAATCGAGTTCAACCAGGCGTTCGAGACGGTGATGCGGGCGTGCATGGAAGATCGCGACGACGGCACGTGGATCAGTGATGAACTCGTCGAGGGCTACGTCCGGCTGCACCAGGAAGGTTTTGCTCACAGTGTCGAGGCCTACGACCAGGCGGGCGAACTCGCGGGCGGCCTCTACGGCGTAAGCCTCGGTGGTGCGTTCTTCGGCGAGAGCATGTTCCACCGGCAAGACAACGCCAGCAAGGTCGCGCTGGTCGCTCTCGTCCAACAACTTCGCGAGCGGGAGTTTGTCCTGCTGGATGCTCAGGCAAAGACGCAGCATCTGGAGCAGTTCGGCTGCTTCGAGGTCGAAGCACCGGTCTACCTCCGTTGGCTCCGCGATGCCGTCGCTTTGCGTCGATCGTTCGTGGAGGAGTAGGCGTTGGCGCTTCTCGCCCAGGCGATGAGAAGCCTCGGAATGCAACAGGTGCAGAGGCAATCACGCCATCCGCGGCACCGCCGCCAGCAGACGCTTCGTGTACTCGTCCTGCGGGTCGTTCACGATCTGCTCCGTCGGCCCGCGCTCGATCATCTTGCCCTTGTACATGACCAGCGTCTCGTCGGCCAAATACTCCACGACGCCCAGGTTGTGCGTGATGAACAGGTACGTCAGCCCGAGCTGATCGCGAAGGTCAAGCAACAGCTGCAACAGCTTGGCCTGCACGCTCACGTCGAGCGCGCTCGTCACCTCGTCGCACACAATGAACCGCGGGTTCGGCACAAGTGCCCGCGCGATACCGATGCGTTGCCGTTGGCCGCCGGAGAACTCGTGCGGGTAGCGACGCAGCATGTCCGGCTCGAGCTCGACCCGCTTCATCAGGTCAGCCGCCAGGTCGCGTTGCTCGGCCTTGTTGTTGCCGATCTTGTGGACCTGCATGATCTCTCCCAGCATCCCGCCGATGGTCATCCGCGGGTTGAGCGCGCTGTACGGATCCTGGAAGACGATCTGCATGTCCCGCCGCATCGACCGCAGCTCGCGACTCGGCATGCCGATGAGCTCGCGGCCTTCAAACGACACTTCGCCGCCCGTCGGCTCCACCAGCCGCAGGATCGCCCGACCCAACGTCGTCTTGCCGCTGCCCGATTCGCCCACGACCGCCAGGATCTGCTTTCGCGGCAAGTCGAACGTCACCCCATCCACCGCCTTCACGTGATCCACCACGCGGCTGAGCAGCCCCTTGCGCACCGGGAAGTGCACTTCCAAGTTGCGAACTGAAAGCACCGTCTCCGGCACTTCCTTCACGGCGTGCTCGACACCGATGACGTCGAAGCCTTCCTGCTTTTCCAGGCTCTCCACGTGGTCCGACGCCGGCTTGACAAGGCCCGCCGCCCGCGCCTCGTCTCGCTTCTTCTTCAGGTTCCGCGGCAATGCGTCGAGCAGCTCCCGCGTGTACGGATGCTCCGCCCGCCGCAGCACCTCGTCCTTCGTCCCCTGCTCGACGACCTTGCCGTACCGCATGACCGCCACGTGCTGGGCAATCTCTGCCACGACGTCGAAGTCGTGCGTGATGAACAACACGCTCATCCCTTTGCGATCCTGCAGCTCGCGGATCAACCGCAGGATTTCCGCTTGGATCGTCACGTCCAATGCCGTCGTCGGCTCGTCGGCGATCAGCAGTTCCGGCTCGCACGCCATCGCCATCGCGATCATCACACGCTGCCGCATGCCGCCGCTGAAGCGATGCGGGTACTCGTCGACGGTGCTCTTGGCGTCGCGGATCTGCACCTGTTCGAGCAGCTCGATCGTGCGGTCGCGTGACTCGCGGGCATTCATGTCCAGGTGCAGCCGCAGCACCTCACCGATCTGGTCGCCGATGGTGTAGACGGGGTTGAGCGAGGTCATCGGCTCCTGGAAGATCATCCCGATCCGCCGCCCGCGGATCGACCGCATCTCCCGCTCGCTCATCTTCATCAGGTCAATCGCCCCGCCACCCTGCTCGCCACGAAGCAGGATCTCCCCGCCTGCGAAGAACCCCGGCGGCCTTGGCACGAGCTGCATCACGCTCAGCGCGCTAATCGACTTGCCACTGCCCGATTCGCCGACGCAGCAGAAGGTTTCACCCGGAGCAATCTCGAACGACACGCCGTCCACCGCCTTGAGCGCCTTCTCCGGCTGATTCGGATCGCCGAAGTACGTTCGCAGTCCCTTGACGCTGAGCAACGGTTCAGTCGCGGGCGGTGCGGGGATGTTGGTCTGCAAGCTCGAACTCGGTTCAGCCGTCAACGTCATGGCCGGCACTGTACGAACTTGACGGCTCGACTTGCCAACCCGCTGCGGTTTGGGACGATCCGGGCGTGGTGCGTCAGGATGAGCCTTCCGAATTTGCTCGAACGACGTGGGTCGCCATCATCGTCGTCGTTTGCCTCGGGCTGGCGCTGCGGGTCGGCATGGGGCTGGCCACGGCGACTGATGGTGAGGCGTTGCCGGATCAGGGGGAGTATCTGCAGCTGGCACAGTCGGTGCTGGCTGGAGAGGGGCTGGTGCTGGTCGATGAGCGGTATGCGACGGATCAGACGCTGCGGGCGCAACGCATGTTCGGCTACCCGCTCTTCCTGGCGGCGACGGGAGCGAATGCGACGGCGGCGAAGCTGACGCAGGCGCTGGTCGGAGCGACGACCGTCCTTGCCACATTCCTGATAACGCGGCGACTTCTGGCAGACAGCTGGTCCGTCTTGGCGGCGGGGTTGGTGGCGGTGCACCCGTTCCTGGTCTACTTCTCGACGCTGCTGCTGACGGAGACGGCCTTCACGTCGCTCGTGACGTGGGGCACGTTGTGCTTGCTCAAGAGCCGCGAGCGAAGCAGTTGGTGGCTGATCGCGGCCTTGCTCTTTATGGCGGCGACCTATGTGCGGCCGACGGGGGCGGTGTGGTTCGTCGGACTCGCTTTGGTGGTATCGCTGTTGCCCGGCAAGAGGTGGCGTTGGCCGCTGCCGGTCGGAGCGACGTGCGTGCTGGTGATCGCCCTTGCACTGTCGCCGTGGATCGTCAGGAACTGGATCGTCTTGGGGCGACTGGTTCCGACGACAACCAACGGCGGAATTACGCTGTACGACGGCCACAACCCGGACAATCTCACCGGCGGCAGTGATCAGTCGTTCGTGCAGCGGATGCCGCACCTGGCGTTGATGGACGAGGTGCAGCGGTCAAGCTTCCTGCGCAGCCAAGCGGTCAAACACGCCACGAGTGACTGGCGGCAGACGGCGGTCGTGACGTGGCGAAAGGTGCTGCGGACTTGGTCGCCGGTGCCGTTGAACGACGGTGCGACGATGCTGCAGAAGTGGGCCGGCGGGCTCTTTGCAGTGCCGGTGCTGCTTCTGGCGAGCGTCGGATTGATCATCTCGCCGATGCCTTGGCGGCTGCGGCTGGTGCTGGCAACGCCGGCACTGCTCGTCACTCTCCTGCACGCGGCGACGGTCGGTTCGCTGCGATATCGGTTGCCGGCAGAGCCCTTGATCGCGATACTGGCGGTGGGTGGGTTGGCGAGCCTCTGGAGTCTGTGGGCAAACCGCAGGCGACTCAAGACGTACGAGGAGACGCAGCCGACGTGAGCCTCTCGCCCTCGAACAATCTCTCACTTCCTCGGTCGGTTCCGGCTTCGGCACCTTTGCCGGCAACGGTGCGGCCGCGGCGTCTGTTCGATGCGACGTGGCGTAGCTCGTGCCCGCTACGACCACGAGCCGGCAGGTTCCGCCAGAGCACCCGGTGGACGCTGCTGGTGGTGATGCTGGCTCTGGCAGGCTTCTACGCCTACTTCAGCGACGAGAACCGCCTCAAGCGGATCGGCACCGATGCTTTGGAGCGATTTCTCGGTGCCGATGTCAGCGTGGCGAGAGCGGAGGTCGGGTTGTTCGAGCTTCGCGTCCTGGGGGTGCGGGTGCTGCTGCCGGAGGACGAGGAAACGCCGCTATCGGAGGAGGATCGCACGATCTTTCGATCGCCGGAGGTACGCATCGAGACAAATCCCTTCGCCCTGCTCCGCGGCAACGTGGATCTGAACCGAATCGTCGCAGTCGATGCTCAAATCATGCTGTCGGAGACGGACGAAGGTCGGTGGAACCTGCAGAGCCTCGGCATGCTCAGTCGGCCGAAGCAGAAGCCACGAGCAAGCGGTGATCCGATGCGGATGCTCCGGGAGTTGCCGACGGTGTCGCTTCGAAATGCCCGCGTCTTCTTCCGCGAATCGGGCGAAGAGGTGACGCGGGTCCGTGGCAGCCTGGGCCTCGACGGCACGTTCCGCCCGGATGCCGAAGCAACCCAAACGCGGCAGCGGCCGACGTATCTGCTGACGCTCACCACCCGCCTCTACGACGGCACGGAGTCCGCCGCAGGCGATCCGGGGCCCACGCTCAACGGGCGACTAAGCGTTGCCGACGAGTCTCAGCCGCTGACCGTCGACGCCGCCTTGAACGACATCGAGATTGACCGGCTGATCAATCTCGTGCCGCGAGAAATGGCGACCTGGATCGATGAGCATCAGCTCGTTGGCGAAGTCGACGTCGAACGGTTCCGCCTGCAGTTTCAGCCAGGACGGACCGAACGGGTGAACGACGAGTTGGTCCGCATCAAAAGCGAGACCTCGTTCGAGATCAGCCTGCGTCTGACCGGAGCCAAGTCGCTCATCCTGCCCCGCCACTGGCTGCCGGAACCCGAGCTCCTGACCCGGCACCGCGTGGCGGACGGACTCGAGCAATTCGCAAGGCTTGGTCCTGATCGCCTCGAGCCGTACTTGACATCATGGGCCGACGATTGGCGTCCGCGGCCGATCGAACTCGAAGAAGCCAGCGGTCTGTTGAGCTTCCGTACCAACGGCTTTGATGCAGAGAACGTCGTGGGCACCATCGAGGGCAACACCTTCGTCATTAACGGCAACGCCACCGGCTACGACGCGGACGCCGGAATTCATCTGACGCTCCGAACGCCTGAGGACGAGCCGGCGTCGCTGCCCGACGTAGCCCGCTACGTCGCGTCGCTGCCGCAGCCGGTGCGGGAGGTGTATCAACGATTCCGGCCCAGTGGCACCGCCGACCTTAGCCTGTCGATCCTTCGTATGCGAGGCCAACAAGCAGTCATCGACGGCACTGCCGACATCCGCGACGCGAGCTTCATGCTCGAGCAACTACCGTACCGCGTTCACGACGCGACCGGCACATTGAGGATCCAGCCCGACCCGCAGCTCGACGGCCAGCACCGCCTGGACGTCATCGACCTCGTTGCCTTCGGCGGACCGGATTCGGCCAACGCCCGAACGAGCATCACCGCCAACGGCGTCGTCGCGCCGCTGGAGCGGGCACCCGGCTTCAGCTTCCGCGTCGAGGCGGATCAGGTGAAGTACGAGCCACAACTCCTCGCCGCTCTGCCGCGGGAGGCGCGCGAGGGTATTGCGTTGCTCGACCCGTCGTCGCACGATGCGGCACCCAACCTGCCGACGCTCGACTTCGTCGGCGATCTGGATGTCCGTGTCGATCGGCCGCCGGGCAGAGACAAGCGTTGGACCTTTCGGGCCGACGTCGAGAACGCGATCTTCAGCGGTGCGTTGAGCGTCTTTCCCTACCCGCTTCGCGATGCAGAGGTGGATCTGACGGTAACGGAGTCGGGGCTCAACTTACGGAGCAGCTACATCCGACTGCCGCAGGACGCGTACCTCAAAGCCGGCGGCGACGTGGCGTGGGGTGACGACGTTCCCGGCGGCTTGACGTACGACCTGCTCATCTCCGGCGGCGGCGTGCCGAGCGACGGTGCACTGCTCAACGCCTTGACGCCGACGGTCCGGGAAACCATCGACGGCCTGGGCATCGACGGTCGAGCGGACGCAATGGTCCGCATCGCCGGTGTGGCTGACGAGGCGCCCGACTACACCGTCGAGCTCGACGCCAAGGGAGCGACGTTCTGGCCCGACGGCGGGACGTTCTACCTGAGCGACATCGAAGGTCGCATCATCGTCAAGCCCGAGACAATTCAGCTCAACGGGGTCAGCGGAGTGAGGGGCGAGGGCCGGATCGGGATCGACGGGCTCGTGAACATCGCCGAAGGTGGCCAGTCGCAGCTGGCAATCGACGCCGCAGACGTGCCGTTAGATACCGGCCTGTACGACCTTTTGCCGCTCGCCGCACGCGACGCCTGGGACTGGCTCCGTCCCAGCGGCGGCACAGGATCGGCGTCGGGCACCCTCGACGTTCCGACGGCGGTGCTTCAAGGTGAGCGGGCGAAGGACGACGACGTCATCGAGTTCGACCTCGTCCTTCGGCCTCGCGATGTCTCGGCCCAGCCGATCGACGTGCCTTACCCGCTCACCGGCATTCGCGGCGTCATTGAAGTGACGCCCGATCTGATCACCGTCACGGATCTGACTGGCCACCACCCGACGCGGCCATCGACCGAGCTGAAGATCACCGACGCCACAGGCGACTTCACCGACCCGGCTGCCCCGGCGGGCATCTGGACGATCGCGGCGACCGGCTACCGCTTCCCCGTCGACGACGAGCTCATCGCCGCTTTGCCCGAAGGCCTCGCCACGACGCTGCAGTCCCTGCTGTTCGAGGGCATGCTCTCGTTCGAGGTCGGCGAACTCGTCGTCGCGACGCGAGAAGAGCCCGCTGAGCCGGATGTTGCGATTAGCGACACGATCATCGCTATGACGGACGCCTTCTTCGACATCGGCATCGAAATGTCCGAGGTCAACGGCAGTCTTTCCATCGACGCCGAGCGGTACGGCGGACGCTTGCGCTCTGCGGTCGGCACGTTCGACGCCTCGCAGTTCACCGCGATGGGCCTCGTCACGGGTGAGGATCTGGAAGTCGATCTGCAGCTGGCGGAGTCGATGGAAGAGCTGCTGATCCCCCGCATCCTGGCCGATGTTGCCGACGGTATCCTCGAAGGCTCCGCGAGGCTCGACTTCAACGAGCTGGATCCCGAAGCGCCGCAGCGTTACGAAGCCCGGCTGCGAGGCGAAGGCCTGGATCTGGTGCAAGTCGTGCCGGAGACCGAGGCACTGGCAGCCTTCGGTGGCTTGGGCGACGGGCGAATCTCCGTACAGATGCGGGTTGGCGGCGTCGTTGGCGAGCCCTTGACGCGACGCGGCCGCGGGGCCTTCAGCATCGTCGGCAACCGCATTGCGAACCTGCCGATCCTCGTCAACGCCCTTCGCGCCATTACACTCAAGGTTCCGGGAAATCTCGGCATCCGCAAAGCTCGCAGCGAGTTCCACGACGACGGCCAACGGCTGCACCTCGACAACCTCGCCATCTGGACCGTCGGCGACGGCGAGCCGAACCGAGACGACGGTGCCACCTTCCTCGGCAGCGGCCAGCTCGATTTGGAGTCGCTCATGCTCCAGGTGTTCCTCCGGCCCGGTCCCGGCGGATGGGATCGCTTGCCACTCGTCGGACCGTTCGCCCGGGTCGCAAGGTCGCAGGTGCTCAGCATCGAGCGGATGATCCCTCTGGGCGACTTCGAGTCGGAGGAAGCCGACGAAGATCCAGCGGAGTGAAGCACATGACGCGCGCTTACGGTAAACTTCAGGGGCCCGCTCCGGAGGATGCATGAGCCAGACGACGACCAAGCTCTCGAGCAAGACCAAGCCGCGGCCCCGCAAGCCTCGCCGAAAGCCGCTGCGGCCTTGGCACGTCGTGCTGATCGATGACAACCAGCACACATATGCCTACGTCATCGAGATGCTCGGCCGCGTCTGTCGTCACCCGCTGGAGAAGGCGATGCGGATGGCCATCGAGGTCGACACGAAAGGCCGCGTCATCGTCTTCACCGGTCACAAGGAACTGGCGGAACTCAAACGCGAGCAGATTCTCGCCTACGGCCACGACATCCGCATCGCCAGCTGCCAAGGCAGCATGACCGCTGTCGTGCAGGAAGCCTGATCGGCACGGCGACTAAGGTCGGTGCTCCATGGATCACTTTGAACACCGAGACGGCGAGTTGTACTGCGAAGGCGTAGCCGCCTCGACCTTGGCAGAGACTTACAGCACCCCGCTCTACGTCTACTCGAAGGCAACGCTCCTGCGGCACTATCACCAAATCGCCGAAGCTTTCGACGAAATCGCGCCGACCATCTGCTACAGCATCAAGAGCAACGGCAATCTCTCGCTCTGCAAGACCCTGGTCGAGGCCGGTTGTGGCATGGACGTGACCAGCGGCGGCGAGTTATTCCGGGCCCTCAAGGCTGGCGTGGATCCGAACAAGGTCATCTTCGCCGGTGTCGGCAAGACCGACGACGAGATCCGTTTCGCCCTCGACGGCGGCATCGCCGCGTTCAACGTCGAGAGCGAAGCCGAAATCGAGAACCTCGCACGCGTCGCGGTCGCCGCCGGCACTGAAGCGACGGCAGCCCTGCGGGTGAATCCCGATGTCGATCCCGACACCCACGCCTACACCACCACCGGCAAGAAAGAGTCGAAATTCGGCGTCGACCTCGACCGCGCCGAAGCGGTCTTCGAAAAATACCGGGATTTGCAGGGAATTCGGCTCGCCGGACTGCACATGCACCTCGGCTCGCCGATCTACAAGGTCGAGCCGTACGTCTTGGCGACTCGCAAGATCAACGCGACCATCGACCGACTCCGCAACGCCGGCCACACGATCGAGTGGTTCGACATCGGCGGCGGCTTCGGCGTCAACTACGAGCACCCGGACCAAGGCCTGCCGATCAGCGACTTCGCAGAGGCACTCGTTCCGCTGTTGAAGGATCGCGGCTACCGCGTCGCGATCGAGCCCGGCAGGTACATCGCCGGCAACGCGGGCGTGCTGCTAGGTCGCGTTTTGTACCGAAAAACGAGCGGTTCGAAGTCATTCGTCATCACCGACGTCGGCATGAACGACCTGCTTCGGCCGAGCCTGTACGGGGCTTACCACTTCGTCTGGCCCGCGACAGGCGACGGGCCGATCAGTCGGGATCGGGACGTCGAGGTGCCCGATGGCGAGACCGTCGACGTCGTCGGCCCGGTGTGCGAGAGCGGCGACTTCGTCGCTCGCGACCGCCTCCTCCCGCCGACGAAGCGTGGGGACTTGGTCGCGATTTACACGGCCGGAGCTTACGCATTCAGCATGGCCAGCAACTACAACAACCGACCTCGGCCCGCCGAAGTCTTCGTTGACGGCGACCAGCACACGCTCGTCCGTCGCCGTGAGACGTACGACGACCTTGTCGCAGGGGAGACGGGGCTCTAACGAGGCAGCGGGCCGCCGTCCGTCAACTGCGAAAGAGACGAATCGTCCAGGTTTTCCTGTACATATTGCTCGATCGCCTTGATGCGGCTTTCGGGGTGCGGGTGCGTCTGCATGAACTCGGGCGTCCCGCCGCGACCGCCGCCGCTGGCGTCGCGAAGGATCTCCATCACCCGCACCATCTCCCGCGGATCCAAGCCCGCCTGCACCAGATAGCTCAGGCCCCATTGGTCGCTCTCGAGCTCGTGCTCGCGGCTGTGGCCCTTGAGAACGACGTCGCCAATGAGTGACCCCACCTGTGCCGCCGACAGCCCGCGACCGCTGCCATCTTCCAGGCCAATCGCACCGGCCGAGACGAGGCCTTGGACCAGCTTCGAGCTGTGCATCCGCTGGGCCCCGTGCCGCTCGACGACGTGGCCAATCTCGTGACCCACGACACCCGCGAGCTGGGCACGATTCTCCAGCCGGTCGTACAACGCCGTCGTGATGAACGTCGGCCCACCGGGCAGGGCGAAGGCGTTGACCGTCTGCGGATCGTCGATCAGCGTGAAGCTGAACTCGTAAGGAATGTCATTCTTTCTAAGCTTTTCCGACACGCCGCCCGCTTCGAGCAGGATCCGCCCGATCCGCTCGACCTCTGCCGCGCGCGGGTCGCTCATCGGCACGGCACCGCCCATCTGCTGCACCATCTGCGGCGCGGCATTGAGGCCTAGGGCGAGCTCCTGCTGCTCGCTCATGCTGATACGCTGCGTCTCACCCGTGAACGGGTTCGTGTCGCTGACAAAGTAGTAGCTGGCCAGGGAAAAGAGCGCGATAACGGCTCCGATGACGAGCCGCATCTTGCCCGAGCCACCGCCGCGTCGACGTCCGAAGCCGCCGAGGCTGCGACGCCCGATCATGCCGAAGGGGCTGCCGCTGCGACCACGCCTGCCGAAACGAATGCGAGCCATGAGCCTGTTGTAACGAGCAGGCCGGCTAAGGCGGAACGGGCAGACTCTGCTGGGCCACCGCCTCCACCTCGTCCGCCGCCCGTGACAGGCCGTCGTTGGTTGCCAGACGAACCCGAAGCTCGCCGCACCTCTTAGCTACCGCCGGGTCAGCCATCAGTCGACCCAGCAGCTTGGTCAACCGGCGCGGCGAAAACTTCCGCGGAACCAGGGCTCCGCCCACGCCAAGGCCTGTAAGGCGGCGGGCGTTGTCGGGCTGGTCGTGGGCCATCGGCATGACCACCTGCGGGATGCCGGCGGCGAAGCCCTGCGACATCGAGCCGATCCCGCCGTGATGCACGACTGCGGCACAACGTGGCAAAATCTGGGAAAACGGTGCAAAAGCAACGTGCCGAACACCGTCCGGCAGGTCCGCCGGCACCTGATCGTCGTGCCGCGTCAGCAAGATACCTCGTTTGCCCAGCCGGCGGCAGGTTTCGGTGGCGGTGGCGAAGAATCGCTTTCCGAAGAGCATGGCACTTCCCGGCGTGAAGGCGATCGGCGGCGTGCCCTGTCTCAGCCAAATGTCCAGATCTCCCGGGAAAGCCGCACTTTCCCGCTCGTCGTAGAGCCCGAAGCCACACAACCGCACCTGCTCGGGCCAGTCGCTTGGCGGCGGGGCGAACCAGTCGGGCCACATGGCAAGCACCCGTTGTGGCGAATGCAGCCAGTTGCCGAGGTAGCCTGTCACCGGCTCCAGGCCGAGAGAGCGGCGGTAGTCGCTGATCGGCTGCATGAGCGGGTCGAAGACGTAGCGATCCGCTCCGCCCCAGAAGTGCGGCATGATCTTCTTCCGAATCACCAGCGGCAGCCGGTCGATCGGCGGGACACCCGGCATCCGCGGCGGGTGCGTCATTGACCGGAACGCCGTCGGTTGCAAATGGATCGTAACGGTACGAACGGCGGTCGTTTCCGTTAAGATTCGGAGTCCGGCAGATAACGTGTTCCCCACGAAAACAGTCGCCGAAGTGGCCATTTTGGTCAACTTCGTGTGCGTGATCTCGGCACCTTCGGCGAACGCGCTGAACACCACCTTCGCCCCCCGCCGCGGGTGCCACGCATCCGGATTCTTGACGAACTTGTCGAAGTCTTGTCGCTCGCCGATCGGCTCGAAGTCGAGCCCGTGACGAGCAGCATCTTCCTCGTACAGCCGGTTCGTCGCGAGCGTGACGCGCCACCCTCGACGCTTGAGCTCGACGCCCAGACCGAGAAACGGGTGCAGGTCGCCGTGGCTGCCGAAGGTCACGAGTACGGCATGCGGCGACGACACGGACCAGCGTACGCCGCCGCTCGTGCCGAGGCAGAATCTATGATTGATCTATGAACGCGGCCGGACGTTCATCTCGACTGTAGAACCATCTGCAGAGAGGAACCCATCTACAGTCGCCGTTTGACCATAGACTTCAAAAGCGAGCGTGAAATGCGAGGCATCGGTCTCGTCTGGTTGACCCGCGAACCAGCGGAGGCCGGCGTCACGGACGAGCTGGTACGGATCGAGCTGGCTGACGCGGTCGAGGAGGGACGCGTCCGACCACTCGTCCTGCGGCAGCAGCATCGGGGCGATGCTCGTGCCGACCAGCTCCGGCTCGCCGATGAGGCCGCCGGGCTCGAAGACGTAGGCGATCAGGCCGGGCGACGTGTCGGGCCGCCACGGGCTGCCTTCGGGCACAACCCACGGCAGGAACCGGATCGCCACCACTCGACGCACACCGCTCGGGCTGGTGAGTTCGTGAAGAAAGAGCAACGCGCCGAAGCCGTCAATCGTATCCCCCGCTTCCCCCAACGCCTGGCGGAAGACCTCGAAGCTCGCCGGCTCCTCTGCCACCGCGGGACGGAGCTGTTCGGGCAATTCCTCGAGCCCCGGCACGTCAATCCGCTCGTAGCCGGTCTTCTTCGCCAACGCCTCGGCCCGCTCCGTGGCCGGCTCGAAAACCACGCGGTCGTCGTCCTCGACATGCGTAGCCGCCTGTCGCTCGTACAGGTAATCCTGAGCCTGAGTCTTGGCCAAGCGGCCGATCGACCAGGAACTCAAGACGCAACCGGCGACGACAACACTCGCCGCGGCCCACCGCAGGCGATGTCGCTTGACACGGTCCCTCGCATAGCCGAGCCGCTGGATCGGCTGGGCGTGGCGTAGCTCGTCCCCGGCGTCCATCACCCCAGTGTACCGAACCACGCGATCCTGAACAAGCGTCAACTGGCCGTCGTGCTGAAGCAGGACCTACGGCTTGGGCGACAGCAGCACCACCACATCCGCCTGAATCGCCTCGCCACGTCCGAGGGCGTCGACGCCTTCGTTCGTGCCGGCTTTGACGTTCGCAACGCCGCCCAGGAGCGACTGCAGGTTGTCCCGCATCGCATCGACGTGCGGGGCAAGCCTGGGCGATTCGGCGACGATCGTCACATCGACGTTCACGACGCCGTAGCCCGCCTGAGTGGCACGACGAACGGCCTCTTGGACGAAGATCCGGCTGTCCGCCCCCTGCCACCGCGGGTCGTCGTTAGCGAAGATTCGGCCGATGTCGCCCTGACCGAGGGCGCCGAGCACCGCGTCGACCACCGCGTGGTAAACCACGTCGCCATCGCTGTGGGCGATGAAGGAGCGATCCGTCGCCACGATGGCACCGCCGAGGACGAGACGGCCGCCCTCTCCTACGCGGTGGATGTCTCGACCATGGCCGATCCTCATGTCAACTCCTCCAACGGCCGTCCGCCCGGCTCGAAGAGGCCGTCGGCGTGCTGGTTGGCGAGGTGGACGTAGTGCGGCGGGAGCTTGCGGAGGTAGTTGAGGTCCTTTTCCTTGACCTGCCGCATGATCTTCGCCGGCACACCCGCAACGAGCGTGCCGTCGGGCACCTTCATCCCCGGCGGCACGACGGCTCCGGCGGCGACGAGGCACTTTTCGCCGATCTCACTGCCTCCCAGCAATGTCGCACTCATCCCGATGAGCGATCCGTTGCCGACGCGGCAGCCGTGCACGACCGCCGCGTGGCCGATGGTCACGTTCTCACCGATCTCGTTCGGCACGCCGGCATCGCAGTGGACCACGACCGAGTCCTGGATGTTCGTCCCGCGGCCGATGGTGATGGGGGCCACGTCCCCGCGGATGGAGGCGTTGAACCAGATGGAGACCTTCTGGCCGATGCGGACGTCGCCGCTGACGTGCGCGGAATCGGCGATGATCCAGCCGCCGGGGTGGCGTCGCATGATCGGCATCGGTGGCAGGTTGGGCAAATCGGGTCCTTTGGCAAGAGGCAGAGCAAATCGTACATGAAGTGACGCATCCCTCCCACCTGCCGCACGCCATTCCTCCAGCCGGAGCCGCCCATGTCCGCCACCCTTTGCCGTCGTCGCGGCTTCACGCTCGTCGAGATCCTCATTGTCGTGGTGATTCTCGGCATCCTCGCCTCGATCGTGATGGCGAGCATGACCAAGAGCGACGACGACGCCAGCCGCAACGTCTTCGTCCGCAATCTCGGCCACTACAGCCAAGGGTTGGCCCTGTACCAGGAGCAGCACGGTGCCGTTCCGACCGACACGAGCACGGGCGTCTGCCCGCCGGCTTTGGAGGCACTGTTCGATCGACGCAGCTTCGAGAGCCCGACGCCGATCGGCGGCTCATGGGACGTCGAGGTGGATGAGAACGGCGTGGAGTTGGCGGTGGGCGTTCACTTCGACGGCGGCTTCCGTCGCGACGAGGCGTACATGAACCTCGTCGACAAAATCTGCGACGACGGCGACGTGACGACCGGCAAGTTCCGCCGCATCGCGACCGACCGCTTCTACTGGGTCCTGCGGTAGTTTCCGTAGGGTGGGCCCTAGCCCACCATCTGGTTGCCCCGAGTTGCGGATAGTGGGCCGGGGCCCACCCTACGAGGGGACGAGAACGGCCTCGGATCGCACGCGGTCGAGCAGCCGGGCGAGGCGGATCGAATCGTCGCGGGTCATGAACGGCGTTGCTCCGTCCCGCACAGTCGCGGCAAAGGCTTTGGCTTCGAGGGCGTAGAGCGGCAGGTCGCTGGGCGTTTCGACGCGTCGCTCCGGAGGCGGGCCGGCGACTTCGTCGGGGGCCAACTCCTGCCGCGGTTTGGCCGATTGTTTCACGAGGAACGAAGCGTCCTGCTTTGGTTTCCAGGGCCACTCTGCCGCGATGTACCCGCCGGTGCCGGCGAGGACGAGGGTGTTGTCGCACTGCGTGTCGAGTCCGCAGGTGAAGGTCGCCTGGACGCCATTGGCGAAGCCAATCGTGCCGGCGGTCATGACGTCGACGTCGCGCTCGTGCCGGCGGGTCGTGGCGCTGACGTGCGTCGGCTCGCTGTCGGCCAGGAGCAGCGAGACGTCGAGGCAGTAGCAGCCGACGTCCATCAGGGCCCCACCCGCGAGGTCGCTGTCGAAGCGGACGTTGCCGTCGATTTGCGTCGTGCGGTAGCAGAAGCTGGCCCGGATGTGCGTGAGCTGGCCGATGGTGCCGTCGCGAGCGGCGGCGACGAGGGCCTGCGTCTGCGGGTGCGAGCGGTACATGAACGCCTCGACCAGCGTGCGGTTCGCCTTCTCGGCAGCGGCGAACATCTGCTCAGCCTCGGCGACGCTGGTACCGAGCGGCTTTTCGCACAGAACGTGCCGACCTTCGCTCAACGCCCCCATCGTCCACTCGGCATGGAGCGTGTTGGGCACGGCGACGTAAACCCCATCGACACCGGGATCGTCGAGAAGTCCTTGATAATCGTCCGCCGCGGTGCCGCCGAACTCCTGGGCGAAGTCGGCAGCACGATCGGGACTTCGGCTGCCGACAAGGTGGACGCGGTGGCCCGGCAGCTTCTGAAGGTCGCGGCAGAACTGGCGGGCGATGTTGCCCGTCCCGAGAATGCCCCAGCGGAATGGCTTGTTCGAGTCCGGCATGACGACACGGTACCGGCTATCTCCGCTGGTGCGGACTATCTTGCCGCGTGCGGACGGACGAGCTCGACTTTGCGTTGCCCGACGACCTGATCGCCAAGCACCCGGCTAGGCGACGCGACGCGGCCCGGCTGCTGCACTACCGGCGGGACGGCGACGTGATCGCGGATCGGGTGGTGAGCGATCTGCCGGAGTTGTTGCGCGCAGGCGACGTCTTGGTGTTCAACGACGCGAAGGTGACGCCTGCGAAGATCACGCTGGTCAAGCCGACCGGCGGCCGCGTCGGCGGGTTGTTTCTCGGCACGAACGAGGACGGGACGTGGCAAGCGATGCTCAAGGGGCCTGGGCAGATCGAGACGAAGGAGCCTTGGCGGTTCGATCCCGAGGGGCCACCGGTGCGGGTGATCGAGAAGCTCGGCGGCGGCGTCTACCGGTTGGCGGTGGAGGACGATCGGCCGGCGGAGTTGGTTTTGGCGGAAGTCGGTCGGATGCCCTTGCCGCCCTACATCGGCCGCGACGAGGACGAGCCGGCGGATCGCGAGCGATATCAGACCGTCTACGCCACCACCCCCGGCAGCGTGGCGGCGCCGACGGCGGGGTTGCACTTCACGGACGAGTTGCTGCGTCGCCTCGATGAACGCGGCGTCATCCGGACGTCGCTGACGCTCCACGTCGGCGTCGGTACGTTTCGGCCCGTGTCCGCCGACGATCTCGACGACCACGACATGCACCGCGAGCGGTACGAACTGCCGGCCGCGTGTTGCGACATCGTCAACGCAGCAAAGCGCGACGGCCGCCGGGTGGTCGCGATCGGCACGACGTCGGCCCGTGTTCTGGAAGGGGCTGCCGAGATGACGCCGCACGTCGGCGACACGGCGATCTTCATCAAGCCGCCGTACGCGTGGAAGCGGGTGAACGCGTTGTGGACGAACTTCCACCTGCCGCGGAGCACCCTCATTGCGATGGTCGATGCCTTCGTCGGGTCGGAGGCACGACGCGGGATCTATCAGCACGCGATCGAGGAGCGATACCGCTTCTTCAGCTACGGGGACGCGACGTTCTTGGAATGACAGAAGACGTAGCGTCAGACGCGTGTCCGTCCAGACGCTCCACCTCGTTCTCGCACTGCTGCTCCCGGCGGCGTACGTCCTGGGCGGCATCCCGTTCGGCGTGCTGATCGCCAAACGCCGCGGCATTGATCTCAAGAGCGTCGGCAGCGGGAACGTCGGGGCGACCAACGCGGGACGAGCCCTCGGCAAGCGGTACTTCTTTCTCGTGCTCGCGCTCGATGCGATGAAGGCCCTCGTGCCGGCGGCGGTGGCGTCGGTCCTGGTTCACGCCAGTACGGAGTCAGCCGACCGCTCCGCCCTCACGTTCGGCCTCTGGATCGGCGTGGGCGTGGCGGCGATCGTCGGGCACGTCTTCTCGCCGTTCCTCGGCTTCAAGGGGGGCAAGGGCGTCGCGTGCGGGCTGGGTCTGGTGTTGGGCGTCTTTCCGTACCTGACGCTGCCGGGCCTCGTGGGATTGGCGGCATTTGTGATCGCGTTCAAGCTGACACGGTTCGTCAGCGTCGGCAGCATGGTTGCCGCGGCGGTCTTGCCGGTGAGCTACCTGGCGATTGCCGCCGTCTTCAACTGGCCGTTGTCGAAGCAGTGGCCGATTCTGCTGATTCTCTCGCTTGTCTCCGCTCTGCTCATCTGGCGGCACCGGTCGAACGTGCGTCGCCTGCTCGCTGGCACGGAAGTCAGAACCTGACGTCGTACCGTCGCCCGTGCCCGACACCGCTCGCGACCAGCTTCACGCCCCGTGGCGGATGGACTACATTCGCTCGCTCGAACGCTCGCCCTCCGAGACCGACCCGCTGACGAAGCGGTACAACGGCTGCTTCCTCTGTGCCGCGGCGAACGTGCAGGTGGCGATCGATGACCTGGGCGAGGATCCCAAGGAAGCCCGCCGCCGACGGCTCGTCCTCTGGGTCGACCGACACACGGTCGCCCTCATCAACCGCTTCCCGTACACGTCGGGTCACCTCATGATCGCCCCGCGTCGGCACGTGGCGAACCTCGAAGACCTCACGACCAACGAAGCCGCCGAACTGCACGATGCCACCTGCCGTGCCATCCGCCTGCTTCGCGACGAGATGAATCCGCAGGGCTTCAACGTCGGCATCAATCTCGGCACCGCCGCCGGAGCGGGCGTGCCGGGGCATCTGCACCAGCACATCGTCCCGCGATGGTCGGGCGACACGAACTTCATGAGCGTCGTCGGCGAGGTCCGCGTCGTGCCGCAGATGCCTGAGACGCTTTGGGACCATCTCGACGCCCGGCTGCAGTCGGACGATTGACGTGCCGATACGGTGAAGGTGACGACTGCCGCCACGGCCGATCTTCATGCGCTGCACCCTCACGACTCGCTCGCGATGAACCCGCCGCACGCGCAGCCCGATCCACTCGACGACCGCCCGGTCCAGGTCATCGAACCGCGGTCCAGCGGCATCGACGCGGCGTACCTGCGGGAGCTCGTCACGCATCGCGAGCTGCTCTACTTCCTCGTCTGGCGCGACGTCAAGGTCCGCTACAAGATGGCGGCGTTAGGCCTTGCGTGGGCGCTGGTGGTGCCGCTCGTCAGCAGTTTGATTTACGGCATCATCGGCATGCTGCTCGGCTTCGGCGAAGGGGGCAAGGCTCCGTGGCTGCTCGTCCTCGCGGCCGGCATGACGCCGTGGATGTTCCTGCAAAAGTGCGTCAACGACGGCGGCCAGTCGCTCGTCAACAACCAGCAGCTCCTCAGCAAAATCTACCTGCCACGCGTCTTCATCCCGGCCGCTGCGTGCGGCACGGCGATGGTCGACATGCTCATGGCCTTTCTCGTCGCAGCGGGCTTCGGCATCTACTTCGCCTCGACGGGCGAGTACACGCCCACCTGGAACCTCCTGGCGATCCCGCTGCTCGTGCCGCTGACCCTCCTCGCCGGCGCCGGCACCGCGGTACTACTGAGCGGCATCACGGTCCTGTACCGCGACGTCCGCTTCCTCATTCCCTTCTTCACACAGTTCGGCCTTTGGCTCAGTGCCGTCGTCTTTCCGCTCGAAGACATTGACAAGGCCCTCGGCGGCAAGTCGTGGATTCTGGCGATCAATCCCTATGCCGGCATCGTCAGCGCGTGGCGAAGCGCCATCATCGGCGACGCCTGGAACTGGCCCCTCATCGCCGGCAGCGTGATCATCAGCCCGCTCCTGCTCCTCGCCGGCATCGCCTACTTCCGCCGCGTCGAACGCCGCTTCGCCGACATCGCGTAGGTCGGAAGTACCGAGCAGTGAGTAGCGAGTACTGAATCCTCCGACACTCACAGCTCGGTACTCGCTACCCGATACTCACTACTTCTGCCGCCCCATGCTCCCCGCCGTCCACGTCGACAACCTCGCCAAGGCCTACCGCATCGGCATCGACGACAGAGAAGCCCGCAGCGCCTTCCGTGGCATCGGCGGCTACCTCAAGCGGACCCTCCGCGACACGCGTCGCCGCCTCAGCGAAGACTGGTCGGAAGCCGACGACACCTTCTGGGCGCTCAAGGACGTCAACTTCGAGATCGGTGCCGGCGAGACGGTGGGCATCATCGGACGCAACGGCGCAGGCAAGAGCACGCTGCTCAAAATCCTCAGCCGCATCGTTGAACCCACCGCCGGCAAGATCACCCTTCGCGGCCGCGTCTCGTCGTTGCTCGAAGTCGGCACCGGCTTTCACCCGGAGCTGACCGGCCGCGAAAACGTCTACCTCAACGGAGCAATCCTCGGGATGAAACGTGAGGAAATCAAGCGAAAGTTCGACGACATCGTCGACTTTAGCGAGGTTGGCAAGTTTCTCGACACGCCCGTCAAACGCTACTCAAGCGGCATGTACGTCCGCCTCGCCTTCAGCGTCGCGGCCCACCTTGATCCGCAGATCATGATCGTCGACGAGGTGCTCGCCGTCGGTGATGCGGCGTTCCAGAAGAAGTGCCTGGGCAAGATGAACGACGTCGTCAACGAGGGGCGGACGGTCCTGTTCGTCAGCCACCAGATGGACGCGGTCGCGAGCTTGTGCCAGAGCGTCATGGTCGTCGACGGCGGCCGGGCTAGCGAGCGGATGGAGACCGAGGAAGGTATCACCCGCTACCTCGGCGGACGCGAACAGGCCGCGGGCGTGCCGCTGTCACAGCGGCCACGGACGACCGACAAAAAGCGTCCGCCGATTTTCGTCGACCTCACCATGACCGACGACACCGGTCGCGAAATCGGAGCGATTGCAACTGGTAAGTCGATCACGTTCGACGTGACCATGGTCGACTTCGACCAGCCGGGCAACATCACCGCGGCCGTGGCCATTCTCAACGGCCGCGGTCAACGCGTCGCGCTCTTCCACAGCGAGTACAACGCCAACCTCGTCCTCAAGGGAGCAAGCCACAAGCAGCTACGCTGCCACGTCCCGAGCCTGCCGCTGGCACCGGGCACGTACCACGTCGAGCTTGTCGCCGCCGATGGCTTTACGATCCTCGAACGTCTCGAACGGGCCGCGGATCTGGAGGTCGTCTACAGCGACCTGCTCGGCACGGGTAAGGTGCCGACCGCGGCCCAAAGCACCGTCGTGCTTCCCGCCGAATGGGTTGAAGTTCGGTAGCCTCGTCATGCCTCGAGTCAGCGTCATCATCCCGGTTCACGACCGAGCCGAGGAGCTTCGCGAGACGCTCGCCAGCGTCGCCCGGCAGACGTTGCACGACATCGAGGTGCTCGTCATCGACGATCGCAGCGGCCCGGAAGTCGCGGCCGTCGTCGCGGAGCAGGACGAGCGGTTTCGTTTCGCGCGACTGCCCTATGACCGCCGAGGCGCACCCGCCGCCCGCAACGCCGGCGTAGCCGAAGCCACCGGCGACTTCGTGTTGTTTCTCGACAGCGACGACCTCCTCGACGCGACGTGCCTGGAACGACGCGTCGCGACTCTCGACAACGCACCATCGCTCGACTTCGCCGTTTGGCCTTGCCGGATGTTCCGTAAGGCAGATGGTGACCTGCCGCTGTTCTGGAACCGACTTGATCGCGACGAAGCGGACGTCGGCGACGATCTGGATCGGTTCCTGCGGCTCGATGTCGTCTGGCAAACCGCCTCGCCGCTGTGGCGACGTGAAGCACTCGACAAGGTCGGGCCCTGGGACGAGGCGGCGACGAGTCGGCAGGATTGGGAGTTTCACGTCCGGGCCCTTTTGCTGGGCCTGGAGTACGAGAAGATGGCTGATCCCGCCGAGGCGGATCACGCGTGGCGGATCGCCGGTGCCCGACGCCGCAGCATCGGCGGCGAGGCGTGGCGGCATCGCGAGTACGCGGTCGAATGGTCGCAGACGCTCGACAAGATCATCGACTTCTTCCACCAGCACGGGCCGCTCGCCCCGAAGCACCGGACGGCGTTAGCGGCTTTGATCTTCCGCGTCGCAATCGAGCTCGACAGCAAACACGACGGCCGCGAGGCCCGAGCTTTCTGGCGAACCGCCTTCGCTCGCGACCTCTGCTCAAGACGGCAAATGCTGGAAGGCCAGGCGTACCTGCTGGCACGACGCAAGAGCCTCGAGCTGGCCCTGAAGATCGAAAACCGCCTGGCGCGCCGATGGCATCCGGACTTCTTTGCGCCGGACACTCGCTACCTCAACGTCTACCGCCCCGACGGCAGCCCGCCGCCGCGGGTGAGCTTCGCGATGCCGGCCAAGGACGTCGAGCTCTGGATTGAGGAGGCGACGTGGAGCTGCCTGCGACAGACGATGCGCGACCTGGAAGTCGTCGCCGTCAACGACGGCAGCGTCGACGCGACAGGCGAGATCCTCGACCGCATCGCCCGACGCGACAGCCGACTGCGCGTCATCCACCGGCCACGCGGCAAGCCCGAGGGTCTGGCGCAAAGCATCATCGACAGCGTCGCGGCGTGTCGGGCGGATGTGATTCTGCGAATGGACGCCGATGACGTCTCGATGCCGCGACGGGCGGAGTTGCAGTTGAAGGCTTTCGAGAATCGGCCCGACCTCGTTCTCGTCGGCGGCGGTGCGAACTACATCGACCCGTACGGCTTCGAGCTCGGCGTCGCGGACACGCCCGACGACCACGACACGCTCGACCAGCACCACCTCCGCGGCAAAGGCGGCGTCATTCTCCACCCCGCCGCGGCGATGAGGCGGGACGCGCTCGAACAAGCCGGCGGCTATCGGACGAAGTTCGACACGGCTGAAGACGTCGACCTCTTTCTCCGACTCGCCGAGGTCGGCCGGATTGGTAACATCGAGGAGCGCGTCGTGTCGTATCGGCTGCACCCCAAGAGCGTCAGCCACGCCCGCCGTGAAGAACAGGTCGGCCGGGTGCTCGGCATCGTCGCCGAGGCTCGCGAGCGACGCGGGTTGCCGGCGATCACGGAGGACCAGATCGAGACGTCGCTGCCCAAGCCCGCGGCCGAGCAGCTGAATCAATGGGGCTGGATGGCGATGAAGCGCAACGACCTGCGAGCCGCCCGCGGGTTCGCCGGCCGACTTCTGAGGGAAAAGCCGCTCAGCAAGCAGTCGTGGCGGCTGGCATACTGCGCGTTGCGAGGCCGATAGGAGCGACCCGATGCCCAGCGACAAGCCGCTCATCAGCGTGGTCCTCTGCGTCCACAACGTCCGGCCCTACGTCGGCGAGGCAGTCGACTCGATTCTCGGTCAGACGCAGGGCGACTTCGAGCTGCTGCTCTACGACGACGGCTCAACTGATGGCACGCGAGACATCCTCCAATCGCTGGCCGAGCGAGACGATCGCATCGACCTGCAGCTCCGCGACAAGGGCAACTACGTCGCGAACCTCATCGACGGCGTCAGGCGGGCTCGTGGCGAGTTCCTGGCTCGGCACGACGGCGACGACGTGAGCCGACGTGACCGCTTCGAACGGCAGGTTGCCCTGCTACGCGAGCAGCCGGAGGTCGTCTGCGTCGGCAGTCGGATGACGGAGACGGATCCGTTCGGCGTCGAGCTTTGCGAGACGGATCATGAGCCGGATCACGAGACCATCGACGCATCGTTCCTCCAAGGCAACGGTTGGGCGGTGCCGCAGCCGGCGGCGATGATGCGGACCGACGCTGTGCGACGGGTCGGCAGCTATCGAACCGAAGCGGCGTCGGCGGAGGACATTGATTTGTTCCTGCGACTCGCCGACATCGGCCGGTTCGCCAACGTCATGGAACCGCTCGTCCGCTACCGCCGGCACGCCACGAGCGTCAACAGCACCCGAGGGGCGGAGCAGCGGCGTGTGGTCTGGCAGGCGGTTCGTGATGCCCGCCAACGACGCGGTCATCTCGATCCCGACGCGGGTGGATACGCGTCACTCGACGTGGCGCAGATGGCGATGCTGCCGCCGGACGAGGCGTTACGACGTTGGGGCTGGAACGCCCTGCGACGCGGCGAACCGCTTGTCGCCCGGCGGCACGCACGGTCGCTGCTGCGGCGTCGGCCGATGCGGTGGTCGTCGTGGAAGCTGGCCGCTTGTGCATGGCGTGGCCGGTGAAGATCCGGTAGTCTCGCTGCCAATAATCTTTGTAGGGTCGCACGTCTGCGTCGCCAGGCCGAAGAAGAGTGGGTTGCCCGATGCCTGAACTCGGCGGCGTGTGAGGAGACGATTGCTCATGGGAATCAGCGGGAATCATCTTGGCATCAATTCGCCTCATCAGCCGCCACAGGTGTCGGTGCTGGTACCTGTCTACAACGGCGACGAGTTCCTCGCCGAAGCCATTGACTCGGTTCTCGCTCAGACACTGCACGACTTCGAGCTGATCGTCGTCGACGACGGCAGCACCGACGGCACGCAGCAGATTCTCCGGGAGATCGAGGAGCGTGACGAACGGCTGCGCGTCTTTCTTCGCCCGCACCTCGGCTACGTTCGCCAGCTCAACTTCGGCCTCGACCGGTGCCGCGGCGAGTTCGTCGCTCGGATGGATGCCGACGATGTCGCCTATCCGGATCGATTTCAGGTTCAGATCGACTATCTGCGGCAGCACCCGGAGGTGCTCGTCGTCGGCGGTGCTTACGACTTGACGGACGCGCGGGGCCGGATGCTGCGTCGCCATTGGCCGCCGTCGGACGACGCGACGCTGCAGGAGATGTGTCTCAGCGGCCAAACGCCGATCGGCCATCCGACGGCGATGATCCGTCGGCAAGCGATGATCGACGTCGGCGGCTATGACGAGTCGCTGGAGACGGCCGAAGACATCGACCTGTGGCTTCGCCTGGGCGAAAAGGGCAAGCTCGCGTGCGTCGACCACCCCGTGATTCGTTACCGCCAGCACGACAAGAGCGTCAGCGAGCAGCGAGCGGTTGAGCAGGCGGAGAGCATTCGGCTCGGCTGCGAGCGGGCGTACCTGCGTCGCGGCTTGAGTCGCACGTTCACGCCGCCGCCTGCTTGGCGTCCGACGGGCGAGCAGGCACGGACCGACTTCCTATTGACGTACGGCTGGTGGGCGTTCAACTCGGCGCAGCGGTCGACTGCGATCATCTACGGCTTCAAGGCGGTGCAGCGTCGGCCTCTCAGCGGCGAACCGTGGTCGCTCCTTTACGCGAGCCTGCTCAAGCCGCTGCCGGAGCGGACGCCGCATCATGCGGTCGACATCGGCCCGATGAAGCTGCCGCAGACGCCCTCCGAGTCCAGCCAGGCCGCCTGATTCGGCTCATGGCACGCGTCCTCTACCTCACGCCCGTCCCGCCCTACCCGTTCGTCAAGAACGGCGGCGGCCAACGCACGCGGCTGCTGTACGAAGCGATGCACCGCATGGGGCACGACGTGCGGACGCTGTGCATCTTGCCCAGGAATCTGTATGACACGCCATCGGGCGACGCAGGCATCGTGGAGTCGATCGAGATCGATGACGTTAATGTCGCTTCGTCCAGCCTGCCGGGACCGCTCGGCCGGTGGGCCATGCTGGTGACCCGCTATCGGCAGCGATATGCGCCCGATGAAGCAGCCGCGACGCTGGTGCGGCGTCATGCGGCCGACTTTCAGGCGGACCTGATCGTCTGCCGCTACGGCTGGCTCTGGGCCAAGGCGAATCTGGGTTCGGTCCTAAACATGTCGACGGTGCTCGACTTCGACGATGTCGATTGGCTCGCCTTGCAAAGCCGTCACGCCGCCGACCCGTGGCCCGGCCTCGGCGGCAAGATCGGCATGGGCATCGCAGAACGTGCGGCGAAGCGGGCGTTGTTGCCGAAGGTCAAGCGGGCGAACGTCGTTCTTGCGACGTGCGACGATGACGCGACGTCACTGGCCGGTGAGGGCGTTGTCTCTCACCTCGTTCCGAACGTCGCCGCGGACATGGAAGCGCCCGACCTCGTGCCCGAGCCGTTGCCACCGCCGGGAAATTCGCAGCGCGTCCTCTTCGTCGGTGACCTCCGCCATCGCCCGAATCTGGATGGCTTGATTCGCTTCGTCGACAACATTTGGCCGAGGATCCGGGAGAAGGCAGCGGATACCTCGCTCCGCATCGTCGGCCGAGGCTTGGAGGACGATCTACGACAGCAATGGTCGTCGATCGAAGGCGTCCATGTCGCCGGCTTCGTGGACGATCTGCGAGCCGAGTATGCCGCCGCTGCCCTGTCGATCACCCCCAGCTGGTGGGGTGGCGGCACGAAGATCAAGGTCGCCGAAGCCGCCGCCATGGGTCGAGCCCAGGTCGTGACGCCGACCGCTCTTCGAGGCTTCAATCTGCTGGAAGAGGCCGGCGTGCTGGTGGAAGATAAGGACGAAGAGTTCGCTGTTGCCGTGCTTCGACTTCTGGAAGACCGCGGATTGTGCGAAACCCTCGCCGCCGACGCCGTCGCAGCTCGGAATGCCTTCACCTTCCCGGCCCTGCGTGACGCCCTGGGTGATGCCCTTGCAGCCGCAGGCCGATAGATTCAGTGATGCGAGTGACGTTCGTCCTGCCGATCGCCAGCCTCGACGGCGGCAACCGCGTCGTCACCGAGTACGCGTCACGCCTCAGCAATCGCGGCCACACCGTCACCGTCGTCAGCCTCGGCCGGCAAATTCCCAAGGAATTCGGCCGCCGCACGAAGGACCGACTGCGTGACCTGCTCACGGGGCGGTGGCGTGAATTGCTCAATGACCGTCGCCCGCCGATCGTGTTTCCGACGCACCTGGACCGCGTGCCGCACCTCCACCGCCGTCTCCCTCACGGCGGCCCGGTGCGGGATCGCGACGTGCCCGATGCGGACGTGATCATCGCGACCTGGTACCAGACCGTGCCGTGGGTTGCCAAACTTTCGCCGAGCAAGGGCAGAAAGGTTCACTTCCTTCAGCACGACGAACGAATTATGGTCCAGCACCGCGGCCAGTTCGACAAGGCCGGTCGCATCTCGTGGCTCACGCCGGGCTTCAGCCGGGTGACGGTCGCCTCGTGGATCAGCGACATCGGCCACGACGAGTACGGCGTCGACAGCACCGTCGTCTCGAACGCCGTCGACACCGATCTCTTCCATGCGGAGCCACGAGAAAGAAACGCAACGCCGGTCGTCGGCCTGATGTACAGCAAGGCTCGCTTCAAAGGCTCGGACATCGCCCTGAAGTCGATCGAGTTGGCGCGTCGCGAGGTGCCGGACCTTCGCGTAAAGCTCTTCGGCATCGGGGAGATCCCGCAAGAGGACGTGCCGAGCAACAGCGAGAGCTTCAGCTCGCCGCAGCAAGAGACGATCCGGCAGATCTACGGAGGCTGCGACGCGTGGCTCTTCGCCAGTCGCTGCGAGGGCTACGGCCTGCCGCTGCTGGAAGCGATGGCGTGCCGGACGCCCGTTGTCGGCACGCCCGCCGGTGCCGGACGCG
This sequence comes from uncultured Tepidisphaerales bacterium, assembly GCA_964388485.1. Classification (GTDB taxonomy): domain Bacteria; phylum Planctomycetota; class Phycisphaerae; order Tepidisphaerales; family Tepidisphaeraceae; genus JBCDKH01. The sequence continues at coordinate 36,688 of CAYMAS010000001.1, read as the reverse complement.
ATCTCATCGACGACAGCAACGGCCGGCTCGTGCCAATCGACGACGCTCAAGCCATGGCCAAGGCCATCATCGAAGTCGTGACGCAGCCGAAGGAAATGTGGCGAACCATGAGCGACGCCGCCCACGCGACCGCCATGCAGCACACCTGGCCGCGGGCAACTGACGAGTTCGAGGCGTTCCTGAACTCAGCCTCCCAATAGTCGCCCGTGCCCAAGCGACGCGAAGACAACAAGAAGCGGACCGACTGGCACCCCGTTACCGACTGGTACGACGACCACGTCGGCGATGACGGCGGCGAGTTTCATCGCGAGGTCGTCCTGCCTGGCACGATGCGGCTGCTCGGCGGCAACGAAATTTGCGGCAGGCACGTACTCGACGTCGCCTGCGGGCAAGGCGTCCTGTGCCGACGGCTGCAGGAAGCGGGAGCAACGACCCTCGGCATCGATGCCGCGGCGGGTCTGATTGATCGGGCACGTGAGCGTGGCGAGGGCGACTACCGCGTCGCCGATGCACGCGACCTGAACTTCCTCGATGCCGACGCTTTCGACGCTGCTGCATGCCTGCTAGCAGTCGCGAATATCCAGCCGATTCGCCCGGTCTTCGAAAGTGTCGCCCGCTTGCTCAGGCCGGGCGGCAGCCTCGTCATTGTCATGAATCACCCGGCGTTCCGCGGGGCCAAGGAAACCCATTGGGGCTGGGACGATGAGGCGAATGTGCAGTATCGCCGCGTCGACCGCTATCTGACGCCCCGCAAGTCGCCGATCACGACGCACCCCGGCGACGTCGACCGCGGCTACACGTGGACTTTCCACCGCCCCATCGGCCACTACGTCAAGGCCCTCCGGCAAGCTGGCCTGTTCATCGACGCGATGGAGGAATGGCCCAGCCACAAGACGAGCGGCCCCGGCCCTCGACAGAAGGCGGAGAACACGGCTCGCAAGGAGATCCCGATGTTCCTGGCGATTCGGGCGGTGAAGCTGGGCTCAAACGTCCCGTAGCCGCGGACCGTGAATCCGCGACTCACTGGATCACTCTTCAAACAACGTCGCCGCGGCGGCGTTGCTTTCGACTTGCTGAACGTTCTTCACGCCCGGGATCACGCACGTCACCGCCGGATGCCGCAGGCACCAGGACAACGCCCACGTCGCCATCGAGACCTGCGACGAGTCGACCTGCTGCTCGTACTCGTCACGCTTGATCTGCTCCGCCCGCTCGAGCATCGCGTCGCTCTTGTCCTGCCCGTGCCGGCCGCGGACTTCGCCCTTGTCGAACGTGTGGCCCGGCTGGTACTTGCCGGTGAGGTAGCCGCTGGCCAACGGCACGCGGGCGAGCAAGCCGAGGTTCTGCTCGCGACACACGTTGAAGACTTCCTCTTCGGGCGTGGTGTCGAGCCGGTTGTAGATGATCTGGATCGCCTCGATCCGCCGGTCGCGACTGGCGGCGACCTGCTTGACGTTGGCGTTGCTGCCGACGCTGTTGGCGAGGTGGCGGAACTTTCCTTCGTCCTTGAGCTTGTGCAGCTCTGCCAGAACATCGTCATCGAAGAACTGCTCGTCGCCCCACGAGTGGTACTGCTGGACGTCGAGATAGTCGAGCTCCAAGGCCTTCAGCGACGCCTCCGTCTGCTCGCGAACGTCGGCCGGCTTCCGCGGCTCGGTGCGGTCGAAGTTGCCGTGGAACTTGTGGCCGAATTTGCTGCAGATGATCCAGTCGTCGCGTCGGTTGCCCAGCTTGTTCAACGCCGCACCGATGCGACGTTCGCTCTCGTGATCGCCGTAGCACTCGGCGGTGTCGATCAGATTGACGCCCAGGTCGCGGGCCCGATCCAGCATCGCGGCGACCTCGTCGGCCTTGGGCGGCGTGCCCCACTCGCCGCCGAACTGCCAGGTGCCCAGGCCGACGACGCTGACCCGCAGGCCGGTGGATCCGAGGATGCGAAACTTCATGGGCCAGCGTATGACGTCCCTCATGCCCAAACGGACCCGCGGCGACAAGGCGAGCCGTCGCTACCACAACCGCGTCGCCAAGAAGTACGACGCGATCTACGACGACGACTTCTGGCAGTTCCACGACGCCGTCACGTGGGAGCGGGTCAAACCGCATCTGCCGGAGGTGACGACGACGCCCTGCCTCGACCTCGGCTGCGGCACGGGCAAGTGGGGCCTGAAGCTCATGAAGAGCGGCTATTCGGCGACCTTCGTCGACCACTCCGCCGCCATGGTGGGCGAGGTGCGCGGCAAGGTGCCCGACGCGCCGGCTCACGAGGCGGACATCATCGACATGCCGATGCTGACCGACGCGACTTTCGGCCTCACGCTCGCGATGGGCGACCCGATCAGCATCTGCAGCGACCCGCAACGTGCCGCCAACGAGATGTTCCGCGTTACGCAGCCGGGCGGCGTCGTCATCGCGACCGCCGACAACCGACTCGCCGCCGCAGAAGCGTACCTCGAGCGTGGCGATCTCGATGGAATGGAACGGGTCGTCAAAACCGGTCGGACGCGGTGGGTGACGGACGAGAAGGCCGAGCAGTTCGACCTGAACACCTTCACGCCCGACGGCCTGCGGCGGCTGTTCCGTCGGAGCGGATTTGAGGTGGTGAGCGTCCTCGGCAAGACGATCCTGCCAATCCGGCGGCATCGGGATCTGCTCGCCGATCGCGAGACGTACCGGCGGCTGCTAAGGGCGGAGCTGGCACTGTCCGAAGATCCGCTGCACGCGGCACGGGCCGGGCACTTGCAGGTGACGGCGCGGCGTCCCTTGTAAATTTTGTCGATGAATCGCACTACGCTCGGAGGTGCTCGCTCTCGGATTGTTCCTCGGACTGGCCCTCGGTCTTGGCATCGGCGTGCCGGCGGGGTTCTTGCTGGGGCGGCGTCGGGGTTCGTCGGCTGCAGCCAAGCCGCGGCACGCGGACACGAAGGACCTCGACGACCTTGAAATGCGGGCCAAGGTCCGCGGGCTCTTCGACCTGGCGAACGTCATCGACCGCCTTGGCAAGCTCCAGCCGCGGCTGACTGTCACGCTCGCCAAGGGTGCCCACGACGAGGTGACGACGCGACTGAGCGACCTGTTCCGCGCGACGGCGGCGAGCTGTCAGCGGGCGTACGACCTCAACCTCAGCTCTCGGCAACTGGCGACAACCGAGGCGAAGGAACGAGTTCGCGAAGAGGAACAGCGGCTGACTGCCGAAGCCGCAACCGCCATCGCGGCGCTGGAGGCCGGCGTTGATCGTGCCCAGGCAGCCGCGGCGACCGAGGGCGTCAGCGACGACGCCGCGGCCTTGGCGGACCTCAACACCGCACTCGATCGGCAACTCGAAGTCGCCCGCCGCGTCGACGAGCGGATGCGGGACCTCGAGGGCAAAGCGGCCGGCGACCTGTCGTACCACGAGCGGCGTTACGAGTCGTTGCAACGATGAGTCGCTTCACGGATGTGACGGTACGATGAACGCGATGAAACCTTTCCTGAGCACGTTCCTGGTAAGTGCATTCGCTGCGGCTGGCATCGCACGCGGCGATTCAGAGGCGAAGGCACAGGCGGCGGTCGAACGCGGGCTGACGTTCCTCGCCGAGCAGCAGCAAGACGACGGCACGTGGCAGCCGGTCGAGCAGGTGCCGCCAGCCGTCACCGCCCTGGTGCTCCGAGCCTTCGTCGGCAGCGAGCAGTATCACCCCGACAGCCCGCTCGTCGCCCGCGGCTACGACGCCCTTGTCGCCCAACAGGTCGGCGACGGCGGCATCTACGACGATCTGCTGGCCAACTACAACACGGCGATCAGCGTCACCGCCTTGGCCGAGGCACGCGAGGCCGCCGGCGATGAGCGGTACAGCGACACCATCGACAACGCAATTGCTTACCTGCGTCGGCTTCAGTGGACGCCGGAGACGCGGGCGGACTTTGCCGGCGAGGACGAGTCGCAGCAGGTGTCGGGCGTCGACGATCCCTTCTACGGCGGGTTCGGTTACGGCGGACGGTCGCGGGGTCCGGGTCGGCCCGACCTTTCGAATACGGCAATGGCGTTGGAGGCGTTGCACGAGGCTGGCATCTCCGAAGATGATCCGGCCTTCGAGCGAGCCCGCCTCTTCGTCGAGCGGCTGCAGAATCGCAGCGAGTCGAACGATCAACCCTGGGCCGGCGACGACGGCGGGTTCGTCTACTCGCCCGACGCCGACCGCAGCGGCGAGAGCTTCGCCGGGGAGTTTATCACGCCCGACGGCGATCGGCGGCTGCGAAGTTACGGCTCCATGACCTACGCAGGCCTCAAGAGCATGATCTACGCAGGCCTCGATGCAGACGACCCGCGCGTCCTCGCCGCCGTCGACTGGGCCGGCGACAACTGGACGCTCGACCGCAATCCCGGCATGGCCGCAGGCGATCCGGAGCGTGACCAGTGGGGCCTGTTCTACTACTACCTGATGGTCGCGCGGGCATTGGACGCGTTCGACGAGCCGACGCTCGACACGCCCGACGGCGACGTCGACTGGCGGCTGGCGTTGATCGACGCCCTCGCCGCACGCCAGGCCGACGACGGCTCGTGGTCCGGCAACCCGAAGTGGCGTGAGAACGACCCGACGATGGTGACCGCCTATAGCGTCATCGCGCTCAATGCGGCACTGAACGATCTTCGGGAGAATCCGCCTGAATGAGCCGGATTCGCATCATCTCGGCAGCGGACACGCATGACCTTCGGCAGCGCGTTCTGCGGGTCGATCGGCCGAGCAACGAAGTTGTCTTCGACGGCGACAACGAGGCGACGCATTTGGGCCTCTTCGACCCGGATCTTGTCGGCATCGCCTCGCTCTACAAGCGGCCGTTCCCGCATGGCAGCGACGCTGGCGACTGGCAGCTACGCGGAATGGCGGTGGATGACTCGCACCGCGGCACGGGCGTCGGCCGGGAGCTGGTGGAGGCGTCGCTCGATCACGTCCGCAGACACGGCGGCCGACGCTTGTGGTGCAACGCCCGCAAGATCGCGATCGGCTTCTATGAGCGGCAGGGCTTCGTGACGGTCGGCGACTGGTTCGACGTGCCGCGGCATGGCCTGCACATCGTGATGGTCAAGGCGGTGGATTCATGAAGCTGATACCCCACGGCATGCTTCGGCGGCGGCTCGTCTTCTTGTTAGCGGCCATCGTGTTGGTGCCGATCGGCATCGTCGTGCGTCGCGCGGACGAGATCCCTGGGAACTGGCCGTCGAGCTTTTTGTACGAGTGGTTTCTGATGCTGCTCGTGCTGACGATTCGGCCGCACCGCAGCTTCGTCTGGCCGACGGCGGCAATCGTGGCGGGGACGACGATCCTCCTGGAGTTCGCCCAGCTCTGGCAGCCCGATTGGCTCATGGCGATCCGCGGCACGTGGCTCGGCCGGATGGCCCTCGGCACGACGTTCACGTGGCAAGACCTTCCGCCCTACCCGATCGCCTGTGCGGTCGGTGCAATGATCTTGCTGCACCTCTGGCGTCCGGATCGGGATGAACGCGATTCAGGCGTCACTCCACCGTGACGCTCTTGGCCAAGTTTCGCGGCTTGTCGACGTTGCACCCTCGCAGCACCGCCGCGTGATAAGCCAGCAGCTGCAGCGGCACCACGGTCAAGAGCGGCTGTAGACACTCCGGCACGTCGGGCACGCGGATGACGTGATCGCTGTAGCGGTCGATGTCCGTATCGCCCTCCGTCGCCACCGCGATGATCCGACCGCCGCGAGCGCGGACTTCCTCGATGTTGCTGACGACCTTCTCGTACTGGCTGCCGCGGGTCGCGATGAAGACCACCGGCATGCCTTGGCTGATCAACGCGATCGGCCCATGCTTCATCTCCGCCGCAGGCATGCCTTCAGCGTGGATGTAGCTGATTTCCTTGAGCTTCAACGCGCCCTCGAGCGCGATCGGGTAGTTATACCCGCGGCCCAGGAACAGCCAGTTCTCTCGGTTGCAAAACTCGTCGGCAACGTCCTTGATGAAGTCGCTCTGCTCCAGAATCGACTGCATCTGCTCCGGCACCTGGTTGAGCTGCCGAATGAGCGATTCGCACTGATCCTGTCCCATGTATCGCCGACGACCTAGGAAGATGCTGAGCATCGTCAGCACGGTGCATTGCGTCGTGAAGGCCTTCGTGCTCGCGACCCCGATCTCCGGACCCGCGTGCAGGTAGACGCCGCAGTCGGTCTCGCGAGCGATCGTGCTGCCGACGGCGTTGACGATGCCCATGGCGGTGGCACCCTTGATCTGAGCTTCGCGCAAAGCACTCAGCGTGTCCGCCGTCTCGCCACTTTGGCTGATGGCGACGACGACCGTGTCGTCCTCGACGAGCGGGTTGCGGTACCGGAACTCACTGGCATAGGTGCATTCGGTGACGATCTTCGCCAAGTCCTCCATGAGGTAGTCTCCGACGAGGCCCGCGTGCCAGGCGGTGCCCTGGCCGGTGAGGACGAACCGCTTCGCACGGGCCATCGTCCGCGCGTGTTGCGCCAGGCCGCCGAGGACGATGCGGCCCTCCCGCTCGTTGGCCCGACCACGCAGGCAGTTGCGCACGCTCTCGGGCTGCTCGAAAATCTCCTTGAGCATGTAGTGCGGATAGCTGCCGAGCTCGTACTCGGTGATGCTCGTCTCCAACTGCTCGATCACCGGCGACACCGGCACGTCATCGATAGTGAACGTCCGGAAGCTGCCGGGGCGGAGCAGAGCCATCTCGTTGTCGCTGAGGTAGATCACCTGCGACGTGTGCTCGACGATCGCGGCCGCGTCGGAGGCGACGACGTACTCGTCCTCCCCAACGCCGATGATCAGCGGCGAGCCCTTGCGAGCCACGACCATGGTGTCCGGCTCGTCGCCGCAGACGACCGCCAGGCCGTACGTGCCGTCGACCTCACCGAGCGCCGCCTGCACCGCCTTGCGAATCAGCGACGAGTCGCCGCTCGCCGCCGTCGTGCCGTTGCCGAGGGCGTGCTCGTTCTTGAGCTCGTCATAAACGTGGCCGATGAGGACGGCGAGCACCTCCGTGTCGGTTTCGCTCTGGAACGAGTGACCCTTTTCCTCCAGGAAGCTCTTGAGGGCAATGTAGTTCTCGATGATGCCGTTGTGAACGACGGCGATCTTGCCGTGCGAGTCGCTGTGCGGGTGAGCGTTCTCCCGTGTCGCAGCGCCGTGCGTCGCCCACCGCGTGTGAGCCATCCCGACGCGGGCGGAGGCAGGCAGCGTCTGGCCCTGCTCCTCGTGCCGTTCGATCTCGGCTTCGAGCACACTGATGCGGCCGACGCTTCGCCGCAGGTGAATCGTGCCGTCCTCACCGACGACGGCTACACCCGCCGAGTCGTAGCCGCGATACTCGAGCCGCTTGAGGCCCTCGACGAGGACCGGCTGAGCGATCTTGCGACCCACGTACGCGACGATGCCACACATGTCCGGAGTGTCGGTTCACGCGCGGGCAAAGTCCATCGCGAAGGTCCGGAAAGATGATCTCTCGCTTCTTCTAGGGTAGCTGGTGGTCACTCAGTGTTCAGAGCAGCGACCGCAGCAACCACAACGCGTACCCGATCGCCGCGAGGCCTGCGACGTCCAACGCGACGATCCACCACAAGCCGTGGCGAATATCGACGACCAGCGACACCGCCATGATCGGTCCGAGCACCAGAAGCAATGCCCACCACAGCCACGAGCCACTGCCATCGCCGATGAGGCTCGCCAAAACGAGTCCCAGGACGCCTGTCACCAGCCACGCGATCGGCCAGATCGATGGCACCGTCTCGCCCTTCGCCTTCATCCACAACAGCAATGCCGCCGAAAGCGGGTAGCTGGCGGCGACGATGAAGAGGATCAGCCGACCGGCGGCTAGTGACTCGCTCACTGCTCCTCCCGGGCCAGCGGCATCGGGACGACCGTCACCTCGCCGAACTCCGCTAGTTGCTCCTTGGCCACGTCCGCCGGAGCGACGACGACGATCGAGAGCATCTCCGGCTTGCCGTAGGTGGCGACGACGTTCTGAATGTCCTGTGCCGTCACCGCCGCGATTTTTTCGCCGTACTCGTTGTAGTAGTCGAGGTCGTAGCCGTTGAGGAGGATGTTGCCGCGAAGGTTGGCCAACTGGCCGACCGTCTGCTGGCTGAGCACAAGGCTGCCGGCGACGCGGCGTTGGCCGTCCTTGAGCTCCTCGTCCGTTACAGGCTCGCTTGCCATCCGCTCGAGTACGCCGAAGGCCGTCGTCACGGCCTCGCCGAGCGTTTCAGGCCGGGTGTCGAACCCGACGCTGAACCGACCCACGTTGCGGCTCGGCCGGAAGCTGGCACCAGCGCCGTACGTCAGTCCCTTGTCGGCCCGCAGTGCCTGATTCATCCGCCCTTCGATGCCGCCGGACAGGATCTGGTTGGCGACGCTGCTGGCGTACTTCTCGTCGCTCTGGACGGTGAAGGAACGGTTGCCCATCCGCACCGAAGCCTGCTCGCCACCAGGATTGTCGATGAGCAGAATCTGCGGCGCGTAGCTGCTCAGGTCGTACGCACTGTCGGCCATCGCGGTCGCGTCGACCTCCGCGACGCCGGCGAGCAGGGTCTTGGCCACTTCTTCCGCCTCCTCGCGAGAGAGGTCGCCCGCAAGGATGAGCGTCGCGCCGGATCGGCGGTACGCCTTGTTGGCGAAGTCGATTGCGTCGTCCAAGCTCAAGCTCGACAGACCCGACAGCGTCGCATTACGACCAGCCGGAGCGTCGCCGAAGAGCAGCGTGTTGATCTCGCGACCCGCCACGCCAGCCGGATCAGAAAGCGACTGCTGCAATCCGCCTGCGGCTCGGGTTCGGAGGTTCAAAAACTCCCGCTGATCGAAGTTCGGCTGCGTGAGCATCTCGTTGGCCAGCTGCGCCGCGTCGAGCGCGACGCTTTTGGGGAAGCTGCCGCTGAGCCGCGTGTGGTCGTCGCCATCGCCGGGGCTCAAACTGATGCCGAGACTGTCGAGCAGCTCGCTTTGCTCCTGAGCGCTACGGCCGGCGCTGCCGCGGGTAAGAAGGTCCGCGGCGAGACTGGCGAGGCCGACCTTCTCTTCAGGCAGCGCATCGCCGCCGAAGCCGGGCATGAGGAGCGTCATGCCGACGAGCGGCAGACGCGTGTCGCGAATGAGGATGACGTCCGTGCCGTCGACCTCAAACTGCTCGCCCGTCTCGAAGTCGGCCTTGACGACCTCAGCAGGAACCGGTGCGGCGTCTGGATAGTCCGACGGGAACTCGATGTCCTGCGACCTCTCGGACGACGCCTCGCCGACGACCTGCGGCTCATCCGGCCCCGTCTCCGTCACGCCGTCATTCGGCAGCTCGCTCGCGGCATTGGGATCCTGTCCCGGCAGGTAACGCAGCGAACTGAGCCGCTCCGTCGCCAGGTACTGCTTGGCCACGCGGGCCACGTCCTCGCTCGTCACCGCGTCGATCTCGTCATCACGCGTATTCGCCAGCTTCGGATCATCGCCGAACGCCCACGCTTCGGCGACGGCGCTGGCGACGTTGTCTGCCGTTTGCTGACCGCGGAGCAGGCCGAGCTTGAGCTGCGTCTTGGCCTTGGCAAGCTCTTCTTCCGTCACGCCGTTGTCGGCGACGTTCTGAATGACCTCCATCGCCGCCGATTCCGCCGCCTCGGGGTCCTGGCCCGGCAGGACGAGCACGGTGGCGAACATGAGGCCGGCGTCTTCGAGCTTGAACAACCCCGCCGACGCCTGGGCTGCCAAAGGCGGCTGACCGTCCGCACCCGCGACAAGCCGCTGATACATTCGGCTCGATCGGCCGGTGCCGAGAATGTTGCCCAACACCTCGATCGCCGCCACGTCGTCGTCCGTCCAGCCGCCGGTCTTGAAGGCGAGCGTCAACGCCGGCAGCGGGGCCTTGGGGTCATAGACCGTCTTTTCGCGACGCTCCGTCTGCTCCGGCTCCATCTCGCTTGGCCGCGGCACGTCGTCGCCCGCCGGAATCCAGCCGAAAAACCGCTCCACCATCGCCTTGGCCTCGTCCACCTCGAAATCGCCCGCGATCGCCAGCACCGCGTTGTTCGGCACGTAGTAGGTGTCGAAGAAGTCCTGCAGCTCACCAGGCGTGCTCTGAGCCAGCTGCTCCATGTTGCCGATCGGCATCCACCGGTAGTTGCTCTCGGTGAAGGCCAGGTCGAAGAAGTCGATGAATTGCCGGCCATAAGGCGGGTTGCCGACCCGGAGCAGATACTCCTCGTTGACGACGCTCCGCTCCGTCGCGAACGTCTCTTCCGAGACCTTGAAGCTCGCCATCCGGTCGGCTTCGAGGTAGAGGGCCATCTCCAGCGCGTTGCTCGGGACGGTGTTGACGTAGGTGGTCTGGTCGAAGCTGGTGAAGGCGTTCGAGCTCCCGCCGACGCCGTTGATCCGCTTCATGTGCTCCTCGTGGGCCACGTGCTCGGAGCCGTGGAACATCATGTGCTCGAACAGGTGGGCGAAGCCCTGCCGGTCTGGCTGTTCGTCCTTCGAGCCGACGTGGTAGAGGACGCGCACGTGGACGACGGGGGCGTTGTCCATCGGCGCGTAAATGACACGCAGGCCGTTGTCGAGGGTCTGGGTCGCGAAGTCGATGTCGGGTACCACGATGTCGACGCTACCGACATCGGCAGGCTGTGTCGCGGGCGAATCAGCAAGGGCCGGCACGGCCAGAGCGGCGGCAAGGCAGAGGGTTGAGGCAAGACGCATCCGCCAGCGTAGGAGCGTGTTACCATGTCGGCATGACGCAGACGCTGGCTCCTGCTTCCGATCATGTGACGACTGAAGTCGGGTTTGAAGTTCCGGAACAATTTCCGATCACACCCGTGGTCTATAACGAGCTTGCCGAGGCTGGTCACTTCCACGACCAGCGTGTCGAACTTATCCGAGGAAGGATCATCAAGATGCCCGCGATGGGGCCAGACCACATCACCTCGCGCCGCAAGGCGGAGTACCGCCTTCGCGATCATTTTCAAGAGAAGGACGGCTATGTGGTGGAGGGTCAAGTGCCGCTTCGCTTGACAGATTCGGAGCCCGAGCCGGATGTGTATGTCTTTCGCGGCACGCTCGACGACGAGGCAGGCGGGGAGAACGAAGTCCTGCTCGTCGTGGAAGCTGCCAAGACATCGCTGACCTTCGACCGTGGCGAGAAACTTTCGCTGTACGCCGAGAACGGTTTTGGCGACTACTGGATCCTGAACCTCGTCGACCACGTCCTGGAGGTCTACCGCAACCCGATCGAGATCAACGGCACCTGGACCTACGCCGACAAGACGACCATTCCTGCCGACGGCACGGTCTCGCCGCTGGCGAAGCCGGAGGCGGTGCTGAAGGTGGCGGATCTCCTCCCGCAGCCATGACGCCACGAGGCCGACCACGAACGTAGTCGGCCTCGACAGGCTGAAGGTGATCTCGGTCTACTCACTCCGCCGTCTGCCGCCGACGGAGGCCGACGAGGCTCAGCAGGCCGAGGCCGCCGAGAACGGCCGTCGGCTCGGGGACCACCGACACGTCGATGGAAGACGCAGCAACCCGTGTCGCGCCGTCGAAGGCTTCGAGCGTGATCGTGTAGACGCCCAACTCGTTCGGGTCGAAGGAGGCAAGCTGCGACAGCGGCCGAGCGTCAGTCGCCTCGTTGAAGAACTGGTAGTTCCAAGAGTTCTGAGCGACATTATACGCGGAAGAATTAGCCGCGCTCCCGATGAGGGTGTTGTAGGTGAAGGCGGGATTATTAGTGGCGCTAGTAACTTTAAAGTCAGTGGCGTCAGTCGAGGCGTTGGTGTTGTTACCGAGCGAGTGATCTGCGAAAGCCATAGAACCCACATTGATCGGGTCGAAGGTTTCGGCGAAGTTGGTGCCGGCCGACGCGTCACCGTCGATTGACAGAACGTAGGTCAGCGACGCCAAAGGATTCGGCGTGAACGTGGTTGTTGAGGACCGATCCGAGTTGATGCTCCACTCGAAGTTCCAGACGGGCGTCGTCGGGCTGTTCGCATCAAAGCTGAAGCCGGGCGACGCCGCACCGTTCGAGAACGTGTAGGTCCGGTCGCCGTCCCAGTTAAAGGTGTTCTCCGCCTTGTTGCTGTCGTTGAACCGAAGCTTGGCTCGGAGGCCGATCTCGACATTGGCGTTGCTTTGAACGTTGTTGATCGTGAAGCTGCCGTTGGCATTTCCGCTGCCGAAGATGACACCGGGGGATACGTTGCCCGCAAAAGCCGGCGAAGCAACAACAGCCGCCGTGGCGGCGGCGAGGATGAACTTGGTCATGTGAATGGATTTTCTCTTCCCATGCCGCCACTTGGTGCCCCGGGACCACCCCAAGCCATTGTGACGACGGATCTCGGCCAGGAGCATCGTCTTTATCAGCCGTGGGTGCAACCCTTTCTATCGCAAAAAGTGACGAGGAATTTATAAGCAGGCGTCGATTTACGTGCTCAGGAAGCAGGCACTCCATCCGATCAGCGAATGCAACGCGACGGCTTGCCGCAGACGGGGCGTTGCAGACGTTCCTACCCTCGGCCATGCGACGCCCCAAACTCTCGGTCATCGGTGCAGGCAACGTCGGCGCGACCTGCGCCGTCTGGGCCGCTCAGAAGGAACTCGGCGACATCGTCCTCGTCGACATTCCCCAGGTCGACGGCATGCCCCAGGGCAAGGCACTCGACCTCATGCAGGCCTCGCCCGTCGAGGGCTTTGACTCCAACATCGTCGGCGCCACTGATTACGGCCCGACGGAGGGCAGCGACGTCGTGATCGTGACCGCCGGCCTGCCGCGGAAGCCGGGGATGAGCCGGGACGACCTCATTGAGAAGAACACCAAGATCGTCCGCGACGTCGCCAAGAGCGTCGCCGAGCACTCGCCCAACGCGACGATGATCGTCGTGAGCAACCCGCTCGACGCGATGGTCTACGTCGCGTGGAAGGCCAGCGGGTTCGAGCCCAACAAGGTCGTCGGCCAGGCGGGCGTCCTCGACACCGCCCGCTACCGCACGTTCCTCGCCCAGGAGATCGGCTGCAGCGTCGAGGACGTCACCGCCTTGCTCCTCGGCGGCCACGGCGACGACATGGTGCCGCTGAAGCGATACACCTTCGCCGGCGGCATTCCGGTCGAGCAGCTCATCGACGCGGAAAAGCTCGAAGCGATCATCGACCGCACCCGTAAGGGCGGCGCTGAGATCGTCAGCCTGCTCAAGACCGGCAGCGCGTACTACGCACCGGCCTCGGCGAGCGTGCAGATGGCCGAGAGCATTATCCGTGACAAGAAGCGAATCGTCCCGGCCGCGGCGTATTGCGACGGTCAGTACGGCATCGACGGCTACTTCGTTGGCGTGCCTTGCATGCTCGGCACGAACGGGGTGGAGCGGATTCTCGAGATCGAACTCGACGACGCGGAGAAGGCGGCGTTCCAGGAGAGTATCGACCACGTCAAGGAACTCGTCGAGGTCGCCAGCAAGTACTGATTGCGGTAATACGTCGATGACCCGTAGGGTGGGCCCCGGCCCACCTTTCGGAAGCCATGTCGCGCCGGAGGTGGGCCTGGGCCCACCCTACGATCCACCTCGCGTATGTCCGATCCTGACGTTCCAGCCACGCCGCCCGCCGACCTGCTCCTGCCGACGATTCAGTCGCCGGCGGACCTCAAGCGGCTGGACATGACGCAGCTGGAGCAGGTGGCCGGCGAGATGCGGGCGAGCATCCTCGATGCCGTCTCACGAGCCGGCGGACACCTCGCCAGCAACCTCGGCGTCGTCGAGCTGACGATCGCCCTGCACTACTGCTACGACTTCGGCCCCTACCCGGACGGGCCGGATCGGCTCTTGTTCGACGTCGGCCATCAGTGCTACCCGCACAAGATGCTCACCGGTCGCCAGGCGGGGTTTGGCCAGCTTCGCAAGGACGGCGGCGTCGGTGGGTTCCCGATGCCGACGGAGAGTGATTACGACCTGTTCGGCGTCGGCCATGCGGGGACGGCGATCTCCACCGCCGTCGGCATGGCCCGGGCGGATCAGACGCTCGGCCGCAAGAACCACGTCGTCTCCCTCGTCGGCGACGCGAGCATTGTCAACGGCTTGGCGTTCGAGGGCATGAACAACGCCGGCACGCTCGATCGACAGCTGCTCGTCGTCCTCAACGACAACGGCATGAGCATCAGCGGGCCGCAGGGCGCCTTCGCCGAGTACCTCGAACGCGTCCGCGTCAGCACGACGTACGAGGAGTTCAAGAAGCTGACGAAGGGCTTTTTGAAGACGATGCCGCACGCGGTGGAGGACGCGATGATGGCCGCCTGGAACGGCATCACGGGCGGCGTGAAGTCGGCCATGTGGGCCGGCGGGTTGTTCGAAGCGCTCGGCTTCAAGTACATGGGTCCGATCGACGGCCACGACCTGCCGGAGCTCGTGCAGTTTCTGGCGGAGATTAAGCACGTCGACAAGCCGGTGCTCCTGCACGTCAAGACGAACAAGGGTCAGGGCGTCGATGCGGCGGTGGCGGATCCGACGACGCTCCACTCGCCGGCTGGTTTCCGCGTCGAAGGCTGCCGGGTTGAACTCAACAAAGGCGGCGGCAAGACGTGGACGAAGGCATTTGGCGAAGCCGCGGCAGAGCTGGCGTCGCGTGACAATCGCATCTGGGGCCTGACTGCCGCCATGCCGGACGGCACCGGTATGAGCGTCTTCGAGAAGGTTCACCCGGACCGCTACATCGACACCGGCATCTGCGAGTCGCACCTCATGGCGATGGCCGCCGGTATGGCCAAGTCAGGCCTCCGGCCCCTTGCTGCGGTTTACAGCACGTTCGTTCAACGCTGCTTCGACCAGATCTGGCAGGAAGTCGTTTACAACGAGCAGCCGGTGATCCTCGCGATGGACCGGGCCGGCTTCGTCGGATCGGACGGGGCGGTGCACCACGGATTCTGCGACCTGTCGTTCCTCCGGCCGATGCCGAACGCGGTGCTCATGGCCCCCAGCGACGAGGCGGATCTGCGGCAGATGCTCGATCTGGCGGTGGAGCTCGAAACATTCGTCGCCCTGCGTTACCCGCGTGACGAAGTGCCCGCCGCGAATTATCTGCCGAGCGACTTAAAGCTTGGCGAAAGTCGCACGCTTCGCACCGGCATAGACGCGACAATTGTTGCCTACGGCACCTGCGTCGCTGACGCACTGGCGGCGGCAGACGCGTTGCTCGCGGACGGTATCGACGTGGAGGTGGTCGACGCCCGCTTCTGCAAGCCGATGGACCGTCAGATGGTCGCCCGCGTCCTCGATGACGGTCGTCCCACCGTGACGGTGGAGGATCACATCGTCGAAGGCGGCTTCGGCAGTGCCTTCCTGGAGACCGCCGCGGGCCTCGGCCTGTCGACCGCAGCCGTGGTGCGTCTGGGCCATCCGGCGGACAAGATGATCCCGTTCAATTCGCGTGCGGCTCAGCTTGCTGAAGCCGGCATCGATGCCTCTGGCATCGCACGGACGATCCGCGGCAAGCTCGAATCACCCTTGGATTCTGACGTGACGTCTCGACGATCCGAACCCGTCGCGGTGTAGCTTGTCAAGCTCGGCTCACAGCAAGTGCGGCTTCTCACGGAACTTGCACGGCTCGATTGGCAAATCACGTCGCTCGAACGCCTTCGGATCAGCGTCGCGAACCTGCTCATAGACCCCGCTGATCCGCTTCGCGATCGCAGGCCAGCTGTAGAGCTCGCGGCACTCCTTCAAAGCTGCCGCGGCGAGGCCGTTGCGAAGTTCGTGGTCGTCCAGGATCCGCCGCAAGTTGGCGACGAGGTCCGACACGTCGCCGACGTTCGCGAGCAAGCTGTCACGCTCGTGACGCAGGCAATCGACGACACCGACCGCTCGACAGCTGACGATCGGCAGGCCCGTTGCCATCGCTTCGAGAATCGTGTTGCTGAAGCCTTCAGCGTGCGTCGGGCTGACGAAGACGTCGGCATCTCGGTAGATGTCAGGGGCGGCAAAATAGTCGGCGTAGCCGGTTGCTTCGGCACCTCGAATCGTCTTGCAACGTGCTTCGACTTCCGGGAAGTCGGGGCCGATGCCGCTCATGCGAAGCCTTAGATGGCGACCTTCCGCTCGCAGGATCTCGAACGCGTCGAGCAGTTCCAGCGCCCCCTTCCGACGGTCGACGCGTCCGTGGTAAAGCAGACGCGTGACCCTGTCTTCGTGCTGAGCCGGAGGATGAAACCGCGACGTGTCGACGGCACCTGGGATGATCGTGAAGCGGTCGAGCGGCGTGCCGAGTCTTTCGTGCACTTCCTGGGCAAAGCTGTCGCTGCCGATGATGAGCCTGTCGCTTTCGTCGCAGACCTGCTGCATCGCCCGCTTGTGGGTGCCGCAGCACTCGCCGACCCAGTGGCCGTCGCCGCCCTGGATGCTGACGACGCAGGGCAACCCGAGCCGTCGCGCCGCGATGAGGGCGGCGAAGCCGGTGGGGTAGCCGTACTGGGCGTGGACGATGTCGAGCGGCTTGGACTCGTGGAGGCGGACGACGTGGTCGACGAGGAGGTCGATGTCCGCCTCGAAGTCGCCGCGGGCCTGCTCGTTGACGCTCTCGACGCCGATGACGGTCGCGCCGTCGATGCCGGGCGGCGGGCCGCCGCCGTAGACGCCCGCCGCCTCGCCGCCGTAGTACTGGCTGAGCATGATGACGTCGTGTCCGAGGGCCACCATCTGTCGGACTATGTTGTCCGCGTAGACGCTCATGCCGCTGACGGTTGGGAAGTAGCGGCGGGAGAGGAAGCAAATCCGCATGAGGTCGTCGGTCAGCTGTAGGGTGGGCTTCAGCCCACCGTCGGGATGCAGAGGTGGGCTGAAGCCCACCCTATAAGAGGGCGATCGCGTGAATCTCCGGCTCGCGGTAGAGGCAGTAGTGCTCACCGACCTGTCGATCCACCTTGTCGCGGTCCATCCACGCTTCGCCGCCGCCTTCGAGTAGGACGCGATCGGCACCGGCCGGCGGCGGGCCGTAGCCGACGAAGTCGAAGCCGCGGCTGAGCAGCCGGTCGAGGTTCCGCCGCCCGACGCGGTAGTACGTCATCGTCTCAACTTCCATCTGCGGGACAATCGCCTTGCACGACGCGGTCGAGGGCGTCACGTCGTACGCGGCCCAGTAGATCGGCAAGCCTTCGGCGGCGAAGCGATCGGCGACGACGTCGAGCAGCTTCGGGATCGTTCCGACCGCCGCCGGGTCCACGGTCGGCAGCTCGCTGAACTTGGTCGTCTCCTCCACGACGAAGACGTCGCGGCCCATCAGGTCCATCGTCTCGTCGTAGCTCATGTGCGCCAGCCGGCGGACGTCATCGAAGCTGCGCGACTCCTCCACCGTCGCCGGGTTCTGCCGGAAGCGGTCGAGGTAACCGTCGGGGAAGAGGTGCTCCATCATGCCGATCGGCCCGTGCGTGAAGAGCTTGCGGACGCGGCTGGCGCAGAATTCGAGTAGCGCCTTCGATAGCGCCGCCTCGCGGTCGGGGTGGGCCGCCTCGCCGCAGCCGGTCAGGACGATCGGGTGCGGCGCGTTGCTCGGCACGCGCTCGTGGCCGACGACATAGAGGTTCGTCATGCCCAGGTTCGTGTCGGAGAGCTTGACGATGACCTCGATACCCGCGTCATCGAGCCGCTGCAACAGCTCGCGCGTCTCGGGCGTCCTGACGTCGTCGAGCTCGACGCGAACGTGGCGGTCGACGGCGCGGTAGCCGGCGGAGTTGCCGTCGCGTTGGACGAGTTCGAGCAGGCCGTGGACGAGGGCGCGGTCGAGCGTGTCGCCGGCGCCGTTGCCGTTGCTGATCGGCTGGAACATCGGCGTGACGCCGGGGCCGAGGTCGTAGGCGTGCGTCGCGACGGCCTCGATCGGACACCAAACCTTCGCCTGCTGATCGTACGGAACGTCCTTCTCGTACCGCCAGACCGGCACCCACGTCAGCGGCGTCTGGTGGTCGTAGCTCGTCCCCGCCGGCAGGCGCAACGCCCGCGGATCGATGGCGTCGTCTAGCTCATCGAACGTCGCCGTCCTCTTCTCGAACCGGCTCGCCGCGACGTGGCTGCCGGTCTGCTCGAGCAGCTCCGCCCACGCGCCGACGCGGGCCCGGACGTCGCTCTCGCCGTAGCCGATGCCGTTGATCATCTCACCGTTTTCGGCCCACTGCGTGACGGACCAGACCGGCACGCCGGTCACGTCGAGCGGGGTGATGGCGAACTCCACGTCGTGCCTGCCGGGCAGCGCGGTCTTGAGGGTGTCGAGAATCTGGTTGAGGTCGCTCATAAGGGCATCGGATCTGCGAACGGCTTGCCGGCGAGTTGTTTTTCAAGGAGCCTCATCACCATCGCCTTGCCGCCGGTCGGGACGACCTCCCAGGGCGTGATGATCGCGTCGAAGTCGAGGGTGCGGAAGAGGTCGAGGTACCGGCGGACGTCGCCGTGGGTCAGGGGGATGTGGGCGTCGAAGGCCTTGTGCGTGCTGATCGTGTCGGGCTGGCCGACGGTCTGGCCGTCGTTGGGGAACGTGAACTTGAGGGCGTCGCCGCAGTAGAGGCGGCGTTGTTCGTGGTCGTAGAGGACGGTGTGGTCGAGCGTGTGGCCGCTCGTGCGGATGAGCTCGAACCGCTCGGTGATCATCCACCGCTCGTCGAACGGAAAGCTGATTCGGAACGCCTGGCAGAACGGCAAGGCCTCGGCCTGGAAGATCGTCTCGCTGCCGAACCGCTCGACGATGCGCCAGAGGCTGCCGTAGACGTGCGGGTGCGATGCCGCGACGACCGAGACGCCGCCGCGACCTGCGATGAAGTCGAGCGCGTCGTCGTCATACCAGCCGCAGCCGTCGAAGTGCAGGTTGCCGGTGTCCGTTTCGATCATATACCCGCAGGAGCCGATGCCGATGGAGGGCGACGTGCTGAAGCGGTGGACGCCCGGCAGTGGCTCGTCACGCGTCACGACCTGCGTCGCCATGTCGTCGATCGTGCGGAAGCTGTAGCCCTTCGGCGGCAGCGGGTGGCGGTAGTCCTCGCAGACCGGGCACCACGTCGGCACGTCGAACCGCCGCTGCCAGAAGCCGCAGTTGTCGCAGACGTAGTGCTTCATGCGTCGGCCTCCGGGTCGCACGGTCGGGTCTCTCGTAGGGTGGGCTTCAGCCCACCATCTGCCTGATCGTCCGCCGGATGGTGGGCTGAAGCCCACCCTACCTTGCAAGCATCGAGCAGCCGCATCGTGCAGACGTCATTCGCGATCGGGTAAGGCCAGGGCGTCTTGCCTTGAACGGCATCGCCGAAGGCCTGGATCTGGTTGAGGAACGGGCTGCGGTCGTCTTGCGAGAAGTCGATGTCGCGCTCGCTTCCGTCGGCGGCGTCGATGAAGGTCAGCGTGCCGCCGGGCGTTTGGCCCATCGTGTTGATCGCGACGGCCATCGCCTCCGTGCCGATCACTTCAAGGCGGCGACGCGGAAACGTTTCGGGGCAGTTGTACGCAACGCTCAGGTCGATCAGCGTGCCGGCATCGGTGCGGCCGATGATAACGCCACCGTCATCAACCTCGATGTCCGTGTGGATGCGGCGTTGCAGGAGGCAGTGGACGTCCTCGATCGACTCATTGAGCAAGACCTGCGACAAGTCCAAGCCGTGCGGGGCGAGGTCGATCATCGCCCCGCCGCCGGCACGATCGGGATCGACCCGCCAATTGTCGTGCGGCAGTTTCGGCACCGGGTTCCAGTCGCGACCGGTCCAACAGGCGTAGCGGATGCGGACGGTCGTGACTGTGCCGAGCTCACCGGCGGCGATGAGCTCGCGGAGCTTCCTGTGAGCACCGTGGAACCGTTGGTCGAAAGCCGTTGCGAGCAAACCGCCAGCCTCCTCGCTGGCGGCATGCATCGCTTCGGCCTGGATCGCGTCGAGCGCCGTCGGCTTTTCGCAAAGCACCTGCTTACCGGCTCGAAGCCCGGCGATCGCCTGCTCGGCGTGCAGGTGGTTCGGCGTTGCGACGTACAGCGCTTCGAAGTCGACATCACGCAGCATCGTCGACAGATCATCGAAGCCGGAGACGTCGAAGCGATCGCGTGACGCGGCATCGGAGTCGCAGACGGCGACGAGGTTGCCATTGCTGCTCTCACAGATGGCCGGGGCAACGAAGTCGCGGGCGATCCAGCCGCCACCGACGATGGCCCAGCGGACGCGGCTCAATTGTGCTCCCCCGTCGAGCTTTGCGACCAGTCGTGCCAGATTTCCGCCGACTCCAGGACGCGGCGTTGCAGCTGCTGCTCCGGCGCTTCGTGGACGATGTTCATCCGGCCGATGGCGTCGGCGAGATCGAAGCCGGCGGACTCGGCGTGCCAGGCCATCTCCAGCGTCCGGTCCAGCACGTCGGCCGCGTGGAAGGTTCTCGCCTCGGGCGTGTCGAGCCGCTTCGTATGCGTCAGCACGTCGCGAACCTTTGATTGCAGCGGCTCCCGTATTTGCCGGTAGGCCTTCTCGAACGCACGCGTCGTTACCTTCTCGGCGAGTTCAAAGCGGGCGAGCAGGCGATCACCGGCGAAGCCGACGTCGGGGAGCGAGGCGTTGAAGAGGTGGTGGGCGAGGCCGATGAGGAAGACGGTGCCGGGGTCGCTGTCGAAGTGATCCGACAGCAGGACGGCGTAGGCGGCGGTCATGCCGCAGTGGTCGCCGTGGCCCTCGGCGGGTTCGAGGATCAAGCGCGGCTGCGTCGGGTGCGTCGCCCCGGCACGCGGCTGGGCGAGCAGGAGTTGCACGAACGCCGGCAGCTTCGACGCCTTCGGATCCTCCGGCACGTCCGCGGCGACCGTCGCCAAACGCTGCCGCAACGACTCGCTCACACCGCCCGCCGCCTCCTCCACCGCGGCGGCGACGACGAGCCGCGCCTTGTCGAACGGGACGCCGTGCCGCCGCATGACAGCGGCATCGAGCCCCGCCAATCGCACGCCCGCGACGAGGGCGCCGGTCTCGCTCATGGCCACGTCATCCGCCCGCTCGCCGGCGAGCAGTCGCGACCACCCACGGGCGAACAGCCGGTCCACGAGCGACCCGCCGCGGCTGGCGACGGTGACGCGTTTGAGCCCGTTCATCTGCCGCAGCAGCGGCGTGATCGGCTTGAGGTCGGGGATCTGCATCGGTCTAACGTCGTGCCGTGGCACGGCCTTCAGGCCGTGGAACTGGGTGGGCACAGCGGCAGACACGGCCTGAAGGCCGTGCCACGTCAGGCGTGGAGGGGGGCGGGCTTGGCTGCCTTGCGATCAAGCGTCTCGCGAACAGCCCGGATGCTGTCGCGCATCACGTCCATGTCGATTTCGTGGAGGTCGATCGCCTCGCCGGGCGATTGGACCATCGTGATCGTGAGCCGGCCGCCGAGGTGCTGGCGGAACTCCTCGAGGCCGTCGAGCAACGCGTCCTCATCGGCCAGGCTCTTATCGCTCAGCGGCACGCCCAGGTCCTTCAGGCAGGCGATGACGCGCCCGACGTCGGCGGCTGTCATGCCGAGCTTGCGGTGGGCGTAGTGGCAGTCGATGGCGATGCCGATGCCGACCGCCTCGCCGTGCCGCAGGCGGAAGTTGGTCATCTGCTCGAGCTTGTGGGCCGACCAGTGGCCGTAGTCGAGCGGTCGGGCCTCGAGCATTTCGAACGGGTCGCCGCCCTCGGTGATGTGCCTGAGGTGCCACACGGCCGACTCCTCGATGACAGGCAGGGCCGCATCCATGTCGCGGCGGGCGATGCGGCGGGCGTCGCGGCAGATGCGGCCGAAGAAGTCGCCGTCCTTGAGCAGGCTGACCTTCACCGCCTCCGTGAAGCCGCACCGGAAGTCGCGATCGGGCAACGTCTCGAGCAACTTGGCATCGTTGATGACCGCCCACGGCACCGCGAACGAGCCCTTCCAGTTCTTCTTGCCGAAGAGGTTGACCGCGTTCTTGACGCCGATGCCGCTGTCGTCCTGGGCGAGCGTCGTGGTCGGCAGGCGGATGAGCCGGACGCCACGGTGGGCCACGGCCGCCGCGAAGCCGACGGCGTCGAGGACGGCCCCACCGCCGACGACGAGGACGTAGTTGCGGCGGTCGACGTCGTTGTCGTTGAGTGCTTTGAGCAGGCCGTCGACGACCTTGGGATCGTTCTTGCACGCCTCGCCGCCGGGGATCTCGACGATCGAGTTCACCTGCTCGACGCGGTCGCTGTTACGGCTGACGAAGTCGCGGAGGCGGGGCAGGAGCGTCGGGTCGCCCTCCGAGACGCCGGCATCGACGACGAAGAGGACGCGGACCTTCTGGTCGATCGGCATGAGGACGTCGAGCAGCTGTTGCTCGTCGCCGCCGAGGACGTCGCCGGTGAAGCGGAGGCGGTGGGTGAAGGGGACCTGGAAGTCGATGTCGTACGTCTGATTCATCGTGGAGCGGCGGGTTCTAGGCCGATGGGGCTCGTGGTGGAGATGGATGAGGCTGCAGTATGCGGCTGGTTCGGATGCTCGAAACGTGCAAAAGTCAGCTTTCAACGTTTCGGAACGCTTCTGCCAAGTTCTTGACAAGCGGTCGGATCAGGAGGCACCAAATCGTTCGAGGAACCCTTGTTCGTCAAGCGTCTCGACGCCGAGTTCCGTCGCCTTCTTGAGCTTGCTGCCGGCCTTGGCACCGGCGACGAGGAGGTCGGTCTTCTTGCTGACGCTGGAGCCCGCCTTGCCGCCGAGCTGGCGGATGCGGTCGTTGATGGAGTCGCGGGTGAAGTGCTCGAGGCTGCCGGTGACGACGACGCTCTTGCCCGCCAGGGGCCCGTCGGCGGGCGCGGCGGCGGCGACGTCCTGCTTCGGGTCGACGCCGAGCGACTGCAGCTCTTCCAGTACGCCGATGCCGCCGTCGTCGAGCCAGTCACGGAAGCTGCCGGCGATGACGTCGCCGATGCCCTCGACCGCCGCGAGGTCTTCACGCGACGCCTCCTTGAGCCTGTCGAGGCTGCCGAACGACTCGGCGAAGAGCCTGCCCGCGGTGCCGCCGACATGGCGGATGCCCAGGCCGTGGATCAGCTTCGCCAGCGGCCGCGACTTACTCGCCTCGATGCCCGCCAGCACGTTGTCCGCCCCCTTCTCACCCATCCGCTCCACCGCCATCAGATCGTCCCGCGTCAGCCGATAGATGTCGGGGAAGCCCGACAGCTTCCCGGCATCATGCAGGGCCTCGATGAGCTTCTCGCCCAGCCGGTCGACGTCCATCTGCCCGCGGGCGCAGAACCACTTGATCCGCTCGACCCGCTTCTTCGGGCAGTCATCGTTCATGCAGAGCAGATCGATGCCTTCGCCGAGCTCTTCGATCTTGTCGAGATCGCACGTCGGGCACTTCTCCGGCAGCTTCTTCCGCTGGCGGCGGACGAAGTGGTCCGGGCAGTCGGCGTTGAGGCACCGCCACCCCTTGTAGTCCGGCTTGAGCGGCTCGATGGTCAGCTTCACCTCGCACGCCGGGCACCTCTCCGGCACCGGCACGGCCGCCTCGCCCCGCTGCTCGGCGACGGCGACGACCTGCGGGATGATCTCACCCGCCTTCTCGACCGTCACAAGGTCACCGATGCGCACGCCGAGCTTCTCGATCTGGTCGCGGTTGTGCATCGTCGCCCGCTTGACCGTCGTGCCGGCCAGGTACACCGGCTCGAGTTCCGCAACCGGCGTGACGCTGCCGTTCTTGCCGACCTGCCAGGTGACGTCGTTGAGCGTCGTCTGCGCCTGCTCAGCGGGGAACTTGTAAGCGATGAGCCAGCGCGGGCTCTTGCTGCGAACGCCCAGCTGCTCGCGTTGCCGCAGGTCGTCGACCTTCACCACGACGCCGTCCGTCTGGTAGTCGAGCTTCGTCCGCACCTTGCTGCCGAAGTCGTCGATTTTCGCCAGCGCCTCGTCGGCCGTCGACGCCTGCTGCGTGTGCGGGTTGGTCGGGATGCCGAATCCGCGGAGGGCTTCGAGCGTGGCGTGGAAGCTCGTGAGATCGAGCCCGATCACTTCGCCAAGGCCGTGGGCGACGAAGCGGAGGTTCCGTTCCGCAACGACCTTCGGGTCCCGTTGCTTGAGCGTGCCCGCCGTCGCGTTGCGGGGGTTCATGAAGGGCTCGAAGACTATCTTGCTGATTCGCTCACGCAGCTTGTCCGCCTTCTCGCCCTCCGCCGCGTCGGCGTCGGCCTGAAGCTTCGCCTTCTTCTCGTCGAACGCCTGTTCCTCCGACGAGTTGAGCGCCACGAAGCTTTCGCTCGGCATGTAGATTTCACCACGCACCTCCAGCACCTCCGGAGCATCGCCGGCGAGCGTCATCGGGATCGACCGCACCGCCCGTCCATTGACCGTGATGTCGTCCCCCGTCGTGCCGTCGCCGCGTGTCGCGACAAGGACCAGCTTGCCTTCTTCGTACCGTAACCCCGCCGCAACCCCGTCGACCTTGGGCTCCAGCACGTACCGCACGTCGCCCGCCTCTTTGCGGATGCGGGCGTCCCACTCTCGAAAGTCTTCCGCCGCGTACGTGTTGTCGATACTCAGCATCGGCACGCTGTGCTTCACCTTCTCAAACCCACTCACCGGCTCGCCGCCGACACGCTGCGTCGGCGAGTCCTCTGTGACCGATTCGGGATCAGCCGCCTCGAGGTCGACCAGCTCCTTGTAAAGTGTGTCGTACTGCCGATCCGTCAACTCCGGCTTTGCCTCGACGTAGTAGAGCCGGTCGTGTCGGCGAATCTCGTTGCGAAGCTCCTCGACCCTCTGGCGACTGGTGACCATTCGGCGACTTTCGACCTTCTGGCGACTCACACTGCAGCGTATCGCCGCACTTTTGACGCAGCCGAAACGTGCAACGGCGGGTCATCGGGCCGTACCATGTCGCCGCCGATGACCGCTTTCACTCCGAACAACAGCAGCGACTCCTCCAACGGCCTCAGCGGCTTCCTGCACAAGCACCGCTTCGGCCTGCGACGCCTCCACTCACTCATGGGCGTCATCTTCGGCGGGTACATCGTCGTCCACCTGCTCGTCAACGCGACGCTGCTCCAGGCCAACTTCCCCGCCCTCTTCGGCGGCGATAAGGTTCCTAGCGACGTCTACCAGTCGCAGGTCGACAAGATCCACGACCTGCCCTTCCTCGTCGCCATCGAGTGGACGGCCATCCTCATCCCACTCCTCTTCCACGCCGGCTACGGCATCCTCGTCGCCATCAGCGGACGCCAAAACGTCACCAGCTACGGCTACCCGAAGAACTGGGCCTACACCCTCCAACGCGCCTCGAGCTGGGTCCTGCTCCTCTTCATCGCTTTCCACGTCCTGACCATGAAGGGCGTCATCGGCGGCGACTTCGGCGACCGCGTCACCTTCATCCCCGGCCTCGCCACCCAGACCACCGTCAACCACATGCACGCCGCCTGGTGGGTCGGGTGGGTCATCTACCCCATCGGCATCCTCGCCGCGACCTTCCACCTCTCCAACGGCTTCTGGACGGCGGGCATCACCTGGGGTCTGACCATCACCGCCCAGGCCCAGCGCCTCTGGGGTTTCGCCTGCGTCGGCCTGTTCGCCTTCACCACCCTCTGCGGCTTTGGTAGCCTCGCCGCCACCCTCGCCGCCGAACCCGACTTCGACGGCATCGCCGCTATTAAGCAGGACGAACGCCTCTACAAGGAATACCTCGACCGCGAAACGCCGGTTCCGGGATACGGTGAACTGCTCGATGATGTTGGCGACGCCGTGACCGACGACAATTGAGCCGGCCAGCACGATCGCGGAGCGGGTGAACGTGCCTGTAGTCGCCACCGCCTGGCGGACCGCATCCTTCTCGACGCTGCCGCTGTACCACGTGGCATCTCACGGAGTCGTCGTGCTTCCGCACGCAGATGACGACGCTTCGTGTGCTACCGGTGGAGCGGACAGCATGAGCGTGATGTAGACCCCCGCTCTCGCATCTTGCATCGGCCGTCGCAATAACGCATCATCCCCGCCGCATGGGGACGGCTACCATTGATGAACCCGCTCGCAAGGCGACGCCGAAGGCTGGTACGCTCGAACGCGCCCTGCTCGCCGCGTGCGACGACCCCATCGCGAGCGAGCGCGTCTTCGAACTTGCCGCCGATCGCATGCGGGCGATGGCGACAATGCACCTGAACCGTTTTCCACGGCTCCGCCGGTGGTCGCCGAGCGACGACATCATGCAGGAGGGCGTCCTTCGGCTCATGCGGGCGATGGAGGCCCAGATGCCGCAGACGCCGCTGCACTTTTACCGCCTGTTCGCTCTGCAACTGCGTCGGCTGCTCGTCGATCTGCACCGTTCTGCGTTCGGGCCCGAGGGCCGACATCGCCATCACGACTCGCCCAAGGACGACGACCGCGTCGGCACGGATCACGCGGATGGTGCCGAGCCGGTCGATCCGCTCGACGTCGAAGAGCTGCAACGGGCGGTCGATGCCCTGCCGGACGAGCAACGCGAGGCGATTGAGCTGCACAGTTACACGGGGCTGTCCGGTGCCGAAGCCGCCGCGTTGCTCGGCATCTCGCCGCGTCAGTTCTGGCGTCGCTTCGGCGACGCCAAAGTCGCCCTCGCCGATGCATTGGCGTGAACCCCGTAGGGTGGGCCCCGGCCCACCATCTGGCGATGCTTCCCACGGCGATGGTGGGCCGGGGCTCACCCTACTTGTGCCGGCTCATGTCACACTTCGCTTTCGGCTAACGCAGGGGGTGGGGTAGGTGCGTGACGTTGATACCGAACATGCGGGGGCGCAGCCGGCGGACGATGAACTGCTCCGCCGGCTGTCCCGCTGGCACCATGCCGACAGCCGCGACGGGGCCGAGGAGGTCTGCAAGGATCGGCCGGACTTGATCGAGCCGATGCGGCAGCGGATGGACCGGCTGCAGGCGCTGGGCAGCGTCCTCGACGGCTTCGACACCCCCCACCACGACCTCACCGACTTCTCAACGCCCGAGACGATCGGTCCGTACCAGATCGTCCGCCGCGTCGGCGAAGGGGCCAACGGCGTCGTCTACGACGCGACGCACACCGTGACGCAGAAGCGCGTCGCCCTCAAGCTGCTCGTCGGCCAGAAGCACGCCAGCGAGCGTGCCCGGCAGCGGTTCCTTCGCGAAGCCGAACTCGGCGGCCAGCTCGACCACCCCAACGTCGCGACCGTCTTTGACGCCGGCGAGGTGGAGGGTGGTGGGGGTGTGCCGTACCTCGCGATGCAATTCGTCGACGGCCGTAGGGTGGGCCCCGGCCCACCATCTGACGACGAGCCGAACGCAGATGGTGGGCCTGGGCCCACCCTACGGGAGACCGTCACGCTCTTCCTCGGCGCTTGCCGCGGAGTAGAGCACGCTCACGCCAAGGGCCTGATCCACCGGGACCTCAAGCCGGCGAACATCCTTGTCGACGACGAGGGCAACGCCGTCGTCGTCGACTTCGGCCTCGCCAAGATGGCCGGCGACGCGACGTCGTCCGTCAGCCTCGACGCCCCCGTCCGCGGCACCGTCGCCTACGCCAGCCCTGAGCAATGCCGCGACGAAGACGGCGATGTTCGCAGCGACGTCTACAGCCTTGGCGTCGTGCTGTTCGAGATGGTGGTGGATACCCGTAGGGTGGGCCCCGGCCCACCATCTGCGGACCATGAAGTAGAAACCGGATGGTGGGCCGGGGCCCACCCTACATGGAGCCACCCCCACGACCTCGACGGCACCGACTGGCAGGTGCGCCAACGCATCGCCACGACCGACGCCCGCCGACTCCGCAGCGTCGATCCGTCGATCGACCGCGACCTCGACGCCATCGTCGGTAAGGCGCTCGAACGCGTACCAAATCGCCGCTACGCCACAGTCTCCGCCTTCATCGACGACCTCGAACGCTGGCTCCACGGCCGCCCGGTCCAGGCCCGCCCGGCAACGCTGTTTTACCTCGCCCGTAAGTGGATCGCCCGCCACCGCGGCCGCGTCGCCGTCGTCGCCGTCGTGCTCCTGATGATCGCCGGCGTCGCCGCGTACGCCGCGTCCCGCGTCGTGCAGGAACGCGACCGCGCCCGCGACGCCGCCGCAGAATCCGAAGCCGTCAGCGGGTTCCTCGAAGACCTGCTCTCGGCCACCGACCCGTTCGGCGGCGGTGCCCACGACGTGACGGTTGCCCAGGTTCTCGCCGCCGCGGACAAGCGCATCGCCGGCGAGTTCGACGACCGCCCGCTGATCGAAGCCCGCCTCCGCCGCGTCATCGGGCGGACACTTTCCGAGACGGACCAGCTCGAAGCCGCCGAGCCCCACCTGCGACGGGCGGTGGCGTTGCTGCAAGAGCACGCCGGGCCGGACGACGAGCGGACGCTCGAAGCGCAAGTCGCCTTGTCCCGGCTGCTTTACAGCAGCTGGCGGATGAACGAGGCGGAAGGCGTCCTGGACGAAGTGATCCCGCGGGCAATCGCCCAGCTCGGGCCGATCCATCCGACGACCTACGAGGCCCGCGGCCGCCGCTTCGCCATCCTGCTCAACACCGACCGAATCGACGAGGCCGAGGCCGCCTTGACACGACTCGGCGACGACACCCTTCGCCACCATGGCGAAGCGTCCGAACAGCACGTCCGCGTCGTCAGCGGGTTGGCCTCCGTCCACGCTCGACGCCGCGAGTTCGAAAAAGCGTTGACACCGTCGGCCGAGGCTCACGCGCTGGCGGAGAAGCTGCTCGGCCCACGCCACGCCCTAACGCTGTCGATGCTCCACAACCTCGGCAACGCCTACCTCAACACCGGCGACTTCGAGCGGGCCGTGGAGCTCTACCGCGACGGTGCCGAACGCCGGGCGGCCGTCTATGGCCCGGACCACGAGGGAACCTGGTTCGGCCGAACGTCCCTCGCCGTCGGCCTCAACGCCCGCGCCGCCCCCGGCGACCTTGAGGAAGCGATCGACATCCTCCTCGACGTCCGCGACCGCTGGGCCGGCAGTCCGCCGTTCTCGCCGACACGAATGCGGGCTGACCTCTCCCTGATGGAGTTCCTCCGCCGCACGGGCCGCGACGCCGAGGCCGACGCAATTCTCGTCGAACACGAAGACCGCGCCGAGGAAGCCCTGACCCTCGCGCGCCCGCCGGTGCAATGGCTCCTCGACTGGCACGCCCACCTCGCCGAGACGGACGCCACCGCCGCCGACCGCTTCCTCGCCCGCACCATGGCCGCCATCGACGGCACGTACGGCCCCGACTCCCCCCAAGCCGCCCGCATTCGCCGCGTCGCCGTCGTGGCGGATTGAGCGTGAACGGGAAAAGTTTTTCCTGCGTCACACGTCGCCGCCCGCTCCCGCAGGACTGAATCGGCGGCCCGCTGCGCAGCGGCCGCATCGCCTTCTGATCGCAAAGAAAAGTCTACCTCAACCTCGACAGCTTGATGAACCATTCATTTACAAAGTATCGTGCCGTTCTTGCGACTGTTCCCGCGGCCCTGCTGGTTTCTGCGGGCAGTGCAGACGCGCAGTTGCTCTCACCTGTAGGCGATGGCTTCGTCGTGGATCCCAGTGTGAGCTTCTCGGGCGCACCAACTATTGCCGCAAACTCTGCCGGCGACTACGTTGTTGCATTTGAATCGACTGAGGGTCTTAGGGCTGGCGTCTTTGAATCTGACGGTACAGTATCAACTTCCCCCTTCACCGTCGCTGGCACAAGCAGCTTTTTCACCCCTGCTGATCTTTCCCTGAACGATTCCGCTTTCACTATCACGTACACTGGCAACGGCAGCCGCGTGCAGCAGTTCGCACTTGACGGGACTCTGCGGTGGGGTGAGCGCTCCGTACTCGGATCAGGTATTAAGCCCCGGGTGGGGCTGCTCGACAACGGGATCAGCATCGTCGCTACCTCGCAGGAGATGCAGAACCCATCTGGCCCGCCGAACTTCGAGACTCGATTTACCCAATTCGGATCATCTGGTCAGACTCAGGCAATCGAGGTGCTGAGTGATGCCGGTCCAGGTGCCGGAGTTATTCGGCTTCAGGACAACCAAGTGGTCGCTACCTTCGGACAATCGTTCTCAGATCTGCAGTTCGAGCGGGCCTCTACTGTAGCCACCTTAGGGAAGTCCTCAAGCAACCCTAGGACCGACATCAATGTCTTCGATTTCAGCGATATGGCTTCTAATGATCTTGGTCGTGTCGCACTTCTTGCTGCGAGCACGGGAAAGATTGAGATATATGATTCGAATGACATGCTTATCGCCGAGGTGGACACTGAAGCAGACAGTTTTCGCAGTGCGATCGACATCAACGACTCGGGCGATGTGATCATCACCTATATTGATCAGCCATTATCGCAACCAGCCAGCTTATTCGCCCAGTTGATTAGCGGAACCGGCGAGCTTCTTGGGACGCCAATGCTGGTTTCAGAGGATGTACAATCATTTGCAGACAATGCTCCGAAGGTAGCATTTGTCACAGACTTCGAGGCTGTCGTAGTCTGGGATAATGGTTCACAAGCCGAGGCCCGACGTCTTGAGATCATCGATCAGCAACCGGGCGACGCCAACGGCGATGGAACTGTCGACCTTTCGGACTTCACTATTCTTCGCAACAACTTCGGAACAGCAATGGGTGCAACGCTTAGCGACGGCGACTTCAACGGCGACGGCATGATCGACCTAGCCGACTTCACCATCCTTAGGAATAACTTCGGCACGATGTCGGACAGGGAGTCCAGCGACATAGACGCGTGGTATGCCGCAATTATCCCCGAGCCCACCACCGCCGGCCTGCTGGGGGCGGCCGGCCTGCTGGGCCTGCTCCGACGGCGACGCTGAGCGTCTTGCAGGCAGATTCTTTATCCGGCGGCGCCATGGATCTACAACTACGTGATCAATACGGTCTTCTACACGAGGTCATTCGTGAAGATCGCGAGGAGCTACGCCACGCAAAGCGTAACCTGCAGAGCGTCAATGTGGTTACGCTCACGGTGCCGCTCGCAGTCAGTGCATTTCTTCTTGGCATGGAAGAGCGGCATGCCGCTTGGGTGAAGGCGTTCCTGATCCTTGCCGATTTTCTCTTCCTTTCGCTCTTGCTGTGGGTCGCTCTTGGTCTGCTGAAGGACATTCGTTTCCTCAGACATTGGCTGACAGCTAGGCAAGAGCGATTCATCAAACTTGATCAAGAGCAGTCACCCTTCAATCCCTACCTGGACGTCGAGTCGGAAGCGGAAGCACTGGACGATCACGACTCGCGGATGCTGGTCGCCGTTGCGGCCACCATCATGGTCGTCAAGCTCCTGTTCGTGCTTGCGTTCACGTTCTTCAGCAACGGCGTCTGAAGGCCATTGATTTCTCAACGCGTTATGGTCGATTCTGCGCAACGTATCTGGGACGCGTTGGCGGCGGTTGCGGAACATGGCGGGCCCGAGCCGGCGGAGTACGAGCACGTTCTGTCACTCATCGATGGTCTTGTGGCGGCGTCGGTGCCAGCGTCAGTTGTGCGTGATGCACTGCCGGACGGTGTGATGTCGCTCGACACGATGCAGGGCTTCGGCTACCTCAAGCCGCACGGCTACGCCGGCGACTTCGAGATGATCGACCGGATCTACACGCAACGCATCTCGAAGCAGTCGGACCTGCGGCGGTGGGACGAGTTCTTTCACGCCCAGCCCGCACCTCGGGCCGTCCGCAACCGCGTGCAGTATCTGCATCAACAGGTCAGCCAGGGTCTTGAACGCAACGGCGATGGAAGGCTGTCGGTCCTGAACGTCGGATCCGGGCCCGCTCGCGACGTATATGACTTCTTCGCCAAACAGCCTGCCGCGGCAGTACGGTTCACCTGCGTCGACACCAGTGAAGCAGCCATCGCCTATGCGATGTCGCTGTGTCGACCGTTCAAGGATCGTGTCATCTTCGAGCAGGCGAATGTGATGCGATATCAGTCAGACGAATTGTTCGACCTCGTCTGGTCCGCCGGCTTGTTCGACTATTTCGACGATCGGGTTTTCGTCTTGTGCCTCCGACGGCTCTTGAAGTCGGTTCGACCCGGCGGGAAGCTGGTCATTGGAAACTTTGCGACCGGCAACCCGTCTAGGCCATGGATGGAGTTGATCGGCGACTGGCACCTGCACCACCGGACGCCGGAGCAGCTGCGGTCTCTCGCCGTCAAAGCCGGTGCCGAGACGCGTCAGGTCGATGTCGACTGCGAGTCGGCAGGCGTCAATCTGTTCCTGCACGTGCGGCCGGACGTGGAGAGATGAAGGTTTTCGGACGCGGATGGGGACAACGAAATCCGTGGCGGCGACAAACGTGTCGTCGATCTGTTGCCGACACACGGGGTAACCGGCGGGAGCCACTGGGGCGAGGCGTCGGAAACACACCATCTTCCAACACCTCTGCCATGACATAAAGCTACTTACCAGCACGCATCGCCGATTTCATCGAGTGGGCGGTCTCCTTCCTTCGCAACGCCACGCTGCTCCACAATCAGATAGGGTTGAGCGAGCAGTCGTTAACGGACCTGCAGACGACCCTTGATCGAGCCAAGGCTTCCGTTGATGCCGCGTCGAAACCGCTGACGCGGACGCGGATCTCGGTCGAACGCCAACGTGAGGACCTGGAGACGCTTAAGCGGAGCGTGAGGAGCCTCGTCAGGCAGGTCCAGACGCACCCGCAGACCACCGACGAGCAGCGGCGGCAGCTGGCCATCACCGTGCCGGACCGCACCAGGACCGAGCAGACCGCCCCGGACGATGAGCCCGTCGTCACCATCACCGACACCAAGCGGCACATGGTGGCGATCGCCATGCGGCGTGAGGACGGCCGGGCCGGTCGGCCTGCCGGGATCGCGGGCATGAACGTCTACTACGCCATCAGCGAGTCGGTCCCGACGAAGGCGCAGATCGGCCGGTGGACCCACGCCGGGCAGGCGACGCGGATGAACCACGTCATTGCCATGCCCGAGGACGTGCCCGGCGGCGCGACGGTGTGGATCACGGCCAACTACTACAACGGCCGCGGCGAGGTCGGGCCGTTGGCGGACGCGATCAGCACGAACCTGCCCGGCGGCCAGGCGCGGCTGGCGGCTTGAGGCGGAAGTACCGAATACCGAGTACCGAATACCGAGTACCGAGTACCGGAGTGGCCGTGGGGCTGCTCCGGTTGTTCGTTTGGTTGCTTTCGAAGTCTGGGGTGCAAGCGAAGCCGCGGGTGCGACCTGGTTGAATCATACGGATTGTGCTTGGCAGCTGCGCGTCTGTCATCCCGAGCGAAGCCGAGGGACCTTGTTCGGAACGTCTCGTGCGTGGCGAGGTCCCTCGACTCGCTGCGCTCGCTCGGGATGACGAGCTTCTGGTAGAAGCGCTCGTTCCAAGCATGATCCGTCTTAGTCGACCCCGAAGGCTGGCTCACGCCGAGCTGACAGGACGGAATCGGCAGACGCAGTCGTACAGGTTGCCGCCGACTTCCTTGGCGATGAGCTCGTCCTTGAGCATCGCCAGGTTGAGCCGGTCGCAGGTCAGGTCGGCGTCGAAGTTGCTCTCGACGCCGCGGCCCATGCCTTCGAGGACGACGAGGTCGGCGTCTGCGGCGGCCTCGTTCAGCTCTGGGCCGACGGCGGACAAGTCGATGAGCGGGTCGCCCGTGCCGGTCGAGACGATCTCGACGGGGAGGTCGCGAACGACCGCCGGCAGGCGTGGCCAAAGCTCGCGCACCTCGCTCGCCGTCATGTCGTTCAGGCTCGGCTCCTCGTTGCACGCGATCACAACGCTGCTGCCGGGCGTGCTGGCGAGCCAAACGAACGGCAAGACGCCCAGCACGAAGTCGCTGCCGGCGTTGTCGGCGAAGAAGACGGTCTTGCGCGGCGGCTCGGTGTTGACGCGTTGGCGAAACGCGTCGAGGTCGTCGTGCAGCCACGGGCGCGGCTTGAGCTTCGACCGCGTCTCCAGAAAGTCGGGCGACTTGTCCTTGAACTGCCCTGCCGTTGCTTTGGCACCCATGTCGAAGATGTTGCCGGCAAAGACGCCTTCCACCGCGAGACGGACGGGGTCATCGCTCTGGCAGATTTGCTCGACCACCGTCTCCAGGAGCGGGAGCATCGCTTCGTTCTCACGTCGCTTCTGATCAACGAAGGCGTCGATGAAGCCGTTGGTTCGCAGTGCAATGTCTCGCCAGCGATCGAGCTCGAAGAGCGTCACGCGGCCGAACTGCCTGGGCTGGTCCATGAAAGCACGCAGCTTCGTTCGTAATTGATCGGCGACGGCTTGGGCACGATCACGTGCGTCTGCGGTGTCGGCCTGTGCCGCGACGCCGAGGCTGGTGATGGTGTCGATGTGGCTCGTGAAGAAGTCGACCCAGTAGCGGCGGGCATCATGATTCTCGACGAGGTCGAGCTTGCAAGCGCGGTAGGTCGCTGGATCGCGAAGGAGGACGAACGGCTTGGACATGAGCACGGAGCGTAAGCATCCCAGCGGCCGCCCTGCAGTTCGTCGAGCGTTGCCGAAGGGGTCTCTAATCCTCTACCGTGGCGGCAGCTTGGTCGACCTCTCCACCCCGCTCACCACCCTCGACGGCGTCGGCCCGAAGAAGGAAGCCGCCCTCCGCAAGCTCGGACTCGCCACCCTCGGCGACCTCATCGACTACCTGCCGCGCGACTACCAGTTCGAGTCCGGCGAACGCGGCGTCGACGAACTCGTCGCCGAACAGATCCAAACCGTTCGCGGCGAAGTCGTCGCCAGCGACTTCATCGCCGGCCGCCCACGCAGCCGATTCGAGGCCACCGTTAAAGACGCGAAATCTGGGGAAGTCCTCGCTTGCGTCTGGTTCAACGCTGGCTGGATGCGCGGCAAGCTCACGCCGGGCATGCACGTCCGCGTCCGCGGCAAGGTCCGCCACTTCCGCGGCATCCCGCAGATGGCCAATCCCAAGTGGGAACAGGTCGACGACGACACCGACGCCATCGAGGAGAACACGTTCCGCCCGATCTACGCCGCCACCGCGGGTTTGCCGAGCGAGCAGATCGAGAAACTCGTCGCCGACCACGTCGAAGCCGCCGCCGCGAAGCTCGACGAGTGGTTTCCTGCCGAATTCCTGGAGAATCGTCACCTGCTTTCCCGCGGCGACGCCTACCGCAAGATCCACAAGCCCGCTCACGCCGCCGACGCCGCCGAGGCCAGGCGTCGCGTGGTCTACGACGAACTGATGCTCCTGCAGCTGGGGTTGGCCGTCACGCGTCGGCTCCGCGAAGGCCGCATCAGCGCGCCCGTCTTCCGCATCGACCGCCGCCTCGACGAACGCATCCGAGCGCGTTTCCCGTTCGACCTGACGGACGCCCAGCAGAACGCCGTCTACGAGATCGCCGGCGACCTCAAGAAACCCGTGCCGATGAACCGCCTGCTCCAGGGCGACGTCGGCAGCGGCAAGACCGTCGTCGCCCTCTACGCGATGCTCCTCGGCGTCGCCAACGGCATGCAGTCCGTCCTGCTCGCCCCCACCGAAGTCCTCGCCGCCCAACACGCGCGCACGCTCAGCCAATTCCTCGACGGCAGCGCCGTCCGCGTCGAACTCCTCACCGGCCGGCTCAAGAAAGCCCAACGCGAAGCCGTACGCCGCGACATCGCCAGCGGCGACATCCATCTCGCCGTCGGCACGCAGGCGTTGCTTACGGATGGAACGGATTTCGCCAACTTGGGCCTCGTCGTCGTCGACGAACAGCACAAGCTCGGCGTCCGCCAACGCGGCCATCTCAAGGACAAGGGCCACGCCCCGCACTACCTCGTCATGACCGCCACGCCGATCCCGCGGACGCTGGCGCTCTCCAACTTCGCCGACTTCGACGTGACGACGATCGACGCCTTGCCGCCGGGCCGTCAGCCGATCGAGACGCGGCACGTCGAACCCCGCGATGCCGCCCGCGCCTACGACTTCGTCCGCCGCCAAGTCGAGAAGGGCAGGCAGGCGTACGTCGTTCTACCTCAAATCGGCGATGATGGAAGTGTGGGGGGTGGTGATACGAAGAGCCTCAAATCACACTTGGAGAAACTAGAGAAGGGCCCGCTGAAGGGCCTTCGCCTCGCCCCGATGCACGGCCGCATGAAGGGCCCCGAACGCGAAGCCGCCATGACCGGCTTCCGAAATGGCGAAGTCGACGTATTGATCGCAACAACCGTCATCGAGGTCGGCGTCGACGTCCCGAACGCGACGGTCATGGTGATCGAATCTGCCGAGCGATTCGGCCTCTCGCAGCTCCACCAGCTCCGCGGCCGCGTCGGCCGCGGCGGCGAACAATCCTACTGCCTCCTCGTCTCCGACCCGCAGACGAGCGACGGCCGCGAGCGCATTGCCGCCATGTGCCGCACGACCGACGGCTTCGAGCTGGCCGAGGTCGACCTTGCCCTCCGCGGCCCCGGCGACTTCTTCGGCACGAGGCAACACGGCCTGCCCCCCTTGAAGGTCGCCAACCTGAGCGAAGAGATGGATCTCCTCCACGACGCCCGCGAAGACGCGCTGGCCCTCCTCAAGATCAGCCCCCGCCTCGACCGCCCCGACCTGAAGTTCGTCCGCGACGAACTGCTCAGACGCTTCGGCGAAACCCTCGAACTCGCCCTCGTAGGCTGACGCTGCCACGAACCCGCGGGTCATCCGCGTGACACCCGTCGCAGCCGCCGCACCGCATCCTGAGCCTACTTTGAACGACGCGCTCCACCAAGACCCGCACCTGCCGCCCGAGCAGGGGCACCACGAACAGCTCAGCCAGGCCCGCGAGCGGGCCAACGTGGAGGTCGAGGTCGTCCACTCGGCGATCCTGG